>NZ_JBICVH010000008.1:0-410767 GCF_043198905.1 Kitasatospora sp. NPDC048715 | reverse complement strand
CGTTGAACGCCTTCGAGATCGCCTTCGACGGCCGACTCTCCGCCGGCCGCCGCTAACTCAACCCAACCGAGTTACACCGTTCACTGGACACACCCCCTCATATCGCGAGGACCATGTTTCGGTCACCGAGCCGTGTCCGCTTGCAGGGGATTCTCGCAACTGGATTTGGTGGTGCGGAAGTTGCTGAGACTATGGCTGGCATGGATGCAGAATCGCTCTTCGTGGATCTCTACGACGCGGTCGCGGATCAGGCCGATTACTCGCAGTCTGACAGTGTGGCCCGCAACTTCCTCCCTGAGGCGGCCATCACTGCGCTGGTAGCCGCGACGGTGAGTGCCTTCGTGGCAGGCCTGACACAGGCCCTCGGGGACGCCGTCAAGGAGAGCGCCTCCAGGCGGATCCGGGCGCTGCTCCGCCGCTCGGCCGAGGCACCGGACGGTGACGGTGCCGAGCTGGCGGTGGAGGCCCTGCGTCTACTGGAGCAGTATCTGCCGTTGTTGCGTAACTCGACCAGCGAGCAGCGTGCGGCTGAGGAGCGTTGGGTGGCTGCCGAGTTGGAGGGCCGTGGATTCCCTTCACACGTAGCGGAGCGCATTGCCGCAGACATGGTTGGCCGACTGCGTGCGGAGGCGGAAGAGCAATGATCGATGTGCGGCAGTTCCACCTGATGGGAGGGCGAGAGCCCATCGGCGCCCAGTGGACTAGGTTCTGGGTCTTCGGCCTGGCTTGCAACACGGTCGGGGCCACGGAGGAGGGCGGCAACTGGTCTGAGTTGGTCGCCGCCCATCGGTCCAGCCTCGACATCATGGCCTCCGGTGGGCTCGCCAACTCTGACACGTTGGCTCTGCTGCACATCGCCATCGACATAGTCGAGACCGTCGAACTGGCCCCCGAGCTCCATATGCTGGCCATCGACTACCTGATGAATGTGGCGCTGACCGAAGCGGAGATCCCACCGCCGGGACAGCCCCTCATGCCACCCGAGCAGGGTCCGACAGCGCCGCTGGATGGGTACTTGCCCCTTCGGAACCTTCCCTTTGCATGGGAGCGGGAGATGCTGCAACGGGGGCAACGTGAGGTGCTGCGCCAGTTGTTCATGATCTCGCACGAGCAGCTATCGGCAGCGATCCAGCAGTGTGTCCGGCACAGCCGCAACCTGGAGGAGTGGCAAGCCGGCATGGTGAGGCAGCTCATCTACCACACGCGCATGAAAGTAACGTCCGTTACCTATGGGGACTGCCCCTCGTTCATTGAAGATCTGTTCACCCCGGAGGAAATCACTACGCTCGCCCGCCAGGAAGCTTACGCCGCAGAGCAGTTCGCGCACCTCGCCACAGCACTTGGGTACGGGCGTCACCTGCAGAAGAGCCTCGACGAACTTACCGAGAGGGTCCTCGCCTTCGAGGGTGAAACCCTTCGCCTTCGCATGCGGCTGCGGGCCATGCGAGGCCGCTATGAGGTACCGCCGTACATGGTGTCTGAGCTGGAGGCGCTGCTCCGGTCCGCCAGGGGTCCGGGCGCAACCTGACGGTTCGCCCGGCGGCGTCCCACCCCGGTGGCCTGCACCGGAGATCTATCGGCAGAGGTGGGCGAGGGGTCGAGGACATCGTCGGCTCAGGTCGCCCGCTCTGGATGGCGTGGCGGGGTTACCGCTGGTGGAGCGGTTGTGGGTGCTGCCGGATCCGCGGCGGCGTCGAGGGATGCGTCACCCGTTCGTGGTGGCGTGTTCTGACTTGACGTCAGTCGCAGGTGGGCGCACAGGGCGACCGGCGCACCCCCGGAAAGCCGGTCTTCGAGTGGACATTGAGTGGACGTGGCGCCAGTGAAGGGCCGTGAAAACCAGTGAAAGCCGGAGACGGCCAAAGATGACCCCAGGGCCTCTGACCTGGGAAAACAGGGAAAATCAGGGGAAGGTAGTGAACCCCGGTTAAAGCGGTCGCAGGACTCATAATCCCTTGTTCGTGGGTTCGAGTCCCACCCGCCCCACCGTGCAAAACCGACGGTGAGTCACCGAAATGGGTGCTCTGACCAGGGGGAATTCCCCAGAGCCTCGATTGGGACTGTAGAGCACCGGGTGCGCTGACAGCCCGCCACTACGCCGAGAATCACCCGCCAGTGGACTTCTAGTGGACATGGCGTAGGCGAGTGGACATCTGGCAAGCTGCTGGCCGTGAGCGCGCCGGCGACTCGACGTCGGCCGACGAGCAGCTGCTCCGCACCGAGGTGAGCCCCGCGGCCTCTCGGTCCGGGGCGCGGGGAGGACGAACAACCTGTGATCGACCTTGAACACCTCCTGACCCGGGTGCACAACCCCGACGTCCGCCCCCTGGTTCAGGACGCCCACCGCGCCTACGCCACCGGCATCCCGCGCGCCGCGATCGTTCTCACCTGGACCGCCGTCTGCGCGGACCTGATCGCCGAGGCGCAGGCTCTCAGCGACGACGGCGAGTCGGACGCCCGGGCCCTTGCCGAGGAGGTGGAGAAGGCCCAGCAACTTGTTGCCGCCACCGATGAGAAGCAGCGGCGAGACGGCGTGAAGAAGATGCTCGATGTCGAGCGGGACATCCTCGACGCCGCGCTGAAGCTGGAGCTGATCGACCGTTCTCAGCACGTCCAGCTGGACCGGCTGCGCGAAGACCGCCACCAGAGCGCCCACCCGTCCCTGCGGCCCCTCGGCGAGCTGTACGAGCCGACCACCGAGTACGCCCGCGCCCACCTCGTGGCGGCCCTGGACGCTGTGCTGATCCACCCGCCGAGCCAGGGCCGCAAGGTCCAGACAAGCTTCGCCGCCCACGTCGCCGACCCTGGCTTCGTCCTGAACACCGGGCACCTCACCCACACCTACTTCGACCGGGTCCGACCGGCGGCCCGCAACAAGGTGGTCGACTTCGCCGCGAAGTTCGCGGTCCTCCAGATCGCCGACGCCAGCATCGCGTTGCCCGCCGACCAACTCGCGGACCGGATGGCAGAGTGCCTGCGCTGCTTCGCCGACCGGGACATGGGCTTGGTCGAGCTGGCGGTGGCCAAGCAGATGGAGAAGCTCGGCAAAGTCGAGCCCGCCGTACAGCTTGCGGCACTTGCCCGCCTGGGCAACCTCTCGGCGTTTTGGAAGGCCATGCCTGAGACCTTGAGCGGGCTGTTCGCGTCCCGAATCGAGCAGATCGGGAAGAAGGGCGCAGACCCGGTGAAGTCGCTCGCAGGTGTCGAGATCAAGGCCCTTGGTCTGGTCACCTACCCCGAACTGCGGCAGCGTCTTCCCGAGCTGGAGAAGGCCTTCACCGGGCTGGACTACTTGAACATGGCGGATGCGATCAACCGCCGTCCGGATGCCTACTACACGCCGTACCTGCCTGACCTCCTGGCGAAGGCCCGTAGCTTTGACCTCGGCCAGGCCGTGGCCAAGCTGGCCGTGCTGCCTTGTGCACAGTTCGTGGATCTTGAGTCGTTGGAGAAGATCTTGCGGGCATGGTGGGGCAATACCCAGTGCTGGGGGCGGCTCATGACCGGTTACCTGGAGGAGTTCTACCAGGCGACCGCCCATCAAGGACCGGAGCGCGACACCGTATGGCGGTCCTACCTCGAAGAGCTGCGCGAGTACGAATCCACCATCTACCGCGACCTGTCCCGGCGCCTGGCCCTTCCCGAGCCGGGGGAGACCGCGGCGGGCGCGGAGTAGGACCTGCGGCGGGCAGGCACGCGGACGGGGCGGTGACCGTGGAGGTCACCGCCCCGTGGGGGAGGTTCAGACGGGCGCGGGCTCGGTGGCCTTGGTCGCGAGCGCGGCCTTCTTCTCACGGGCCCGGCGCAGCGCGGCGAGCCGCCCGCCGCTGCTCGGGGCGGGAACCGGGGCCGGAGTCGGCACGGTGGTCGGCGTGGGGGGCAGGGTGGACTGCGCCGGGACGGGTGCAGGAGCCTCGGCCGGGGTGGGCTGAGTGTCCGGCGCCGCTTCCGCAGCGGCCTCGGAGGCGGGTCGGTCGGCGCGGGGGACGACGGCAAGGGCGGCTTCGGCCTGGGGCTGCTTAGCCTCCTCGAAGATGGTGGTGTAGGTGTCCATGGTGATCTGGATGCCGGAGTGGCCGAGCTGGTCGGAGATGTCCTTGGGCTCGGCGCCGCCTGCGTGGGTGAGGCCGGCGGTGCTTTGGCACAGCCCGTGAAGGGTGATGGGGGGCAGTCCGGCAACATTGGGCGGGAAGTTGCTCGGGATCGAGTGGCAAGCGGGAAGTGCTGGTACCCGCGGCCCGGTACTGTTCCTATGGTTCGGTGCTGTCATGGCGGATCGCGAAGTAGCGTCGCTCCAGCCAGGATTGGGAATCGCGACCGGATGGCACTTCTCAGCAACTCGGTCCTGGTGCGTAGAACTGTCCACGTCGTAGTGTCGACGGTGCCTGACAGGAGTCGGGTTGCCATCCTCGGTGGGGATGTAGTGGGGAACTGGCGGCGGTGAAGACCGGAGAAGGCGAGTGAAAGCTGAGGCCTTCGAACATCTCCGTGAGCCCGCTGACCTGCGGAGATGGGTAAAATCGAAGGCTCCTGGCGAGCCTTAGTGAAAGCGACGATTTAACTCGAATTTGCCAGCCATGCCAGAAACAGCCTTCCGCTCGGTTGACCCCCTGGCACCGGAACCTAGAGTCAAATCCCTTGTGCGGCACGTCAGATGATCCATCCGAGTGCACCGGAAAGGGAGTCGGCGCGGGTCGAACGGGCCGGGCGGGTGGGTCAGCCGAGCGGCTCGGCCCGGCCGGCGGCCAGCCCGGTGACGGTGGCGGTCAGGATGCGGGCGAGCCGGGGTTCGACCTCGATGACGGCGTGCGCCAGCCGGGGGTCGGTGCGGTAGAGGGCGGCGACCTCGGCGCCCGGGTTCGCGATCTGCCACATGGCCCCGGCGAGGGAGACGGCGGTGGCGATCAGGTCGGTGACGTCCTGGTCGTCCAGCGCGGGCAGTTGTTCGCGGACGGCCGCGCCGATCGGTTCGCGCGCGGCGAGCGTGGCGAGCTTGAAGTCGCGCACCGCGTCGAGCGAGACGTTGCGTTCGAGGTTGAGCGGGGCGTGGGCGAGCAGGTCGCAGAACATCCCGCGGGCGGCGAGCGTGGTGGCGAAGGCCCGCGCCACGGCGGCCGGGCCCGGCTCCGCGCTCTCCCGCAGCCGCGCGGTCAGCGCGTCCGACCACTCCGCCCAGCCCTCGGCGGTGAGCCGCAGGAAGATCTCCTCGCGGGTCTCGAAGTACCGCAGCAGCGCCGACTTGTGCATTCCCACCGCGGCGGCGATGTCGGTCAGGGTGACGTCCCTGATGCCGTGCTCGTGGCCGAGCGAGCGGGCCGCGGCCAGGATCGCGGCCTCGCGCCGGCGTTTGGCCTCGGGTGAGCGTGCGCGCTGGAACTCCGATGCTGCATCCACCCGCCCATGGTAGGGCAACACCGTTGCCGTAATACCGCAACACCGTTGCGCTAATAACGCAACGATGTTTTACTAGAAGGCATGGAGCAGAACACGGAACAGAGCACGGAACAGACCTGGTTCATCACCGGCAGCTCGCGCGGCTTCGGTCGCGCCCTCGTCCGCGCCGCACTCGAAGCCGGCGACCGGGTGGCCGCGACCGCCCGCCGCCCCGAGCAACTCGCGGACCTCGCGGAGGAGTTCGGCGACCGGATCCGCCCGATCGCGCTGGACGTCACCGACCCGGCGGCCGCCCGGGCCGCCCTCGCCGAGGCGCACGCCGCCTTCGGCCGGATCGACGTGCTGGTGAACAACGCCGGCTACGCCAACGTCTCGCCGATCGAGACCACCGAGGACGCCGACTTCCGCGCCCAGTTCGAGACCAACTTCTGGGGCGTCTACCACGTCACCAAGGCCGCGCTCCCGCTGCTGCGCGAGCAGAAGGGCGGTCTGGTCGTGCAGTTCTCCTCGATGGGCGGGCGGGTCGGCGGATCCCCGGGCATCGCCTCGTACCAGGCGGCGAAGTTCGCCATCGACGGGTTCAGCCGGGTGCTGCGCGCCGAGACCGCGCCGTTCGGCGTGCGGGTGCTGGTGGTGGAACCCAGCGGCTTCCGCACCGACTGGGCAGGCTCCTCGATGGTCGTCCACGACGTCCCGGAGGCCTACGACGAGACGGTCGGCGCCGTGAACAGGCGGCTGCGGCAGGGGGGCGACGGCGCCGCGGGCGACCCGGTCCGGGCGGCCGAGATCCTGGTCCGGGTGGCCAAGCGGCGCGACATCCCCCACCACCTGCCGCTCGGGGTCAACGCCGTCGAGGGCTCGATCGCCATGGACCGGCGGCTCCTGGAGGAGGACACCAGGTGGCGCGAGGTGGCCCGTTCGGCCGATTTCGCCGAGGCCTACCCGGTCGACTTCCCGGCCGACTCGATCGACTGACCGTGCCGACTCGCCCGACTGACCGTGCCGCGCCCGCCCGGCGCCGTCGCCGCGCCCGTGCGCGGCACCGCGGCCCGGCGCGGGGTGAGCGCCGGGCCGCAGGGGTTTCCGGGTCAGCAGTTGTCGAGGATGCCGGTGAGCGCGGTCTTCTCGGCGCTGTCCACGCCCAGGCCGTAGTACTGCTTCACCTGCACCCAGGCGCGGGCGTAGGTGCAGCGGTAGGAGGCCTGGGGGAGCCACTCGGCCGGGTCGCGGTCGCCCTTGGAGCGGTTGCTGCTCGCGGAGACCAGCAGCAGCTGGGGGCGGGTGACGTCGTTGGCGAAGGCCTGGCGCTGTGCGGTGGTCCAGGCCCAGGCGCCGGAGGCCCAGGCCTCGGAGAGCGGCACCAGGTGGTCGACGTCGAAGGAGGAGGCGTTGGTGGTGGTGGCGCCGTCGTACGGCGAGGACCAGTTGCCGCTGGTCGCCTTGCAGGAGGTGTCGGTGGCGACGTTGCTGCCGTCCCGCTTGACGACCCACTCGCGGGTGTCGCAGGTGCCGCTGATGGTGATCCAGGTCGGGAACAGCGTGCGGTCGTAGGTGTCCCCGTGGGTCTCAGCGGTGGCGGGCATCGCGGCGAGGTAGCTGCGGGCGGTGGCCGCGGAGATCGGGGTCGGCAGGGCGGCCTGGGCGGGGGTGCCGGCCGTGAGCACGGTCGCGGCGGCGAGGGCGGCGGCAGCCGGTATGCAGGACAGGAACCGGCGCATGGGTGCGGTGGGGGCCATGGCGGACGCTCCATCATCAGATCGGAAGAACTGCTGAATTGCGTGCGCCAGTGTGGCGATCCGGTCACCTACGCGGGTAGACCCGGGAAGTGAAATCCTCGTGCACATCGGACGTGCACCGGACAAGTCCGGCGTACGTCACGGGGGTTCGGGGTGGTGTGTCCGGTTTTCCGGCTGCCGCCGGGGGATTCAGTCGCGGCGGCGGCCCGCCATCCAGACGTAGACCAGGATGCCCGCGAACAGGAACAGCACGCCCTGGTAGACGGCGGCGTAGCCGGCCCCGGCGAGCAGCCAGAGCGAGAAGGCGAAGGCGCCGAGGCCGAGGACGGCGTCGCGCACCAGTCGCCCGCGGTCGACCTTCTCGCCCGCCCCGCGCACCAGCCAGTACAGCTGGGCGGCGGTGGAGAGCAGGTACGGCACGGTGGCGGTGAAGGTGGTGACCAGCACCAGCATGTCGAAGGCGCCCTTCGCGCCGCTGGCGAAGTTGACCACGGTCAGCGCCGAGGCCAGTGCCACGCTGACCAGCACGCCGAAGGCCGGCACCCCGCGCCGCTCCTTGCCGAAGGCGGCCGGGAACAGGCCGTCCTTGGCGGCCGCGTACGGGGCCTGGGCGGAGAGCAGGGTCCA
The DNA here is from genome assembly GCF_043198905.1 of Kitasatospora sp. NPDC048715. Classification (NCBI taxonomy): domain Bacteria; kingdom Bacillati; phylum Actinomycetota; class Actinomycetes; order Kitasatosporales; family Streptomycetaceae; genus Kitasatospora; species Kitasatospora sp. NPDC048715. Next base: position 403,010 of record NZ_JBICVH010000008.1, on the reverse strand, counting down.
GCCGTTGAGGGCGCCGGTCATCGAGACCAGCGCGGCGACGGCGATCGCCGTGCCGCCCCAGCTGCCGCCGAACATGGCGTCCACGGCGTCCGAGAACGGCGCGGCGGAGTGGACGAGTTGCTGGTGCGCCACGGTGCCGAACACCGCGATGGTGCCGAGCAGGTAGACCACCGCCGCACCGGTGGTGCCGAGCACGCTGGCCCGGCCGACGTTGCGCTCCGGGTCGCGGACCTTGCCGGCGCTCATCGCGGCCGACTCCACGCCCAGGTAGCTGAACAGCAGGATCGCCGCGGCGGCGGTCATGCCGCCCGCCCAGCCGTGGCCGGTGGCGTCGAAGGGCCCGAGGTTCTTCGGGTCGAAGAAGAACAGGCCGCCCACCGAGACCAGCAGCAGCGGAATGAACTTCAGCACGGTGGAGACGAGTTGGACGGCCCCGACGTAGCGGGTGCCGGCCAGGTTGGCCAGGGCCGGCAGCCACTGGAAGGCCAGCGCGGCGGTGATCTCCAGCGGGATGGAGTGGTGGAGCGGCAGCAGTACGTCCAGGTACCCGACGGCGGCCACGGCGAGCGCGGCGTTGCTGACCCAGGTGGTGATCCAGTACGACCACGCGGACAGGAAGCCGGCGAAGTCCCCGAAGGCCTCGCGGGCGTAGACGTACGGCCCGCCGGTGCGCGGGTTGCGGCGGGCGAGCTGTCCGAAGACCAGCGCCAGCGCGATCGCGCCCACGGTGAGCACTCCGAAGGCGGCCAGGCTGACCGTCCCGAACGGGGCCACGGCGGCGGGGATCATGAAGATGCCGCCGCCGATGATGTTGCCCATCACCAGGGCGGTGGCGGTCAGCAGCCCGAAGCGGCGGCCGGTGGTCCGGGGCGCGGGGCCGTCCGGCGGGGAGCCGACGGGTCCCGGGGTCTCCGGGCCGCTCGGTCGGGTCGCCTGCCGGGGTGCGGCGGGACTGGTCTGCATGAGGGTGGTGCGCCTTTCGTGGTGCTGCTCCTGCTGGTGCTCGCGCTCGGTGGAGCGTCGTGGAGCGACCGTTCATGCTCGGACCGGGCGGCACCTTGCACCAAATCGCCGGGATTTGTTCAGTTCGCCCGGTCCATCACCGCAAGACTTGCGGCCGCGGGGCAGCCGGACGGGTACTCGTCCGGCCCCCTCCGTCCGGCCGTTCGACCGGATTCACGCGGGTACGCCCGGATTCCTCGACGTACGCCCGGATTCGCCCGGCCGGGGGAGTTGCCTCACCCGAACGCCTCAGCCCGGTTGCGGCGCGCGCCCGAAGCCGCGCGTTCGTGTGCCAACGTTGGCGCGGCGCCCCCGGTGGGGCGCCGCCCGGCCCGTCGGGCGGCCGAACAGGCCGGTCGGGGGCGCGGGTTGAGGACCAGAGACGAACCAAAGGACATCAGATGTCGCTTCGTGGGAAGATCCGCAAGCTCGCCGTGATCGTCGCCGTGGCCGGTGCCGTGGTGGCGGTCCCGACCTCGGCCATGGCGGGGGGCTTCGCTCCGACGCAGTCGGAGGGACAGCACCTGGAGTCCGGCTCCGCGGGCGTCGGCCTGGTCGGCCCGCACGCCACCTGGTTCAACTACTCCGAGCACAGCGAGAGCGACTGCGGCTGCTGATCCCCGCCCCCCGAGCCCGGAGACCGCCCGTCGGCCTCCGGGCTCACGGCCGTCCCGCGGCGGCCGGCTCCCGCAGGTGCGCCGGACGGGTTCCGGGGCCGCGGCCCGCCGCCCTGTCCCGCGGGACAGGGCCGCGGACCGCCGCCCGGTCCCGCAGTTCCTTCAGCACCGCGATGTCCATCGCGTGCCCGGTGCCGTCCCCGCCGTGCTTGCGGTCCGGGGTCTCCACCACCAGGGGCACCCCGGCCGTCTCCGGGTGCTCGAACAGCTCGCGGAACGGCTCGGCGCCGATCATCCCGGCGCCGATGTTGGCGTGCCGGTCCTTGCGGGCGCCGACCACGTCCTCGGAGTCGTTGGCGTGGATCAGCCGCAGCCGGCCCGGACCGGCCGCGGCGGCCAGGGCGTCCAGCGCGGCCGTCACCCCGCCCGGCTCCGCCAGGTCGTGCCCGGCGGCGAAGGCGTGGCAGGTGTCCAGGCAGACTCCCACCTTCGGGTGATGGTCCAGCGCCGCCATGTACGCGGCCAGCTCCTCCAGCCGCGAGCAGAGCGAGCTGCCCTGGCCCGCCGTCGGCTCCAGCAGCAGCCAGGGCGCGTCGTCGCCCAGCCCGTCCAGCTCCTCCAGCAGCGGCCGGACGTCCGTCCGGACCTGCGCCATCGCCTCGGCCCGGCGCGAGCCGCCGCCGGGCGCGGTGCCGACCGCCGAGCCGGTGTGCAGGACGACACCGAGCGCGCCGATGGCGTGGCCGCGGCGCAGCGAGTGCCGCAGCGACTCGGCTGAGCGTTCGCGGGTGGCCGGGTTGTCCGAGCCGAAGTTGATCAGGTACGGCGCGTGCACCCAGGCCGGGACGCCCCGTTCGGCGCAGGCGGTGCGGAACTCCTCGTCCTGGGCCGGGTTGCCCGGGGGAGTGGCCCAGCCGCGCGGGTTGGCCACGAACACCTGCACCGTCTCCGCGCCGACCCGGGCCGCGTACGCCAGGCCGGTGCCGGCCAGTCCGCGCGCGGCCACCGGGACGTGGGCGCCGATCGGGTTGCGGAGGGCGGCGACGGGCGGTACGTGCACGGTGGTCATGGCCCCGAGCATGCCACGCGCCCGGACCGGGGTGTCGGGCGGGCCGGGCCGGGCGGAGCGGAGCGGGGTGGCCGGGGCGGGGTGGCCCGGGAGGGTCGGCCGGGGGCCGGAGAAACGATTCACTGTGCTCGATCGAGTGAATCCGGGCCGGAACCCGGGGACCACCCCACCCGCCTCCGTCACGATCCGTGACCAGATGGACTTCGCGACTCCTGAGGAGGCAGCCGTGAGCACCGCCGAACCGGTCGAGACCGTCGACCTGCGCGCCGACCACCTGATCCGCGACCCCTTCACCGCCTTCGCCGACCTGCGCGAGCGCGCCCCGCTCGCCCGCGCCACCATCCCCGGCGTGGAGCCCTTCTGGATCGCCGTCCGCTACCAGGACGTCCGCACCGTGCTGTCCGACCCGCGCTTCGTCAACGACGTGAACGCCGTCGACGGCCCCGTCGCCGACGAGCTCGCCACCGCCGCCGCCACCACGGACGCCACCACGGACGTCCTCGCCGCGGAAGCCGTCGGCGCCGTGGGCACCGCCGCCGACCCGTCCGGCCCGGCGGACGAGCCCGCCGCCCCCGCCCCCGTCCCCGCGCACCGCACCGAGCAGGTCTGGCGCGCCCGCGGCATGCCGCCGGAGTGCGCGAAGTACCTCCGCGCCGGGGTCTTCGGCGCGGACGGCGCCCGGCACCGCCGGATGCGCGGGCTGGTGCACCCCGCCTTCACGGCCGGTGCGGTGGAGCGCCTGCGGCCCCGGATCGAGCGGCTCGCCGAGGAGTACGCCCGGGCGCTGCCCCGGCACGCCGGCCCGGACGGCGTGGTCGACCTGGTGGCGCACTTCGCCTACCCGCTGCCCGTCACGGTGATCTGCGAGCTGCTCGGGATCCCCGAGGCCGACCGCCCGCAGTGGCGTCGCTGGAGCTCCTACCTCGGCCGGGGCGCCGGGCCCGGCCTGGACGAGGCGCTGCGCGCCATGGTGACCGCCGCCCGCGACCTGGTCGGGCGCCGCCGGGCCGAACCGGCCGAGGACCTGCTCTCCCGGCTGGCCGCCGCGGAGGGCGACACCCTCGCCCCGGTGGAGACCGTCTCGCTGATCCTCAACCTGATCGTGGCCGGGCACGAGACCACCGCCACCCTGATCGGCAACGGCACGGCCGCGCTGCTCGCCCACCCCGAACAGCTGGCACTGGTCCGGTCCGACCCGGGCCTGCTGCCCGCCGCCGTCGACGAGCTGATGCGCTGGTGCGGCCCGACCATCGGCGGGGTGCCGCGCTACGCGACGGAGGACCTCACCCTGGCCGGCACCCCGATCCGCAAGGGCGAGGCGGTGATGCCGATCCTCGCCGGGGCCAACCACGACCCGCGGGTCTACGCCGAACCGGAGCGCCTGGACGTCTGCCGGGCGAGCGCGCCGGACCGCGCGGGGCACCACGAGGCGCACCTGGGCTTCGGCCACGGCACCCACCGGTGCCTGGGCTCGGTGCTGGCGCACCAAGAGGCCGTCGTCGCCTTCGACACGCTGCTGCGGACGTACCCGCGGCTGGCTCTCGCGGTCGGCCCGGAGGCCGTCGAGCGCGGACCGAACCCGGCCGCCTGGCACCTCGCCGCGCTGCCCGTCCGCCTCGGGCCGCAGGCCCCGGCCGCGGGCTGACCCCGGGCCGCCGAGCCCGCTGCCGAAGCACCCGCCGAGCCCGCTGCCGAAGCGCCCGCTGCCGACGCGCCCGCCGAGCCCGCTGCCGAAGCGCCCGACGCGCCCGACCGCCCCCGTGGTCGGGCGCGTCGCCACGACTGCCGCCGCCCACCCGCCGTACGGCACGCCCGACCCCCACCACCCCGCGCCACGCCGGGCCGTCCCACCTCCGGTCGACGCCCCGTCAGTCCCGCAGCCCAGCCCTGGTGGCGGGCCCATCCGGCCGCCCGTACCGTCGACACGGCCGCACCCACCGGCCGTCACCGCCCGCGCACAGCGCGTCAGCCCATACCGCCGGCCCGTGCGGGGGACCACGACACCCGCACGAACACCGCGCGCGCCGAAAGAAACAGGTCACCACTCATGTCCACGCGACGGGTCCACCACCTCGCCGCGGCCACCGCCGCCGCCACCGCCCTGACCACCGTCCTCGCCGCCCTGGCCGCCGCCCCCGCGGCCCGCGCCGACGGTGGCCTCCCGCTGCACCACGTCCGGCCAGGAGAATCGATTCAGCGGGCGGTCGACGCCGCCCGGCCCGGTGACACCGTCCAGCTGTTCCCCGGCACCTACCGGGGCAGCGTCCGCATCACCACCCCCGGCATCACCCTGCGCGGCGCCGGCCGGGACAGCGTGATCGTCCCGGGGGACGGCACCGAGAACGCCTGCGCCGCCGCCGGCCACGGCATCTGCGTGGTCGGCACCGAGGAGCACCCGCTGTCCGACGTCACCGTCCACGGCCTCGCCGTCACCGGCTTCCGCAAGAACGGCATCGACGCCAGCGGCACCACCGGTCTGACCGTCAGCGGCACCTACGTCCACGACAACGCCCAGCAGGGCATCAGCCAGGAGATGTCCACCCGGGCCGTCATCCGCGGCAACCGCTCGACCGACAACGGCCAGTCCGGCGTCTTCCTCGCCAACTACGCCTACCGCGAGGGCGGCTCGCCCGACACCGGCGGCACCGTCATCGAGGGCAACGAGCTGACCGGCAACCGGGTGGGCGTCACCGTCCGCCGGTTGCGCGGGCTGGCCGTCCAGGACAACGGGATCAGCGGCAACTGCGCCGGCGTCTTCGTGGTCGGCGACGAGGGCGTGCCCCGCGCCGGGAACCTCGACGTCCGGCGCAACACCGTCGTCGGCAACAACAAGTTCTGCCCGGCCAACCCGCGCCTGGGCGCCATCCAGGGCGCCGGCATCGTGCTCACCGGCACCGAGGACACCCGGGTGACGGAGAACGAGGTCCGCGACAACACGGGCACCTCGGACTTCTCCGGCGGCATCGTCCTCTTCCGGAGCGTCGTCGGCGTCTCCAACGCCCGCGCCGTGATCACCGACAACGAACTGAGCGGCAACGGTCCGGCCGACCTCGCCGACCGCGACGCCGGCGCCGACAACACCTTCGCCCGCAACACCTGCGAGCGCTCCGAGCCGGCCGGCCGCTGCTGAGCCCCGGCGCCCCCTCACCCGGGCCGCCGGCCCGTCGCTCCCCGCTCCCACTCCCGCTCCCGCCGCCGGCCCCTCGCCCCTCGCCGCCCGCCGCCCCAGGAACCCCCAAGGACCCGAGGAACCCGCCATGACCACCGCACCCGCCCATACCAGCCCCCAGGCCGCGATGCGCCTGCGCGAACTCGTCTTCGGCGCCGCCTGCGCCGCCGCCGTCCGCGCGGCCGCCCGGCTCGGTGTCGCCGACGTGCTCGGCGACACCCCGACCACCGTCACCGACCTCGCCGTCGCACTCGACACCGAGCCCCGCCAGCTGCGCCGCCTGATGCGCGCGCTCGCCTGCTACGGCATCTTCGAGGCGAGCGGCGACGACCGCTTCGAGCACACCGAGATGTCCCGGCTGCTGCGCGAGGACGCCCCCAACTCGCTGCGCTACATCTCCCTCTGGTGCACCGAGCCCTGGACCTGGGAGGCCTGGCCGAAGCTGGACGAGGCCGTGCGCTCCGGCCGCAACGTCTTCCCCGAGCTGTTCGGCAAGGAGTTCTTCGACTACCTGCACAGCGACGCGGGCGACTCGGCGAAGGTCTTCGACAAGGCGATGACCACCTCCAGCCGGCAGTCCGCCGAGGACTTCGCCGAGTACCTGGACCTCACCGGCATCGACTCGGTGGCGGACATCGGCGGCGGCCAGGGCCACGTGCTGGCCAGCCTGCTGGAGAAGCACCCGGCGTTGCACGGCACCCTGCTGGACCTGCCCAAGGTGGTGGCGGGCGCCGACCCGAGGCTCCAGGACGGCGGCGCCTTCTCCGCCCGGGCCCGCCTGGTGCCGGGCGACTGCCGGATGGAGATCCCGGTCCGCGCCGACCTCTACATCATCAAGAACATCCTGGAGTGGGACGACGACAGCACTCGCCGCACCCTGGCCAACGTGGTCAAGGCGGCCGGCTCCGGCGCCCGTGTCGTGGTGGTGGAGAACCTGGTCGACAACAGCCCCTCGATGCGGTTCACCACCGCGATGGACCTGATGCTGATGCTCAACGTGGGCGGTGCCAAGCACTCCGAGGAGAGCATGGTCGGGCTGATGGCGGAGGCCGGACTGACCGTCACCGCGGTCCGCCCGGTCAACCCCTACCTGCACGCCTTCGAGGCCCTCGTGACCGGCTGAGCCGCCGCCGTACGACAGTACGCCCGTACGACGTTACGACCACCGGCACGCGCGACCGCCGGCCCCCGAGCGAAGGGGGCCGGCGGTCGTCGCGCTCCCGGCAGGGGCGGGGCGGGTCAGCCCGGGTGCGAGGACTCCAGGTGGGCGAAGACCACGACGTTGTCGAGGTAGTCCCGCCGCTTCTTGTCGTAGGTGCCGCCGCAGGTGATCAGCCGGAGCTGGGCGTCCGGGGTCCTGCCGTACACCTTGGCGTCGGGGAAGGCGTTCTTGGCGAAGGTCTCCACCGAGTCGACCGAGAACACCGCGACCGTCCCGTCCGCGCGGCTCACCTCGACCTTGTTGCCCGGCAGCAGGAAGCTCAGCAGCAGGAACACCGCCGGGCCCTTGGCGGTGTCCACGTGCCCGGCCAGGACCGCGCTGCCGCGCTCCCCCGGGGTGACGCCGTCCCGGTACCAGCCCACCAGGTTCTTGTCGTCCGGTGGTGGCGCGTCGAGCTGGCCGGCCGGGTTGACGGCCAGTTCGGTGAACGGCGCGTCCACGGCGATCTGCGGGATCCGCAGCCGGGTCGGCTTGGCGCGTTTGAGCGCCGGCGTCTGCGGCGCCGCGTCCGCGTCCGCGGCGCCCGCGGGACCGGGGACGGTCGGCGCGGCGGCCGCCGGGGGAGCGGGCCGGCCGTCCTCCGCGCCGGCGTCCGAGCCGGTGTCCACCGAGTTGTAGATCAGCAGCAGCCCGACCGCTGCCGCGCCCATCCCCGCGCGCAGCAGCCGGGGTGTTCCAGAGGCGGGACCGCCCGTCATTCCTGTCCTCCGCTCGACCTGTTCCACGACGGCCCACCGCCCCCGGTGCGCCAGCCCCGCGCGGGGAGGCGCCCGGAGGCGGCGGAAGCAGGGTGCCCCGGCGTCAGGCGACCGCGCCGGTGGTGCGGCGGCCGCGGCGCAGGGCGTACGCGCCCGCCCCGAGGCCGCCGAGCAGCAGCACCGCGCCGGAGGCGAGCCCGCTGCCGGACAGCGCGAGACCGCCGCCGCCGGTGTGCACGCCGCCGTGCGGGCTCTTGTGGTCCTCGTCCTTGGCCTCGGTGCCCTTGTGCTCGTCGGTGCCCTTGTGTTCCTCGGTGCCCTTGTGCTCGTCGGTGCCCTTGCGCTCGTCGGCGCCCTTGTGCTCCTCGGAGGCGGCACCGCCCCTGTTGTCGTCGGTGGCCTTGGAGTTGTCGGAGGTCTTCTCGGACTTGTCCTGCTTCTCCTGCCAGGTCAGGTTCTTGCCCTGGTCGGCGGCACCGTCGGCGAAGGCCATGGGGGTACCGACGGTGATCATGGCGGCGACGGCCGCCCCGGCGAGCAGTGTGCGTGCAGAACGCATGAGGATGATCCTTCCGGTGCGCAGGACCGCGACTGCCGGCACGGTGCCGGGCAAGAGGACTCGCGGGGGTTGCGCCTGATCCACGGTCATCCACCGTGCGGCCGACTGCCACCGGAGTGTGGCAGCGCCGGTACGCAGCGTGCGCCCTTCGGGTGGAGTCCCGGGAGTGTTCACCCGTACGGCCGGGCGATCCGGGTGAATCCGGGGCGGCCGGATCCGGGACGGGCCGATCCGCTCCGGGCCGATCCGGGGCGCTGCGGCCGGGCACGCGTGGGCCCGCCCCCGGCGCACGGCCGGGGGCGGGCCCATCGGGGAGGCGCCGGGTCAGCGGTCCCAGCGGTAGAACTCCCGCGCCATCGCGTCCTTCGGCTCCCGCCAGGTGGCCGGGTCGTACGCCTGCACGTAGGCGGTCAGGCGGTCGCTGACGGTCCGGAAGTCCGGGTGCCCGACGACCTTGGCGACGGCCGGGCCCGGCGGGCGGTCGGCCTCGATCAGGTGCAGGTAGACGTCGCCGAACTGGAAGAGGCTGCGGCCGGTGACGCCGATCAGGTGCGGCAGTTCGCCCTGGTCGGACTCGGCGAACACCTCGGCGATGTCCGGTGCGGCCTCGGGCTTCATCCGGGCGACGATCAGTGCCCGGTGGACGCCGGTCACAGCTCCGCCGCCCGCTTCTCGACCTTCTCCCGGATCAGCTGCATCTGGATCTTCGAGTTCCGGTTGATGTGGCCGGTCATGCCGGCGTCGTCGACCGGGGCGGTCGGCTTCATCGCGAAGTCCTGGATCCAGCGCATCCTGGTGCCGGCCGGCACCTCGGCGTACTCCCAGCGGATCTCCATGAACTCGAACGGGCCGGGTTCGACCCGGCGGGCGCGCACCGAGAGCGCGTCCCGGTCGGTCTCCCGCTCGGAGACCCAGCTCCACACCTGGCCGTTCTCGTCGGGGTGCATGGTGAGCCGGAACCGGACGAGGCTGTCCTGCCGGTCCAGCACCTCCACCGAGGCGTACTCGCTGAACAGCTGCGGCCAGTTCTCCAGGTCGTTGGTCATCTCCCAGACCAGGTCGAGCGGAGCGGCGATGACGATCTCGTTGTCGGTGTGTCCGGGCATCTCAGGCACCAGCCTTCGTGGCGAGGGAGGAGTTGATCAGCTCCAGGAACTCGGCGGGGGTCTTGGCCGATTCGGCGCCCGAGGTGACCTTGAGGCCGTGCCGGTTCTCCAGCTCGCCGACCACGCCGAGCAGGCCGAGCGAGTCGACGCCGAAGGTGTCGAACTCCGCGCCCGGCCGCGCCAGGTCGCCCGGGTCGACGGCGACGCCCGCCCGGGCCTTGAGCAGCTCGGCGAGTTCCGGATAACTGAGGGTGTTGCTCACGGGGGTGTCCCTTCGAAGGTGTGGGTGGTTCAGGGCCGCACGCGCCGGACGACCAGCGCGGAGTTGGAGCCCATCAGCCCGCGGCTGAGCACCAGGGCGGTGTTCAGCTCGGCCGGGCGGGCGCGGCCGGTCACCAGGGCGAGGTCGTGGCAGACCTCGGTGACATTGGGGGTGGGCGGCAGCACGCCGTCCTCCATGGCCAGCACGGCGGCGGTCACGTCGAGCAGCGGGGCGCCGCAATAGGCCCGTCCCGTACCGGTCTTGGGTGCGGTGACCGGGACGCGCTCGGCGGCCGGGCCGAGGGCGTCGGCCAGTGCCAGGGCCTCCGCCCGGTCGGCGGCCGGCACCCCGAGGGCGTCCGCGAAGACCACGTCGATCTCCTCGGGCGCGATCCGGGCCTCGTCCAGCGCGATCCGGATGGCGGCCGCCAGCCCCTCCCGGGACTCCGCCCAGCGGGAGGCGCCGGTGAAGGTGGCGCCGTGCCCGGCCAGCACCGCCCGGACCCGGGCGCCGCGCAGGCGGGCCGCCTGCTCGTCCTCCAGCAGCAGCATCGCGCCGCCCTCGGCGGGGGCGAAGCCGCAGGCCTGCGCGGTGAACGGCAGGTACGCCAGCTCGGCCTGCTCGGCCAGGCTGAGTTCGGAGTAGCCGAGCTGGCAGACCATCGAGTACGGCGCCAGCGGCGCCTCGGCGGCGCCGGCCACCACCGCGTCGGTGCCGCGCTCGATCGCGCGGACGGCGTGTGCGAGGGCGTCCAGCCCGCCGGCCTCGTCGCTGGCGACCACTCCGCAGGGGCCCTTGTAGCCGCCGCGGATCGAGATCTGGCCGGTGCTGGCCGCGTAGAACCAGGCGATGGACTGGTAAGGGCCGACGAACTTCGGCCCCTGGCCCCAGAGTTGCTGGAGCTCGCGCTGGCCGAACTCGCCGCCGCCGGAGCCGGCCGCGGTCACCACGCCGATCGCGAAGGGCTGTTCCGGGTCGGGCCGGAACCCGGCGTCCGCCACCGCGAGGTCGGCGGCGGCCATCGCGTAGTGCGTGAAACGGTCGGTCTGCACCAGGAAGCGGTTGTCGATCGCCGACTGCGGATCGAACCCGTTCACCTGGCCCGCGATCCGGAGCGGAAGCCCGGTGCAGCCCTCGCGGGATATCCGGTCGAGGACGCTCACGCCCTGCCTGGTGGCCTTCCAGAAGGCGTCGGCCCCGACTCCGTTCGGTGCCACCACGCCGAGGCCGGTGACCACCGCCCGGCGGCCCTGCTGACGTGACGTCATGGAACTCACCCCGTTCTGTTGAGCACGACGGCGGACTGGAATCCGCCGAATCCGCTGCCGACCGAGAGGATGTGGCTCAGCGGCAGCTCGCGCGCGGTGCGCGGCACGTAGTCGAGGTCGCACTCCGGGTCCGGAGTCTCGTAGTTGGCGGTCGGCGGCACGACGCCGTGGGCGAGCGCCAGGGTGCAGGCGACGACCTCGATGGCGCCGATCGCGCCGAGCGAGTGCCCGACCATCGACTTGATCGAGCTCATCGGCGTCCTGAAGGCGTGCGCGCCCAGCGAGCGCTTGACCGCGGCGGTCTCGTGCCGGTCGTTCTGCTTGGTGCCCGAGCCGTGCGCGTTGACGTAGTCCACCTCGGTGCGGTCCACCCGGGCGTGGACGAGCGCGTGGTCGATCGCCCGGGACATCTCCAGCCCCTCCTTGGTGAGGCCGGTCATGTGGTAGGCGTTGCCGAAGGTGGCGAAGCCGCCGATCTCGCCGTAGATCCGGGCGCCGCGGCGGCGGGCGTGCTCCAGCTCCTCCAGGACCAGGACGGCGCCGCCCTCGCCGAGCACGAAGCCGTCCCGGCCGGCGTCGAAGGGGCGGGAGGCGTGCTGCGGGTCGTCGTTGCGCTCGCTGGTGGCCTTGATGGCGTCGAAGCAGGCGACGGTGATCGGCGAGATCGGGGAGTCGGAGGCGCCGGCGACGCAGATGTCGGCGCGCCCCTCCTCGACCGCCTGGAAGCCGTAGCCGATCGCGTCCAGGCCGGAGGTGCAGCCGGTGGACACGGTCTGCACCGGGCCGTGCGCGCCGGTCCGCTCGGCCACCGCGGAGGCCAGGGTGCTGGGGGCGAAGGCCCGGTGCAGCTGTGGCTCGGCCTGCCCGGGGTCCACGTCCCAGCGGGATCCGGCCGCGCTCACCAGGGCGTAGTCGTGCTCCAGCCGGGTGGTGCCGCCGACGGCGGTGCCGAGCGAGACGGCGATCCGCCACGGGTCCTCGGCGGCCAGGTCCAGGCCGGCGTCGGCGATCGCCTCGTCGGCCGCGACCATCGCGAACTGCACGTAGCGGTCGGCCCGTTGGACGTCCGCCGGGCCCAGTCCGTGGGCCGCCGGGTCGAAGTCGACCTCGGCGGCGATCCGGGAGCGGAACCCGGTGGGGTCGAAGAGCGTGATGCCCCGGGTCGCGGTGCGGCCGGCCGTCAGCAGGTCCCAGAACGCCGGGACGCCGACCCCGCCGGGGGCGACCACACCGATCCCGGTGACGGCGACGCGCCGGGTCACGAGCCCACCTTGGCGTGTTCCGGCGGTCCGGACGCCGCGGTCCCCTCGGTGCTCACGTGGCCGAGGTCGGGGCGCGGGGCGAGCGGGCCGAGGTGGAAGACCATCCGGGCCTCGGTGTCGCCGACGTTGCGGAAGCGGTGGCGCATGTTGATCGGGATCATCAGGCCGTGGTCCGGCTTGAGCGGATGGGGCTCGCCGTCCAGGTCCACCTCCAGGTCGCCGCAGACGACGAACACGAACTCCTCGGAGTACGGGTGGTAGTGCTCGCGGATCCGCTCGCCGGGCTTGACGATCGCCAGGCCCATGAAGCCGCTGGTCGCGCCGCAGCTGGTCGGGGTGAGCATGGTGCGCAGCTCGGCGCCGTGGCGGCGGTTCTCCGGTGCGTCGTGGACGCTGACGATCCGTGGGGACTGGGTGGTCATGGAGTTCTCCCGTGATGTGACGGAGCGTCAGTTGTTGATCGGGTCGGCGGAACTGCGGTCGGTGACCGGGTTCATGGCGCGGGCGGCGAGGAAGGCGCCGAGCCCGGTGGCGGTGCGCAGGTCGCCCTGCGGTCCGAGGTCCAGCAGTCCGGCGAGCACGGCGGCCTGCCGGTCGTCGGCCACGCCGAGGGCGGCGGCCGGGTCGGCCTCGGCCGGCACCCGCAGGTCGACCAGGCGCACCACCACGTCCTCGCGGTGGAAGACGGTGGCGGCCGCGACCGGTCCGGTCGGGTCGGCGGTGGCCAGGTTGTCGTGCTCGGCCAGCAGCTCGGCGACGTCCTGTCCGCGGCCCGGACGGACCGGGTAGAGGACGGCGTGCCGGTGCAGCCGGGCGGAGGCGGGGGAGCTGGCGATCGCCTGGTGCCGGGCGGGCAGCGCGGCCCTGGCGAAGAACGCCCTGGCGGCCTGCGGGTCGCCCAGCTGCCGGGCCTCCTCCAGGTGCGGGTTCAGCGCCTCCTCGACGGCCCGCACCTCGGGCTGCATCGCCACGTGGCGCAGCGCGTCGCCGAGGTTGCCGATCACCTCGACGGCGCGGACCACCCGGTTGCCGAGCATGAACAGCGAGGTGCGGCGCAGCCGGGTGTGCTCGTCGACCTCGGCCCGGGGGGAGGCGTAGCCGGAGAGGATGCGGGCCACCTCGGGCTCGCTGCCGGGCTTGACGGTGAAGGTCAGCGCGTGGCGGACCACGCCGTCCGGGCCCGGCGGGGCCTTGGGCGGGCCGACGTGCCCGGCCGGGGTGGTGCGCGGCAGCCCGGGCGGCACCTCCATCGGTGCCCGGGTGCCGGTGGAGCCGGCGGCGGAGGTCTCGCGCAGCACGGCGTAGCGCAGCGAGCGGAAGTTGTCGCTGACGCAGCCGTGCATCGGCTTGACCATCTCCCGGTGGGCCGGGCTGTCCACCCACTCCAGGAAGGTCTCCTGGTCCTTCCACTCGCTGGTGATCAGCCACTGGCGCGGGTCGTTGATCGACTGGCACAGCTGGTCGCTGACGTGGCCGGGGACCGAGGCCACCTGGTGGCGCAACTGCTCGTACACGTCGAGGAAGCGCTGCTGGGCGCCGTCCTGGATCTCCAGCATCAGCACCACTCGCAGCCGGGTGTCGGCCTCGTCCTGCTGCTTCGGCTGGGGTTCGGACAGAGTTGTCATGATCCACTTTCTGCTCTGGGCCGCACGCTGCGGGCCGTGTCGGCCGTGCCCGGCGGGTGCTCCCCGGCCTGGGAGGGCGGTGCGACGGGGGTTCGGCCGGGCGAGTCGGCGCCAGGCCTGAGGTCGATCGTGGGCGGCGCACCGGGCGCGGCGCGAGATTTGCGGGCCATCCGGGCGAAGGGGCGGCACGGGCCGCCTCCGGCGGGGGATGGAAGAGCGGGGCCCCGGCTGAGCGGGCCCGCCGAGGGCGGCGCCGGGCCCGGTGGCCGGGCCGCGGAATCCCCTGACAGGGCGGAGCAATCGATGAATCCGAAGATTGACGACCGGGTGCCGGTCCTGATCGTGGGCGGCTCGCTGGTCGGGCTGTCGGCCTCACTCTTCCTCGGCAGGCTCGGGGTCCGGCACCTGCTGGTCGAGAAGCATGCCGACACCTCGCACCACCCGCGGGGGCGCGGCAACAACGTGCGGACCATGGAGCTGTTCCGGGTGGCCGGGATCGAGCCGGCGATCCGCGAGGCGGCCTCGATCCTGGCCCCCAACCACGGCATCCTCCAGGCGCCCTCGCTGACCGGGGCCGAGCAGGAGTGGCTGTTCCGGGAGATCGACCCGGGCGGCCGGCTGGCCCGGTTCAGCCCCAGCTCCTGGTGCCTGTGCAGCCAGAACGACCTGGAGCCGGTGCTGCGGCGGGCGGCCCGCGAGCTGGGCGGCGCCCTGCGGTTCGGCACCGAGCTGATCTCCTTCGAGCAGGACGCGGACGGCGTCACCTCGGTGCTGCGCAGCCGGGAGAGCGGCGAGGAGCGGGTGGTGCGCTCGGACTTCCTGATCGCCGCGGACGGTCCGCGCAGCCCGGTCCGGGAGAGCCTGGGCATCGGCCGGTCCGGCAAGGGCGAGCTGTTCCACAACGTCAGCATCACCTTCCGGGCCAAGCGGCTGGCCGAGGTGGTCGGCGACCGGCACTTCATCGCCTGCTACCTGACCAACCCGGAGGCGGACGGCGCGCTGCTGCCGGTGGACAACCAGGAGGAGTGGGTCTTCCACGCGCCCTGGCACCCCGAGCACGGCGAGCCGCTGGAGGCCTTCACCGACGAGCGCTGCGAGCGGCACATCCGCACCGCCGTCGGCCTGCCGGAGCTGGACGTCGAGGTCACCGGCCGGGCTCCCTGGCACGCCGCCGAGCGGGTGGCCGAGCGGTACGGCGCCGGGCGGGTCTTCCTCGCCGGGGACTCCGCCCACGAGATGTCCCCGACCGGGGCGTTCGGTTCCAACACCGGCATCCAGGACGCCCACAACCTGGCCTGGAAGGTCGCCGCGGTGCTGTGCGGCTGGGCGGGGCCGCGGCTGCTGGAGACGTACGGGCAGGAGCGCCTCCCGGTGGCCCGGGTGACCGGCGAGCGGGCCTCGGCCCGGTCCGCCGAGCACAGCCACCCGGGTTACGCGGTGGCGCCGGGTGTGGGCCGGCAGGCCGGGGTGCTGGCGGTGGCGCTCGGCTACCGCTACCCGGTGGGCGCGGTGATCGGCGCGGACCGGTCCGGGCCGGTGGTCCCCGAGCAGTTCGAGTCGGCGGGCGAACCGGGCAGCCGGGCCCCGCACCAGTGGCTGCGGCGCGCGGGCGTGAAGCTCTCCACGCTGGACCTGTACGAGCAGGCGATGGTGCTGCTCACCGGTCCCGAGGGCGGGGCCTGGCAGGCGGGCGGCAGGCGGGCGGCCGACCGGCTGGCCGTTCCGCTGGACGGCTTCCGGATCGGCGACGGCGCCGAGGACGACCTGGCGCCGGAGCCGGGGGCGGACTTCGCCGCGCTGCACGGCATCGGCCCGGGGGGAGCGGTGCTGGTCCGCCCGGACGGCTTCGTCGCCTGGCGCTCGCCCGGCCCGGCGCAGGACGCGGAGGCCGAGCTCACCACGGCGCTGCGGACCGTGCTGAGCCTCTGAGGACGCGGAAGGGCCCGCCGGTCGCACGGCCGGCGGGCCCTTCCTGTCGGTCGTCGGCGGTCAGTGGCCGCCCTCGTCGACCACCTCGACGTCGGCGATCTCCTGTTCGATCGCCTCGGTCGGCAGCGCCACCCGGATCGCCCAGTAGTAGATGACCAGGGAGAACACCGCCACCAGGGCCATGTCGGCCCACATCGGGATGTTGCCGGTGCCGTCCCCGAAGCTGCCCTGCCAGGAGATCAGGCCGAGGCCGACCAGGTAGGGCGGCAGCCACTGGGCGGACTTCCAGCTCAGCCGGGGCGCGTTCGGCAGGCCCTTCTTGATCGCGTACGCGGCGTAGCTGCCGAGCAGGACGTAGCCGAGCACGATCGCGATGCCCAGGCGCGAGAGGGTGTGCCAGCCGGACCAGTAGATGATCAGGCTGGAGACCACGAACGCGGCCGGGGAGATCAGCTCGCCCGCCGGCAGCCGGTAGGGGCGCTCGTGCGCGGGCAGGCGGCGGCGCATCGCGCCGAAGGCCAGCGGGGCGCCGGCGTACATCAGCACGCTGGCGGAGGTGATGAAGCCGACCAGCTCCTGCCAGCTCGGGAACGGCAGGAAGCAGATCACGCCGGTGACGAAGGCGATGACCAGGCCGAACCACGGCACGCCGTTCTTGTCGAGCTCCTCGAACCTCTGCGGGGCGTAGCCGTTGCGGCTCAGGCCGTAGGAGATGCGCGAGGTCGAGGTGGTGTAGATCAGGCCGCTGCCGCCGGGGGAGATCACGGCGTCCATGTAGAGCACCCACGCCAGCCAGCCGAGGCCGACCACGGTGGCGAGGCCCGCGAAGGGGCCGTCGATGCCGGGGAAGTCGAGCTTGTCCCAGCCGTTGGCGAAGGAGCTGACGGGCAGCGCGCCGATGAAGACGACCTGGAGCAGGGTGTAGATCAGGCTGCCGATGGCGACCGAGCCGAGCACGGCGCGGGGGATGTCGCGCTTGGGGTTGCGGCTCTCACCGGCGAGCTGGATGGCCTGCTCGAAGCCGAGCAGGGCGAAGATGATGCCGCTGGTGCTGATCGCCGCCAGCACGCCCTGGGCGCCGAACGGCGCGAAGCCGTGCGAGGTGAAGTTGGAGCCGTGGAAGTTGGTCGCGGCCAGCACGAAGATGGTGAGCAGCGGGACGAAGATCTTCAGCCAGGTGGCGATGTTGTTGGTGCGGGCCAGGACGCGCACCCCGAGGAAGTTCACCGCGACGAACACCGCCATGAGCACGGTGGAGACGGCGAAGCCGCTGGCGGTGAGGGTGTTGTTGTCGTTGAGCAGGCCGCCCGCCCAGGACCAGTGCCGGGCGTAGCCGATCATCGCCTCGACCTCGATCGGCGCGACGGTGGCCGCCTGCAGCCAGGAGAACCAGCCGAAGGACATGCCGGCCAGGCCGCCGAAGGCGTAGTGCGGGTACCGCGCGGTGCCGCCCGAGACCGGGAACATGCTGCCGAGCTCGGCGTGCACGAGCGCGAGCAGCACGATCGCGACCGTGCCGATGCCCCAGGAAAGGACGGCGGCCGGTCCGGCCGCCATCACGCCCTCCTTCGCGCCGAACAGCCAGCCGGAGCCGATGATCGAGCCGACCGAGGCCCACATGAGGCCGATGAGCCCGACGTGGCGGCGCAGTGAGCGGTGGGGAGTCCCGGAGGAGGATTCGGTGCCCTGGTCGGGCGGCGAGATCTGGTTGAGGGAAGCCATGAACGATCTCTCTGTGGGTGGGGGCTCCGGGGTGGGCGGAGCGATGAGAGTTGCCACACACTAGGACTTTTCAGGGCCCCCTGCACAGATTTCATTACTGAATGTTTACATTCTTTTCTGGACATCCCTGCAGGTAGGGGGCGTCATTGTCTCCGATCTCTTACGTATTCGATCGACCCACTCGGAATTCGATCAGTGCCGAGTGGGGCGGCATGATAGACGGTCCTTTCGATGATGGGAATAGTGGTCTCCGTACAGCGGTGCGGTGCTAATCCACCAGATCGGACGGGTCGGTGTTGGCGCCGCAGAGCAGGACGGCGACCCGCTCGCCCTCGGCCAGGCCGGCGGCGGCGAGCGCCGTGGCGGCCGCGTACTCGACGGCGATCCGGCGGTCCTCCCAGAGCTGCCGACGGGCGCGCACGATGGCCTCGTCGTCGACCAGCACCGAGCGGACGCCCGCGTGCGCGGCCGCGTCCACGGCGAGGACGGTGGCGCGGCGGGCCCCGAGCGCGTCCTGGGCGACGGAGTCCACCGGGACGTCCACCGGGCGGCCCGCCTCCAGCGCGGCGTTCAGCGCGCGGCTGCCCGACGGCTCCACGGCGAGCACCCGGACGCCGTGCTCACGGGCCGCCACCGCCACCCCGGCGAACAGCCCGCCGCCACCGACCGACACCACCACGGTGTCCAGCTCGGGCACCCCGGCGCGCATCTCCGCCAGCACCGTCCCGGCGCCGGCGGCGATCAGCGGGTGGTCGTACGCGTGCGAGGACAGCGCCCCGCTGCCGGCCGCGAACTCCTCGCAGGCGCTCAGCGCATCCGCGTACTCCCGGCCCGCCAACCGCACCTCGGCGCCGTACGAGCGCAGCCGCGCCAGCTTCACCGGGGAGGCCGTCTCGGGCAGGAACACCGTTGCCCGGACGCCGAGTTCACGGGCCGCCCAGGCGCAGGCCAGTCCGGCGTTGCCGCCCGAGGCGATGGTGACCCCGCTGTCCGGGAGGGTGCCCGCCTCGGCGTGCGCGAGCAGGAAGTTCTGCGCGCCGCGGGCCTTGAAGCTGCCGGTGTGCTGGAGGAACTCCAGGGCCAGCCAGGTCCGCCCGCCGTCGTCCCCCGGCGCCACCGCCACCGGGCGCACCCGCCCGGCGATCCGCTTCCCGGCGGCCTCGACCTCGTCGTACGTCAGCTGGTCCATCGTGTACCGCTCCTTCGTCGAGTGGGGCGTTCCACCGGGAGCCCCCGGCCCGGTCGACCGTACGTCCCGTTCGTGGGCGAGGAAAAGATCGCGAACACCGCGGCCGGGCGGCGTAGGGTGGCCCCGTGCGTCTTGTGATCCTCCCCCCGCCGGCCCGCTAGCGGGCGGCCCACTCCACCCACTCCGGCCCGACGGGACCTGCCTGCGGCCGGGGCGATGACTGCCGCCCGCGTTCCCAGCGGACCCGAACCGGCACCTCATCGTGGAGTACCGACGCATGACCCCCTCGTACACCGCCGTGCCCTTCCGGCACGGCCTCCTGTCCATTTCCGCCGCCGCCGTCGCCTGGGGCGTGGGCGGCGCCGTGTCCGCGCTGCTGATGCGCACCGGCGGGCTCGGCCCGGTGGGCGTCTCCTGCTGGCGCTTCGGCGTCGCCGCGCTCTGCCTGGCCCTGCTGCCGAGCCGCGGGCCCCGCGCCGACCGGGGCGCCGCCCGGTGGCGCGCCGCGGCGCTTACCGGGCTCGGCCTCGCGGTCAGCCAGTGCGCCTACTTCGGCTCGGTGCGCTGGGCGGGCCTCGGACTGGGCACCCTGATCACCATCGGCGCCGGGCCGGTGTTCACCAGCCTCGGCGCCCACCTGCTGCTCGGCGAGCGGCTGACCCGTCGGGCGGCGGCCGCGGTGGCGTTGGCCCTGGCCGGCCTCGCCCTCCTGGTGGCCGCCCCGGCGGCGGGCCCGCGCCCGGCCCTCGGGGTCGCGCTGGCCGTCCTCGCGGGCGCCGGCCAGAGCGGCCTCACCCTCTGGGCCCGCAGCGGCGGCTCGGCCCGGGCCGGCACCGGCGCCTTCACCACCGGCCTGCTCTGCCTGCTCCCGCTCGCGGCCGTCCAGGGCCTCCACGGCCTCCTGCCGACCGGTGGCGACCCGGTGGTGACCGTGCCCGCGCTGCTCTTCCTCGGCACGGTGCCCACCCTGTTCGCCTACCGCTGGTACTTCACCGGCCTGACCACCGTGCCCAGCACCACGGCCGCGGTGCTGGTCCTGCTGGAGCCCGCGACCGCGGCGGTGATCGGCGTGCTGTTCCTCGGCGAGCCGCTGACGGTGGGCCTGCTGGCGGGCTCCGCGCTGCTGCTCGCGGCCATCGCCGTGCTGGCGCGGGAGTAGCCGGGGCGGGAGTGGCCGGGGCGGGCGGCCACCCGGGCGGGCGCCCTGTGGTCGCCGGGGGCCCGGCGGCGTGCTGTCGTGGTCCGCATGAACAGCTCACTCCCGGCCCGGGTGGCCGCCGCGACCGCCTCCGTCCTCCTGCTCACCACCGCCGCCGGGGCCGTGGTCGCCGCCGCCGGTCCGGCGGCGGCGACCGGGCGCCGGGACGTCACCGCGGACCAGTGCCGGAGCGCGGGCGGGCACGTCGAGGGCAGCGGCTACTGCGTCGACGCGGCCGGTGAGGACGGCTGGGGCCAGCCCATCGACGGCCAGGCGATCAACCCGGATCCGCGGCCCGGGGAGGAGTGAGCGCACTCCGGCGCCCCGCCCCCCGGGCGGGGGAGCGGGGCACCGGGCCGGCGGCCCGGACCGGGGCCGCTCACGGCACCGCTACGGCACCGGGCGCAGGGTGACCGGTGCCGGGGTGAGGGCGCGCAGGACGAGGTCGATGTGCACCTTGGCGGCGCCCGCGCGGTGCAGGGCGGCGGCGATCGTCCGTAACTCCTCGGGGCCGGTACAGGCGAGGCGCAGTTCGAGGTCGGCCTCGCCGACCAGGGCCAGGCCGCTCTGGACGGCCGGGAACTCCGCCGCGAGGCGGTCGAAGTCGAGCGGGACGGGGCCGTGGCTGATCCGGACGATCGCGTGCAGGGAGCGGGCCGGCTGGGCCCGTACCGCCGGATCCGGACCGTCCGGGACCAGTCGGAGCGGGGCGGTCACCGGCGCTGGAGCCGGGCGGCCGTGGCCGGGGCCGGGGTCGGGGCGGTCGGGGTCGGGGCCGGGGTGAGCGGCGCGGCGGGCGGGGCGGTGACGGGCGGGGCGGTGACGGCGGGGGCGACCAGCCGCGGGTCCAGCACCAGGGTGTCGATCCCGAGCGGGGCGGTGAGGTCACGGAGGGCGGGCTCGCCGAGTTCGGCGTGGGCCTGGTCGGGCCCGAGGAGGGCGACGAGGGCCTCGGGGCTGGAGAATCCGACCGCGCAGCGGCGGCCGTCGCGCAGGCGGAACAGGCGGAGTGCGGTGGTGCTTCCGGTGCCGGAGGCGGTGACCGGAACGTGCCAGACGACGCGGGCCATGCGGATGCTCCCGAGTGGGGTGGTGGTGCCTGCCGGAACTACTGCCTCGACGCTAGGGCGGCCCGGCCCGGGGAGCGCCGGTCCTGACGCTCCGTTGACCGAATGGGGTCGTGCGTTGACGCACTCCTGACGTCCGACTCACCCGAGTGGACCAAACCACCGGTCGAGCGCTCCGCTTGCCGTGCGTGCCGACCCGGACCACCGTGGAGTTCGGCCCCCGGCACGTCCTGCGCCGCGCCCTGCGTCGAGTCCTGCGCCGAGCCCCGCTCACGGCTGCCGGAGCGCCCCGCCGCGAGCGCCGCGGCGCCCGCCGACCGGACCCGTGCGGGACCGGAACGCGACCGGAACGCGACCGGAAACGGGGGGAGGTGGAGCCGGAGGCCCGTGACGAGATATCTTGACGTCAAGACGTTGGAGACGTGAAGCGGAGTACCGATGACTGACTCGACCATCATCTATACGCACACCGACGAGGCTCCGGCCCTGGCGACCTACTCGTTCCTGCCGGTGGTCCAGGCCTACGCCTCGACCGCGGGTGTGCGCGTGGAGACCCGCGACATCTCCCTGGCCGGGCGGATCATCGCGAGCTTCCCGGAGCGTCTGACCGAGGCGCAGCGGATCGGCGACGCGCTGGCCGAGCTGGGTGAGCTGGCCAAGACCCCGAGCGCCAACATCATCAAGCTGCCGAACATCTCGGCCTCGGTGCCGCAGCTCAAGGCCGCCGTCGCCGAGCTGCAGGCCCAGGGCTACGCCCTGCCGGACTACCCGGACGACCCGCAGACCGACGAGGACAAGGACGTCCGCGCCCGCTACGACAAGGTCAAGGGCAGCGCCGTCAACCCGGTCCTGCGCGAGGGCAACTCGGACCGCCGCGCCCCGCAGTCGGTCAAGAACTACGCCAAGACCCACCCGCACCGCATGGGTGCCTGGACGGCCGACTCGAAGACCAACGTCGCCACCATGGGTGAGAACGACTTCCGGTCCACCGAGAAGTCCGCCGTGATCGCCGCCGACGGTGCGCTGCGCATCGAGCTGCTGGGCGAGGACGGCGCCACCACCGTGCTGCGCGAGAAGGTGCCGGTGCTGGCCGGCGAGGTCGTCGACGCCTCGGTGATGCGGGCCGCCGCCCTGAACGAGTTCCTGGCCGCGCAGGTCGCCCGCGCCAAGGCCGAGGGCGTGCTGTTCTCGGTGCACCTCAAGGCCACCATGATGAAGGTCTCCGACCCGATCATCTTCGGCCACGTGGTCCGCGCCTTCTTCCCGAAGACCTTCGCCAAGTACGGCGAGGTGCTGGTCGCCGCCGGTCTGAACCCGAACAACGGCCTCGGCGGCATCCTGGCCGGCCTCGACAACGTGCCGCACCTGGGCGCCGAGATCAAGGCCTCCTTCGAGGCCGAGCTGGCCGAGGGCCCGGCCCTGGCCATGGTCGACTCCGACAAGGGCATCACCAACCTGCACGTGCCGAGCGACGTCATCGTCGACGCCTCGATGCCGGCCATGATCCGCACCTCCGGCCACATGTGGGGCCCGGACGGCAAGGAGGCCGACACCCTCGCCGTGCTGCCGGACAGCAGCTACTCCGGCGTGTACCAGGCCGTCCTCGACGACTGCCGCGCCCACGGCGCCCTGGACCCGGCGACCATCGGCTCGGTGCCGAACGTCGGCCTGATGGCCCAGAAGGCCGAGGAGTACGGCTCGCACGACAAGACCTTCGAGATCGCCGCCGCGGGCACCGTCCGCCTCGTCGACGCCGAGGGCAACGTGGTGCTGGAGCAGGCCGTCCAGCCGGGCGACATCTTCCGCGCCTGCCAGACCAAGGACCTGCCGATCCAGGACTGGGTCAAGCTGGCCGTCACCCGCGCCCGCGCCACCGGCGTCCCGGCGGTGTTCTGGCTGGACGAGAACCGCGCCCACGACGCGGTGCTGATCGAGAAGGTCAAGCAGTACCTGCCGGAGCACGACACCACCGGCCTGCAGATCGAGATCAAGTCCCCGGTCGAGGCCACCACGTTCTCGCTGGAGCGCATCCGCCGCGGCGAGGACACCATCTCGGTGACCGGCAACGTGCTGCGCGACTACCTGACCGACCTGTTCCCGATCCTGGAGCTGGGCACCAGCGCCAAGATGCTGTCGGTCGTCCCGCTGATGGCGGGCGGCGGCCTCTTCGAGACCGGCGCCGGCGGCTCCGCCCCGAAGCACGTCCAGCAGCTGGTCAAGGAGAACTACCTGCGCTGGGACAGCCTGGGCGAGTTCTTCGCGCTGGCCGCCAGCTTCGAGCACCTGGCCACCACCACCGACAACGCCCGCGCCCAGGTGCTGGCCGACACCCTGGACCGCGCCACCGGCACCTTCCTCAACGAGGACAAGTCGCCGAGCCGCCGCCTCGGTGGCATCGACAACCGCGGCAGCCACTTCTACCTGGCCATGTACTGGGCCCAGGAGCTGGCCGGGCAGACCGCCGACGCCGAGCTGGCCGAGGCCTTCGCCGGCCTGGCCGCGACGCTGACCGAGCAGGAGTCGGCCATCGTGGACGAGCTGATCGCCGTCCAGGGCTCGCCGGTCGACCTCGGCGGCTACTACCAGCCGGACGCGGCCAAGGCCGCGGCCGTGATGCGCCCGTCCAAGACCTTCAACGAGGCGCTCGCCAACCTCGGCTGAACCCGGCCGAGCTGAGCTGACGAGAGGCCCCGGGTCCGCATCGGACCCGGGGCCTCTCGGCGTTCACGTCCGGATCGCCGGTTCGGTGTTCACGCCCGGACCGCTGTTCACGCCCGGCCGAGCAGGGCGAGGGCGGTGCCGACGGCCTCGCGCAGCAGGAGGTACGGGCCGTGGGCCAGCGGGCCGTCCGCGCCGAGCACGGCGGCGGTGGCGCCCGCCCGGCGGGCGGCCAGCGCGGAGCGGACGGTGTGGAAGCCGTTGGTGACCACCGTGCAGCGGTAGCCGGGGCGCTCGGCGGCCATCAGGGCGGCGCTGAACCGCAGGTTCTCGGCGGTGTTCACGGCCCGCTCCTCGCGTCGGATCCGCTCGGCCGGGACGCCCCGGGCGGTCAGGTAGCGGGCCATCGCGGCGGCCTCGGTGCACTCCTCGTGCGGGCCCTTCCCGCCGGTCACCAGGACCAGTGGGGCGTACCCGGCGGCCTCCTCGGCGGCGAAACGTTCCAGCGCGGCGTCCAGCCGGGCCGCCAGCGGGGGAGCGGGCTCGCAGCCGTCCAGCGCGGCGCCCAGGACCACCAGGTAGTCGGAGCCGGCCGGCGCGGGCCGACGGCGCTGGTACAGCGCCACGCCGAGGAAGCCGAGCGGCCAGAGCAGGGCGGACCCGCAGAGCAGGACGGCGACGAACAGCAGGACGTGCATATCCGTTCGAACGCCCGCGGCGGAACGACCGTTCCGGGGCCCGGCGGAACCCCTGTCCCGCGGCCGTTCCGGCCTCTCGTGGGCCCCTGCTGCGCGGGCGCCCGGAAACGGCGGAACCCCCGTTCCGGAGGCGGAACGGGGGCTCCCGGGAACAGGGGTTCCGCGGCGGGCGGCGGGCTCAGCCGACGTCGGCCGCCGGGGCGGCGCCGGTGACCGGGGCGGCCGGGGCCGTGCCCGGGCGCCGGTCACGCTTGTGCAAGGAGGCCAGGTAGGCGTTGTACGCCTCCAGCTCGGCATCGCCGGTGCGCTCCTCGGAGCGGTCGCGGCGGCGGGCCTGCCGCTGCTCGGAGCCCATCCACTGGTAGACCAGCGCGATCAGCACGATCGCGGTCGGGATCTCGCCGAACGCCCAGGTGATGCCGCCGGCCAGCTTCTGGTCCTCCAGCAGGTTCGTCCCCGGTGGCGCGCCCTCCACGGTGAAGGTGGTGACCAGCGGGTGGGCGGCCATCATCACCGCCACGCCGAAGAAGGCGTGGAACGGCATCCCCATGAACAGCTCGATGATCCGCATTACGTGGCCGGGGCGGTGCGGGCCCGGGTCCACGCCCATGATCGGCCAGAAGAAGGCCAGACCGGTGAGCAGGAAGTGCACCATCATGAAGATGTGCCCGAGGCGGTACTGCATCAGGAAGTCGAACAACGGGGTGAAGTAGACCCCGTACAGGCTCGCGATGAACATCGGGATGGTGAACGCCGGGTGCGAGACGATCCGGACGTACCGGCTGTGCAGCAGCGCCACCAGCAGCTCGCGCGGCCCGCGTGGACGGCCCTTGCCGGTCGGGCGCAGCGCCCGCAGCGCCAGCGTGATCGGGGCGCCGAGCAGCAGCAGGATCGGCGTCAGCATGGAGAGCACCATGTGCTGGATCATGTGCGCGCTGAACAGCACCATGCCGTAGTCGTTCAGTCCGGTGCAGGTGACCAGCAGCAGGCTGGCGACACCCATCGCCCAGCCCGCCATCCGGCCGATCGGCCAGCGGTCGCCGCGCCGGTACAGCCGCACCACGCCCGCCGCGTACAGCCCCAGGAGGACCAGGCCGCCGAGCAGGAACACCCAGTCCGGCGACCAGGTCCAGACGTTGGACAAGGTGAACGGGCCTAGTCGGGTCATCCCGCCGTGGTGGTGCATGCCTGACATTCCGTCGCCCATCGGCGGGTCCCGCTTTCCGTCCTCGTGGTCCCCGCTGGGGGTCCGGTTCGCCCGTTTTGCTTGGTCTACAGCCTAGGTGGGCCTTACCTCGGGCCATCCCCCCACCCCCTCCGTACGGGTGCCTCCCCACGGGGGCGCCCGCTGGCTAGACTGACCGGCCGGTCGGCAGGGAGGCTCGGAGATGGCGACGGAACACGGATCCGCGGCGCGCCCCGCGGTCGCACTGACCGGGGCGACCGGCTTCATCGGCTCCGCCGTGCTGGCGGCCCTCACGGCGCGCGGCGTCCCGGTGCGGGCACTGGCCCGCACACCGCCCCAGGACGCCGCTCCCGGCACCGCCTGGGTACCGGGCGACCTCGCCGACCCGGCCGCGCTCACGGAGCTCTGCACGGGCGCCGGGGCCCTGGTGCACCTCGCCTCCCGGGTCGACGGCGGCGCCGAGGAGTGCGAGGCGGTGAACGACCGGGGCACCGCCGCCCTGATGGCGGCCGCCACCCGCGCCGGGGTGCGGCGGATCGTCCACCTCTCCACGGCGGCGGTCTACGGCGAGGGCCCGCACACGGACGTCGAGGTGGACGAGGTGCCGCCCGCCCCGGTGTCCGAGGCCAGCCGCACCCGGCTGCTCGGCGAGCGCCACGCGCTCGCGGCCGGCGGGTACGTGCTGCGCCCCGGGCTGGTGACCGGCACCGGCGACCGCTGGGTGGTGCCCGCGCTGGCCGAGCTGGTCCGCCGGGTGCCGGTCCGCTGGGAGGGCGGCAGCGCCCGGCTCTCCCTGGTGGACCGCACCGACCTGGCCCGGCTGATCACCGCGCTCGCCCTGGAAGAGCACGCCGCCCCGCCGGGCGTCCACCACGCCTCGCACCCCGGGCCGGTCCGCGGCGGCGACCTGATCGCCGCCCTGGCCGCCCTCGGCCTGCTGCCCGCCCCGGACGGCCCGGCCGTCCCGTGGGAGGAGTGCCGCCGGCTGCTGGCCGCCGCCCCCGGCCGGGTCTCCGAGCGGCAGTTCGGCCTGATCGCCCGCGACCACTGGTACCGCAGCGAACGGATCTGGCGGCTCGCCGCCTGCCCGCCCGGCCCCGGCCCGCTGGCCCGCCTCCCGGAGGCCGCCGGCTGGTACCGCGAGGCGCTCGGCCTGAGCGGGTCCTGACCGACAGGGGCGTAGGCAGCCCCGCCCGGCGTGGCACCGTCAGGCCGTGGCCTGGCCGGCGCCGGGACGCTGGTTCTTCGCGTCGACGACGGCCCGGGTGAGGATGGTCGTGCGCTCCACGACGGTGCCGGGCTTGACGCCGTTGACCTCCCGGACCTGCACGCCACGGCTGCCGAGGTACTGGTGGCTGTCCCGGTCGAAGATCCACTCCGATCGCTCGCCGGTCTGGGGGTCGAGTCGCGCCAACGCGATGCCGTCGCGGCCGGAGGCGTCCTGCGCGTGCTCGACCACGACGACGCCCGGGATCTTGCCGGCGGCCTCGTAGAGCGAGGCGGCGAGGCCGGACGGGACGAGCTGCTCGCGGATGATGGAGCCGATCTCGTTGAACGCCTGCTGGTCGTGGTCCCGGGTGCCGCTCACCGTCGAGTAGACGGACTTCAGGAACGCGTCGGGGTCGGCGGGTTGGGCCGCCAGCCACGTGTAGGACAGCTGCTTGCGGGGCTCGTTGGTGTCCAGCGTGATGCCGCCCTTGTCCTGGTAGCCCGGCTCGTCCAGCCAACCCTTGGTGCCGTCGGGGGACTTCCACACCTCGCGGTCGTGCAGCGGCTGGACCCAGGTGACGGACTCCCCGGTGTCCGCGTTGTGACGGGTGGCCATGAAGGAGACCTGGCTCTTGATGTAGATGTACTGGCCCGGCCCGGGCTGGGGCGTGGTGCGCGCCGTCGCGGCGGCGGCGATCGCGTGGACCGTCGAGGCGAGCTGGACGGTGCTCCCCTCCTCGATCTGTACGACGGGGGCCTTGACCGGCTTCGGGGAGGCAATGGTGCCGGCCGAGTTGCTCAGGGAGACGACCACGGCCAGGGCCGCGGCCGCGGCGACGGGCGCCGCGAAGAGGACGGTGCGGCGCAGCGGGCGCCGTACCGGGGACGCCGCGGGGGCGTGGTCGGGCCGGTGGATCTCGCTCATCAAGTGCTCCTCGAGCAGGTCCTGGCGGCTGGCCGCCAGTTGGGGATCGGCCGGCGCCGGCAGCAGACGGGCCAGTTCCGCGTGGTCGAGCGGTTCGGTGCGCCGCCGCGAGTTGCGGATCATCGGTGCGTCTCCTTGTGCGGCCGGGCCGCAGTGCTGCGGCTGTCCTGTACTTGTCCGGGGATCGGGAGCGGTTCCGTGTTCTTCTTCGCGGCGCGCAGTTCCTCGGCCGCGAGTCCGCGCAGTCGGGTGCGGGCGCGGGAGAGGCGCGAGCGTACGGTGCCGACGGGTACGCCGAGGGTGGCTGCCGCTTCCGCGTAGCCGAGCCCGGACCAGACGCAGAGGGCGAAGACCTCGCGTTCCGAGCGCCGCAGGCGCCCCAAGGCCTTGTGGGCGGCCGCGAGTTGCTCGGAGTCGGCCATGCGGCCGACGAGTTCGTCGGCGAAGTCGGGGACCGGATCGGCCGCGGGCATGCGGGCCATGGCCGCGCCGTGGCGGCGGGCGGCGCGCGTCGTGTTGCGCAGCACGTTGACGGCGATGCCCATGAGCCAGGGGCGTGGACTGTCGCCCTCGTCGCGGAGTTTCCCGCGCAGGCGCCAGGCTTCGAGGAAGGTCAGCGAGACCACGTCCTCGGCGAGTGCCCAGCTTCCGGTCACGCGCACGGCGTGGCGGTACACCAACGAGGCGTGGTCCCGGAAGAGGTCGCGGAACGCTTCGGGGTTCCCGGCCCGGAGCCGGGAGTGTGGATGGTTCACGTCATGCCTTGTCCGAGCGGCGACACCGGTTCCCGTGACACGGGTCACCACCCGCGGCGGGCACGAGAGTACGACTGCGGACCGAGGAGCTCGCGTTCCGGATTCCGGTGGGCTACTTCCTGGGGACGAGGGTGTTCTCGTTGGTGCGGCCGGCGGCGTGGTCGTCGATGTTGCGGGCGGTGGCGTCGATGATCTGGCCGACGGCGGTGCGGGTGAAGTAGGCCTGGTGGCTGGTGACGAGGACCTGGGGGAAGGTGACGAGGCGGGCGAGGGTGTCGTCGGTGATGCCCTCGATGGAGCGGTCGGTGAAGAAGACGCCGGTCTCCTCCTCGTAGACGTCGAGGCCGACGCCGGAGAGGCGTCCGGCGCGCAGGGTCTCGACGAGGGCGGCGCTGTCGACGAGGCCGCCGCGGCTGGAGTTGATCAGGATGGCGTCGTCCTTCATCCGGGCGAGGGCGGCGCCGTCGATCAGGTGGTGGGTGGCCGGGAGCAGGGGTACGTGGAGGCTCACCAGGTCGGCGCGGGTGAGGAGTTCGGGCAGTTCGGTGTAGTGCATGCCGAGGTCGAGGCAGGCGGGGTTGGGGGCGATGTCCCAGCCGAGGAGTTCGGTGCCGAAGCCGGCGGCGATGCGGGCGAAGCATTCGCCGATCTTGCCGGTGCCGATGACGCCGACCGTCATGCCGTGGATGTCCCGGCCGAGCAGGCCGTCGAGCCGGAAGTCGAACTCGCGGGAGCGGTTGGCGGCGCGGGTGAGGCGGCGGTTGACGGCGAGGGCGAGGGCCCAGGCGTGTTCGGCAACTGAGTACGGGCTGTAGTGGGAGACCCGGGCGACGGTGAGGCCGAGTTCGGCGGCGGCGTCGAGGTCGATGTTGTTGAAGCCGGTGGAGCGCTGGGCGATCAGCTTCGTTCCGCCGGCGGCGAGGATGGCGAGGGTACCGGCGTCGAGGACGTCGTTGACGCTGCTGCTGACGGCGGGGTAGCCGGCGGCGAGCGGGGCCGTGTCGCGGTTGAGGAACACGTCCAGGCAGCGCAGCCCGTGCCGGCCGGCGAAGGCCTGCTCCAGCAGCGGCCGCTCGTCGGCCTGTACTCCGTACGCGAGGATCTCCATGCCGGACACGCTAACGGCCGGGGCCCGCGGACGCCCGCCGGATGCGGCGGCCCGTCCCCGGGACGCGCCGAGGCCCCCGGACGGCGCGGTCCGGGGGCCTCGGGAGGGGCGGAGGGCGGTCAGATGACCGTCTCGGCCTCCAGGTAGCGGTCCTGCGGCACGGTCTTCAGTTCGGCGACCGCCTCGGCCAGCGGCACCAGGTTGATGTTGGTGCCCTGCAGCGCGGTGATGTGCCCGAAGGCGCCCTTGTGGACGGCCTCGACGGCGTGCCAGCCGAAGCGGGTGGCGAGCACCCGGTCGTAGGCGGTCGGGGTGCCGCCGCGCTGGGTGTGGCCGAGGATCACCGGGCGGGCCTCCTTGCCGAGGCGGTGCTCCAGTTCGCGGGAGAGCTGGGTGGCGATGCCGGTGAACCGCTCGTGGCCGTAGATGTCCTTGGTGCCCTCCTCCCAGTGCATGGTGCCGGGCTCGGGCTTGGCGCCTTCGGCGCAGACCACGATGGCGAACTTCTTCTGGCGGTCGAAGCGCTCGCGGACGACATCGGTGAGCTTGTCGATGTGGAACGGGCGTTCCGGGACGACGATGGCGTGGGCGCCGGCCGCCATGCCCGCGTTCAGCGCGATCCAGCCGGTGTGCCGGCCCATGACCTCGACGACCATGACCCGCTGGTGGGACTCGGCGGTGGTCTTCAGCCGGTCCAGCGCCTCGGTGGCCACCGAGACGGCGGTGTCGAAGCCGAAGGTCACGTCGGTGGCGGCGATGTCGTTGTCGATGGTCTTCGGCACCCCGACGATCGGCAGGCCCGCGTCGCTCATCAGCTTGGCGGCCTTGAGGGTGCCCTCGCCGCCGATCGGGATGACCGCGTCGAGGCCGAGGTCGGAGCAGTACCGCTTGGCCCGCTCGACGCCGTCCCGCAGGTGGCTCGGCTGGACCCGGGACGAACCGAGGATGGTGCCGCCCTGGGCCAGGATGCCGCTCACCGAATCCAGGGTCAGGGGGCGGTGGTGGCCCTCCAGGAATCCGCGCCACCCGTCCTCGAACCCGATGATCTCGTCGCCG
Organism: Kitasatospora sp. NPDC048715; assembly: GCF_043198905.1. Lineage (NCBI taxonomy): Bacteria > Bacillati > Actinomycetota > Actinomycetes > Kitasatosporales > Streptomycetaceae > Kitasatospora > Kitasatospora sp. NPDC048715. Next base: position 372,451 of record NZ_JBICVH010000008.1, on the reverse strand, counting down.
TGGTCGACCACCCCCCGGTGGACCACGGAGCGGATCACCGCGTTCAGGCCGGGGCAGTCACCGCCGCTGGTCAGCACTCCAATACGCATTAGCTTTGCAACTCCCGAGCAGAACCGAGGAACGGCCGGACTACAGGCTGGGACGACGAGCCGTCACCGTAACGGGGCGCTCCCACGCCGCGATGGCGGGGAGGTGGCCGTGGGGTGAAGGACCGGCCGATCCGGACAGAACGCCCGAAAACGGCCGTGAAGTCGAGCATACGGCCCCTGGTCCGGCCGGGCAGGAGCCGACGCGGGAGCGGCGCCGTCGGCGCCCCCGCGCGGAATTGCAGCCTGCTGCCGAGGAGGGTGTGCAGTAGGCAGCCCCATTGTGGTACTTCCGGGGCCACCCGCGGACCGGGTGACCGCATGGCGGGCACCCGGCCGGGGCGTACCGGACGTACTACTGGGGGCGCGTCGCGGCCGCGATGCGCTCGGCGCGCAGCGCGTCGTACCAGGTGGTGTCGGCCGGCGGCAGGGCGTTGACGTCCAGCGCCAGCTTGAGCAGCATGTCGGCCACGGCGGGGTTGCGGGCCAGCACCGGGCCGTGCAGGTAGGTGCCGAACACGGTGTCCCGCCAGGCGCCCTCGGTGCCGTCCCCGGTGCCGTTGCCCCGGCCGACGGAGACGGTGGCGAAGGGCTGCACGCCCTGGCCGAGATGCGTGACGCCCTGGTGGTTCTCGAAGCCGGTCAGCTGCGGCAGACCGAGCCGGGGGTCGACGTCGGCGAGCACGTCGCCGACGCAGCGCTCGCCCTCGCCGCGGGCGGTCCAGACGTCGAGCAGGCCCAGGCCCGGCTCGCGCTCGCCGAGGTCGTTGATGAACTCGTGGCCCATGATCTGGAAGCCGGCGCAGACGCCGAAGATGATCGCGCCGTTCTCGGCGGCCCGCACCAGGCCGCTGTCGGCGCGCAGCCGCTCGGCGGCCAGGCGCTGCGGGCGGTCCTCGCCGCCGCCGATCAGGTAGATGTCACCGCTGGTGGGGATCGCCTGGTCGGAGCGGACGTCGATCCGGGTCACGTTGAGGTGGCGCTGGCGGGCCCGGCGCTCCACGACCAGGGCGTTGCCCCGGTCGCCGTAGGTGCTGAGCAGGTCCGGGTAGACCCAGACCACGCGCAGGCTGCTCTCACTCATCCTCGAAGGCCTTCCGTCACGTAAAGACTGGTGTGCGGGCGCGGCATCAGCCGGCCACGACCTTCCGCAGCTGCTGGAAGGCGGTGTAGTTGGCGATGGCCTCGATCCGGCCGGGCGGGGCCATCCGGACGGCCTGCTCCAGGGTGTCGACCACGTGGAACTGGAGTCCGGCGACCTCCAGGCGGACGGCCAGGTCCAGCTTGCGCTGGCCCATCACGAAGACCGGGTGCCCGGCGAGGCGCTCGTAGTCGACGTCCCACAGCCAGGAGGTGTCGGTGCCGTCGGCGTCGAGGGCGTTGACGGAGAGGATCACCGGGGCGGGCGGGCCGTCGATCAGCGAGAAGGTCTCCAGCCAGCCGGCCGGGTTCTTGGCCAGCAGCAGGCGGATGTCCCGGCCCTGGTACTGGACCACGTCGTAGCGGCCGGCCACGGCGGCCACCGAGCGCATCCGCTCCAGGGCGACCTGCGGGGCGACGCCGAAGACGGCGGCGACGGCGGCCGAGCTGGTGGCGTTGGCCAGGTTGGCCCGGCCGGGCAGCTGGAGCTGGATCGGCCAGGCGCCGCGCTGCGGGTCGATCACGTGGGTGCCCTGGAGCGCCCAGTGCGGGTTGGGCCGGCGGAAGCCGCAGTCCTGGCAGAACCAGTCGTCGCCGGGGCGCTGCATCACGCCGCCGCAGGCGGGGCACGACCAGGCGTCCTCCTTCCAGGCCTGTCCGGCGGCCACCCAGACCACCTTCTTGCAGGAGGAGGCGGCCCAGGTCACCAGCGGGTCGTCGGCGTTGGCGATGACCACGGCCTCGGTGTTCTGGAGGCCCTCACGCCACTTCTCGGCCATCATCCGGGTCTCGGCGGCGCGGTCGAGCTGGTCGCGGGAGAGGTTGAGCAGGGCGATCGCCTTGGGGCGGGTGTCGCGGGCGACCATCGCCAGGTACTTCTCGTCGACCTCGATCACGCCGAAGCGGGCGTCCGTGCCGCCGGCCAGGGCGGAGGTGATGCCGGCGGGCATGTTGGCGCCCAGGGCGTTGGAGACCACCGGGCCGGCGGCGCGCAGCGCCTCGGCGATCAGGCGGGTCGTGGTGGTCTTGCCGTTGGTCGCGCTGACCAGGACGACATCGAGGTGGTCGGCGAGGGTGGCGAGCAGGTCGGGGTCGAGCCTGAGGGCGACCTTGCCGCCGATCACCGAGCCGCTCCCGCGTCCGGCCTTGCGCGACACGGCGGCGGCGACCCGCCCGGCGGTCACCGCGATCTTCGCGCGGGCCGGCAGCGAGGCGTCGCGTGCGCCTGTGGGCTCCGATTCGGTGCCTGCCATGCTCAGTGGTTCCTCCTTGCTGCGGCACCGCTCGCGGCCGGATAACGGGCCGTCGGGCGGCGGGGACGGGGGTCAGCCTACCGACTCCGTCGCCCGGCCGGACGATCCGGACCCCGTGCCGCCTGCTGCGACGCGTTCGCGGGTGCGGCTGAGGGCCCGTCGAGGAGGGCGGTGTACGGAGCGACCAGGGGGCTTCGGCCCCGGCCGAGCCCCTACTCCTTGACGACGCTCCACGGGCACCGCCGGGTTCCCGAGGTGCCCGGGTAAGGATCTGGTGAAGAAATGATCAGTGGCCCGGACGGTGGGCACAGTCGGCCGGATCGCCGGCGGCCAACGTGGCGGTGATCACCAGGGTGCCGTCCTCGGCCCGGAAGTCCAGCGGCGCGCCCAGCCGGCGCATCGCGGCGATCAGCCCGCTGTTGGTGCCGTGGGTCACCGCGTACACCGTCCGCACGTCGGCTGACCAGGCCGCCGCCGACAGCCGCCGCAGCAGCGCCAGACCCAGCCCGCGGCGCTGCCAGGCGTCCTCGACCAGGACGGCCAGCTCGGCCTCGCCGTCGTCCCACATCAGGTGCCCGAGCGCGACGAGCCGCCCGTCCGGGGCGGTCACCGCGAAGCTGCGGCCGTGCCGGGGGTCCAGCAGGTGGTCCAGGTAGCGGCCGGCGTCGCGGACCGGGCCGTGGTAGCGCTGCCGCAGCGAGACGGGGGAGCAGCGGCCGTGCATCGCCAGCGCCGCCTCCCGGTCGGCCGGCCCGGCCGGGCGCAGCAGCAGCCCGGTCCCGTCCGGCAGGGACAGCCGGGACGGGGCGTCCGGCGTCCGGGCGGCGCGGGTCGCGGGCGGGTGCGGCCGGACGGTCCGGTACGGTCCGCCGGTGAGCGCGGGCAGCCGGGTGGCCTGGCCCTCGGGCGCCGCGCACCTGCGGTCGGACCTGCGGAAGGGCCGGTGCCAGAGCCGTTCGGGGCGTGTGCGTGATGCCTTCATGCCGCCGACGCTACCGACGGTGCGCTTCCGTTCGGTTACGTGATCGTGAACGCGCGAATGCCCGGGGGCGTGGTCGGCGGGGTGGGACCGGGCGGGCCCCGGCCCGGGACCGCGGGCCGCCCGGCCGGGACGGTGTCGGCGCAGGTCACGGCCGGTGCCTCATGCGGGTGGGACGGCGGGCGGCCGACGGTGGGTTGCGTCCCGGTGCTCCTGGTGAGCAGGAGGCCGGGCCCCGTACGTCCACGTACCGAAGGCCGTTCCCATGCGTGACACCCCGTCCGTCCCCACCACCACCGACACCACCGCCGCCACCACCGCCACCACCCCCGTCGTCCCGCACGCCCGCCGCGCTCCGGCCGGCACCGCGCTCACCGGCCTGCTCGACCGGCAGGCGCGCCTGCGGCCCGACGCGCCGGCCGTGCTCGGCGCCGGCGGCGGCCTCACCTTCCAGGAGCTCGTCGGGACCGCCCGCCGGCTGGCCGAGCGGCTGCGCCGCCTGGGCGCCGGCCCGGACGGCTGCGTCGGCCTGTACGTCGAGCCGTCCGTCGAGCTGGTCGCCGGAGCCTGGGGCGTGCTGTACGCCGGCGCCGGCTACCTGCCGCTGTCGCCCGAGTACCCCGAGGACCGGCTCCGCTACATGATCGAGGACAGCGGCACCAGGATCGTGCTCACCCAGGCGCACCTGCGCGAGCGACTGGCCGCGCTGGCCCCGGCCGGGACGGCGGTCCTCGCCGTCGAGGACGCCCCGCCGCCGCGGGACGCGGAGGAGCCGGAGGCCGTCGAACCGGAGTCGCTGGCCTATGTGATCTACACCTCGGGCAGCACCGGCCGGCCCAAGGGCGTGATGATCGAGCACCGCTCGGTGGTCTCCCAGCTGCACTGGATGCACTCCGCGGGCCACCTCGACCCCGGGGTCACCGTGCTGCAGAAGACCCCGATGAGCTTCGACGCCGCGCAGTGGGAGATCCTCGCCCCGGCGGTCGGCGCCCGGGTGGTGGCCGGCACCCCCGGCCTCCACCGCGACCCGGAGGCGCTGGTCGCCGCCGTCCGACGGCACGCGGTGACGGCGCTCCAGTGCGTGCCGACCCTGCTCCGGGCGCTGCTGGACACCGAGGGCTTCGCCGGGTGCACCGGCCTGACCAGGGTGTTCTCCGGCGGCGAGGCGCTCTCCCGGCGGCTCGCCCGCGACCTGGGCCGGGCCCTGCCGCAGGCCGCCCTGGTCAATCTGTACGGCCCGACCGAATGCACCATCAACGCCACCTCGCACCTGGTGGACCCGGCCGATCCGGCCGACGGCGCCGGATCGGTGCCGATCGGGCGCCCGGTGGCCGACACCGAGTGCTACGTCCTCGACGAGCAACTGGTGCCGGTGGCCGCCGACGGCGTGGGCGAGCTGTACATCGGCGGCGTCCAGCTGGCCCGCGGCTACCTGAACCGGCCGGAGCTGACCGAGGAGCGGTTCGTCCGCTCCCCGTTCGCCCCCGGCGAGCGGCTGTACCGCACCGGCGACCTCGTGCGGTGGAACCCGGACGGCACCCTCCAGTTCGCCGGCCGGGTGGACAACCAGGTCAAGCTGCGCGGGTACCGGGTCGAGCTGGACGAGATCGCCCGCGCGATCGAGGAGCACACCTGGGTGCGCCGTGCGGCCGCCGTCGTCACCGGGGACGGCCGCACCGGGCACCCGAACCTGGTCGCCTGCGTCGAGCTCAACCCGCGCGAGGCCGTCCTGATGGACCAGGGCGTCCACGGCGGCCACCACCAGTCCAAGGCCAGCAAGCTCCAGGTCAAGGCCCAGCTGTCAGACCCGGGCCTGCGCGACCGGGACCGGCTGGCGGGCCGCGAGCGGGTCGAGCTGCCCGGCCGGAAGGAGACCGCGGCCCAGCGCCGGGAGGTCTTCGCCCGCAAGACCTACCGCTTCTACGACGGCGGCGCGGTCACCCGGGACGACCTCACCGCGCTGCTCGCCCCGCGCCCGGCCGGCACCTTCGGCCGTGACCCGGAGCTGCTGAGCCTGCCCGAACTCGGCCGCGTCCTGCGGTGGTTCGGCCAGTTCCACAGTGAGGAGCGGCTGCTGCCCAAGTACGCCTACGCCTCGCCCGGCGCGCTGTACGCGACCCAGCTGTACCTGGAGACCGGCGGCCTGGACGGGCTCGCGGCCGGGCTGTACTACTACCACCCGGTGGAGCACGTCCTGGTCCGGATCGGGCCGGCCGGAACCCGGGCCGAGGCGTACCTGAGGCTGCACTTCTCCGGGAAGCACGGCGCCGTCGAACCCGTCTACCGCAACAACATCCGGGAGGTGCTGGAGTTCGAGACCGGCCACATGCTGGGCGTCCTGGAGGAGGTGCTGCCCGAGTACGGGCTGGACGTGCGTCCGCTCGGCCCCGACCCGGCCGTCAAGGACCGGCTGGACGTCGCCGAGGAGGACCACTACCTGGGCGGCTTCGCGGTCGTCCGGGCCGGCGGCCCGGCCCGGGCCGAGCGCACCGAGCTGTACGTCCAGGCCCACCAGGACCGGGTGGACGGCCTGCCGGGCGGCCTCTACCGGTACGCCGAGGGCGAGTTGACGCACGTCTCGGACGAGGTGGTGGAATCCCGGCACGTGATCGCGATCAACCAGGCCGTCTACGCCCGGGCCGCGTTCGGCATCACGGCCGTCGGCCGCGCCGAGGAGGAGTGGCTGGAGTACATCGCGCTCGGCGCGGTGCTGCACCGCCTCCAGCGCAACGGCCTGTCCCTGGGCTTCATGTCCTCCGGCTACAGCTCCAAGTCCGGCCACCCGCTGCCCGCTTCGCGGCGCATCGACGAGATCCTGGCCGGCCTCGGCATCACCCCCGGCCCGTCGTACTTCTTCCTCGGCGGCAGGGTGAGCGAGGAGCAGATCAGCAGCGAGGGCATGCACGAGGACACCGTCCACATGAAGGGCCCGGCCGAGATCATCAAGGACGAACTGGCCACCCTGCTGCCCGACTACATGCTGCCCAACCGGGTGCTGGTGACGGACGCCCTGCCGCTCACCGCGAACGGCAAGGTGGACCTCAAGGCGCTGGCCGCCTCGGAGGCCGTCCGCACGGCCGACGTGCGCGGCGAGTACGTCGCCCCGGCCACCGGGTACGAGCGGTGGCTGGCCGAGGCCTGGGGGCGGGCGCTGAGGTACGAGGACGCCTCGGTGACGGACGAGTTCTTCGCCGCCGGCGGGAACTCGCTGATCGCCGTCGCCCTGGTCCACCGGATCAACCGGGAGTTCGGCATCGCCCTGCCGCTCCAGGTGCTCTTCGAGTGCCCCCGGCTGGGCGAACTGGCCGCGCGCGTCGAGCGGGCCTGCGGCGAGGACGGCGCCGGCAGGGCAGCGGCCGCCGGTTCGCGGCTGATCCGGTTGCATCCGGGAGGGGCCGACCGGGCGGTGTTCTGCTGGCCCGGACTGGGCGGCTACCCGATGAACCTGCGGCTGCTCGGCCGGGAGGCGAGCGGGGACCGGGCCTTCTACGGCGTCCAGGCGCACGGCATCAACCCGGGCGAGACGCCGTACCCGACCATCGGGGAGATGGCCGCCGCCGACGTCGCCGAGCTGCGCCGGGTGCGGCCGCGGGGGCCGTACACGCTGTGGGGCTTCTCCTTCGGCGCCCGGGTCGCCTTCGAGGCGGCCTGGCAGCTGGAGCGGGCCGGGCAGCGGGTGGAGCGGCTGCTGCTGATCTGCCCGGGCAATCCGAAGGTGCGCCGGGCCGACGGCGAGCGGTGGGGCCGCGAGGCCTCGTACGCGAACCAGGGGTACCTGACCATCCTGTTCGGGGTGTTCACCGGCCGGATCAGCGGCCCCGAGCTGGAGCGCTGCCTGGCCGACACGGTGGACGAGCCCACCTTCGTGGCCTCCGTGCACCGGATGCTGCCGGAGCTGGACGAGGAGCTCATCCGGCGGATCACCGGGATCGTCGGTGAGACGTACGAGTTCGAGTACAGCTTCCGCGAACTCGCCGAGCGGCGGCTGGACGCGCCGGTGACCGTCTTCAAGGCCGCGGGCGACGACTACTCCTTCATCGAGGGCAGCACCGGCTACTCGGCCGCCCCGCCCACCGTGGTCGACCTGGCCGGCGACCACTACGGGGTGCTGCGGGAGCACGGGGTGGGCGAGCTGGCCGCCGCGATCCGGGAGGTGGAACGGACGGTCCCCGGGGAGCTCCCGGACCGCTGATCGGATGATGTGGACACGCTCACGGACGGCCCAGGATCCGTGAGCGGGGAAGCCCCTTCGGATAGGGATGGCTCGGCTTTCCGCCGATCCCGACTCCCTACCGAAGGGGCTTTCCGATGTCCGTCCAGTCGTCCGTCCAGTCGTCCGTTCCGCGATCCGGTCCGCCGTCCGCTCCCCGGTCCGTGAAGAACTCCGCACTGGCCACGGCCTGTTGCGCCCTGCTGCTCGCCCTGCCGCTCGCCCTCGCCCAGCCGGCCGCGGCCGCCAACGAGCACAACGGTCCCAAGACGCCCGAGGAGGCCGCCGCCTGCCACCAGGTGCTCGGCGCGCTGCTCGGCGGCTTCGGACCGATGCTCGGCAACGCCGTGTGCGTCGTGCAGCCCGCCGACCAGGGCTGACACCTCCCGGAATTCCGCCGCCGGCGGCGGCCGCCCTCCTCGGGCCGCCGCCGGCACGACCACCCGACCGGCCCACCGGGGGCGGGCCGGTCGTGGCGGCGGGCGGGTGCCGGGCCGAGGATGGGCGGGTGGGGGCGAGAAGGGAGCAGGACCGTGAAGGAGTTCCTGGTCGAGATCACCACCGCCGTACCCGAGGGCACCGCCGAGGAGGAGGTCGACCGGCGGCGCGCCGCCGAGGCCGTCCGGGCCCGTGAGCTGGCCGCCACCGGCCACCTGGCCAGGCTGTGGCGCCCGGTCGGCGAACGGCGCAGCCTCGGCGTCTGGCGGGCGGCGGACGAGGCGCAACTGCGCGCGGAGGTGCTCGGCAGCCTTCCGATGTGGCCGTGGATGACCGCCGTGGTGACCCCGCTCGAACCCCACCCCAACGACCCTGGCCCGGACTGAGGCGACGGCTCAGGCGATGCGGGTCGGCGCGTCCTGGAGGGTGTGGCCGGTGGTGGTCAGCAGTGCCGTCAGAACGGCCGGGGTCACCGAGTGCTCGGTGCGGAGGAAGAGCTCCTGGGGGTGGAGGGAGAGCAGGGTGATCCGGTGGTCGGCGAGGGCGGTGGGGGTGTGGGCGAGGACGGTGGTGCGGACGCGCCAGAGGGTGGTCGGGGGCGGGGCGTGCGGGGACACCCAGGCGTGCAGGAGGGTGACGGCGAGCAGGGCGAGGGCGGAGCCGACGAGGACGGCCGGGCCCTCGGGGCCGTGGACGACGACCTTCGCGACCAGGTCGGCGGCGGTGACGGAGAGGAAGACGGCGGCGAGTTCGACGGTGTCACGGCGCCAGTGACGGGTGCGGCGGGCGCGGGGACCGGCGGGGGCGCGGACGGCGTCGGGGGCACCGGGGACACGGCGGGGAGAGGGCTTCGAATGCTCCATGCCGCCACCGTGCCCGACCGGTGTTTCCCGGTCGGGCATCCGTCGTGACCAGCCGGTTACGGTCCGCGCCGGGCTGTTACGGGAGGAACGCGCGGGGCCGCCCCGGGAGGCCGGACGGCGTCCGGCGGCCTACCCGAGCAGCTCGCGGGCCGCGGCCCTGACCTCGGCGAGCAGGAGGTGGAGGTCGGCCTCCGTCGTGGCGGCGTTGAGGAGGCAGGCGCGGAGCATCTCGGCGCTGCCGAGGCGGGCGCCGGTGACGAAGACCCGGCCGCGCCGCTGGACGGCGGCGGGGAGGTCGCGGTTGAGGGCGTCGCGCGCGGCCTCGTCCAGGCCGGGGGCGCGGTGGCGGAACGCCACGATCGAGGTCTGCACCTCGGCGAGCAGCTCCAACTCCTCGTCGGCCTGGACGAGTTCGCCGAGCCGGCGGGCCAGCGCGGTGCACCGGGCGATGTCCCGGGCGAGGCCGGCGCGGCCCTTGTGGGCGATGGTGGCCCAGACCTTGAGGGCCCGGAAGGGACGGGTCTGCTCGGTGCCGTACTCGGAGAACCAGCCGAGCGCGCCGGCCGCCTCGTCGCGCAGGTAGGACGGGACGAGGCTGAAGGTGCCGCGCAGCTCCTCGGCGTCGCGGACCAGTGCGCAGCCGCAGTCGACCGGGACGCCGAGCCACTTGTGCGGGTCGAGGGCGAGCGAGTCGGCCCGCTCCAGGCCGGCGTAGCGGTGGGCGATGGCCGGGTCGAGCCGGCCGAAGGCGCCGTACGCGCCGTCGACGTGCAGCCAGAGGCCCTGCTCCTCGCAGAGGTCGGCGATCGGGTCGAACGCGTCCACCGCGCCGGTGCCGACGGTGCCCGCCGAGGCGACGACCAGGAAGGGCAGCAGGCCGGCCGCGCGGTCGCGCTCGACGGCTGCCCGCAGGTCGGCGGTGTCCAGCCGGCCGTCGGGGCCGGAGGCCACGGTGCGCAGGTGCCTGCTGCCGAGGCCGAGGAGTTCGGCGGCCTTGCGGACGCAGGAGTGGGTCTCGCCGGTGACGTAGCCGACCAGCGGCGGCAGGCCCGCCAGGCCCTCCTCGCGGACGTCCCGGCCGGCCCGCCGGGCGGCCCGGTCGCGGGCGGCGGCGAGGCAGACGATGGTCGCCATCGAGGTGCCGGAGGTGAGCAGGCCGCCGCCGGCGGGGTGCGGGAAGCCGACCAGCTCGGCCGTCCAGCGGACCACGGCGCGCTCCAGGTGGACGTCGGCGTGGTCGCCGCCGGCCGAGCTGGGGTTCATCGCGGAGGCGGCGAGGGTGGCGAGCACCCCGGCGGGGGCGGGGGCGGAGTTGACCCAGCCGAAGAAGCGCGGGTTGCCGTTGCCCATCGGGTACGGCAGGACGTCGCGTCCGATGGCGCCGATCAGCTCGTCGAGCGGGCGGCCCTCGGTGGGCAGCGGGGCGTCGAGCAGGGCCCGGCGGGCGGTCTCGTCCATGGGCTGCCAGACCGGGCGGCCGGGCAGTTCGGCGAGGTAGTCGGAGACCAGGTCGGCGGTGGCGTGGGCGGCGCGGCGGAAGTCGGTGCCGGGGAGGTCGGTGCCGGGGAGGTCGGTGCCGGGGAAGTCGGTGCCGGGGAAGTCGGTGCCGGGGAAGTCTCCGGTGGTCATGGCGTGCTCCAGGGAGGCCGGGGGGACGGGCTGGGCGAGGCGCGGCGTCCTTGGCGCACCCTGATCAGGCGATGATCGGGCGATCTTACGCATGAGGGCCCGCGCCGTGCGGCGCGGGCCCTCATGCCGGGACCGGGTGTCGGTCGGGAGACCGGGGCGTCAGTCCAGCGAGCCGGACAGGCCGCTCGCCGAACGGCAGTACCCCTGCATCTCCTTGTTGGTGATCTTGGCGCAGAGCCGTCCGGCCGCGCCCCCGTCGGTGTAGTTGACCGTGTAGTAGCTGACCAGGCCCTCGGCGCAGGCCTTGCGCTGCCAGCCGTCGGCGGCGGTGGCGCACTGCTCGGCCGCCCAGTCCTCGCGGTCCAGGTTGTACTTCATGGTGCGCGAGCCGACACCGCGGCTGCAGTCCACCGCCCCGCCGCTCGCCTTGCCGTTGAGGCACCACTTGAGGGCCTCGGCGTAGATCTCGGGGTGGTTCGGGTAGTCGTGCGAGGACAGGAAGAAGGTCGGGGCGTAGAAGAAGCAGGCGGACTGGAACAGCGCCGGCTGGTCCTTGCACGGGTAGAGCGGGTCCTGGGCGAGCTTGTCGGCGGGCAGGTTGGCCTTGGCCTGCTCGTCCTCCTCGTCCGGGCCGAAGAGCTGCATGAACAGGCCCTCGGAGCAGCGGATCCGGTTCTGGTCGGAGGGGAACTTGTTGCACAGGTCGCGGGCCTTGGCGACGTCCTGCTTGACCACGAACATCGTGCCGTGGCCGACGCCGTGGATGCAGGGGCCGCTGTTCTTGGGCGCGCAGAGCTTGAGCAGGTCGGTCTCGGGCTGGGCGGAGGCGTTGAGCATCTCCTCGACCGCGCCGTGCAGGTAGCCGGCCGCGCAGGTCTCGTGCGGGAAGGAGATGACCTTCTGGAAGTCGGCGTTGAAGCGCTTGACCGCCGCGTGGCCGAGCTCGTGCGCGATCGGGTGGCAGAAGCGCACGGTGTACGGCTTCTCCTTGGTGATCCTGTCGAGGTCGGCCAGGGCGACGCCGGGGTCGGTGGCGTCCATCTCGGCCATCAGCTTGTTGCGCAGCGTGGAGCGGGTCCACACCGCGGGGTCGCCGGTCGGGGTGGCGCTCGCCGGCCCGGCCGCGGCCGGCCGGGCGCCGGTGGCGGGGGCCCCGGGGGCGACGGCGGCGGGGGCCGCGCCGGACGCCGCGGGCGACCAGTCGGTGACGGCCACCGATCCCAGGCCCAGGACGCCCAGGAGCAGGGCGGTATGAATCGCGAAGACTCGCGGCTGCATGACGGGATCCCCCGGCGGATCGAGGTGAACGTTTCGCTCCCATCCTGACGGCAGATGAGCGGTTAATCCGCGAATTCGCCCGCCATTCGGGAGGTGTCGGCGACGCTATCGCACGGTCGGACCGCCGGGACCGGCGGGATGCTCCCCCTCACAATCACCCGGACGGAGTATGGGGGCGCGGGCGCGCGTCACTGCGCCGTCCGAGTGGTGGTACCCGCGCCCCGGTGCCCCGCGTGCCGCCGTTCGGGGGCTCCGGCGTCCTCCTCGCGCCGCCGTTCCGGGGCTCCGGCGCTCACGGCCCCGGTGGTCGGGGCGCCGCGCTGCGCCCGTTCACAGCTCCAGCGTCACCTGGTAGTCCGTCAGCCAGGCGTCGAAGTCCAGTGCGAGGTCGACGGCCAGCCGGACGGACTGCGGGTCGGTGTCCGGGGCGAGCGCGTCGGCGAGGCGCCGCCGGTCGAGCAGGTCCAGGGCCGGGGAGGTGCGCTCGGCGGCGAGCCGGGCGAGTTCGGCGCGCAGTTTCGCCGGGTAGTGCGGGTCGGTGGTGACCGGGTACGGGCTCTTCGGCCGCTGGGCGACCGCGTCCGGCAGCACGTCCCGGACGGCGGCGCGCAGCAGGCTCTTCTCCCGTCCGTCGAAGGACTTCATCGCCCACGGGGCGTTGAAGACGTACTGGACCAGCCGGTGGTCGCAGAACGGCACCCGCACCTCCAGCCCGTTGGCCATGCTCATCCGGTCCTTGCGGTCGAGCAGGATGCAGACGAAGCGGGTCAGGTTGAGGTACGAGATCTCGCGCATCCGGCGTTCCACCGGATCCGCCGCCGGCAGGTGCGGGACCTCGGCGATCGCGTCGCGGTAGCGGGCCCTGCGGTAGCCGTCCAGGTCGAGCTTGCGGAGCAGTTCGGCGTCCAGGAGGTGTTCGCGCGGGGTGGCACCGCCGCCGGCGATGCCGGTGAGGCCGAGGGCCCAGGGGAAGTCCTCGACGGCGACGGTCTTCGGGTCGTGGAACCAGCGGTAGCCGCCGAAGAGCTCGTCCGCGGACTCGCCGGACAGCGCGACCGTGGAGTGGCGGCGCACGCCCCGGAAGAGCAGCAGCAGCGAGGTGTCCATGTCGCCGACGCCGTTGGGCAGGTCACGGGCGCGCAGCACGACGGAGCGCCGGGACGGGTCGGTCAGGTCGGCGGCGTTCAGCTCGACGACGCTGTGGTCGGCGCCGACGTGCGCGGCGAGCAGCCGGGCGAACGGGCCGTCCTGGGTCTGCCGGACGTCGTTGGCGTGGAAGGTCTCGCTCTGCCCGGCGAAGCCGACGGAGAAGGAGCGCACCGGGCCGGCCCCGGCGGCGCCCAGCGTCCGGGCGGCGAGGGCGGTGACGGCACTGGAGTCCAGGCCGCCGGAGAGCAGCGAGCAGAGCGGGACGTCCGCCTCCAGCTGGCGGTGCACGATGTCGTCCAGCAGGGCCCGGACGGTGGCGACGGTGGCCTCCAGGCTGTCACGGTGCTCGCGTGCCTCCAGCGCCCAGTAGCGGCGGACCGACAGGCCCTCGCGGCGCACCCGGACGACGTGCCCGGGCCGGACCTCGTGGATGTCCCGGTACGGGGTGAGGCCGGGGGTGCGGGTGTAGCCGAGCAGTTCGCGCAGCCCGTCCAGGTCCACCACCGGGCGCACGGCGGGGTGGGCGAGCAGGGCCTTGACCTCGGAGCCGAAGATCACGCCGTCCGGGGTGCGGTGGTAGTACAGGGGTTTGACGCCCATCCGGTCGCGGACCAGCAGCAGTTCCTCGCGCCGGACGTCCCAGACCGCGAAGGCGAACATGCCGTTGAGCCGCTCGGCCAGGTGCTCGCCCCATTCCAGGTAGGCGCGCAGCACGACCTCGGTGTCGCTGCGGGTGCGGAAGCGGTGCCCGGCCGCCTCCAGTTCGGCGCGCAGTTCGCGGTGGTTGTAGACCTCGCCGCTGTAGGTGAGCACGGCCAGCGTCCGGCCGTCGTGCTCGGCCGTCATCGGCTGGACGCCGCCCTCGATGTCGATCACCGCGAGCCGGCGGTGGCCGAGCGCGGCGTGCGGCTCCAGGTGGACGCCGCCGGCGTCCGGGCCGCGGCGGACCTGGGTGGCCGTCATCGCGTCGAGGACACCCCGTTCGGCGGTGAGGTCGCGCTCGAACGCGACCCATCCGGTGATCCCGCACATCAGCAAGCCTCCGGTCTTCCGCTTCGTGTTCAGGGGGTCACGCTACGTGCGGAGTTGGTGCCGCTTCAAGGGGCTTTCGGGAACGGGGGTGATCGGGTGGTCGTTCGGCGGTCGAATGTGAAGAAGGAGTGAATCCAGTCTGAAAGTCGTAATGTCTGCCCGATTTCGGGCAGAAACTTTGGCTTAGACGGGCCCGCCGACCTAGGCTCCTCACTCGTGCCGAGCTCACCCCACCCCCACGAAGACCTCCTCGCCCACCTCACCCGGACCAGCCCGCTCGGGCCCCGGGAGGCGGCGCGGGTCGTGGCGGAGGTGCTGGCGTACTTCTCCGAGAGCACCGAGGACTACGTGCGCCGCCGCCACACCGAGCTCCAGGCGCGCGGACTGACCAACGAGCGGATCTTCGCCCGGCTCGCCGAGGAACTGCCGCAGCGCCGGGTCTCGGCGCCGGAGCTCTCGGCCCGCCAGCTGCGGCGGATCGTCTACGGCTGAGCCGTCGTTCCCGACCTTCTGAAGACCTCGAAGAGGAGACCACGCATGTGCGGAATCGTGGCCTACATCGGCCCCAAGGATGCGACCCCCTTCCTGCTGGAGGGGCTGGCGCGGCTGGAGTACCGCGGCTACGACTCGGCCGGCGTCGCCGTCACCGGGCGCAGCGGCGGGATCAAGCTCCGCAAGGTGAAGGGGCGGGTCGCCGACCTGGCCGCCGCCGTGCCGGCCCGGTTCAAGGGCACCACCGGCATCGGCCACACCCGCTGGGCCACCCACGGCGTCCCCAGTGACGCCAACGCGCACCCGCACCTGGACAACGCCGAGCGGATCGCCGTCGTCCACAACGGCATCATCGAGAACGCCGACGAGCTGCGCGCCAAGCTCACCGCCGACGGCGCGGTGTTCCGCTCCGAGACCGACACCGAGGTGCTCGCCCACCTGATCGCCGCGAACGTCGCCGAGGGCGTCGAGCTGGAGGACGCGGTACGGGCCGCGCTCGCCCGGGTGGTCGGCACCTACGGCATCGCGGTGCTCGACGGCGAGCGGCCGGACCGGATCGTGGTCGCCCGCAACGGCAGCCCGATCGTGCTGGGCATCGGCGAGAAGGAGATGTTCGCGGCCTCGGACGTCTCCGCGCTGGTCCGCTACACCCGCCAGGTCGTCCACCTGGAGGACGGCGAGCTGGCCACCGTCCGGGCCGACGGCTTCCGCACCTTCACCGCGGACGCCCGCACCACGCACCGCCAGCCGTCCACCGTGGACTGGGAGGTCGACTCCTACGACACCGGCGGCTTCGAGCACTTCCTGCTCAAGGAGATCCACGAGCAGCCCGGCTCGGTCGAGCGCACCCTGAGCGGCCGGCTCGACGAGCGCTTCGCCACCGCGCACCTCGGCGGCCTCAACCTGGACGCCCGGGAGCTGCGCGAGATCCGCCGGGTGAAGATCCTCGGCTGCGGATCGGCCTACTATGCGGGCGAGATGGGCGCGCAGCTGATCGAGGAGCTGGCCCGGATCCCCGCGCACAGCGAGCCGGCCTCGGAGTTCCGCTACCGGAACCCGGTGATCGAGGCGGACACCCTGTACGTGGCGGTCAGCCAGTCCGGCGAGACCTACGACACGCTGGCCGCCGTCCAGGAGGTCAAGCGCAAGGGCGGGCGGGTGCTCGGCGTCGTCAACACCGTGGGCAGTGCTATCGCCCGAGAGTGTGACGGCGGTATCTACCTGCACGCCGGTCCGGAGGTCTCGGTCGCCTCCACCAAGGCGTTCACCTCCACCGTGGTCGCCTTCGCGCTGCTCGCCCTGCACTTCGGCCGCATCCACGACCTGTCGCCCGCCGACGGGCGCCGGATCGTTTCGGCGCTCCAGGCGCTGCCGGACCAGATCCGCGAGGTGCTGGAGCAGAGCGAGGCCATCGCCCGGCTCGCCGCCGAGTACGCCGACTCCACCGGCATGATGTTCATCGGCCGGGTGCGCGGCTTCCCGGTGGCCCGCGAGGGCGCGCAGAAGCTCAAGGAGATCTCCTACGTCCACGCCGAGGCCTACCCGGCGAGCGAGCTCAAGCACGGCCCGCTGGCGCTGATCAGCCCCGAACTGCCCACCGTGGCACTGGTTCCGGACGACGAGCTGCTGGACAAGAACCTGACCACGCTCGGCGAGATCAAGGCCCGCTCCGGGCGGATCATCGCCGTCGCCCACCGGCGGCCGGAGGAGAAGCTCGCGGACCACTGCATCCTGGTGCCCAAGAGCGAGCCCGAACTGGACCCGCTGCTGCTCAACATCCCGCTCCAGCTGCTGGCCTACCACGCCGCCGTCGCCCTCGGCCGCGACGTGGACAAGCCGCGCAACCTGGCGAAGAGCGTGACGGTGGAGTAGGGCCCCTCGCGGCGAGCGCCCCGGGAGCGGGGCGCTCGCACCGGACCCGCGGGTCCCGGTCGCTGTGCGGACGGCCGGGGCCCGCGTTCCCTCCTTGCGTGCTTTCGGATTGCGTGCTTTCAGAACACCGAGCACCCGGACAGGGTGGTCAGGGTGTCCAGGGCGGCCACCGCGGCGACGGAGTTGCCGGCCTGGTCCAGGCGCGGGCCCCAGGCGCAGACGGCGGCGCGGCCGGGGAGTATGGCGAGGATGCCGCCGCCGACGCCGCTCTTGCCCGGCAGGCCCACGCGGAAGGCGAACTCGCCGGCCGCGTCGTAGGTGCCGCAGGTGAGCAGGACGGCGTTGATCCGCTTGGTCTCGCTGCGGGACATCAGCCGGGTGCCGTCGGCACGCACGCCGTAGCGGGCGAGGAAGGAACCGGCCAGCACCAGGTCGCGGCAGCTGGTGGCCACGGCGCAGTGGGCGTAGTAGTGCTCCAGCACGGTCTCGACCGGGTTCTGCAGGTTGCCGTGGCTGGCGATGAAGTGGGCCAGCGCGGCGTTGCGGTGGCCGTGTTCGGCCTCCGAGGCGGCGACCACCGGGTCGGTGTCGAGCAGCGGGTTGCCGGACTCGCGGCGCAGGAACTCCCGTACCGCGCCCGAGGCGTCGCCGGTCATGGTCTGGAGGCGGTCGGTGACCACCAGGGCGCCCGCGTTGATGAACGGGTTGCGCGGGATGCCGTGCTCGGTCTCCAGCTGCACCAGGGAGTTGAACGGGTTGCCGGACGGCTCGCGGCCGACGCCCTGCCAGAGCGCGTCGCCGCCGTACGCCACCGCGAGGGCGAGCGAGAACAGCTTCGAGACGCTCTGGACGGAGAACGGCCGCTCCCACTGACCGACGCCGTGCAGCTCCCCGTCGACGGTGGCGACGGCCATGCCGAAGGCCTCCGGGTCGGCGGTGGCGAGGGCCGGGATGTAGTCCGCCACCCGGCCCCGGCCCGCGGTCGCCCGGGCGGCCGCCTCGGCGGCCTCCAGCAGCACCGGCCAGTCCAGGATCTCCCCGCCGGGCACACCGTTCAACGCTTCTCCTCCACCGGCACCGACCGCGGACAGCACCGGGACCGGCAGCGGACACGGGCGGGAGCGGTCGCGCGGTGCGGGGGCGTCCGGTCCGACCAGGATTATCCGTGTTCCGGGCGCGGACCCGGTACGGGGGTCGGGCGCGGGCGGGTCACGGCGCGTTCGTGGGGGCCTGGACGGGCGGGCCGGTGAGCAGGGTGCCGGAGTCCGAGTACGGCAGGCCGTTGGGGACGCAGCCGTGCAGCCCCTTGATCTGCTGCATCATCACCGGCGCCGGGGCGCCCGGGCCGGGGCAGTCGACGTGGCCGTTGCCGAGGATGTGGCCGACCTCGTGGTTGACGGCGAGCGCGTGGTACAGCTCGGGCCGGCCCCGGTAGAACTCGGACAGCTCGGTCCAGCGCTTGAGGTTGATGACCACCTGGTGGGTGACGCCGCAGTTCACCCAGCCGCCGGTGTCCAGCCCGTACTGGCCGCAGATCCGGTCGGTGGACCTCGGGGTGGCCAGGTAGACGGTGAAGTCCACCGGGTCCGCGGGCACCCGCTGGAACGAGACCGTGCCGCCGGCCGCCCAACCGCGCCGGACATCGCCCAGGACGGCGTCCACCTCGGCCGCGAACTGCGCCGGGCTCTCCGCGATCCCGTCCTCCACCCGCACCTTGTAGCGGTACAGGCGCTCGCCGGTGCCGAAGCGGTCCGAGCCGCCGGACGCGGTCGTGAACGCCAGCCGGTCCCCGTCCCCGTCGCTCCACGGCTGCCACCAGAGCAGCCCGGCGGTCAGCGCCGCGGCCAGCGCGAGGGCGAGGGCGCCGTGCCGGGGCTTGCGGCGGCGGAGCCGCGCGAGCGCCCTCAACGGCCCGCTCCCGCCGCGTCCGGGTGCGCGCGACAGGCCTCGGTGAGGCGGGCGGACTCGCCGCGCAGGGCGCCGTGGGTCACCGGGAGGGCGGTGGTGTCCGGTCGGTCGTGGATCGGGGCCAGGGTGGACATGGCGGAGGTGCTCCAGGACGGGATCGGCGGGCCGCGGCCGCCGATCGTCGGCCGGGCCGTCGCCCGGTCGTGCGAAAGGGTGGTACCTGGAGGAACGGGACGGGGCGCGGCGGCGGTTCAGGACGTGGCGCGCGCCACGGCACGGCCCAGTCGGACGGGAGGCCCGGGCGGTTCCCGGAACCGCTCGATGGTGTCACCCGGGCGGCGTGTCCCTGGGCGGCGGCGTCGGAATCGGGTGTCGTAGGGCGGGCGGGTCGACCCGTCCGGGTCGGTTCGTCGGAGTCGACGCGTCGGGTTCGATCCGCCCGGGTCGAGCCCGCCCGTCCGGAACGCCATCGGAGGCGCCGTCATGTCCACCACCGCCGTATTCGCCGTCGACGGCATGAGCTGCGGCCACTGCGAGAAGACGGTCAGCGCCGGGCTCGCCGTCCTGCCCGGCGTCACCGACGTCAGTGCCGACGCTCCGAGCGGCCGGGTCACCGTGGCCTCCGCGCAGCCGCTGGACGAGGCGCTGGTCCGCGGCGTGGTCGACGGGGCCGGGTTCACCTTCGTCGGGCGGGCCTGAGGACGGCGGCGGGGCCCGTCGGGTTCGGATGTCGCCGAGGGCCCCGCCGCCCTGCCGCGGGCCGGGCTCAGCCCATGCTCTTCGCACCGTCCAGCGACTCCCGGATGATGTCGGCGTGACCGGCGTGCTGGGCGGTCTCGTTGGCGACGTGCAGCAGCACCCGGCGGGCCGACCACCGGGCGTCCCCCTCGAACCAGGGGGCCTTCGGCAGCGGCTGGGTGGCGTCCAGGTCGGGGAGGACCGCCACCAGCTCGTCGGTGCGGCCGGCCACCTCGGCGTAGTCCGCGAGGACGCCGGCCAGCGTCTCGCCGGGCAGCATCCGGAACTCGTCCGCGCGGCGGGCGAGGTCCTCCTCCGTCCACTTGGTGAAGTCGGGCATCGCGGACGGGCCCTGCACGATGAACTCCGCCCAGAGCCGCTCGACGCTGGTCACGTGCTTGATCAGGCCGCCCAGACAGAGCTCGCTCGCACAGGTCCGCAGGCCGGCCTGCTCGTCGGTGAGGTCGCGGGTGGTGAAGCGCAGGAAGTGCCGCTGCTGCTCCAGGGCCGCCAGGAGGTCGGCGCGCTCGCCGGTCAGGTTCTGGGCGGTGGAGGTCGTGGTCATCGTCAAGGCCTTTCGTTCGGGTCCTGCTCCCTCGGACAAGAACAACGCTACGGACCATTGCGGCCACTTCCTGTCCTGAATCCCGGGGAGAATCGACGCATGGCGAACACCAGCACCCGGACGCTTCGACTGCTCTCCCTGCTCCAGACCCACCGGTACTGGCCGGGCGACGAACTGGCCGACCGGCTCGGCGTCTCCGTCCGCACCCTGCGCCGCGACATCGACCGGCTGCGCGAACTCGGCTACCCCGTCGAGGCGCAGCGCGGCGTCGACGGCGGCTACCAGCTGGCGGCGGGCGCGGCGCTGCCGCCGCTGGTGATCGACGACGAGGAGGCGGTGGCCCTCGCGGTCGGGCTGCAGGCGGCGGCCGAGAGCCCGGTGGAGGGGGTCGCCGAGGCCTCGGTGCGGGTGCTGGCGAAGGTCGTCCAGGTGATGCCCGCCCGGCTGCGACGGCGGGTGGAGGCGCTGCGCGCGGTGACCGTCCCGGTGGACTGGGGGACGCCGCCGGGCGCGGGCGTCGACCCGGACATCCTGACGGTGGTGGCGCTCGCCTGCCGGGACGACGAGCGGGTGCGGTTCTCGTACACGGCCGCCGACGGGCGCGGCACGCAACGGCACGTCGAACCGCACCGGCTGGTCTGCCTGAACCGCCGCTGGTACCTGGTCGCGTACGACCTCGACCGGGCCGACTGGCGCACCTTCCGCCTCGACCGGCTCACCGCCCCCTCCGGCAGCGGCGCCCGCTTCGCCCCGCGCACCCTCCCGGCCGCGGACGCGGCCGAGTTCGTCCGCGCGGGCCTCAACGGCATACCCAGGCCGCACGTGGTGGAGGCCCTGATCGAGTCGCCGGCGGAGCACGTCCGGGCCAGGGTCGGCCGCTGGGCCACCGTGGAACCCGTCACCCCGGACCGCTGCCGGCTGCGGATGACCGCCGACTCGCTCGACTGGCCCGCCATGGCCCTGGGCTCGCTCGGCGCCGAGTTCCGGGTGCTCGCCCCGGACGCGCTGCGGAGCCTGCTCGCCGAGTGGAGCGCCCGCTTCGCCCGCGGGTCGGTCGAGGGCGCGGAGTAGGGAGAAGCGGGAGCGGGACGTCGGGCACGTCGGCTCGTGGTGCGGCGTGGTGGGGGCGGGGGGGAGTCGGTCAGGGGGCGATGGCGTCGAGGGTGGTGCGGAGGCGGGTGAGGGCGGTGGGGAGGACGGGGAGCGGAGGTGTGGCGAGGGCCAGGCGCAGGGCGTTGGGGTGGTGGGGAGTGGTGGCGAAGGCGTCGGCGGTGGAGACCAGGATGCCCTCGGCGGCCAGGGCGGCGGCCGCGTGGTCGGGGCGCTGATGGGGTTCGAGGGTGAGCCAGAGGATGTAGGAGGTGGGGTGCGCGGTGGTGGTCAGGCCGGCCAGGGCGGTGCGGGCGACGGCCTGGCGGGCGGCGGCGTCCGCGCGGCGTTCCCGTTCCAGGCGGGCGACCGTACCGTCGGCGAGCCAGCCGGTGGCGAGGGCGGTGATCAGGCCCGGGGCACCCCAGGCCGCCGTGCGCAGGGCGGTGGTGGCGGCCCGGAGCAGGTGGCCGGGCAGGACGGCGAAGCCGAACCGCAGGCCCGGTGCCACGCTCTTGGAGAGACCGGCCAGATAGCAGGTGCGCTCGGGGGCGAGGGCGTGCAGGGGTGGCGGCGGCGCGGCCTCCAGGAAGGCGTAGGTGCCGTCCTCGATCAGGGTGAAGCCGTGGTCGGCGGCGAGCCGGACGAGGCGCTCGCGCTGTTCCGGGCCGAGCACCCAGCCGAGCGGGTTGTGGACGGTCGGCTGGGTGTACACCGCCCGCACCGGCCGGGCGCGGCAGAGCCGGTCGAGCGCGTCGAGGTCCGGGCCCGCGGCGGTGACCGGGACGGGCGCCAGGTCCAGCCCGTGGGCGGTGGCGAGCAGCTTGATGCCCGGGTAGCCGAGGGCGTCCACGGCGAGGACGTCGCCGGGGCGGGTGAGCGTCCGCAGGACGCAGTCCAGGGCCTGCTGCGCCCCGCTGGTGAGCAGGACGTTCCCGGGTGCGGTGTCGATCCCGCGGTCCAGCAGATGGGTGGCCACCGCGGCCCGGTCGTGCCGGTGGCCGCCCGGCGGATGCTGGCGCAGCAGGGCTTCGGCGTCGCCGGAGGAGGCGAGCGCGCGCAGGGCCTGCCGCAGCCGGTCGCCCTGCCCGGGGGTGAGCGGCTGGTTGAAGGAGAGGTCGGCCACCCGGGGCACCGGGAGGGCGCGGGAGGGTTCGAGGCCGTCGTAGCCGGCGCGCAGCCGGACGAAGGTGCCGCGGCCCTGCTCGCCCACCACCAGTCCGGCGGCGGCCAGTTCGGCGTAGACCCGGGTGGCGGTGGCGAGGGCGATCCGCCGTTCGCGGGCGAGGGTGCGGTGGGTCGGCAACCGTGCGCCGGCCGGGAGCGCGCCGGAGCGGATGGCGGTCGCGTACTCGTCGACGATGGCCTTGTAGGAGGGCGGTCGCACGGGTCACCTGCCGTTCCCGGGAGTGGAGGCACGGGCGTGCACGGGTGCGCACGGGTGGGTGCCCGAGTGTATCCAGGACAATAAGTGGATTGTCCTGGCCGGGAGTTCCTAGCCTCGTCACATCCAGCAGCGAGGCCAGGAACGGAGCACGCGCCCATGACCATCCGCAGCGAGCGGGACCGGCACCTCGTCACCCTCACCATCGACCGGGAGGAGAAGCTCAACGCCCTCGACTACCCGACGATCGACGCGCTGCTCGCCGAACTCGACCGGATCGACGCCGACGACACCGTCCGCGCCGTGATCCTCACCGGCGCCGGCGAGCGGGCGTTCAGCGCGGGGGCCGACATCCCGTCCCTGGCGGCCAGCGTCGCCGGCGGGCCCGAGCGGGCGCTGCGCGAGTTCGTCCGGCGCGGGCACACCCTCACCCGGCGGATCGAGGAGTTCCCCAAGCCGGTCGTCGTGGCCGTCAACGGCCTGGCCTACGGCGGTGGTTGCGAGATCACCGAGGCGGCCCCGCTGGCCGTCGCGGCCGCGCACGCGAGCTTCGCCAAGCCCGAGATCTCGCTCGGCTTCCCGCCGCCCTTCGGCGGATCGCAGCGGCTGCCGCGGCACGTCGGCCGCAAGCGCGGCCTGGAGCTGATCCTCACCGGCGACCCGATCCCGGCCGCCCGCGCCGCCGAGATCGGCCTGGTCAACTCGGTCGTCCCGGCCGGTGAACTGATGGACACCGCACGGCACTTGGCCGAGCGGATCGTCCGGCACGCGCCGACCGCCGTGGCCGCCTGCCTGCGGGCCGTGACCCGGGGCATCAACCTGCCGATCGACGAGGGCCTCGCGGTGGAGGCGGCGGCCTTCGCGGCGACCGTGCCGACCGACGGCGTCCGGGACGGCATCCGGCGCTTCCTGGACCGCTCGTCCTCCGGCGCGGCCTCCTGAGGCGGGTGCGGGAAATCCGTTGTCCGGTGGCGGTCGAGGGCCGATCATGACGGAATGTCGGATCTCCTCGCCCGCGTGACCGCCTTCCGTGCCGCCTTCGCCCGCCGCCAGGCGCAGGAGGTCATCGAACTACCGGAGTTTCCCGGAGTGTTCGCTGTCCGGAACGCCGAGTACGGACGCTCCGAGGAGCACAACCAACTGATCGTCGAGGGGCCGGGAACCTACCCGGCGGCGCTGCCCGGGCTGGCCGCCCGGTGGCTGGGGCCGCGCGACCGGTACCGCGTCACCGTGCTGGACCAGGAGTCGGGCGGGCGAGCGGCCCCGGTACTGGCGGCAGCGGGGTGGGAGCGGCAGGGCGAGGTGATCCTCACCCGCTCGACGGACGGCTGCACGCATCCCGAACCGGCCGCGCACCCTGTGGAGTTGGACGAGGTGCGGGAGGCGGTGCTGCGTCAGCAGCGGGAATGGATCGAGGACGAGGAGCTCGCCCGGCAGCTCACCGACCGCCGCGCCGCCCGGCTGCGCGGTGCCGGGCGGGTGCACTTCCTGGCTGCGCGGATGCCGACCGGCGAGGTCGCGGCCTGGAGCGACCTCTATCTCGAACCGTCCGCCGGGCTCGCCCAGTTGGAGGACCTGGTGACCGGCTCGCGGCACCGCGGCGCGGGGCACGGCGACACCCTGCTGGCGACCGGCCTGGCGCTGGCGGCCGAAGCCGGCATCCCCCGGCTGTTCCTGCTCGCGGACGCGGCGGACTGGCCGCGCGCGTGGTACGGCCGCCGGGGTTTCGCGGAGATCGGGCGCGGCCACTCCTTCTACGGCCGCTGAGCCGCTGCGGCCACGGAGCTTCTGCGGCCACGGAGTTTCGTGCGGCACTCGCCCGGCGCCCCGTACGGCGGCGCCGGGCATCATGGAGCCATGGACCGGTACGAGGACCTCCCCGGCGAGGTCAAGGTGATCGACACCCCCACCCTCCTGAGGTTGCAGGAACGGGCGGAAGGGCTCGGCCTCTCCCAGCGGTTGGGCCGGGCGTGGGTGCGGGCCCATGCGGATCCGCAGGGACGGCACTGGCTGCGGCCGGCGCTGTGGCACGGGCTGACCCACCGGCCGGAGCTGCCGAGGCAGTTGCGCTGCGAGGCGGCGCTCGCCGTGCGGGGCGGGGACCGCGTGCGCAGCCTGCTGGACGTCCTGCCGGAAGACTTCGCCCCGCTGCGGACGGCGACCTCCCGGGACAGGGTGTGGATGCCGGACGGAGGCGTCCTGTCGGCAGGGGACTGGACCGCCCGGCAGGACGAGGGGTAGCGGCGGCCGGTCGCCGGGTCAGTCCCTCCCCGGTCCGACGGCCGGCGGGGTTCCGCGGCCGCAGTGGGCGGCGACGGTGTCCGCGAAGGCGCGGGCGAGCGGGCCGAGGTTCTCCCAGTCCCGGACGGCCCAGCCCGCGGTGAGGGCGGGCAGGTCGGGCAGCGGGAGCAGCCGCAGGCCGGGGTGGCCGGGACCCTGCCACTGCGGGAGCGCGGGGACGACGGCGTGGCCGAGGCCGAGTTCGGCGAGCAGGATCGCGGTGTCCCAGTCCGCGACGCTGGTGTCGAAGACCGGCCGGACACCCGACTTGCCGAGCCAGGCCTCGACCTGGGAGCGGGAGACGGAGTTCTGCGGCAGCCCGATCAGCCGGGTGTCCTGGAGGTCGGCGGGCGAGATCCGGGCCCGGCCGGCGAGCGGGTCGCCCGCCGCGACCGCGAGCACCCAGGGCAGGTCGACCACCGGCCGCTGGTCGATGCCCCGGGCCGGGACGCCGAGGGTGATCCAGGCGAGGTCGGCCCGGCCGGCGTTGAGCGACTCCAGGCAGCTGCGACTGGAGACCTCCGTCTGGAACTCCAGACTGACCTGGGGAAAGCGCCGCCGGAAGTCCACCACGGCCGCGGACATGAAGTGCCGGATGCTGGTGGCCCCGGTGGTGATCCGTACGGATCCGCCCTCGCCGCGCGCGAGTTCGGCGATCCGGTGCAGCGCCTGGTCGATGCTGCCGAGCCCGGTGCCGACCGCCGCGCGCAGCAGGCTCCCCGCCCTGGTCGGGACGACCCCGCGCGGGTGGCGCTCGATCAGGGCGAGGCCGACCTCCCGTTCGAGCCGCTTCACGTGCTGGCTGACGGCGGACTGGGTGCGGTTCAGGTCGCGGGCGACGGCGCTGAGCGAGCCGGCCCGGCAGACCGCGGCGAAGACGCGGAGGTCGTCGATGGTCATGGGGACCCAAGGTATCGCTTGGGGGTATCCCAGTAAATCGGCGGATTGACTTGGATGTTCCGCGGGATCGATCATCGATCCAGGGCCCAGGGCGGCAACCCGCCCGCTGTCCTCGCCGGCGTTCCGGACGCCGTGGCGGGGGCACGGGCGGGTGTCGACCCGCATCCGCGCAAGGCGATGTGCGCGCCGGTGTGCACATCGATGGTCAGGTTGCCGTTCATGGTGATGCGCACGGTCACGGTGCGCGCGTTCACGATGTGCGCGGTGACGTACGACGGGAGGGGGAACGGGCATGCGGTACGCCGATGGTCCGGGTACGCGGTGCGAGGTGTTCGTCGGGGCGCCGGTGGAGCGGGTGTGGGAGCTGGTGACGGACATCGGCCTGCCCGCCCGGCTCAGTCCGGAACTCCACCGCGTCGCCTGGCTGGACGGAGCGGACGGCCCCGCGCCGGGCGCCCGCTTCGAGGGGCACAACACCCGTGCGGGCATGCCCGACTGGCGGACGGTCTCCGAGGTGACGGAGCTGACCGGGCCGGCCGGCGGAACGGGACCGGCCGGGCCCGACGGCCGCCGGGTCTTCGCCTGGGGGGTGATGGACGCGGACGGCCGCTACGGCGAGCCGGTGTCCGACCTCGGCGGGGCACTGGCCCGGTGGCGCTTCGAGCTGACCCCCGAGGGCGACGGCACCCGGCTGCGCCAGTCGGTGGTGATCGGCCCCGGCCGCAGTGGCGCCAGCCTGGTCATCGACGCCAAGCCGGAACTGGAGGAGAAGATCGTCGACTTCCGGCTGAACGAGCTGCGCACCGGCATGACGGCCACCCTCGAAGGCATCAAGGCGCTGGCCGAGCTGGGGGACCGGGCCCGGCCCGAACGGCGGGACCGGGCCCGGTCCGAGCGCTGATCCCGAACCCGCGGGGCGGGACGGGCCGACCGGACCGGCGGACCGGACCGGCCGCCGGTCCGGGCCGCCGGTCGTGTTCCGCTGACGGCTGTCGTGGCCGGTCCCGGTGATGGTCCTCCTGGATCCGGCCTGCGACCGGTGGGCCGCCGTGCAGGACGATCCGGGCCCGCTGCCGGTCGAACTGCCGGGCGGAACGGACGACCGGGAGCAGCCGATCCGCGTGGTGGGCCGTCAGTCGGTCGTCAGTCAGTCAGTCGGCCGGTCGGGCGCCGGGCCGGCGCAGTGCCGCCCGGGCCGGCAGCACGCCGGCGAGCAGGGCCAGGAGCAGGCAGAGGCCGGTGGTGAGGGCCATGGTCGACCAGGGCAGGGCGAGGTCGACCCGGGTGCCGAGCCGGGCGGAGAGGCCGGAGCGGACGCCCGCCAGGGTGACCACCGCGATCAGCAGGCCGAGCGCGGCACCGATCCCGACCACCAGGGTCGACTCGGCGGCCACGATCCGCAGCACCTGACGGCGGGTCGCGCCGGACAGCCGCAGCACCGTGAAGTCCCCGGCCCGCTGGGCGGTGGCCATCAGCAGGGTGTTGGCGACGGCCAGGCTGCTGCAGCCGAGCGACGTGCCGATCAGGACGACCAGGAAGATCCGGACCAGGGCGTCGTCCTCGGAGGTGGTGCGGGAGGCGTACTCGGCGCTGCTCAGCGCCCGGGCGCCGAGCGGGGCGAGGACGGCCGACGAGGTGGCGCCGGCGGTGTGGACGACCGAGGTGAGCGCCGACGGGTCGTGCGCCCGGACGGTGCGGGTGGTCAGCAGCACGCTCGCGGTGGCGGAGCCGTCGGTGATCTCCGCGACGACCGTGACGTCCACGGTACTGCCGTCCTCGAAGGTGACCGGGACGCGGTGGCCGGTGGTCCAGCCCAGCCAGGCGGCCGTGCCGGCCTTGACCACCATGGTGTTCTCGCCGGTCAGGCCGTCCAGGGAGCCGGAGGTGACGGTCATCCGGGTTCGGGCCGCGCGGAACGCGGCCTCGCTCATCCCCACCGCGCCGACGTGGTCGGTGCCGCCGGCGTAGAGCCGGGTGGGCAGCAGCGAGGCACCGCCCGGTACGGCGGCCACGGCGGCGTCGGAGAGCCCGGGTGTGCCCTGCGGGGTGACCACCGAGGTGGCCTGCTGCCGGACGGTCTCCTCCAGCGCGTAGCCGCCGGCCCGCAGCTGGAACAGTCCGGCGATCAGCACCGCGAAACCCACCGTCACCAGCACCGGAGCGGCGGTCGAGGCGGTGCGTCGGACGGCGGTCACCGCACTCTCCCGGGCCACCGCGGCGGTGGCGCCGCGCAGCCCGGACAGCGGCCGGCAGACCGCGCGGACGATCGGCGGGAGGACGGCGGGTGCGAACAGCATGAGCCCGACGATCAGCGCCATGGCCGCGTAAAGGGCGTTGTTGATCATGCTGTCGGACTCGCTGCCGGCCGCGACCACCACCAGCCCGAGCCCGAGGGCGGTGCACACCCCGCCGGCGATCCACCGGCCGCGGGTCATCGGCCGGTGTTCGACGGCGGCCTCGCGCAGCGCCTCCAGCGGGGCCGTCCGGGCCGCCCGGCGGGAGGCCGACCAGACCCCGAGCAGCGCGACCACCAGGCCCAGCGCGAAGGAGCCGAGCAGCGGCAGCGCCCCGAACCGTACGGTGAATCCGGCCGGCTCCAGTCCGCCCTCGACCATCAGCGCGCCCAGCGCGGGCGCCATCAGCGCGCCGAGCAGCACGCCCGCGCCGCCGGCCGCGACGCCCACCCCGAGCGACTCGGCGTACACCGTGCGCGCGATCTGACGGGGGGTGGCGCCGATGGTGCGCAGCAGGCCGAACTCGCGCCGCCGCTGGACGATCACGAAGGCGAAGGTGGAGGCGACCACGAAGACGGAGACGAAGGCGGTCAGCCCGGCCGTCGCGGTCAGGATCTGCAGGCCGATCCAGCGGGTCTTCTCGGCGCTCCTGTCCTCCAGGGCGGTGAGCGCGGCGCCGTGCAGCACCGTCCCGTCGCCGCCCACGGCGGAGGCCGCGGCCGCGGCGACGGCCGGGACGTCGGCGCCCGGCGCGGTGACCAGGCCGATCACCCGGACCCCGGGGGCGAGCGCCTCGGCGGCGCGGTCGGACAGGTAGAGGGACGGCGGGTCGACGGTCCCGGGGGCGGTCCCGGGGGCAGTTCCTGGGACGAGGCCGGACACGGTGTAGCGGGCCGGCCCGGCGGCGGTGAGCAGGGTGACCGGCGAGCCGGGCGCCAGGCCCAGCGAGGCGTCCAGTACCACCTGGTGCTCGTCGGCCGGCGGGCCGCCCGCGACGAGCCGCTCGGGCCCGAACGCGGTGCCGGACCAGTTGCGGCCGCGCGGTTCCGGGCCCGGGGCGCCCACCGGCCTTCCGTCGATCACGGGTTGGGCGTAGAAGGCGCGGTCCGGCACGGCCCGGTCCACGCCCGGAACGGCGGCCAGGGCGCGCAGCAGCTCCCGCGTGCGTTCCCGCGACCAGGGCCGGCCGGGGGTGAAGGTGCCGTCGGACTGGTCGACGGCAGGGCTCTGCACCACGACCCGGGTGCCCGCGTAGCGTCGGGGCACCTCCGGTTCGGCCGAGGTGAGCACCAGGGCGGTCATGGCCAGGACCGTCACGCCCAGGCCGAGCGCGACGAAGGTGCCGAGGAGGGACGTCCAGCGGGCGCGGACGGTGGCGAGGCTCAGCATGCCGGGGCCTCCAGGGCGGCCATCCGGCCGGCGATGACCGCGGCCCCGCTGCGGCCGTGCAGCTCTTCCACGATCCGTCCGTCGGCGAGCAGCAGGACGCGGTCGGCGTAGCCGGCGGCGGTCGGGTCGTGGGTCACCATGATCACGGTCTGCCGGTGGCGGTCGACGATGCCGCGCAGCAGGGTGAGGACCTCGCGCGAGGTACGGGTGTCCAGGGCGCCGGTCGGCTCGTCGGCGAACAGCACGGCGGGCCGGGTGATCAGCGCCCGGGCGATCGCGACGCGCTGCTGCTCGCCGCCGGACAGCTCGCTCGGCCGGTGCCCGCCGCGGTGGCCGAGCCCCACCTCGGCGAGTGCCGTGGCGAGTTCGGCCCGGTCCGGGCGGCGTCCGGCCAGCCGCAGCGGCAGGGCCACGTTCTGTTCGGCGGTCAGCGCGGAGACCAGGTTGAAGGACTGGAAGACGAAGCCGAGGCGCTCGCGGCGCAGCAGGGTCAGCCGGGTCTCGTCCAGGCCGCCGAGTTCGGTGCCGTCGATCACCACGGTGCCGTCGGAGACCCGGTCCAGGCCGGCCGCGCAGTGCAGCAGCGTCGACTTTCCGGAGCCGGAGGGGCCCATCACCGCGGTGAAGCTGCCGCGCGGGAAGGCGACGGTCACATCGTCCAGTGCGGTGACGGCGCGGTCGCCGGTGCCGTACTGCTTGGTCACGGCCCGCAGGAGGACCGTGTCGGTCGAGTTCGTCATGGTCCCAGGCAACCCGTCAACGGTGGCGGAGCGCAGGGGTGTTGGGGCGAGAGCAGAGGTAGTGCCAGCACCCCTGCGGCGGGCGGTGGGCGGCGGCTAGGGTCGGCAGGGTGATCGCTGTCCGCAACACCCTGGAGGCGCTGGCCCAGCGGCCGTCGGCGTTCCTCGGCTCCGTGTGGCCGTGGCGCGCGCTGGGCTTCCTGCTCGCGGGAGCCGCGGTGGGGGCGACGGCCGCCGGGCTGGCGGCGCTGCCGGTGCTGCTGTGGGGCGGGCTGGGACCCCTGGCGGTGGCGGTCGTGCTGCCGCCGCTGGCCCTGGCGGGGCGGGCGGTGACCGGGTACGAGCGGTGGCGGCTGCGGCTGGTGCTGCCCGGGGCGGGGCCGTCGGGGCGGGTGCGGTCGGGGCGGGTGGTGCCGGGGTCGGTACCGTCAGGGTCTGTACCGTCGGGTCCGGGTCCGGGTCCGGGTCCGGGGCCGGGGCCGCGGGGCGGGGCGGAGGGGCGGCGCGGACGTGCCCGCGAACTGTTCCGGGGGCCGGCGGCCCGGCGCGACCTCGGCTACGGGCTGGTCTCCCTGCTGCTGCTCTGGTGGATCGACCTCGGACTGGTCGCGGTGGGCCTCGGCACCCCGCTGTTCCTGCTGGCCGCCCCGTTCCAGCCCACCGCGAACCCCACCGCCTCCTGGCTCGGACCGCTCGCCGGACTCGTGCTGCTCCCGGTGGCGGCCTACCCGCTGGCGGCCTGGGCGGGGGTACGGGCGGTGACCGCCCGGGCCGTGCTGGAGCCCGCCGAGAACGAGCTGACCCGGGTGGTGGCCTCGCGGGCCCGACTGGTGGACGCGTACGAGGTGGAACGGCGCCGGATCGAGCGCGACCTGCACGACGGCGCCCAGCAGCGGCTGGTCTCGCTCTCCGTCAGGCTCGGCCTGGCCGGTCTCGACCTGCCCGAGGACTCGGCCGCTGCCCGGCAGGTCCGGGAGGCCCGGGAGGAGGTGCGGACGGCGCTGCGGGAACTGCGCGAACTGATCCACGGCATCCATCCGCAGGTCCTCACCGACCGGGGACTGGAACCGGCGGTGCGGGACCTCGCGGGCCGCTCGGCGGTGCCGGTGGACGTCGACGTCGCACTGCCCGGGCGGCCGCCCGCCCCGGTCGAGGCCGCCGCCTACTTCGTGGTCTGCGAGGCGCTGGCGAACGTGGTCCGGCACAGCGGCGCCCGGCGCGCCTCGGTGCACGGCCGTGCGGCGGCGGACGGGCTGGTGCTGGAGATCCGGGACGACGGGGCCGGCGGCGCCGACCCGGCCGCCGGCACGGGCCTGCTGGGCATCAGCGACCGGCTCGCCGTCATCGACGGCACCCTGTGCCTGCGTTCCCCGGCCGGTGGGCCGACCGTCCTGCGAGTGGAGATCCCGTGCCTGCACTTCGGTTAGTCGTCGCGGAGGACTCGGTGCTCCTGCGGGAGGGCCTGGTCTCCCTGCTGGAGCGGTTCGGGCACACCGTGGCGGCCGCCGTCGGCGACGCCCCGGCACTGGTCGAGGCGGTCCGGGAGCACCGGCCGGACGTGGTGGTCGTCGACGTCCGGATGCCCCCGGACAACACCGACGACGGACTGCGCGCGGCCCGCCGGCTGCGCGAGGAGGATCCGCGGCTGCCCGTCCTGGTGCTCAGCCAGTACGTCTCGCAGGGGTACACCGCCGAGCTGATCTCCGCCGGCGACCGGGGCGCGGGCACCGGCTACCTGCTCAAGGACCGGATCGGCGAGGTGCGGGAGTTCGTCGCCGCCCTCACCGACGTGGCCGGGGGCGGGACGGTGGTGGACCCGGAGGTGGTCCGCCAACTGCTGACCCGCCGGCACGACCCGCTGCAGCGCCTGAGCCCCAAGGAGCGCGAGGTGCTGGCGCTGATCGCGGAGGGCCGTTCCAACGCGGCCGTCGCCCGCCGGCTGGTGGTCACCGAGGCCACGGTGGCCAAGCGGATCGCGAGCATCTTCACCAAGCTCGACCTGCCGCAGGCACCGGACGACCACCGCCGGGTGCTGGCGGTGCTGAGGTACCTGGGGTCGTGAGGGCCCGCCGCGGCCGTGGCCGCGGTCGCGGCCGTCGGTTCGGCGTGGCCGTCACCAGGACACCGGGTAGCGGACCGGGTGCCTGCCGATCCTGCCGGGCAGCAGGCCGATGACGACCAGCAGCACGGTGGCCAGGACGAGCAGCGGGAGGAAGGGCGCGGGGTGCGGGGCCTGCAGGACCACGATCACGGCGGTGGCCGCGGCCGGGGAGTGCGAGAGGTGGGTGAGCATCATCGCGCCCAGCGAGAGCCCGGCGGCCACGGCCGCGCCCCAGGTGGTGCTGCCGGTGACGGCCAGGGTGGCGAAGCCGATCAGGGCCGACATCAGCTGGCCGCCGATCAGGTTGCGCGGCTGCGAGATCGGCAGCGCGGGCGCTCCGTGCACCAGCGCGGCGCTGGCGGCCAATGGCGGGATCAGCAGCGGTTGGTGGAGCAGTACGCCCACCCCGACCAGGAGGAGCAGGGCGCCGATGGCGAAGACGGTGGCCCGCAGGACGTGCAGCGGGTGCGGCCTGGGTGTGGCGGCGGGCGGTGGCGTGGACATGCGTGAGCGACTCCGGACGGGGGACAGGGACCCGGAGATGATAAACAGACTGTTGAATGAAAGGTAGGACGTTTTGCCTGTCGGACAGGATCCGTCCACGGCGCCGGACCACCTCGGGAACCAGAGCGAGAGCGAGCAGCCCATGACCACGCCTTCCGTCACCGTCTTCCGGGACGTCCGCCCGTACGGCGCCGACCGGGCCGTCGACCTGGTCGCCGTGGACGGCCTGCTGGCCGAGCGGGTCCCGGACGGGGCGGTGCCGGAGGTGGTCGAGGGCGGTGGCCGGATCGCGCTGCCCACCCTGGTGGACGCGCACATCCACCCCGACAAGACCGCCTGGGGCGAGCCCTCGTACAGCCGGCGCCCGGCGGGCTCGCTGCCCGAGTACGTCCGGGGCGACGTCGACCTCCACCGGCACCAGCGCACCCCGCTCGCCGACCGCGCCCACCGGCTGCTGAGCCACGCCGTGGCGCGCGGCACCCGCGCCGTGCGGGCCCACGTGGACGTGGCGCCCGCGTACGGCCTGGCCGGGGTGACCGGGCTCGCCGAGGTGCGCGAGCGGCTGGCCGGCGCGCTGGACGTCCAGCTGGTGGCCTTCCCGCAGCACGGCGTCCGGCGGACGCCCGGCGCGGGCGCGCTGCTCGCGGAGGCGGCGGCGAGCGGACTGGTCGACGCCGTCGGCGGCATCGACCCGGCGGGCTTCGACGCCACCCCGGCCGAGGGCGGCGACGGTGAGGGGCCCGCCCAGCTGGAGCTGCTGTTCGGCCTGGCCGAACAGCACGGACTGCGCCTCGACATCCACCTGCACGACCGGGGCGAGCGCGGTCTCGGCCCGCTGCGCGACATCGCCGCGCGGACCAGGGCGGCCGGACTGGCCGGACGGGTGGTCGTCAGCCACGCCTTCTGCGTCCCCGAACTGACCGGCGCCCCGCTCGCCG
This sequence comes from Kitasatospora sp. NPDC048715, assembly GCF_043198905.1. Classification (NCBI taxonomy): domain Bacteria; kingdom Bacillati; phylum Actinomycetota; class Actinomycetes; order Kitasatosporales; family Streptomycetaceae; genus Kitasatospora; species Kitasatospora sp. NPDC048715. The sequence continues at coordinate 339,260 of NZ_JBICVH010000008.1, read as the reverse complement.
ACCTCGCCGCCGAGCTGGCCGAATCCGGCGTCGGCCTCACCACCGTGGCGCCCTCGGCCCACCAGGTGCTGCCGTTCCGCGAGCTGCGGGCGCACGGGGTGCGGGTCGGGCTCGGCTCGGACGGCGTGCGCGACTCGTGGAGCCCGTACGGCAACGCCGACATGCTGCACCGCGCCCACCTGCTCGGCTGGACCACCGACGCCCGCACCGACGAGCAGCTGGCCGACTGCTTCGCGCTGGCGGCCGACGGCGGCGCCGAACTGCTGGACCTGCCGGCCGCCACCCTGGCGGCCGGCTCGCCCGCCGACTTCATGCTGGTGACGGGCGAGTGCCTGCCGCAGGTGGTGATCGACCTGCCGAGGCCCGAACTGGTGGTCCGCGCGGGCCGGGTGGTGGCACGGGACGGGCGGTTCGCGGGCTGAGCGGCGCCGCGGGGCCGGTGCGGGCCGGTGCGGGCCGGTGCGGGTTGTCGGGGTCGGCGGGGCCGGTGCGGGCCGGCCGATCCGAGGAGCGGTCAGCCCGCGCCGACCAGCGTCGCCGGGAGGTAGCCGGAGGATATGCCCAGCTCCCACCCGTGCGCCTGGACCGCGAGGGCGGCGAGGGCGATCGGGACGACCGGGAGCAGGGTGCGGGGCCGGGCCGTCGCGGGCGTGCTGTCGCGGTGGAGGGCGAGGCGGGCGGCGAGTGCCTCCTCGAAGGCGGCCCGGTCGTCGTCCAGCAGGACCCGCAGCAGCCGCTGGTCCGGGCTCAGCCCGCCGGGCGCCGCCCCGGCCGCGGCGTCCAGGCCCCGGGCGGCGGCCGCGCGCTCGTCGGCGTCCGGCTTGCGCAGCGGGACGGGACCGGGGGCGATCCACGGCGGCCGCTCCGTCTCCACGACGAAGAGGTACAAGCAGAGGGCCGTCATCCCGGCCAGGTCCGCGGGCTCGGAGACGGACGTCAGGTCCGAGTGGGGCAGGCCGTCCCGGACCGCGGGCGCGTAGTCCTCGACGAGCAGCGGGCCGAGCATGCGGTCGCGGTGCGGCAGCAGACCGCCGATCAGGCACATCGCGAAGGCCTCCACCCAGGTCGCGGCCGTGGGCGCGAAGTCCACGACCGGACCGAAGCGGACGTCCTCGCTGTCCAGCGTCCTGCCGATGTACGGGAAGGGGACGTCGAAGTCGCCCCGGGGGAAGCAGCCGAGCTGGAGCACGCCGAGGGCGCACTCGGCCGCCGTCCACAGGGCCGCGCGGGCGTCGGCTCCGGTGAGGTCCCCGTCCTCCAGGGAGAGGGCGGCGACGTGGTCGAGCAGCTCCTCGCCCATCGCGCGGACCGACCCGATGGTCAACTTGTCCTCAAGGTCGTACCAGTGGCCGAGCGCCCGGCCGCGGACGTCCCCCAGGGCGTCGCGGATCCGCTGCTGGACCACAATGTGACGCGTCACTTCCCGCACGTGCTGGTGCCTCCCCGTCGATGGTGCGGTCCGTCGTCCCGCGTACCCGTGCTGACGGAGAGGCACGCTAGCAGCGACCACCGACACCGGGAGCCGGCGCTCAGAGGAGGCGGGCCGCGCCGGTCTCGTGGAGGTGGACCAGCGCGTCGTAGGCCGGGCCGATCGCCAGCCGCGGCAGCGGGTCGCTGTGGAACACCGTCCCGGCGTCGTAGGTCGGGCGGGCGGTGTCCAGCCAGGAGCGGGTGGCCGGCGGGGCGGAGCGCAGGTCGACGTAGTAGTCGCGGGGGCGCACCCGGTCGAGGACGTACTCGTTCATTCCGGCGGTGGCCGGGGGAACGGTGACCTTCTTCCAGACGGGGGCGAACGGGGAGTCCTTGGTGAGGAACGAGCCGCGGCCGAAGGTGAGACCGATGGCGACGTAGCCCGTGCCGAGGGCGTCGCGCAGGTACTCGCCCTGGGTCCTGGGGTAGAGCTCGGGGTCGCTGCTCCGGTACCCGACATGGCCGTTGTGCGCGGACAGCAGCACCTTCCCGCCGGTGCGGCGCTGCCACCAGAGGGTGTTGTCGGTCATCGCCCGGTCGCGGAGCTGCTGCATCGCGGCCACGTCGGCGGTGTCCTCCAGGTTCACCGCGCTGAAGGCGAAGGTCAGGGCGATGCTCCGGGCGTGCTGCAGCGCCCACGCGTACGCCTCGTCCTCCTTGCCCCCGGCCCCGGCCGCGCGCCCGGCGGCGGTGACCAGCTCCAGCGTCCGCTGCGCCACGACGGCGTTCTGCCGCCGCTCGGCGAGCGGCCGCGTGGTGACGTAGCCGATGGCGTCGTCGAAGGGGCGCAGGCCGGCGTACAGCTGCTCCAGCCGCGGCAGCGACCCGGGGGCGGCCTCGCGCACGTAGGCGGTCACCCGGTCGAAGAGCTGGTCGCCGATCGCGGGGAAGTTCAGGTCGTCGCCGAGGAAGTGGACCGGGCGCAGCGGGTTTTCACGGTTGTGGTCGCGCATCCAGTCGATCAGGTCGGCGAACTCCTGGCGCTCCCAGGGCGAGGTGCCCATCGTGTCCTTCACCAGCTGCCGGGCGTCACCGCCGGTGCGGCCCTGGACGTAGTCGTCGATCCGCAGGCCGCTGGACCAGCTCGTCTCCAGGGCGAAGGTGGTGAACCCCTTCTCCTCGACCAGGTGGCGCAGCACCCGCTGCTTCAAGGTGAAGAACTCGTGCGCGCCGTGCGTGGCCTCGCCGAGCCCCACCACCGTGGCGTCGCCGATCATCGTGCCCAGCGGCCGCAGGTCGGTGGTCCGGCCGGCGGGTTCGGTGGACCGCAACGGGTGGGCGAGCGCACCCAGTTCGCGTACCACGGTGGAGGTCTGACGGTCAGTCCGGTTCGCCGTCTCCGGCTGGTCGGCGCTCGTCGACTGGTCCGCGCGGGCCGCGGGGGCGAGCAGGGTGGCGGTCACGGCGGCCGCGGTGGCGGTCAGCAGGGCGCGTCGGTCGATGCGCTTGCCGCGCTCCTCGCTGCGTGCGGTCATGTCGGGCTGCTCCTCGGTTCCTCGAACCATCGATCCGCCGGCACGCCGATCCGTCAATTCGACGGTTCGGGCAGCCGGTTCGATGGGTGCGAACGGTTCGCCGACGAATGCCGGCCAACGAATCGTCGATCACCGAGGGGCGGCGACGCGCTGGGGAACACCACCGGATCCGGCGGGGGGACAACCCCCGGGAGGTCCGGCGCTCCCGGCGGGGCGGGTCGGAGCGCGGGACCACCGTACGGACAACGGAAGCGGAAGACAACGGAGTGCGGGGGCTGCGCGGTTCAGCACGAATGGACACGGACACGGACACGGACACGGACGCGGGCCCGGGCGGCCCCGCGTGCCCCCCGCCCGGGGGTGCACGGCGGGGCCGCCGGGCGTTCGCCGGCTACGGCCGGTTCAGAGCGAGGCGGACCGGTGGGTGGGACGGCCGTCCAGGACGGTCAGCAGGACGGGGACGTCCGCCAGTTCGGTGGCCGGGGTGGTGAGCGGGTCGGCGGCGAACACGGTGAGGTCGGCGCGGTGGCCGACGGCGATCCGGCCCGCCAGCTGCTCCTCACCGGCGGCGCGGGCGGCGTTGGCGGTCATCGCCAGCAGCGACTCCAGAGCGGTGAGCGCCTGGCCGGGGTTGTGCGGGGCCTGGCTCAGGTCGCGGGTGGGGCGGCGGTGGCGGGCGCCCGCCATGACGCCCAGCGGCGGGTAGGGGGCGATCGGCCAGTCCGAGCCGAGGACGACGGTGGCGCCCGCGTCCCAGAGGTCGCGGCAGCGCCACGCGCGGTCGGCCCGCTCCTCGCCGAGGCGGCGGGACCAGTTGTCGGTGTGGTCGGCGCGGGTGAAGTCGCAGCAGTGGGTGGGTTGCATGGAGGCGACCACGCCCAGCTCGGCGAACCGCCGGACCACCGCGTCCGGAACGGTCTCGATGTGCTCGATCCGGTGCCGCACGGGGGAGGTCCCGGGCGTCGTGCCCCCGTTCGCCGGCCCGCTCGTCGTCGCCTTCTCGATCGAGTCGAGCGCGTGCCGGACCGCGGCGTCGCCGATCGCGTGGGTGGCGGTCGGGACCCCGGCGCGGTGCAGCTCCCCGACGACGTGGGTGTAGTGAGCCGGGTCCGGCCAGAAGGCGTGGGTGGACTCGCCGTGGCAGTCCGGGCGCTCCAGCCAGGCCGTCCCGTTGTCGATCGTGCCGTCCATGAACAGCTTGACGCCGTCCACCCGCCAGAGCCGACCGCCCCGGTCCTGCTGCGCGATCAGCGCGCGCAGCCCGTCCGCGTCCACGCCGGGCTGGCACCAGGGGGCGACGCGCAGCCGCAGCGGCAGCTCGCCCGCCTCGTCCAGGTCGGCGTAGAGGTCGAGGCTGTCGCCGTTGGCGTCCATCGCGTGGCCGCCGGTGAGGCCGGTGGCGGCCATGGCGCGCAGCGCGACGGCGAGGCGGTCGCGGCGCTCGGCGCGGGTGGGCCGGGGGGCGGCGCGCTCGACCAGCTCGCAGGCGGCGTCCTCCAGCAGCAGGCCGGTGGGGCGGCCCTCGGCGTCGCAGACCACCTCGGCGGCCTGGTCGAAGCTGCGCGGTCCGTCCACGCCGGCCAGCTCCAGGGCGCGCGGGCTGGCGAGCATCGAGTGGGCGTCGAAGAGCTGGAGCAGCGCCGGGACGCCGTCCAGGACGGACGCGAGGGCGGCGGACCCCACCGGACGGTCGCCGAAGACGTTCGGGTCCAGACCCCAGGCGTGCAGCCAGGCTCCGGGGGCGAGGCGCGCGGCCTCGGCGGCGAGGGCGGCGCGGACGCCGGCCAGGTCGGTGCAGGCGGAGAGGTCCAGGCCGTGGGTGAGCTCGGCGCCGGTGACCGGATGCAGGTGGCCGTCCACCAGGCCGGGGGTGACCACGGCGCCCTTCAGGTCGATCACCGTCGTCGTGGGGTCGGCGAGTTCGCGGACGGTGCGGTCGTCGCCGAGGGCGGCGATCCGGCCGTCCACGACGGCGAGGGCGGTCTGCGGGAGGAAGCCGCCCGAGGCGGGGTCGAGCAGACGGGCGGAGAGGAGGACCAGGGAGGTGCGCACTTCGGCTCCAGCGGTGCTGCGGGTGGGGGCGGGGTGGGGTTGCGGGGGTGCGGGGGCTTCGGTCAGGACTGCTCGGCGACCGGGGCAGGAGCGGGGGGCGTGGGGGCGGGCGCGTCCGTCGGGCTCGTGGTGTCCGCGGGGTTCAGCGTGCCGTCGGACAGGCCCAGTTCGCGTTCGGCGGTGGCGGCGGCGAGCCGGGTGACGGAGGACGGGTGGTCGCGCAGCCCGGTGTTGGCGTGGACGGCCAGGCCGTCGATCACGACGAGGATCCGAACGGCCGTCAGCACCGGGTCGTCGGTGCGGAATTCGCCCTGTTCGACCCCGGCGGCGATGACACCGCCGAGCCGGCCGCGCCAGCCGTTCTCCTGGTCGAGCACGCGCTCGCGCAGGACGGGGCGGTAGCGGCTGAGGTGGCGGGCGTTGAGCCAGAGCCGGCTCATGTCGTCGTAGGACGGGCCGGTGGTGCGGGCGAAGAAGCGGGCCAGGTGTCGCAGCGCGGACCCGTCCGGCGGCTCGGTGGGCAGCAGTGCCTCCAGCTCCGCGGTGGCGGCGCTGCCGAAGGCCTCGGCGACGAGGTCCTCGACGGCGGGGAAGTAGTGGCTGATCAGGCCGGGCCGGACGTCGAGTTGCTCGGCGATCCGGCGCAGGGTGATGCACTCCAGTCCCTCGGTGAGGGCGACCTCGGCCGCGGCGCCGACGATCTCCGCCCGGCGGTCCTCGGGGGACTTGCGAACCCGTTTGCGCTGAACGCTTGACGTCATGTTCCGGATGCTATTGAGTGTGCGACCAATAAGCAAGCAGGTGGGCACGACACCCCCACGGAGGGCCCCCAATGGCGTCCACGCTCCCGGACCACCCCCACACTTCCCCGGACCTGCCCCCGCGCCCGGCCGCCCCGCCCCAGCAGGAACGGGGCGGCCGGGTCGAGGTCCACGGCATCGACCACATCCCCGAGACCGAGCGGCGCGGGCGCGCCCGCGAACTGTTCCCGGTCTGGGCCGCGGCCAGCGTCAACTACCTCAACCTGGTGGTCGGCGGCGCCCTCGTCCTGAGCGGCCTCGACCTCTGGCAGGCCTTCGCGGTGGTCGTCCTCGGCAACCTGTTCTGGCTGGGCACCGGCCTGCTCGCGGTCTCCGGACCGGCCGCCGGCGCGCCCAGCGAGGTGATCACCCGCGCCATGTACGGCATCCGGGGCAACCGGGTGAACAACGCCGTCACCGGCTGGATGATCTCGGTCTGCTACTTCGCGCTGAACCTCGCCGCGGCCGCCGTCGCCGCCTTCTCGCTCGCCGAGGAGGCGGGAATCACCCCGACCACCCCGATCAAGATCACCATCGTGATCGCGATCGTCGTGCTGACCCTCACCATCAGCGTGTACGGGCACGCCGTGATCCTCCGGCTCTACCTGCCGATCACCCTCGGCCTCACGGCGGCTTTCGCGGTGGTCGGCTACGCGATCGTCACCCACGCCGACCTCGCCTGGAGCCAGCCCGAACCGCTCACCGGCGGACGGCTCTGGGCGGCCGCCCTGGCCGGCCTCACCCTGATCGCCTCCGGCCCGCTCTCGTACACCACCAGCGCGGACTTCTCCCGCTACCTGCCCGCGACCACCGCCCCGCGCGCGGTCCTCGGCTGGACGGCCCTCGGCGGCTTCCTGCCCAGCGTGGTGGTCGGCGGCCTCGGCGTGCTCGGTGCCACCGCCGTCGACATGACCGACCCGCAGGCCGCCCTCCGGCAGATCCTGCCCGGGTGGTTCAACCCCGTCTTCCTGCTCTCCCTCGTGGTCGGCACCATCGCGGTCAACGCCCTCACCGCCTACAGCGCCGGCCTCGCCCTCCAGGCCGTCGGCATCCGCATCCGCCGCACCCTCAGCGTGCTGGTGGACGGCGCGGTCGCGGTCTCGCTGACGCTGTACGCCCTGCTGGTCTCCAACTTCCTCGACACCGTCAGCAACGTCCTCCAGCTGACCGTCGTCCTCCTCGGCCCCAGCACCGCCGTCTACGCCACCGACATCCTGCTGCGCCGCAACCGCTACGACGGCCGCGCCCTCGGCGACGAGAGCCCCGGCAGCCCCTTCTGGTACCGCGCCGGTGTCAACCCGGCCGGCGCCATCGCCCTCGCGGGCGGCGTCACGGCAGCGGCGCTCGGTGTGGACACGCTCTACACGGGTCCGTTGGCGTCCTTGGCCGGGGTGGATCTGGCCTTGCCGCTGGGTGTGGTGGTGGCCGCGGTGCTGTACGGGGTGCTGATGCGTCGGCGTGGCGTGTAGCGCGCGGCGGTGTGCCGGGCTGCCGGTCGCCCTGCCTGCCCGCTTTCCTGCCTGCTTGCCCGTCTGGCCGCCTGCCCGCCTGCTTGCCCGCCTGGCCGCCGCTCATGGCGGGTGGCCGGCCGGTGCGGCCGGTGCGGCCGGTTCGGCCGGTTCGGGGGAGCGGGTGGGACCGGGCGGCCAAAGGAAACGGCGAGGAGAGCCGATCCCCCTGCCACTATCAAGCTACAGCGTGACCCGGGGCTTGCGGCAAGGCCCCCGTTGTGGCGCAGAATCCCGACCGTAAGGCCATGACCTGCGGAAACGGGAGTCGTGAAATGCGCGTGTTGATGACGACATGGGGATCGCGCGGGGATGTCGAGCCGCTGGCGGGGCTGGCGGCGGCGCTGCGGGGGCTCGGCGCGGACGTACGGGTGTGCGCGCCGCCGGACGAGGAGTTCGCGGCCCTGTTGGCGAGGGTCGGGGTGCCGCTGGTGCCGCTCGGCCCGTCGGTGCGCTCGATCGTCGCCGGTCCTGGGGCACCGACGGCGGAGGACGCGTTCCGGCTGGCCCGCGAGCTGGTCGCCGCGAGGTTCGAGACGCTGACCGCGGCGGCCGAGGGCTGCGACGTGCTGCTGGCGACCGGCCTGATGCCGGCCGGGGCGCGGGACGTCGCGGAGAAGCTCGGCCTCCACTACGTGCTGGCCTGCTTCCACATCTTCGGACTGCCCTCGCGGCACTTCCGGCCCGGCCGGCGGCCGGGCACGCCGTCCCCGCAGGACGAGACCGACTACCGGAAACTCTGGGAGCAGGACGCCCAGCGGGTCAACGGGCTGTACCGGGAGGCGCTCAACGACCACCGGGCGGCCATCGGTCTGCCGCCGGTGGAGAACGTCCGCGACCACGTCTTCACCGAGCGGCCGTGGCTGGCGGCGGATCCGACCCTGTGCCCGTCGGAGGGCATGACGGAACTCGACGTGGTGCCGACCGGGGCGTGGATCCTCCCCGACGACCGCCCGCTCCCGGCCGACCTGGAGGCGTTCCTGGACGCCGGTGAACCACCCGTGTACGTCGGCTTCGGCAGCATGGCCGCGCACGCCCCGGAGGGCATCGCGCGGGTGGCCGTCGAAGCGAGCCGTGCGCACGGCCGCCGGGTGCTGCTCGCCCGTGGTTGGGCCGGGCTCGCCCCGATCGACGACGGCGAGGACTGTCACGTCGTCGGCGAGGTGAACCAGCAGGCCCTGTTCCGCAGGGTGGCCGCCGTCGTCCACCACGGCGGCGCCGGCACCACGACGACCGCGGCCGTGGCGGGCGTGCCGCAGGTGGTCGTCCCCCGGATCGCCGACCAGCCGTACTGGGCCGGCCGGGTCGCCGAGTTGGGCATCGGCGCGGCCCACCTCGACCGGACGCCGACCGTGGACTCGCTCTCCGCCGCGCTCGGTACGGCCCTGGCGCCCGGGACCCGGGCGCGGGCGGGGGCCGTGGCCGGCGGCATCCGCACCGACGGGGCGACGGTGGCCGCGAAGCTGCTGTTCGAAGGCGTGGGCCGGAAGGTGCCCGCCGGGTCCGGGTGAGTGTCCGGGGAGCCGGGCCGCGCAGGTGCCGGGCGAACAGCGGTGCGGGCCGGGTGAACGGCGGCGCCCGGTGAACGGCGGTGCGGGCCGGGTGGGTTCGATTCCGGATCGGCCTCCTTCCGATCGAACAGGGGTGGTTGTCGGCCCGCGCACGGCCGGGTCCGGCATTGATCCGGCGACCGGCGGCCGGGTGTCGGCAGGGTCGGTTAGGGTGCCCACTTGCGCGCCCGGTCACCGCAGGCCATGCGCGAGGGGAGGGCGGCATGACCGACGGCACGCACGGGGGAGTGGGACAGGACGGGGACGGCATCCAATGGCTCGCCGAGATCGGCCGGCCGGCCACGGGTCGACCGTCAACAGGACGCCGGTCGACCGGCCGACCGTCAACGGCCGGACCCGACCCGGACGGTGAGGTCGGCGGCGTCGTCTTCGCCCGGGGGATCACGCCCCAGGAGCTTGCCCGCCGGATGGGCGCCGACCCGGCCACCGCGACCGAGCCGATCAGCGACACCGAGATCCGGGACCTGGACATCGAGGTCTACCGCCCCGGTGACGACGGCGACGGCGTGATCCGGGTCGGCGAGTGCGCCGGCTGGTCGTTCGCGATCGAGTACGGCGACTCCACGGGCGGCGAACTGCTCATCGAGATAGCGCGCGACGGCGTCGAGGTGGTGCACTTCCGCCCGATGCCGGAGCAGCGGCCGGCCCTGCTCGACTACGCCCGGGACGGCGCCGTGCTGTGCGGCTTCGGCCTGGGCGAGGAACGTTGGCGCTGGGGCCAGGAGCCGGACCTGCTGGTGCCGGACCTGGTCGCCGCCGGAGTCCTGGAGGCCGACGGCGTGACCCCCCGCGACCCCGGGCGCGAGCCCGAAGGGGCCGCCCGCCGCCGCGCCCTCGGTGCCGTCGAGCGGCGCTTCGGGCTGAGCCTGCCCCGGGCCGCCCTCGGCGGGTTGCGCCTGCCGGCGTACGCGGTGCGGGGAACCCCGGGCATGGCGCTGCGCTGAGGGGGTGCCGCGCCGGCGACCCGCGGCGCCGATGGCCCGCGAAGCGTTGACGCGGGCGCGGAGGAGGGCCCGGCAGACGGAGGGCAGGGCGAACGGCGGACGCGGGAGCGGCGGGAACGGCAGCGGCAGGAAGGGCAGACGCGGGAGGGACAGGAACGGGAGCGGCAGGCGCGGGAGCGACGGGAACAGGGCGGTCACGGCAGGGTTCCTTTCCGGGCCCCACCGGCGGGGCCCCGATGGCCGTCATCCTTGCGCGCCGGCTGCTCGTCGCACATGTGCCGATCGGGAGGTTCCCGAGGCGCGATCCCTGCCCTGGCCCTGCCGATCGGCAGGGCCAGGGCAGGACGGGGCCGGGGAAGACGCGCCCCCACCGTCGTCGCGAGCCTCCGCAACCGGGCCGTGCGGCCCCGTCCTTCACCCGGTCGGCCGGTGGAATCCGGTTCGGCGCACGCCCCTGTCCAGGCGGTTCCACCAGGCATCCGCGGGATCCGGCCCCTAGGGTCTGTGGTGCGTCGACGAACCGAGCGCCGGGCGTACGCCGTCCCGCCGAGCGCCGGGGCGTCCGGCCGGCCCGAGGCCGCGTGCCGGGTGCCCGGCCGACCCGAGAGGTGGACCCACCCCATGCACACCGTCGTCCGCGGCGCCGGAGCGTTCGGCCTGGCCGCCCTGCTGCTCACCGCCGCCACCGGCTGCCGGGGCGACGGCTCCTCCGCCGCCGAGCCCGCGCCCACCTCCGCGGCCGGCGGCGCGGGGACGGGGACCGGCGCCGCCACCGGAGCGGCCGCCCAACAGCTGGACTGGCACGCCTGCTCCGCCCCCATCAGCGCCCAGGGCAGCGGCACCGCGCCCGCCGCCGAGGACTGGCAGTGCGCCACCCTCAAGACCCCGCTGGACCACGGCAAGCCGGACGGTACGACGATCGACCTCGCGCTGATCCGCAGCCGGGCCAAGGACGAGGAGCACCGGATCGGCTCGCTGCTGTTCAACTTCGGTGGCCCCGGCGCCTCCGGCGTGGCCACCCTGCCCGCCCTCGCCGCGAGCTACAGCTCCCTCAACTCCCGCTACGACCTGGTGAGTTTCGACCCGCGCGGAGTCGGCGCCAGCGCCGGGGTGACATGCCTGGACGACCGGGCGATGGACGCCGCCACCGCCACCGACAGCACCCCCGAAACCCCCGAAGCGGTGAAGGCCCTGGACGCCGACAACGCGGGCTTCGCCGCCGCCTGCGAGCACAACTCCGGCGCGGTGCTGCCGTACGTGGACACCGAGAGCGCAGCGCGCGACCTGGACCTGATGCGGCAGGTGCTGGGCGACCAGAAGCTCTCCTACTTCGGCATCAGCTACGGCACCCAGCTCGGCGGCGTCTACGCGCACCTGTTCCCGCAGCAGGTCGGACGGATGGTGCTGGACTCGGTGGTCGACCCGACCAAGGACCCGCAGCAGTCCGCGCTCGGCCAGGCCCAGGGCTTCCAGCTCGCCCTCGGCGACTTCATGAAGGCCTGCGCCGCCCAGGCCGGGACCGCCTGCCCGACCGGTGCGGGCGGCGACGACGGCACCGCGAAGGTCGAAGCACTGATGCAGAAGCTGGCGCAGTCGCCGCTGCCCACCAAGCAGGGGCGGCAGCTCACCGAGAGCCTGGCCGTCACCGGCATCGCGGCCGCCCTGTACAGCCAGGAGACCTGGCCCGCGCTGGCCACCGGGCTCACCGAGGCGATGGAGCTGGGGACCGGCGACACGCTGCTCCAGCTCGCCGACGGGCTGAACGGGCGAGACGCGCAGGGGCACTACACCAACCTGAACGCCGCGAACCGGGCGATCAACTGCGTGGACGCCCGGCAGCGCTACTCCGACCAGGACGTGCAGCAGCAGCTGCCGCAGTTCCGTGCCGTCTCCCCGGTGTTCGGGTCCTTCACCGCCTGGGGCCTGACCGCCTGCACCGGCTGGCCCGTCCCGGGCAGGGCCGCCCACCCGGACGTCTCCGCGCCGGGCGCCGCCCCGGTCCTGGTGGTCGGCACCACCGGCGACCCGGCGACCCCGGTGGAGGGCGCCCGCACGATGGCGGAGCAGCTCGGCGCGGGCGTCGGCGTCACCGTCACCCTGCAGGGCGAGGGGCACGGCGGCTACAACACCGGCAACCCGTGCCTGAAGCAGACCGTGGACGCCTACCTCCTGGACGGCACGGTGCCGGCGAACGGGACGACGTGCGGCTGAGCGGCCGGGCGGCGAGAAGTGGCCCACTGTGGCAGCTGTCGATTGGCTCTGGAGAGTGGTCCACTCGGTCCACTAGCCTCTCCGGTGTGACGAACGATGTGACGAACGATATGACGACCGGCGCGCCCGCCCAGCAGCTTGCCCAGCAGCTCGACCAGCACCTCGACAACGGCCACCGGGCCGACAGCGACACCGTCAAGGTCGACTTCTACTTCGACCCCGTCTGCCCCTTCGCCTGGATAACCTCCCGGTGGATCCTGGAGGTCGATCGGCAGCGCGAACTCGACCTGAACTTCCGGGTGATGAGCCTGTCCGTCCTCAACGAGGGCCGCACCGACCTGCCCGAGCGCTACCAGCGCCTGATGACCACCGGCTGGGGCCCCGTGCGGGTCTGCATCGCCGCCGCCGAACAGCACGGTCCGCAGGTGCTGCGCGCGCTGTACACCGAGCTCGGCACCCGACTGCACGACCAGGACCGCGAGGCCGACGACGCCGTCATCCGCGAGGCGCTCGTGGCAGCGGGGCTGCCGGAGGAGCTGGCCGAGGCGGCGAACAGCACCGCGTACGACGAGGCCCTGCGCAAGAGCCACCATGAGGGCATGGACCCGGTCGGCGAGGAGGTCGGCACGCCGACCATCCACGTGGACGGAGTCGCCTTCTTCGGCCCGGTGCTGAGCGCCATCCCGCGCGGCGAGGACGCCCTGCGGGTCTTCGAGGGCGTGCGGCTGCTGGCCGGGTACCCGAAGTTCTTCGAGCTCAAGCGGACCCGGACGGGCGGGCTCGACTTCTCCTGAGCCACCCCGGCGGAGGCCGCGCCGCGCCCTCGCCGTGCCCGCACCGAGCCCCCTCGGTGCCCGCACGGAGGACTGCCGCGGGCCCGGCCTCCGGCCCGTCAGCCCCGGCGGCGCTGCTTGATCCTGATCGGCCCCGACCGGGGGTGGCCGATCACGGTCAGCACCGGGGCGCCCGGCTCCGCCTGCTCGGCGGCCTTGTTGACGATGTTTCCGGTGTTGGTGCTCGACGGGTCGATCCGTACGCCCCAGCCGCGCGGGACGATCAGCCGGATGTGGCCCATGCCGGTCGACGCCTCGACCGTGATCTCCTTGTGGGGGCACACGGCCTCGGTGAAGTCGACCGTGAGCAGCGAGATCTTGGTCTCCGCGACGATCCGGCGGGGCACGGACCAGCGGCCGCTCTGCACCATGTTGTTCATCCGGGGCCGGAGCGTGAGGACCTCCTCCGCCGCGGACACCTCCCGGGCCTCCATCCGGCCGCCGAGGTCGGCCACCAGGATGTCGAGTTCGCCGTATGTCCGCGCGGCGTAGGTGCGGTCGAGCCGCTCCTCCAATTCCCCGAGGTCGATGCGGCCGTCACCGGCGGCGACCCGCAACTGCTCGGCCACCGCCTCCCGGTCGCTGTCCCCGGCCCGGGGTTCCACGGCGGCCTCGGGCGTCTTGTGCAGGGCTGGCAGTTCCTCGTTGACCATGCGGCTACTCTAGGTCACGAATCGTCCTGGTGGGCGGCTCGATCGCCAACTCCGCACGGCCCGAGGATCTTTGAGCGCGCCCGGAGGAGCGGCCGAGAAAGCGGCCGGGCGAAGGCTTCGCCGGGTGCGGTGGAAGCGCCGGGCAGGCTTCCGCAAACCGTTCGCGACGGCCCGCCCCCACGTACCGGACCGGCCTTCGGCGTGCCCGATTCCGCCTCCCGTGCCCGACGCCGAGCCCGACGCCCGAGCCCGATCCGGCGCTGCGGGCCGTGGCGCCGAGCGGGTCGTTCTCCCCCGAGTGGACCGTTGCCACCCCCTTCGGGCTCCCGTCCGGGCCCGGACCGTCCGACCATGGAGGGGCGGAGGCTGTTCGGCCCCCCGAGAGGCGGTGAGCGTGGATGATCGTACGAATCCGGCTGCGCGCTGTCCGTCACTCCGCGACTCCACCTGGTCCCGGGTCCAGCCCCGGCCCCGGCCCCGGCGTCCACCGCGGCTCCGACCCGGGCCCCGGCGTCCACCGCGGCTCCGACCCGGGCCCCGGCGCCGACCGCGGCTCCGACCCGGGCCCGCGCCCGAGGCAGAGCTGGGGCCAGCCGCGAGGCCCGAGCCCCGGCCAGGGCCGGAACCAGGGCCCCGGTCAGGGTCCCGGTCAGGGCCGGAACCAGGGCCCCGGCGGTCCGGCCAAAGTTCCGCCTCCGCCGTCGTGGCGCCGCTGGCTGCTGCCCGTCGCGGTGCTGGTCACGCTGCTCCTGCTGGTGCTCTTCTCCAGTTCCGGCAAGCCCGGCACGCGCTACGGCTACTCCGACTTCGTGAGCCGGGTGGACTCCGGCCAGGTGCAGACCGTGAACGTCAGCGACACCGGCGGGGTGAGCGGCACGCTCAAGGACGGCACCCACTTCACCAGCCAGATCCCCACCGCCCTGGACACCTCCCAGCTCAGCGGCGCGCTCGCCGACCACCACGTGGCGGTCACCGGCAGCCGGAGCAGCAGCGGCTCGATCTGGTCGACCCTGCTGCTGTTCCTGCCGCTGCTGATCTTCGGTGCGCTCTTCCTCTGGTCCGGCCGGATGGCCGCCCGCTCGCTGGGCGGCGGCCTGAGTGCCATCGGGCGGTCCCGGGCCAAGATCATCGAGGCCGAGCGGCCGGACACCGGGTTCGCCGACGTGGCCGGGTACGAGGGGGTGAAGCAGGAGGTCAGCGAGGTGGTCGACTTCCTGCGCAGCCCGGAGCGGTACGCCGCCGCCGGGGCCAAGGGGCCACGTGGGGTGATCATGGTCGGGCCGCCGGGCACCGGCAAGACCCTGCTCGCCCGGGCGGTCGCCGGCGAGGCCTCGGTGCCCTTCCTCTCGGTGACCGGCTCCGGCTTCGTCGAGATGTTCGTCGGCGTCGGCGCCTCCCGGGTCCGCGACCTCTTCGACGAGGCCCGCAAACGCGCACCGTCGATCATCTTCATCGACGAGATCGACGCCGTCGGCGGCCGGCGCGCGGGCGGCACCCGGTTCGGCGGCAACGACGAGCGCGAGCAGACCCTGAACCAGCTGCTCGCCGAGATGGACGGCTTCGACCAGAGCACCGGCATCGTCGTCATCGCCGCCACCAACCGCCCGGACGCCCTCGACCCGGCCCTGACACGCCCCGGCCGCTTCGACCGGCAGGTCACCGTCCCGCTGCCCAACCAGGCCGAGCGGGCCGCCATCCTCGCCGTGCACTCCCGCGGCAAGACCCTGTCCCCGGACGTCGACCTCGGACGGCTCGCCCGCGGCACCCCCGGCTTCTCCGGCGCCGACCTCGCCAACCTGGTCAACGAGGCCGCCATCAACGCCGTGCGCGCCGACCGGGCCACCCTCACCGCCGACGACCTCGACACCGCCCGCGACCGGGTGCTGCTCGGCCGCCGGGAGTCCTCCAACGCGCTGCTGCCCGAGGAGCGGCACGCCGTCGCGGTGCACGAGTCCGGGCACGCGCTGATGGCCGCGCTGTGCGAGCGCGCCGACCCGGTCGCCAAGGTGACCATCCTCCCGGCCGGCGTCGCCCTCGGCGCCACCGAGCAGCTGCCCGAGGCCGAGCGGCACCTGTACAGCGAGGGCTACCTGACCGACCTGCTCACCGTCCAGCTCGGCGGCCGCGCGGCGGAACTGGTGGTCTTCGGCGAAGGCTCCACGGGCGCCGCCAACGACCTCGCCAACGCCACCTCCGTCGCCACCCGGATGGTCCGGGAATTCGGCCTCTCCCCGGAGCTCGGGCCGGTCGGCTACTCCAGCGGCACCCCGCACTACCTCGGCGACAACCCCGAGGACCTGCTGCGCCGCCCGTACTCCGAGCAGACCCAGCGCGCCGTGGACGAGGCGGTGGCCGGCCTGCTGCGCCAGGCCGAGCGGCGGGCCCTCGGCCTGCTCACCGAGCACCGGCACCACCTGGACGAGCTGGCGGCGCAGCTGGTGGCCCAGGAGACGGTGGACGGCGCGGTGGTGCTCGACATCCTGACGCACCCGGCGCCGGGCCCCGAGCGGCCGGTCTCGCTGCGGAAGCCGGACGGGCCGGCGGACGTCGACGGGCCTGCGGCCGCGACCGGGCCCACGGATGCGCCCGGGCCCACGAACGCGGACGGCCCGGGCGAGCCCCCCAGCCCGGGCGAGCCCGCCGGCCCGCGGGAGACCCCCCGCCCGTGACGGCCGCATCGCCGGTGGTCGTATCCTCGTGACCGCGCCACCCACCACCGTCCCGAGGAGTCGGAATGACCGAGCCCCTGCCCGCCGACGTCCAGCGGGAGATCGCCCGTGCCCTCGGGGTCGCGCCCGTGCCGGACCCCGCGACGGAGGCCGAGCGCCGGGTGGAGTTCCTGGCCGACCAGGTGCGGACCAGCGGCGCGCGCAGCCTGGTGCTGGGCATCAGCGGCGGCGTCGACTCCACCACCGCCGGACGGCTCTGCCAGCTCGCCGTCGAGCGGCTGCGGGCCGAGGGCCGCGAGGTGACCTTCACCGCGATGCGGCTGCCGTACGGTGTCCAGGCGGACGAGGCGGACGCCCAGCTCGCGCTCGGCTTCATCCGCGCCGACGAGGTGCTGACCGTCGACGTCAAGCCCGCCACCGACGGCGCGCTCGCCGCCCTGAAGGCCGCCGGCCTGACCTACACCGACCACGGCCACGAGGACTTCGTCGGCGGCAACGTCAAGGCCCGCCAGCGGATGGTGGTCCAGTACGCGGCGGCGGGCGCCAAGGGCGGGCTGGTCGTCGGCACCGACCACGCCGCCGAGGCCGCCGTCGGCTTCTTCACCAAGTTCGGCGACGGCGCGGCCGACGTGATGCCGCTGTCCGGCCTGACCAAGAGGCAGGTGCGGGCGATCGCCGAGGCGCTGGGCGCACCGGCCGAGCTGGTCAAGAAGGTCCCGACCGCGGACCTGGAGAACCTCGCCCCCGGCCGCCCCGACGAGGACGCCCTCGGGGTCGGCTACGACGAACTGGACGACTTCCTGGAGGGCCTGCCGGTCAGCGAGGACGTCTTCCGCACCGTCCTCGGCCACTACCGCCGCACCGAGCACAAGCGCAACCTGCCGGTCGTCCCGCCCGTGGCATGACCGGCCCCGACGAGCGCGCCGCCGGGGCCGTCCTCGGAGCCGCCGTCGGCGACGCCCTCGGCGCCCCCTACGAGTTCGGCCCGGCCGGCGCCTTCTCCGCCCGCTTCCCGGACACCCCCGGTGACCTGGTGGCGGGCGGCGGCTGGGGGCTCGGCGAGGCCACCGACGACACCCAGATGGCCGTCCTGGTCGCCGAGTCCCTGATCGAGCGGGGAAGCCTGGACCTCCCGGACGTCTTCGACCGGTTCCGCCGCTGGGCCGCCGCCGACCCCCGGGACATCGGCATCCAGACGGAAGTCGTCCTGACCAGCGGCCTGCCCTGGGACCTCGCCGCCGCCGTCCACTTCAACACCACGCTGCGCGCCGCCGGCAACGGCGCCCTGATGCGGGCCTCGACCTCCGCCGTCGCGTTCGCCCGCGCCGGGCGGCGGGCCACCATGGACGCGGCCCGGCGCATCGCGGCGCTGACCCACGGGGACGGGGCCGCCTGGGAGGGCTCGGCGATCTTCCACGAGCTCGTCCGGCTCGCGCTCCACGGCGCCGACCCGCTGGCCGAGCTCCCCGCCGTCCTCGCCCACGTCGACCCCGACCACCGGGAGCGCTACGCCACCGTCCTCGCCCCCGACTGGCACCCGGAGCGCGCCACCGAGGCCAACGGCGCGGTATGGCCCTGCCTCGGCTCGGCGGTCTGGGCGCTGCGCACCACCGAGGGCTTCGAGCAGGCGCTGCGCGCCGCGATCGACCTCGGCGGGGACACCGACACGGTGGCCGCCGTCACCGGCGGCCTGGCCGGCGCCAGGTACGGCCTGGCGGCGATCCCGGAGCGCTGGACCGGGCCGCTGCACGTCGAGCTGCCCGGGTTCGGCGGGCGGGTGCTCCGCGCACCCGAACTGCTCGACCTGGCAGGGAGGTTGACGGCCTGGGAGGCCGGTGGCGCGGATCGGGGCAACGGGGGTGCCCGCCGGCACGACCAGTAGCGCGGTGCCCAGGGGCGGCCACTCCACCGGTCCGGCGTTCGAGGGGTTGAGGGGCCGTCGGGAACGGGCCTCAGGGGAGGAGGAAGACGACGAATCCCCGCGGGTGGAACAGGAGGTAGCCGATCAGGGCCCCCAGTGCCAGCAGATGACCGAGGAGCGCGCTGAGCATCGCCCAGCGCCAGCGGCGGTGCGGGGTCGACCTCCGGCTGGCGAGGGTCGCGCCGAGCAGGGCCGTGAGGGCGGTGAAGCCGAGCAGGGCCAGGGTTGCCTGCGGCAGTTCGCGCTCCACCCACCCGGTGCGGGCGTCGCGCCGGAGGTGCACCAGCAGCCACCCGTCGCTCACCGCCGTCAGGCCGCCCATCAGTGCGGCGAGCACCGTGTCGGGCACCTCCTCGCCCCGGCCCCTGATGCCCCTGGTCCGCGTCCGTGCCACTGCGACCGTCCCCCGGTGCCGTCCCGCCCATGCGCCCGCCCACGTCCCCCCACGTGCCCGGTCACGGTACCGGGGTGCGGCGTGGGGGCCAAGGCGCGGGGCTGCCACGATGGGGGTGTGCGGCCCGATCCGGGGTCGGCGCGACCGGCGTGCGGCCGGTTGACGAACGGGGGACGAAGTGATGACGGTGGATCGGCTCGCAGTGGTGTCCGGTGGCGGTACCGGGATCGGCCGGGCGATCGCGGCGCGGCTGGCCGGGGACGGGCACCGGGTGGTGATCCTGGGCCGCAGGCCGGCCGTGCTGGAGCAGGCCCGGGAGGAGATCGAGCGGACCGCCGGTCCGGGGCGGGTCGTGCCGGTCGCGGCCGATCTGACCGACCCGGCGGCGGTCGAGGCGGCGGCGGCCCGGATCACCGGACTCGGGCCGGTGGACGTGCTGGTGAACAACGCGGGTGCGATCGTCACGCCGCCGGCCGACGGCAGTCTGGGCGCGCTGGCCGCGTCCTGGCGGCGGGACCTGGACGGCAACCTGCTCACCGCCGTGCTGCTGACCACCGCGCTCCAGGACGGGCTGCGCCGTCCCGGCGGCCGGCTGGTGGTGGTCAGTTCGGCCGCGGCCCAGCGCGGTGGCGCGGGCCCGCACTCGGCGGGCTCGTACGCCGCCGCCAAGGCCGCGCTGCACGGCTGGGCGTTCGGTCTGGCCCGGCAGTTGGGGCCGGACGGGATCACGGTGAACGTGCTCGCGCCCGGTTACATCGAGGACACCGAGATCTTCGGGGCCGGCTGGAGCGAGGAGTTCCACGCCCGGAAGGTCGCGGACACCCTGGTCGGTCGGGCGGGCACCCCGGCCGATGTGGCCGAGGCGGTCGCCTACCTCGCCTCCCCGGCCGCCGGGTACCTGACCGGTCAGGTGATCGGACTCAACGGCGGTGCGGTGCTCGGTCGTTGAGTCCGAGCTTCGGGGAGCAGCCGGTCAGTCCCCGTCGGCGTCGGGCTCGGAGGTCGGGCTGGACGCGGCGCGGAGGGCGAGCTTGGCCTCGGCGGTCGTCCAGTCGGTGGCGATCGCCTGCTGGGCGGCGGCCAGGGTGACCTGGCCCTTGCAGATCGCGGTGTGGAGGTGGGTCTCCACCGAGTCCTTGGGGTTGTTCGGGCCCTTGCCGGGGACGTGGCCGGGGGAGGGCGGCTGGACCCACAGGTTGCGCGGGTCGTTGGGGTCGCCGCCGAGTTGGAGGCTGATCAGGTGGTCGTACTCGGCGTCGCCCATCGGGCCGTCGTAGCCGTAGGACTTGGCGTTCTCGGCCTTCTCCTTGCCCGTGATGTTCGACGGCGGGCGGATGGTCGAGGTGTAGCCGCCCTGCTTGCAGATGGTGTCCTTGAGGTTGCCCTGGTTCACCGCCGGACTGATCGCGCCCGGGGTGCAGGAGGTGTCGGGCAGCGGCTGCTTGTCCGCGGTGTAGCGGTAGTGGCAGCTGCCCGGCGCGGGCTGCGGCTGGACGTCGTAACTCGCCTTCGGGCCGGGGCCAGTGACGATCGCGGCGGCCAGCGGCGGGGCGGCCGCCGCGGCGTCACCCGCAGCGGCCGGGGCGGAGGCGGAGGCGGACCTGGCCCCCTTGGCGGCGTGGTCGCCGCCGGGCGAGCAGCCTGCGGCTGCGGCGGCGAGCAGGACGGCCGCGGCCATGGCCGGGGCGCGGCGGGCGGGAGCCGGCACGGGGTTCCTCCCTCGGGGGTGGGCGTGGGCGGCGGCCGCCGGACGGGCCGGTGCCGCGCCAGCGGACCCTACCGTGTCCGCGGGGCCGTCGGGGTGACGCCACGTGCGGCGCGGGAAGCCTTCGCCGGGCGTGCGGAACCGTTTCCGCGGCGGAGGCGGATCCGGCCGCCGTCCATGGCCGGTTCCGGTTCTGTCGATGCCGTGAAGGGGCTGTGTTCGGACGGAGCCGGGCCGAGTGCGACCGAACCGCTCCGCCGTCCACGGGCCGTGTCGTAGCCTGACGCGGACGCGGCAGGGCCGCGATCCGACCGGCGGGAGGGGAAGCATGAACAGGCTTGTGCGCAAAGCGCGTTGGCTTGGAGCGGTGGCGGCGGCAGGGGCACTGCTGCTGACCGGGACGGAGACCGCGGCCGCGGCGCCCGAGGGCCCGCCGGTCAGCGCGGCCCGGGCCGTCCCGACGGCGGACACCCTGGCGTTCGGCGGCACGGCCGAGTCGTTCGCCGTCGTCCCGGACGGCACCCGCGTCTACGCGGTGGTCGGCCACGCCGTCGACCCCGGCCACTCGGCCCGGGTCGTCCGCAGCATCGACACCCGTACCGGGGCGAGCACCGACCTGCTCACCGTCACCGGCTTCGACAGCGTCGGCCGTCCGACCGTCAGCCCGGACGGCAGCCGGGTCTACGTGACCGTCGACTGGGACCTGCTGACCTTCGACGCCGCGACCGGACAGCAGCTCGCCCGGGTCGCCACGCCCGACCAGCCCCGCCCCGGGGCCATGACCAAGGGCGCACTGAACGGGGTGACCGTCAGCCCGGACGGAACCCGGGTGTACCTGTCCCAGTACGGCCCCTGGGGCGTGCGCCTGGGCAGCCGGGCCGGCCGCGTCCTCGCCTACGACCCCGCCACCCGGACCTTCACCGGCGGCGTGACCCTCACCGGCTACACCGTCGGCCGGGTGGTGCTCGGCCCCGACGCCACCGACGCCTGGGTCGGCACCGCGGACAACCTCTACCACCTGGACGTCGAGGGCGCCGCCCCGGAGGTCGTCGACCCGGTGGCGGACTTCGGCTCCGCCGAGGAGATCGTGCTCGCCGCCGACGGCCGCACCGTCTACGCGAGCGGCTACCGCGACTACGGCACCGTCACCGCCGACATCCTGGACCCGGAGACGAACACCTTCCGGTCCGCCTTCGGCCTCGGGGCCTTCGCCGACGGCCCCCGGCTGCTCGGGACGAGCCCGGACTCCGGCCGGGTCCACGTGTTCACCGGCGCGAGGACCCCGCAGTCCGCACTGCTGTCGTACGACCCCGTGACCGGCGCGGCCGTTCCCGGCGAGACCGTCACCGGCTTCGGCCTGGACTCCGTCGTCCAGGTCCAGCTCGGCGCGGACGGCCGCACCCTCTACCTGGCCGGGCTCAAGGGCGGGGACTCCGTCCTGCGGACCGTCCGCTTCTAGGGGTTCGCCGAGCGGAGCCCGACGAGAACGGGCCCGACGAGAACGGGCCCGGCAGCCGGCGCCGGAGCGCCGCCGTGCCGGGCCCGGGGAGGGCGGGTCAGCGGGCCTGGGCGGCCTTCGCCTCCTTGGCGGCCTTGGCGGCGGCCTCGGCGGCCTCCTTCTCGTGCTTCTCCTTGATCCGGGCGGTCTCCTTGCGGAGGTCCACCTGGTTGGCGCGCTCGTGCTGGAGCCAGAGCGGGTTCTCGGCCCGGAGGGCCTCGATCTGCTCGGTGGTCAGCGCCTCGGTCACGCCGCCGCGGGCCAGGCCGGAGATCGAGATGCCGAGCCGGGCGGCGACCACCGGGCGGGGGTGCGGGCCGTTCTTGCGCAGGTCCTGGAGCCACTGCGGCGGCTCGGCCTGCAGCGCGTTCAGCTCCTCGCGGGAGACCACGCCCTCCTGGAAGTCGGTCGGCGCGGCGTCGAGGTAGATCCCCAGCTTCTTGGCCGCCGTGGCCGGCTTCATGGTCTGGCTGGTCTTCTGCTTGAGCGATGTCATGGTGACAAGGGTAAGGGAGTGCGCGGGCGCTCCCGGTCACGGTCGGTAGCCTTGCCCTGTGACAGACATGCAGGTGAACCCGACCTTCCGGCTCGTGTACGTCCCGGGCGTGACCCCCGGCAAATGGGTCCGGGTCTGGGAGGAGCGGCTCCCGGACGTGCCGCTGGACCTCCTCGCGGTCGAGTCCGGCGACGCCGAGCGGACCCTCCGCGAGGGCGGCGCGGACGCCGGGCTGGTCCGGCTGCCGGTCGACAAGGACGTGCTGAGCGCGATCCCGCTCTACACCGAGACCACCGTCGTGGTCTTCCCCAAGGACCACTGGCTCGCCGCCGCCGAGGAGGCCTCGGTGGCGGACCTGGCCGATGAGGTGGTCTTCCACCCGCTCGACGACACCCTGGGCCTCACCGCCGACACCCTGCCCGGGCGCCCCGCCGTCGCCCGTCCGGACAGCACCGCGGACGCGGTCGAGCTGGTCGCGGCGAACGTCGGCGTGCTCCTGGTGCCGCAGTCCCTGGCCCGGCTGCACCACCGCCGGGACCTCACCTTCCGGCCGGTGGCGGACGTGCCGCAGTCCCAGGTGGCGCTGTCCTGGCCGCAGGAGCGGACGACGGACCTGGTGGAGGAGTTCATCGGGATCGTCCGCGGCCGCACGGTCAACAGTTCGCGCGGCCGCGGGGCCGGGCAGGCGGCTCCGGAGGCGCAGCCGAAGAAGGCGGCGGCGGGCCGGGGCAAGCCGCAGCCGCAGCGGTCCGGCGGGCAGAAGGGCGGTGCGCAGAAGGCGGGCGGCCAGAAGTCCGGCGGGCAGCGGGCCGGGGCGCCGAAGGCCGGGGGAGCCAAGGCCGGCGGGCGGGGCGCGGCGGCCCGGCGCGGCAGGCCCAAGCGGTGACCGTGGCGTAGCGTCTGCCCCGTTCGCAGCCGTCGAGGCGGGAGGAGCGGGGCAGTGTGGCACGACCTGATGGCCGTCCAGATTCCGATCGTGGAGAAGGTCCTCCGCACGATCGCCGTCTACGTGCTGATCCTGGTGCTGTTCCGGCTCGCCGGGAAGCGCGGGCTGGCGGGGCTGAACACCTTCGACATGGTGGTCGTCTTCCTGCTCTCCAACGTGGTGCAGAACGCCATCATCGGCAATGACAACAGCCTGCTCGGCGGCGCGATCGGGGCGGTGACCCTGATCGCGGTGAACGCCGCCGTCACCCGCTGGCTCGCGCGCGATCCGAGGGCCGCCCGGATCCTGGAGGGCCGGCCCACCACGGTGGTGAAGGACGGCAAGCTGGTCGCCGGCGCGCTGCACAGCCTGGCGCTGCGCCCGTCCGAGCTGGAGCACGCCATCCGGATCCAGAACGGCGACAAGGTCGGCGACGTCGCCCGGGCCCGGCTGGAGCCGGACGGACAGCTGCTGGTCTCCCTCAAGGCGGGCGAGCAGAGCGCCACCCGGAGCGACGTCGAGGACCTGCGGCGCCGGCTGGAGGAGATCGAGCGGCTGCTCACCGCCATCGCCGCCGACCGGCGCCCGCCCGGCTGACCGCCGCCCGGGCCACCGGCCCCGCCCCGACAGGCGCTGGAACCGACAGGCGCTGGAACCGACAGGCGCTGGAACCGACGGGCCCCCGGCCCCGACAGGCCGTGGAACCCGGAGGCCCTGGAGAGCCGGGGGACGGTCACGGGTGGGCGTCCGCCGGCCGCTCGGCCCCGGCACGCCGGCGCCGCGAGGCGCCGAGGGCCACGGCGGCGGCCAGGGCGAAGCCGAGGGCGGCGGCGAGGAGGTGCCCGACGGTGGTGAAGCCCGGGAGGGGGCCGGGCCAGTCGCCGCCGGAGAGCGGCCAGGCGACGACGAAGGCGGCCCAGGGCAGCCGGGCCCGGCGGGGCGCGGCGAGGGTGGCGAGGGCGAGGACGGTCTGGGCGCCGTAGCTGATGCCGTAGTCCGAGGCCCCGCGGACGCTCTCCGGGTACCAGCCGTGGCGCAGGGCGAGCAGGATCACCGCGGCGGTGATCAGGGTGGCGCCGATGTGCCCGCCGAGGAACACGGCGGCGGCGCGCAGGCCGCCGAAGCGGCGCTCGGTCCAGGCGAGGCAGCAGCAGACGCCGAGGCCCAGGGTGATCAGGGTGCTGCCGAAGCCGGTGGAGAGGATCTCGGTGAGGGTGCCGTCGAAGAGCAGCGCGCTGCCGAGCAGGGCGCTGACCGGGTGGTCGTGCAGGTTGTCGAGGTTGGTGCTGATGTGGTCGCGCAGCGCGTCCGCGCGGTCCGCGGCGAGCAGGTTCTCGACCCAGACGTGCCCGAGCAGGAGCAGGACGACGTAGCCGAAGGTCAGCGGCGAGCGGCGCGGGTACGTCCGGGCGGCGCGCAGCAGCCCGGTCAGGAGCCCCGAGGGGGTTCGAGCGTTCATGGTCTGGTGGCGTCCCGGTCGAGCGGCGTGGTTCCGGCCGGCGCCCGTGCGGCCGGCCACGCCGGGACAGTACCGAAGCCGGGTCGGGATCCGGTCGGCGGACCCGGCGCGGACGGCGTAGGAGCCCGGTCGCCGTCCGGTCAGCGGACCCGGCGGGTGAGTGTCGCGGTGAAGGGCCGGGGCGTGAGGGAGGAGCCGCGGGTGGGGCGGACGGGCCGGCCGGGGGTGGGGGCGATGGTCCAGCGGGCGGCGATGGTGGCGATGGCGAGGACGGCCTCGGTGGTGCCGAAGACGTCGCCGATGCAGCGGCGGGCGCCGAGGCCGAAGGGCGCGTAGGTGCCGGGTGCGGGGCGGGCGGTGGTGAGCCAGCGGTCGGGGTCGAAGCGGTCGGGGCGGGGGAAGAGGTCGGCCCGGCGGTGCAGCAGGTAGGGGCTGTAGAGCAGGGTGGCGCCGGCCGGGATGCGGTGGCCGCCGAGTTCGGTGTCGGCGGTGGCGGTGCGGCTGAGGATCCAGGGCGGCGGGTAGAGCCGCAGGGTCTCGCTGACGATCCGGGCGGTGAGCGGCAGGGCCGGCAGGTCCTCGTGGCGGGCGGGCCGGCCGTCCAGGACGGTGTCGAGTTCGGCGTGCAGCCGCATCCGGACGGCCGGGTTGGCGGCGAGCAGCGTCCAGGCCCAGGAGAGGGTGGCGGCGGTGGTCTCCGTGCCGGCCAGCAGGAAGGTGACCACCTGCTCGTGGACCTCGGCGTCGGTCAGGCCCCGGCCGTCCTCGTCCGTGGCGTCGAGCAGCGTGGAGAGCAGGTCGTGCCGGTCGGTGCCGGCGGCGCGGTGGTCGGCGATCAGCCGCCGGGTGATCTCCCGCAGGTCCTGCCGGGCGCGGCGGAAGCGGTGGTTGCCGGGGGTGGGGAGGCGGTCGGCACCGGGCAGCGGCAGCATCACCCGACGGCCGACGCCGCGGGTGACGGCGTCGATGGAGCGGCGCACCGGCAGCGTGCCGGCCCGTTCGTGCGCGGCGAACAGGCAGCGGGCGGTGACGGCGGTGGAGAGGCGGTGCATCGCGGTGGGGACGTCGATCACGTCGCCGTCGCGCCAGCGGGCGGTGGCGCCGTCGATCTCCTCGGCCATCAGCGCGGCGTAGCCGGGCAGTCGGTCGCGGTGGAACGCGGGCTGCAGCATGCGGCGCTGGCGCCGGTGGGCGGCGGCGGGGCAGGTGGCGAGGCCGTTGCCGAGGACCTCCCGGGCCTTGTCGAGGAGGGGCCCGCCCTTGTCGAAGGTGCGGTCGTCGGCGAGCAGCCGGCGGACCAGCTCGGGGTGGCAGACCACGTACGCGTGGAGCGGGCCGAGCCGCAGCCGGACGAGGTCGCCGTGGGCGGGCAGGCCGGCGACGAACTCGTGCGGGTGGTGGAGGAGGGCGGGGGCGTGGCCGAGCAGCGGGAGGCCGCCGGGGGCGGTGGCCGCGGTGAACCGGGTGGTCGGGAAGAAGGGGGTCGGCACGGGCGTCACCTTGGTTGGGGCGGGAGGACCGGGACGAATCGCGAACGTGATCTTTCCCGGCGGCGTGCGGCGAAACGATCGTGGACGGGCGGACGGGGTGAACGCGGGGGCGCGGGCCGAACGGTCGTGCGCCCTCGAAGATTTGATGGAGCGTTTACCCGTCGGGGTCGACCCCGGTCGGGCGCCGGCCGCCGGCCGTGCCTACACTCGAAGCCCTGCGAGATTACCGGTCAGTAGAACCGGGCAGGTACGACCAACCGGTGCGATCGTCGGACGGTGGAACGTCCGGCAGGGAGTGGGGAGTTCGGATGACCGACGAGCGGGTCCACGCGTTCGCCGACGACGCCCTGGGCGCCCACGACGCGGTGGCGCTCGCCGCGCTGGTCCGGGCCGGCGCGGTCAACCCGAGGGAACTGGTCGGCGCGGCCGCCGACCGGGCCGCGCGGGTGGACGGCGCGCTGCTGCCCGTCGCCCATGCTTCGTACGACAAACCGCGGATCAGCCGGGAGGGGATCGGCGGTCCGCTCTGGGGCGTACCGACCTACCTCAAGGACAACGTGGACCTGCGCGGCCTGCCGACCGCGATGGGCAGCGAGGCCTACCGCGCCCGCCCGGCCCGCCGCAACGCGCGCTTCACCGACCAGTTCCTCTCCACCGGCCTGGCCGTCCTCGGCAAGACCAGACTGCCCGAGTTCGGCCTCAACGCCTCCACCGAGTTCGCCACCGCCCAGCCGGTGCGCAACCCCTGGAAGCCCTCGCACTCGCCCGGCGCCTCCTCGGGCGGCGCGGCGGCCCTGGTGGCCGCCGGCGTGGTGCCGATCGCGCACGCCAACGACGGCGGCGGCTCGATCCGCATCCCGGCGGCCTGCTGCGGGCTGGTCGGGCTCAAGCCCACCCGGGGCCGGCTGGTCACCAACGCCCAGAGCGGCAAACTGCCGATCGACCTGGTCACCGACGGCGTGCTGACCCGCTCGGTGCGCGACACCGCCGCCTTCTTCGCCGCCGCCGAGCGGCACCGCGGCAACCCCGGGCTGCCCCCGCTCGGCCTGGTCGAGGGACCGGGTGACCGGCGGCTGCGGATCGGCCTGGTGGTGGACTCGCCGATCGCCAAGACCGACGGGCCGACCCGGCAGGTGGTCGAGGAGACCGCCGCCCGGCTGGAGGCGATGGGCCACCTGGTCGAGCCGACCGCACTGCCCTTCGGCGAGGAGTTCTCCCGCGACTTCGTCAGCTACTGGGGCTACATCGCCTGGGCCATCGCCGCCACCGGCCGGCTGCTGATCGACCCGAGCTTCCGGGCCGGGAAGCTGGACGGCCTGACCACCGGACTGCGCCGCCGGTTCCGGGCGGAGTTCCCGCAGACCCCCGGCGTGCTGCGGCGGCTGCGCCGGGCCGAGGGCGTGTACGCGCGGATCTTCCGCGACCACGACGTGATCCTCTCCCCGGTGCTCGCCCACACCGCCCCGCCGATCGGGTACCTGAGCCCGAACGTGGACTTCGACGAGCTGATGGACCGGCTGATGCGCTACGTCGCCTTCACCCCGGTCAACAACGTGACCGGCGGCCCGGGCATCGCGCTGCCGGCGGGCTCCGAGCCCGGCGGGCTCCCGGTCGGGGTGCACCTGTCGGCGGCGCACGGGCAGGAGCGGCTGCTGCTGGAGCTGGCCTTCGCGCTGGAGGCGGACCGGCCCTGGCGGCGGATCCAGGACTGAACCCGGCGGGGCGCACCCGGCGGACCCGGGACCGAACCCGCGGGTCGGGGATCGAATGCCGAGGCTCCGGGATCGAATGCCGAGGCTCCGGGATCGAACGCCGAGGCTCCGGGACCGGACGCTGCGGCTCCGGGACCGGCCGCGCTCAGGGCGCCGGCTCGGGGGTTCGGGGCATCGGCGCCACCACCGACCGGGCGGCGCGCACCTCGTGGTGGAGCCGGGCCAGCGCGCAGTCCGGCGCCAGCGCGTCCGGCTCCGCCGCCGGCGGCGGCGGCCCACCGGTGCGCAGCGCCTCGGCCAGGCCGGTCAGCTCCCGGGTGACGGTGGCGACCTCGGCGGCGGTCGGCACCGGAGCGCCGTGCTCGATCCGCACCCGGGTGGCGGTGGTGGTGTCCACGATCCGCTCGACCGCGATCACCACCGGCCAGCAGGCCTCCGCCCGGGTGCCGACCGGCGGCGGCTCGGTGAGCGCCCGCTGGAACTCGCTGCGCACGGTGGACAGGTCCCGGTAGAGGCGGCGCCGGTAGCGGGCGCGGGCCGGTTCGTCCCGTCCGGGCGCGGTGGCGAGGGCCAGCGACACGTACGAGGCGGTGTCCTGGACGGCGTCGGCGAGCCGGTCGCCGATCCGGGTGTGCCAGGAGTCCGGCCACAGCAGGTAGCCGACCAGCAGCGCGATGCCGCAGCCGATCAGCGAGTCGTAGAGCCGGGGCGGCACCAGGTGGAAGCCCTGGTGGTTGAGCAGGTCGGAGAGCAGCAGGATCACCGGGGTGATGGCCGCGGTCTGGAAGGCGTACCCCTTGGCGGACAGGGCCGGGATCAGGGCCGCCAGTGCCGCCATCACCGGGACGTCCCACCAGCCGTGCGGCACCTCGGCCAGGACCGGGACGGCGATCAGCAGCCCGGCGGCGGTGCCGAGCGCGCGCAGCACCGCGCGGGAGAACACCGAGCCGAAGTCGGGCTTCATCACGAAGGTCACGGTCAGCGTCACCCAGTACGAGCGGGGCACCTCGATCACCGAGACCAGCACCTGTGCCAGCCCGATGCACAGTGCCAGCCGCAGCCCGTACCGCCAGGAGGCGCCGGACAGCAGCAGTGCCCTGGTCGCCCGCCGGGCCCGGACCTCGATCCCGGCGGGGCGGCCCAGCCGGTCGCCGGTGGCGTACGGGTCGGGTGCGGCCTCGTGCACGACCACGGCGGCGTGCCCGATCGCCTGGACCAGCGCGCGGGTGGACGGGCCGGCCGGGACCGGCAGGCCGAGCGGCGGGGGCGGGCCGGTGCGGTTCTGCTCGACGGCGTCGGCCAGTGCGCGCACGGCGGCCGGGTAGCCGGCGGCCAGCGGGCCGAACTCGGGCGGGCGCAGGTGGGCCGCCGAGGCCGCCTCGACCACCGGGATCACCGCGTTGAGCTGGGCGAGCAGCCGTACCAGGGTGGGTGAGCGGCCGTGCCGGCGGGCCCGGCGGGCGAGCAGCAGGTCGTAGGACTGGTTGAGCGACCGGGTGAGTTCGCGGCGGCGTCCGTCGTACTCCGGTGTGCCGGCCGCCTCCAACAGGTCGGCGACCGCCCGGTAGGTGCCGGCCACCACCGCCCGCTCGGGGACGCCCACGCGCAGCGGCCAGGCGAGCAGGGTCAGGGCGAGCACCACCAGGCCGCCGAGCAGCAGCAGGGCGGGCGGCAGCCACCAGGGGGAGGGCAGTGGCAGCCCGGCCCCGACGACCGCGTTGAGCAGCAGGAGCAGTCCGGAGACGGAGGCGACGGCGCCGATCGAGGAGATCATGCCGGAGACCAGCGCGACGACGGTCACCGTCGCGACGGCCGTCCAGCCGGCGCCGAACACCAGGGTGCCGAGCAGCATCCCCAGGGCGCCGAACAGCTGGGGCACGGCGATGTTGTAGACCCGCATCCGGTACGCGTCGGCGGTGTCCCCGATGACTCCGGACAGCGCGCCCATCGACACCAGTGCGCCGTAGGCGGGCCGCCCGGTGGCGGTGCCCACCGCGAGCGGGGCGGCGAGGGCGACGGACGCGCGGGCGACCGCGGCCCAGGGGACGGGCGCGGCCCGGGGCCGCAGACCCTCGGTCAGCCACGGGGGAGCCGTCAGCGCGGGTGCCATGAGCCCAACGTACGGCCGGCCCGACCGGTTCACCGTGCGCGCGAATATGTCAATTCCAGAAACATACCCGCTCTTATGTCAGTCTCCGAAACATAAAGCGAACCCCGAGAGGCGTCGTGAGCTGCGTTGATTTCCCAATCGGTAACCCGCAGGAAAGGGTTGACACCATTAGTTGGTCTAGTCCAACGTATGGGGAGCGCGGTTCGGCAAAGGCTGATGCGGGGTGAGGTGCCTTGCCGGACGGGAGAGTTGGCCCCCTGACGTGGCGCTGTTCCGCGCCCGCGGGCCGTGGCGAGAAGGACCGTATGCGGACGGCCCTCCGGGCCGCACTCGAATTCCTGTTGCGGCCGGTGGCCGGCCGTCGACTCGCCGCGCCCGCATCGAGCCCGCGAGGAAGCGCTGCGTCGACTACGAACCATGGAGTGACTGCCCATGCCGAGCCCTGCCGAACACCCCGACGGACCCGACGGGGAATACCTGTACCGGGCCGCGTCGCAGCGCCCCTACTTCAGTGCCGACACCGAGAGCTACCTCGCCCCGACCGCGCTGCGCGAGGTCCGCAAGAAGCACCCGCTGCGGGTGCTCTCGGAGGAGGACCACGCGTTCTGGCGGACCTACGGCTACGTGGTGGTGAAGCAGGCGATCCCGGCCGGGGCCGCGCGCCGACTGCTCGACTTCGCCTGGGAGTTCCAGGGCCTGTCGCCGGACCGCCCCGAGGACTGGTACCGCGAGCGCGAGTACCGCGACGAACTCGACCGGCACCTGCACGTCTACGGCTTCGTCGAGGCCTACCACCACCAGCTCATCTGGGACAGCCGCCAGTCGCAGCGCGTCTACGACGCCTTCGTGGACGTGTGGGACTGCGAGGAGCTCTGGGTCACCCTCGACCGGCTCAACCTCAACCCGCCGAACGTCCGCAACCGCGACCGCGCGCTGATCGAGCCCACCGACCGCGGCTTCGACATCGAGCTGCACTGGGACGTCGACACCACCCGGGACATGCTGCCGCAGCGCGTCCAGGGCATCATCGCGCTCAACGACACCGCCCCCGACCACGGCGGCTTCCAGTGCGACCCGGAGCTGTTCCGCCGCTTCGACGAGTGGCGGGCCGCCCAGCCGGCCGACCGCGACCCGATCCGCCCGGACGTCGACCGCGCCGAGTTCCCGGTCGTACGGCCCGAGTTGGAGGCCGGTGACCTGCTGATCTGGAACGGCCTGCTCGCCCACGGCGTGGCGCCCAACACCTCCGCGGGCGGTGTGCGCGCGGTGCAGTACCTGTCGATGATGCCCGCGCTGGAGGAGTCCGAGAAGCTGCGCCGCTCCCGGGTGGAGTCCTGGCGCACGCTCGGCACGCCGGACTGGAACCGCACGCTGGTCGGCGACGCCGACCGGCCCGAGGCGCAGCGCTACGGAACCGCCGAACTCACCGAACTGGGGGAGAAGTTGCTCGGCCTGCGGTCCTGGAGCAGCAAGCCGTTCGACGAATGCGGGGACACGGGGGAGCGGGAATGCGCGACGTCTGCCTGACCCTGCCCACCAACCGCGCCTGCGCGGACACCATCACCGCGATCGGCGCCGAAGCCGCCCACGCCGTACGGCGGTTCGGCGTCCGGGTGCACCTGCTGGTGCTGGACTCCGCCGAGCCCGCGGACCGTGCCCGGCACGCCGGGGCCCTCGCCGGCCTGCCGGCCGTCGACGGCGTGGTCGTCCACCACCTGGACGAGGACGCCCAGCGCGCCTTCCTGCGCGAGGTGATCGACGCATCCGGCGCGGCCGACCCGGACCGGCTGCTGCGCCTGATGCTGCCCGACGCCGTCTCCTACGGCGCCTGCACCAACCGGGCGTTCCTGCTGGCCGCGGCGCTCGGCTGCGAGTCGGTGCACCGCCGGGACTCCGACAGCCGCTACCAACTGCTCGACGGCGAACCGGTGTTCCCGATCGAGCACGAGCTGGCCACGCTCGGGCTGAAGGCCGCCGACGCGGCCGCCGCCGTCACCGAGAACACCCTCGACGCGGCGCACGCGGACAAGCCGGTCGCACTGGTCGGCGCCTCCTTCGTCGGTGAACTCTCCGTCGACGTCGGCGAGATCCGTGAACTCGACCCCGAGGTCCACCACGACGTGGTCGCGCTCTGGGCGCCCACCGGCGCGAGCGAGGAGGAGAAGCGCGAACTCGTCGCCGAGTCCTTCACCGGAGGCGGCACCGAGCCCTTCACCGCCGACCGCGCGGTGCTCGACCTGCCCGACATCTGGCACATCGACATGTGCAACATCGGCCTCCACCACGAGGTCTACGAACGGGTGCCGCTGCCGCCCGCCACCGACACCATTGGCAGCGACTACTTCCTGCACCACCTGGTGCGCGACGCGACCCTGCCGGGCGTCACCCACAACCGCCACATCGTCAACTACCACACCCCGGAACGGCGCACCGGCCCCGGCTTCACCGCCTACCAGCTGCGCTACGCCAAGTTCCTGCTCTCCATGCTCTACCTCTACCCGGTCTACTCCGAGATGGAGGCGGCCGGCGGCGCCCTGCTGGACGAACAGCACCGCGTCCGCCCCGAACCGATCGCCGAATCCGCCCGTCGCAGCGCCGCGACGGACCGCGCGGAGAACCACCGCAGGCTCGCCGAACTCGACCGCTGCTACCGACGCCTCGGCGGAAAGTACGCCGAGTTCGCGGACCACCTGGCGCCCCTGCGGGCACGCCTGCTCGACGAGGCGCAGACGGACATCGAGGACTTCGCAGCGCTGATCGACGCGTGGGGCCCGCTGGTGCGGGCGAGCAGGGCCACCCCCGTCGACCGGCGGCCACGCTAGCCGGACGGGGAACTCCACGTGATACGCCAGACCACCAGCCATGCCACCGGCCACACCACCGGCCATGCGGCCGGCCACCCCGGCGGCCGCGCCGGCGGCCACAGCGCCGCCCACCCGCCCGCCCACCGTGCCCCGGCCGTCTCCGCGGTGCACACCGAGACGCGCCGCGCCGACGAGCACGACCGCACCGCGCTGCGCGCCGCACTCGCCGCCGCCACCGACGACCGGATCATCTACGACCTCGACGGCATCGGCCGCCAGTACGCCGCGCTCCGCGCCGAACTGCCCGGCGTGGCCGTCCGCTTCGCGATGAAGGCCTGCCCGGTGGACGAGGTGCTGGACCACCTCGCCGCCCTCGGCTCGGGCTTCGACGCGGCGAGCCCGCAGGAGATCGCCCAGGCGCTGCGCACCGGCGTGCCGCCCGAACTGATCCACTACGGCAACACCGTCAAGTCCGACCGCAACATCGCCGAGGCCCACCGGCTGGGCGTGCGGGACTTCGCCACCGACAGCCTGGAGGACGTCGCGGCGATCGCCGAACACGCCCCCGGCGCACGGGTGTTCTGCCGCATCGCGACCACCGGCGAGGGCGCGCTGTGGGGCCTGAGTCACAAGTTCGGCTGCTCGCCCGAGGACGCCGTGCGGGTGCTCGACGCCGCCCGCACCGCCGGGCTCGTGCCGTCCGGACTGTCGGTGCACGTCGGTTCCCAGCAGATGACCGCCGAGGCCTGGAGCGCCGCCGTCGAGTCGCTGGCCGCCGTACTGGAGGCGCTCAACTGGCGTGGCATCACCCCGACCCGGATCAACCTCGGCGGCGGCCTGCCCGCCCTCGGCGTCCTCGACCGCGGCGGACGCCCGCTCGACCCGCCGCTGGACAAGATGTTCGCGGTGATCCGCGAGGGCATGGAGCGGCTGAGCGCCGTCAACGCCGGGCCGCTGGAGTTCCTGCTGGAGCCCGGGCGGCACCTGGTCGCCGACCACGGCGCGATCCGCGCGCACGTCTCCCGGCTCACCTCCCGCCACCGCCCCGACGGCACCCGGGAGGACTGGCTCTACCTCAGCTGCGGCAAGTTCAACGGCCTGTACGAGATGGACCAGCTCCAGTACCGGCTGGAGTTCCCCACCCACCCCGGCGGTCAGTTCGTCAACGCCGTGGTGGCCGGCCCGACCTGCGACAGCGACGACGCGTACGCCCAGGAGGGCGGCCTGGTGCGCGTCCCGCGCGCGATCAGCTCCGGCGAACCGGTCTGGATCCACTCCTGCGGCGCGTACGCCACCGCCTACGCCACCCAGGGGTTCAACGGCTTCGCGCCACTGCCGTACAGCTGCATCGGCGGGCGCCGCGAGGGAGGAGAGAGATGAGCGAGTACCGCATCCGGCTGCTCCGGGAGGAGGACTGGGACGCCGTGGTCGCGCTGGAGGAGCGCGCCTACGCCGCCAGCGGCCTGTCCGAGGGCCGCGAGGCGCTGCGCTCCCGGCACCGGGCCTCGCCGGACACCTGCTTCGTGCTGGAGCACCCGGGCGGCCTCGGCGGCTACCTGCTCGCCCTGCCGTACCCGCTGTTCCGCTGCCCTGACCTCGGCCGCGGCGAGGACGGGGCCGACGCGGGCGAGCGGCCGACCAACATGCACGCCCACGACCTGGTGATCTCCGAGGACCTGCGCGGCCGGGGCCTGTCCCTGCGGCTGCTGCGGCACCTGGAGCACACCGCCCGGACGGCCGGCTACCGGAGCGCCTCGCTGGTCGCCGTCCGCGGTTCGCACGTGCTGTGGACCCCGCTGGGCTACCGCGCCCGGCCCGAGATCGACCTGCCCGAGAGCTACGGCACCCGGGCGGTCTACATGGCGATGCCGCTGGACGCCGTCCCGGTCCGGCCGCTGCCGCACTCCACCGCGATCCGCGGGCCGTACCCCAGAGCCGAAGTGGGCTGATACCGATGTCCCCCGTTCGCGACGACTTCCGCCGGTCCCAAGTGGCCATCGGCGCCCTGTTCTTCGTCCTCGGATTCCAGTACGCGACCTGGGTCTCCCGGGTACC
The DNA here is from genome assembly GCF_043198905.1 of Kitasatospora sp. NPDC048715. Lineage (NCBI taxonomy): Bacteria > Bacillati > Actinomycetota > Actinomycetes > Kitasatosporales > Streptomycetaceae > Kitasatospora > Kitasatospora sp. NPDC048715. Next base: position 304,505 of record NZ_JBICVH010000008.1, on the reverse strand, counting down.
CGCGCTCAAGGCCCGGCTCGACCTGGGCGAGGCCCAGATCGGCCTGCTGCTGATGACCTGCGGAATCGGCGCGGCGGTGTCCTTCCCCCTGGTCGCGGTGCTGACCCGGCGGCTCGGCTCCCGCCTGCTCTCGGTACTGTCCGCGCTCGCCCTCGGCGTGATCCTGCTCGCCCTGTCGGTGGTGCCGAACTACCCCGTGATGCTGCTGGTGCTGTTCCTCGACGGCGTCGCGGTCGGCTGCCTGAACGTCGCGATGAACGCCCAGGGCGCCGCGCTGGAGGCCCGCTTCGAGCGGGCCACGATGTCCCGGCTGCACGCCACCTTCAGCGCCGGTTCGCTGCTCGCCGCCCTGCTGGCCTCGGGCGTCACCTCCGTCACCGGCACCCTGGCGGTGCACTTCGGGGTGGCCGCCGCGCTGCTCGCGGTGCTGGTCGTGGCGGCCCGGCCGGGGCTGCTGGCGGACCGGCCGGCCGAATCCGCCGAACCGGAGGAGAGGAAGCGGCGCCGCGGCTTCGTGCTGCCGACCGTCGCGACCCTCTGGATGGGCCTGGCGATGGTGTTCGGCACCGTCACCGAGGGCGCCATGAACGACTGGTCGGCGCTCTACCTCAAGGACTACGTGCACGCCGGCGCCGGGCTCGCCCCGATGGGCATCGCGGTGGTCTCGGTGATGATGGTCTGCGCCCGGATCTTCGCGGACGGCTGGCGCACCCGCTTCGGCGACGGCCGGATCGTGCGCACCGGCAGCCTGCTGGCCGGCCTCGGACTCGCCCTGGCCCTGGCGGTCGGCGGCGTGGTCCCGACCCTGCTCGGCTTCGCCTGCGTCGGCCTCGGAGTGGCCGCGGTGACCCCGTGCGTCTACGTCGCCGCCGCCCGGCAGGGCGCCGACGCCCTCTCGCTGGTCGCCGCCATGGGCACCACCGGCCTGCTGGCCGGCCCCGCCGTGATCGGTTTCATCGCCGGCGCCACCAGCCTGCTCTGGGGCATGGCCGCCGTCGCCGCCTCGGCGGCCGTCGTCTCCCTCTGCGCCACCCGGATCCGCTGGCCCGGCCAGGACACCTCCGCCGCCCCCGCCGATCCGCTGCTCGCCGCCGACCCGAGCTGACCCCTCCCGCGGGACGCCCGGAAGCCAACCCCTGACGCCCGCGTCAGGGGCAAGCCGACCCGGGGCGACGGTGTCTGACGGGGCGTTGGGGAAGCGGGTCTTCTAGAGTCACGGGTGGTACGGCCGTGCGACTGTCGTGCGTCCGTACGACCGTGAGCCGCACCGAGAGGAACGAGCAGCATGACCGACCAGGCCCCCGAGCCCTTCGAGCCCGTCGACGAGGACTGGCAGACCGCGCTGGCGATCGTCGCCCACCCCGACGACATGGAGTACGGCGGGGCCGCGGCCGTCGCCCGCTGGACCTCGCAGGGCAAGAAGGTCGTCTATGCGATGGTCACCAGCGGCGAGGCGGGCATCGACTCGCTGGACCCGGCCGAGTGCGGCCCGCTGCGCGAGGCCGAGCAGATCGCCTCGGCGCGCGTGGTCGGCGTCGACACCGTCGAGTTCCTCGGACACCCGGACGGGGTCGTGGAGTACGGGCTGCCGCTGCGCCGGGACATCGCCCGGGTGGTGCGCAGGCACCGGCCGGACATCGTGATCACCAGCAACTTCCGGGACACCTACGGCGGGCAGTTCCTCAACCAGGCCGACCACATCGCGGTCGGCCGGGCCACCCTGGACGGGGTCCGGGACGCCGGGAACCGCTGGGTGTTCCGCGAGCTGCTGGCCGAGGGCCACGAGCCGTGGAACGGCGTGCGGCAGATCTGGGCGGTGGCCTCGCCGGACGCCGGGCACGCGGTGGACACCACCGCGCACTTCGACCGGGGCGTCGCCTCGCTGGAGGAGCACAAGGCGTACCTGGCCGGGCTGGGCGGGGCGATGGCGGAGCCGCGGGAGTTCCTGGAGGGCTTCGGCCGGGGCGCGGGCAGCCGGCTGGGGACGCGCTTCGCGGTGCCGTTCGAGGTGTTCCCGCTGCGCTGACCCGCGGCTACTCGGGCCCGGTGCCGGTGTCGGTGCCCTTGCCGGTGCCCTTGCCGGTGCCTGTGCCAGTGCCCGTGCCGGTGCCTGCGCCCGTGCGGCGCCGGCGCCGGTGGCGCAGCACCTGCCGCAGCAGGACGGCCGCGACCAGCACGCCCAGCCCGACCGCGAACCAGACCTGGTAGCGCAGCGCCGTGCGGTACACCGCGCCGATGTTGGCCCCGGCGAGGTAGCCGAAGGTGCCCCAGACCGCCGTCCACAGCACCGCGCCCAGCAGGTTGAACGGCAGGAACCGGCGCCAGGGCATCTCCGTGGTCCCGGCGATGATCCCGTTGTACTGGCGCAGCCCGTCCACGAAGCGGGCGACCGTGACCACCTTGCCGCCGTGCCGGGCGAAGAAGTCCTCGGCGCGGTCCATCCGGGCCGGGGTGAGCAGCACGTAGCGGCCCCAGCGGTGGACGAAGGCGCGGCCGCCGGTGCGGCCGATCAGGTAGCCGAGGCTGTTGCCGAGCGCGGCGGCGCCGGTCGCGACCAGCAGGACGGCGGCGAAGTCGAGGTGCCCGGCGCCGGCGTACACCGAGGCCAGCACCAGCACGGTCTGCCCGGGCACCGGGATGCCGCAGTTGTCGAGCAGCACGAGCAGCGCCACCGCGAGGTACCCGTAGTGGTCCAGCAGTGGCGCGAGCCCGGCGAGTGCCCCGGGCAGCGGGGTCGTGGGAGCGGACACCGCTCCTCACCACCTCGCGCGGGGCGGGGTGACGGGGGTGTCGGTCAGAGGTTCGCCTCGCGACGCTCGATGTTGCAGTCGGGGCCCGGGTAGATCAGACCCTCGTGGCCGTCCTCGAACCGGACCATGTACGGCGGCTGTCCGTCGGTGCCGCGCACCTCGACGATCTCGCCCTTCTGGTCCACCATGCCCACCGACCTGCTGTGGATGTGGAGCTGGTCACCTACCGCTGCCTGCATGGTCTGCTCCCTCGGGTCGTGTGCCCGGCCGCCTCCACGGCCGTTCCCGCTATCCACTGTGCTGCGGGTGCGGCGGGCGCGCAACGCCTCGGGCGGACGGGGCGCGCGAGGGGCGCGGTGCCCTGCCTCAGCGGGCGGAGGACTGTTGCGCGAGGTAGCCGCGGACCAACCGCTTGCACTCGGCGATCAGCGCCGGATCGCCGTCGGGGGCCTCCCGGAAGGCCAGCTTGAGCACCGCGTCGGCGGCTTCCAGGGCCACCCGCAGGGCCAGCGTGGTGGCCGACGGGTCGCCCGCCCGGAACAGTTCGCCGCCGAGCGCCTGGAGCCGCAGCGCCACGGCGGTGTTGTTGTCCACGCCCGCGTCCAGCAGGTGCAGGTCGTCCTGGACGCCGGTGGGGACGGCCGGGCCCGCCAGGCCGAAGTCCAGCTGGCCGAAGCCCGGCACCGCCCGCTTCATCGCCACGAACTCCTCCACCGCCAGGTCGGTGAAGAGGGCGGGGCCGACCGGCGCGGCGGCGGCCAGCCGGGCGTCCAGGCGCTGGAGGTAGTGGTCGAGGTTGCGGGTGGCGAGCGCGGCCAGCAGGTCCTCCTTGCCGGCGAAGAACTGGTAGAGGGTGCCGATCGGCACCTGGGCGCGCTGGGCGACTTCCTTGGTGGTGAGCGCGGTCGCCCCGACCTCGTCCAGCAGCCCGGCGCAGGCGTCCAGGATGCGGCCGTACCGCTCCAGGCTGCGCTGCTGGACCGGGCGGCGCCTGACCGGTCCGGGGGCGGGGTGACTCCTGTCGCTCATGACCTCACTGTGCCGCATCCGCCGTGACGGCGGCGAATCACCGGGGCGCGAACGGCCCGGAGTTCCCCGTGGGACGGGAGCCGACTGGTGGCCGGAGCTGAACGGCACGGTGGCGGGAAGGTGTCCACGAGCTGGTATAGGCCTTGTCGTGGACGCGATGACAGGTTCATACTCCTGGGGCGGACTACTTTGCGTGATCAACGCATGCCTCTTCGTGGTGATCGCGATTCAGCTGTGGCGGCCGAGACGCCCGTGACGGACGCACCGCCGCCACCCGAGGTCTGGACGACACCGTGTGCCTCCACTGCCCGCGCCACGTCCTGTGGCGTCACGACCCTGTGTGTGCCCGCCCGACGGAAGGAGGGGATCGGTTCGGTGACGCCGCACTCCGGAGGGCGTGAGGCCCTCGACACCGAGCACCGCCGCCAGTTCCTGGAGTCCGGGTACCTGGTCCTGCCCGGCCTGCTGCCGGAAGCGCTGCGCGAACGGCTCGCCCCCGAGGTCGACCGGTGGGTGGACGAGGGCCTGCGGGCCCGGTCGATCGCCGCGTGCGCCGACCCCTTACGCCACGGACCGCCCCCGCTGCTGGAACTGGAACTGCCCGCCCACGGCGAACTCCTCACCCACCCACCGCTGCTGCGCACCCTGACCCGCCTGCTCGGGCCGGACTTCGTCTTCCACCACCTGCACAGCGACCGCCAGGACCCGGGGATCCCGGGCAAGGCCTGGCACCACGACTGCGAGCCCAACGACCGCTCCGACCCGTCGCTGCTGATGGTCCACGCGCTGCACTACCTCGGCGGACTGGACGAGCGGGTCGGCAGCCTGGCCGTGCTGCCCGGCTCGCACCTGCGCACCGTCGGCAAGTCCGCCTTCGCCCACCACGGCACCGCGGAACTGCCCGGCGAGGTGGTCCTCGACCGGCTGCCGCCCGGCTCGACGGTGCTGCTCAACTCGGCGCTGTTCCACACCCGCAGACCGGCGCCCGAAGGACCGGGCCACCCCCGGTACTTCGTCGACGCCTCCTACTGCCAGGTGGGGGCGCGCTGGCGTCCGGTGAAGCCCTATTGGCGACAGATGCTCGCCCGGGCCCGCGAACTGGACCTGGCCGACGGCCAGTGGCCCGAGCTGTTCGCCGAGCGGCACTTCACCGAGTACACCGCCGGCGAACACGCCCGCACCGAGTACACCGGAACCGTCTGAGGAGCACTGCCGTGGAGATCGTCACCGCCGTCGCCTTCCCCGAGGTCCACGACGCCTACCTGCGGGACCACCCGGTGGAGCGGGCCCACGAGGCGAACAGCAACATGTACGGCGAGGAGAACCTCGAACGTGCCGACCGCATCCCCGGCGGCTGGTGGCGGATCCGGCTCTCCCGGGCGGACGTCCTGGGCGTCGTGCTGCCCTGGCACCTCAGCGAGGGCGGGGAGCTCGAAACGGTGCCGCGCTCCGGGCTGACGGTGGCCGAGGCGGCCGAGCGGGTCCGCGCCGGCGGAGCCGCCTGGGCCGTCGCCAACCCGGTCTGCGCGGCCAAGCTGCGGCTGCTGCGGTGGGCACCGTTCACGCCCGTCTTCCTCAGCACCGCGCCGGTCGACCACTCCGACTACGGGGACCTCGCGGTCCGGTCCGGGCTGATCCACCTCGACGGCCTGCACCGCATGCTGGCTTGGGAATTGGCCGGACGGCTGCCCGAGCGGGCGCTGCTCGACGGGTACCTGGTGGGCGACCCGGCGGTGGTCGCCGGGCCGGCCCGGGCGGGCCGGACGGGGGGCGAGTCGGCGTGACCCCCGCGACGCAGCACCTCCGCTCCGCGTCCCGCGGCCACGCGGCCGACCCCGTCCGCGGCGCCCGCTCGCTGCCCGAACTGCTCGCGCACCTCGCCCGGGCCCACCCCGACCGGCCCGCCCTGGGCGACGGGGTCCGCAGCTTCGACTACCGCACGGTCGACGCCGCGGCCGGCCGGATCGCCGCAAGGCTGGCCGCCGCCGGCACCGGCCGGGGCGACCGGGTCGCCCTGGTCGGGCCCCGGGACGCCCGGATGCTGGTGCTGCTGTACGGGGTGCTGCGCTCGGGCGCGGCGGCCGTGCTGGCCGATCCGGACTGGTCGGCGGCCGACCTGGCCCGGCGGCTGGCGTCCGTGCGGGTGGCCCGGGTGCTGGCCACCGAGGGCGGGCTCGGCGGGGAGGTGGTGGACGTCGGGGCCGGACGGACGCCGGGCGTCGAGGACGCGGAGGCGCCGAGCACCGAGGGCGCCGAGGCGCCGGGCACCGGGACCGGGCAGGCGCCGGGCACCGGCGTCGGGGTCGCACCGGCCGTCGAGGCGCTGCCGGGGCCGCGGTCGGCGACCGTCGAGGTACGGGGCGAGGACCTCGCCTACCTCTCCTTCACCTCCGGGTCGAGCGGCGAGCCCAAGGCGGTGGCCGTCACCCACGCCAACGCCGTGCACTACGCCCGGGCGCTGGCCGGGCGGCTCGGCCTCACCGAGGCCGACGCCCCGTGCGCCGCGCACGTCACCACCCTGGCCGCCGACCTCGGCCACACCGCCTGGCTGCTCGCCCTGGCCACCGGCGGCTCGGTGCACCTCGTGCCGGACCGCGAGGTGCGCGACCCGGAGGCCTTCTGGGCCTCGCTGCGGCGGGCCCGGGTGGACGTGCTGAAGACCACCCCCTCGCACCTGACCGCCCTGCTGGAGGGCCGTCCGGCCGACTCCCCGCCGCTGCACACCGTGCTGCTCGGCGGCGAGCCGCTGCCCCGTCCGCTGGCCGCCGCCCTGCTCGACCGTGGCACCACCGCGCGGCTGGCCAACCACTACGGCCCGACCGAGACCACCGTCGGCGCCACCTGCCTGCTCGTCACCTCCGCCGGCCAACTGCCCGCCGAGGAGCCGACCGTGCCGATCGGCACCGGGATCGGCGAGGTGCTGCTGACCGTGGTGGACGGCGCCGGCCGGGCGGTACCGGACGGCACGGTCGGCGAACTGCTCATCGGGGGCCGGGGCGTGACCGCCGGCTACTACGGCCGGCCGGCCGAGACCGCACGCGGCTTCGTCCGGCACGACGGCCGACTCGTCTACCGCACCGGGGACCTGTGCCGCCGGCGGGCGGACGGCGACCTGGTCTTCCTGGGCCGGGTGGACCGCCAGGTGAAGGTCCGCGGCTACCGGGTGGACCTCGCCGAGGTCGAGCGGGCGATGGACGGCCACCCCGGCGTCGCCCGCTCGGCGGCGCTGCTGCGGGAGACCGCACTCGGCAACCAACTGATCGGCGTGGTAAGGCTGTTGGGAGGCGCCGACGGCTCGGAGGGGCCGAAGGGGGCAGCAGGGCCGACGGGGTCGGCGGATTCGGCGGATTCGGTGGGGTCGGCGGGGGAGGAGACGCTGGAGGACCTGCGCGCGCACCTGCGGGACCGGCTGCCCGGCTACTCCGTGCCGCAGCCGATCCTGGTGCTGCCGCAGTTCCCGGTCGGGCCGAACGGCAAGCTCGACCGGCAGCGGCTGGCCGAGCTGGCGGCCGAACTCGTCGAGGCCCGGGCGGAGTCCAGCGGCACCGCCGGGAGCGGCCCGGCCGGGGAGATCGCCCGGTTCTGGGCGGGCGCCCTCGGCCTGCCCGCGGTCGGGCCGCGCGCCGACGTGCTCGCCCTCGGCGGGGACTCCATCCTCGCCATGCGCACCATCGCCTTCCTGCGGCGCTCCGGCCTGCGGGTCGCCTACGAGGACTTCTACCGGCACCCGACGGCCGAGGGCCTGGCGGCGGTCGCCGTCCCGGCCGCGCCGTCCGTCCCCGCCCCGCGCGGTGACGCCGGCGGCTACCGACTCGCCCCGGCGCAGCGCTGGTTGTACCGGCAGCGGTCGCTGCGGGAGCCGCGGCACTGGAACCAGTCCGTGCTGCTGCGCTGCCGCACCGCCGTCGACCCGGAAGCGCTCTCGGCGGCCGTCGCGGCCGTCCTGGAGCGGCACCCGGCGCTGCGCCGCCCGGTCACCCCCGACGGCTGCGGCGAGCTCCGGGAGGTGGCCGGGCTCGACCCGGTCTCCTGTTCCCGGATCCCGAGCTCGGCCGGGGAGATCGCCGACACCGTCGCCGGGGTCTGCACCGAACTCCACCGCAGCCTCGACCCGGCGGCCGGCCGGCTGCTGCGCGCCCACCTGTTCACCGGTCCGCCCGGCACCGACGACCGGCTCGCGCTGATCGCGCACCACCTGGTGGTCGACGGACTGTCCTGGCGGATCCTGCTGGACGACCTGGCGCACGCGTACCGGGCGGTGCTCGACCGGAAGCCGGCCGATCTGCCGCCGACGGCGGACTTCTACGCCTGGGCGGCGGCCGCGTCTCCCGCCGTCGAGCCGGTCGCCGGGGAGGCCGAGGAGCCCGCGGTCGGGGAGCCCGCCGTCGGGGAGCCCGCGGTCGGGGAGCCCGCGGTCGGGGAGCCCGCCGTCGGGGAACTCGCCATAGGGGAGCCCGCCGTCGGAGAGGTCCAGGAGCCCGGCGCGCTCAGCTGGGCGCTCGACCCGGCGGCCACCGCCCGGCTGATCGCCCGGCACGGCGCCGGGTCCGGGCTGGAGGCCGTGCTGCTGGCCGCCTTCGCCGCAGCCGTCACCGGCGACAGCGGCCGTCCCCGGCTCGCGGTGGAGGTCGAGACCCACGGCCGGGACGCGGTCGGCGACGAGGGCGAATTCCTGGACACCGTCGGCTGGTTCACCGCCGTCAAGCATGTCGCTCTGGACGCCGGGGCCACCCCGGACGCCGTGGCGCGGCGGCTGCGCGAGGCACCCGTCCGGCCGATGGACGCGCCCGGCGGGCGGCCCGCCGTCGGCTTCAACTTCCTCGGCACCTTCCGGCTGCCCGAGGAACCCGCGCTGGACTGGACGGTCGCCGCCGAACAGGCCGGGACGGCCCGCTGTACCGGGGGCGACCCGCTGTACGAACTGCGCCTCACCGCACGGGTGGTGGAGCAGCGGCTGGTCGCCGACCTGGTGTACGGGCGGCCCGGCCTGCCACACTCCGCCGCCGAGCGGATCACCGGGCGGTTCGCCCGGGCGGTGGCGGCCGAGGCACGGGCCCCGGAGGCCGCACCGGTCGTCCGGGCGCAGCTGTCCACCTCCGGCCAGCTGCTGCACCCCGGCGTCGCCCCGGCGGCCCGGGCGAGGGTGGGCGAACCCGCCCGGGTGCTGCTCACCGGCGCCACCGGCTACCTCGGGCGGCACCTGCTGGAGGCCTTCCTCCGCCGCGGCGCCGAGGTCACCTGCCTGGTGCGGGCCGCGGACGACGCCGAGGCGCTGAAGCGGCTCGGTGCCGGGGCGGCCGGCCCCGTCCGCGCGCTCGCCGGGGACATCGACCGGGACGGCCTCGGCCTCTCCCCGGCCGGGCTGGAACTCGCCCGGGGCACCCACCTGGTGGTGCACGCGGCGGCGGACGTCCGGCTGGTGGCCTCGCCCGACGAGCTGGAGCGCACCAACCACACGGCGGTGCGGCGGCTGCTCGACTGGCTCGGGGAGAACGCGCCGGACGCCCGGCTCCACCACGTCTCCACGCTCGCCGTCTCCGGCGGCGTCGACGGCCCGCCGCGCCGCTTCAGCGAGGCGGACCTGGAGATCGGCCAGTACTTCCGCACCCCGTACGAGCGGACCAAGTACCGGGCCGAGCAGGCCGTCCGGGCCTGGGCCGCCCGCGGGCACACCGCCCACCTGCACCGCAGCGGCCACATCGCGGCGCACAGCCGGACCGGCGCGTTCCAGGCCAACGCCGGCGACAACCGGATCTACCAGCTGATCCGCGGCTACCTGCTGGCCGGCGCCGCGCCGAGCCGGCCGGACACCGCCTTCGCGTTCTCGTACGTGGACACGGTGGCCGCCGGGATCGCCGCGATCGCCCTCGACCCGTACGCCGCGCCCGGCGCGTACCACGTGGAGACGCCGCACGCCGTCCCGCACGACGAGCTGGTGCGGTGGCTGGCCGGGCACGGCCACCCCGTGCGGCTCACCGACGAGGAGGGCTTCGCGGCCGCCCTGGCCCGGGCCGAGCGCCGCCACCCGACGGCCGCCCGGGTGGCCGCCGCGTGGGCGGCGCAGGAGGAACGCCGGGTGCTGGTGGACAGCGCGTACACCACCGCGGTGCTCGACCGGCTGGGCGTGCGCTTCGCCGCGCCGACCCCGCAGTGGTGGTCGGCCGCGCTCACCTGGGCCGCCGAGGCCGGCTACCTGCCGGGCGTCGGCCCGATCCCACCCACCCGTGACGACATCCGTGACGACATCCGTGACGAACGTCGCGACCGACGTCGTGACGACATCCGTGAAGGCAGGACCAACCCGTGAAGGCAGGCCCCGTGTCCCAGCTCTCCCCGGCGCTCAAGCAGGCCACCCCGGTCGTCGCCGTACGCGGCGAAGGACTCCACCTCTACGACGCCGCCGGCCGCAGCTACCTCGACTTCACCTCCGGAGTGGGGGTGACCAGCACCGGCCACTGTCACCCGAAGGTGGTCGAGGCCGTCCGGGAGCAGGCCGGCCGGCTGATCCACGGGCAGTACACCACCGTGCTGCACGACCAGCTCCTCACGCTCACGGAGCGGCTCGGCGAGGTGCTGCCGCCCGGGCTGGACTCGCTGTTCTACGCCACCGCCGGCACCGAGGCGGTGGAGGCCGCGCTGCGGCTCGCCCGGCACGCCACCGGACGGCAGAACGTGATCGTCTTCGAGGGCTCCTTCCACGGCCGGACCATGGGCGCGGCCTCGCTCACCACGGCCGGCACCCGGTTCCGGGCCGGTATCGGCCCGCTGATGCCCGGGGTCGCGGTGGCGCCCTTCCCGGCCGCGTTCCGGCTGGGCCTGTCCGAGGACGAGGCGGTCGCGCACGCCCTGCGCGGACTGGACGAGGTGCTCGCCACCGTCTCCGCGCCCGCCGAGACGGCCGCCGTGTTCGTCGAGCCGGTGCTCGGCGAGGGCGGCTACGTCCCGGCCCCGCCCGGCTTCCTGGCCGGGCTGCGCGAGCGGGCCGACCGGCACGGCATCCTGCTGGTGGTGGACGAGGTGCAGACCGGCTTCGGCCGTACCGGCCGGTTCTGGGCCCACGAGCACGAGAGCGCCCACCCGGACGGGGCCGGCGTCCGTCCCGACGTCCTGATCACCGCCAAGGGGCTGGCCAGCGGCTTCCCGCTGTCCGCGATCGCCGCTTCCACCGAGCTGATGGGGCGCGCCTGGCCGGGCTCGCAGGGCGGCACCTACGGCGGAAACCCGGTGGCCTGCGCCGCCGCGCTGGCGACCCTGGACGTGCTGCGCGAGGAGCGGCTGGTCGAGAACGCGGCCGAGCAGGGCGTCCGGCTGCTGGCCGGGCTGCGGGCGGTGGCCGCCGGGACGCCCGGGATCGCCGACGTCCGCGGGCTCGGGCTGATGGCCGCCAGCGAGTTCTGCCGTCCCGACGGCACGCCGGACCCGGAGGCGGCCCGGCGCGCCCAGCAGGCCGCGGCCGAGCACGGGCTGCTGCTGTTGCTGTGCGGGATCCACCTCAATGTGGTCCGGATGATCCCCGCGCTGGTCGTCACGGCCGAACAGATCGACGAGGGCCTGGAGTTGTGGGCGAAGGCCGTCGCGGCCGGCGGCCGGTAGGGAGGAGAGGACATGGATGCGGTGACCGAAATCGGCTGGAGCAGCCTGGAGTTGGACGCCCGGCGGGAGCTCTGGTCGCTCCCGCTGGGGGAGCAGGAGCGGCGGCTGCTCTGGGCCGACGCGCGGGCCGGGCGGTGGGACGCGGCCGGGGAGGTGCGGGCCCGGCTGCGGGAGTTCGTCCGGAACGCCGCCGACTCGGTCGGCATCACCCATGTGAGCGGTCTGGTGGATCCGGCCCTCCCGGAGCAGGAGATCACCGAGGTGCTCTCCTTCCTGCTGCGGGACTTCGGCCGGATCGTCCCGCAGAACGGGCGCGGCGACCTCACCTCGGTGCTGCACGACCAGGACGGTGACGGCAACACCGAACTCGGCTTCCACTGCGACACCTGCGACCTGCTGGTCCTGCTCTGCCTGCGGCCCGCCTTCGACGGCGGCGGGCTGACCAAGCTGGCGAGCGCCCGGCACGTGCACGACCTGATCCAGCGGGAGCGGCCCGACGCGCTGGCCACGCTCCGCGAGGAGTGGACCTTCGAGCGCAGCGGCCGGGCCGGCCCGCAGGTGGTGGTCACCCCCATCCTGTACGACCGCAAGGACGGGACGGTCGGCTGCTACTACCAGACCCGCACCGTCCGTTCCTCGCCCGACCGCGGCGGGCCGGAACTGACGGACCATCAGTGGGAGGCGCTCGGCGTGCTGGACGAGGTGCTCTACCGGCCGGAGATCGCCTTCGGGCTGCCGATGGCCGCCGGGGACCTGCTGATCATCCGCAACAGCCGGGTGCTGCACGGGCGTTCGCCGTTCGTCGACGAGCCCGGGCCGTACTCCCGGCGGATGCTGCGGGTCTGGGTGAACGAGGGGGAGGAGTGGGCGCCGTGACCACCGGAGGAGAGCCCGGTGCGGTGACCGCACCGCACGGACGGGTGGCGATCGTCACCGGCGGGGGCAGCGGGCTGGGCCGGGCCTCGGCGCTGGCCCTGCTGGCGGCCGGCTGGACCGTGGTCGTCGCCGGGCGCCGCAAGGACGCGCTGGAGGGGACCGCGGCCCTGGCCGGCCCGGCCGCCGACCGGGTGCTGCCCGTCCCGACCGACATCCGCAGCCCGGAGGAGGTCGCCCGGCTCTTCGACACCGTCCTCGACCGGTACGGCCGGCTGGACCTGCTGTTCAACAACGCGGGCGCCGCCGCCCCGCGCCGGCCGATCGCCGAGACCCCGTTCGAGGACTGGAACCGGGTGCTGGACACCATCGTCACCGGCGGATTCCTCTGCGCCCGCGAGGCCTTCCGGGTGATGAGCACCCAGTCCCCGCAGGGCGGACGGATCATCAACAACGGCGCGCCCTCGGCCTACGTGCCGCGCCCCAACTCGATCGCGTACACCGCCGCCAAGCACGCCGTCCTCGGCCTCACCAAGGTGCTCGCCCTGGACGGCCGGCCGTACGGCATCTCCTGCGGGCAGATCGACGTCGGCAACGTCACCCCGGTGGACGGCGGCCCGCAGCCGGCCGCGATGCAGGCCGACCGGACCATGGCCGTCGAGGCGACCATCCCGGTGGACCGCTTCACCGAGGCGCTGGTGCTGATGGCCTCGCAGCCGCCGGACACCACCATCCAGTCCCTGGTGGTGCTGCCGACCACCATGCCGTTCGTCGGACGGGGTTGAGCCGTGCTGGTCAGTGCACGCTCCTTCGCGGAGTACCGGGCGATGTTCGCGCTGGGGGAGCGGGACCTGGAGCAGCGCATCCTGGACTGCCCGGCCGGCGCGGCGAGCTTCGTCGCCGAGGCCGGGCGGCGCGGTGTCGACGCCGTCGCCGTCGACCTCCAGTACGCCGAGCACCGCGAGGAACTGGGTCTGCTGGTGGAGCGGGAGACCGCGTTCAAACGCGAGCTGCTGGTGAAGGAGACCGAGGGCTGGGACCGGTCCTGGTACGCCGACGCGGACGACATGATCCGCCAGTGGACCGCCAACGCCCGTACCTTCCGCGCCGACATCGCCGCCCGACCCGAGCGCTACGTGGCCGGCTCGCTGCCCCAACTCCCCTTCGCCGACGACTCCTTCGACCTGGTGCTCAGCTCGCACCTGCTGTTCTCCTACGGCAACCGGCTGGACGAGGACTTCCACCGGGCGGCCCTGCTGGAACTCGCCCGGGTGGCGCGCCGGGAGGTCCGGATCTTCCCGCTCGTGGTGTACGACACGGGAGTCCGCTACCAGGGGCTGGACCGGCTGCGCGGGGAACTGGCCGAACTCGGCGTCCCGAGCCGGGTGGAGCAGGTGTCCTACGAGTACCGGCCCGGGGGGAACGAGCTGCTGGTGCTCTCCACCGCCGCCCACCGGCCGTCGGCCCGGACCGCACCGGGTGCGGCGGGTGCACCGGGCGTGGCGGAGGCCGTGGACCCGGTGCGGTGGCGGCACCGGGAGCCGGGGACCTGAGCGGCCGGCCGGTCGCGGGCCGGACGACGGGAACCGGGGTGGGCGCGGCGGCTTTGCCGCGCCCGCCCCGGTGGTCCCGCGGGGCGGTCAGTTGACGAAGACCGCCGGGCCGCCCGCCTGGCTGGTGTCGGCCACCGGGCCGTACGTCGCGGAGAAGTAGCCGTCGGCCGGGCAGAGCGTCGAGCCGCCGCTCTTGGCGAAGTGCTCGGTGCGGAACGCCAGGCTGTGCGCGGCGTTGTCGGCGTTGCCGGTGAAGGCGCCGCTCAGCTGGTAGGAACAGGTGATGGTGCCGAACCAGGTGTCCAGGACGGCGGTGGCCTGGATCGTCCCGGCGGACCCGCCGGTGAGGGTGACCGGCAGGCCGGGTGCGTCGGAGACGGTGACGCCGTACGGCAGGTTGCCGACCGTCAGGCTGCGCACCGAGGTGACCCCGGTGACGTTGGCGGTGCACGAGCCGAAGGTCAGCCCGGTCAGCGAGGCGGTCGCGCTGCCCGGCGCCGCCGGGTTGCCCAGCACCGAGGCCGAGAGCTGCGACGTGGCGCAGGTGACGCCGGTGGTGCTGGTCGCGGTCGAGTAGAAGGTGGCCTTGGTGCCGGTGGCGAGCGGCGCGGCGAGCGCGTCGCCCACGGCGACGGCGGCACCGCCCGCGCTCCCGGTGGTGAGCACCGGACCGGCGGCGAGGGGCTGCGGCGACGCGGAGGCGGGGGCGGCGGCCAGTGCGCCGGCCGCGCAGACGGCGGCGGCGGTGACGGCGAGGTGACGGCTGAAGCGCATGGGAAAACCTCTTCCTCGGTGAGGGGCGAGAAGACGTCCTCTCGCGGCTCCCGAGCGGTGGGGACCGGGGAGCGCGCGGCGTTTCCGGTTTCCCTACGGTCCAGCCGTGACCGTGCGCCGTCAAGGCGATGGGACGAACTTGCTGACTTTTCGTCAATAAACCCCAACTCGCCGTCTCCGGAGGCGGCTTGAACGCCGGCTCACCGACCCGGCCCCGCGACCCCGAGGGACCGGAGCACCCGGCGGCCCCGCCGCCTGCGAGAATTCCGGCATGGCTGAGCACGACAGCGACCACGGCTACCTCCTGGACAACCGCCAGTCGGAGGCGGGCATCCGCTTCCGCGCCCTCGCCGAGCTGTTCGACCCGGTGACCTTCCGGCACGTCGACGCCCTCGGGATCGGCCCCGGCATGCGCTGCTGGGAGGTCGGCGCGGGCGGCCCCTCGGTGCCGCTCGGGCTCGCCGAACGCGTAGGCCCGACCGGCACGGTGGTCGCCACCGACATCGACGTCTCCTGGACCGCCCCCGCCGCCGGCGGCGTGATCGAGGTGCTGCGCCACGACGTGGCCGCCGACCCGCCGCCGCCCGGCGGCTTCGACCTGGTGCACGCCCGGCTGGTCCTGGTGCACGTCGCCGACCGCGCCGAGGCCCTGCGCCGGATGGTCCAGGCGCTGCGCCCCGGCGGCCGGCTGCTCCTGGAGGACGCCGACCCGGCCCTCCAGCCGCTGCTCTGCCCGGACGAGTCCGGGCCCGACGAGCGCCTCGCCAACCGGCTGCGGTCGGGCTTCCGCACCCTGATGGCCGGGCGCGGCGCCGACCTCGCGTACGGGCGGACGCTGCCCCGGGCGCTGCGCGAGGCCGGCCTCGTCGACGTCCGGGCCGACGCCTACTTCCCGATCACCTCGCCGGCCTGCGCGGTCCTGGAGGACGCGACGGTCCGGCAGATCCGCGGGCTGCTGGTGCGGGAAGGGCTCGCTACGGACGAGGAGATCGACCGCCACCTGGCCAACGTCGCCGGCGGCCGGCTCGACCTGGCCACCGCCCCGATGATCTCCGCCTGGGCGCGCCGGCCGTGAACCGCCGCCCGGCCGCGGACCGGACTCCGGCCGCGGACCGCCGCCCGGCCGCGGACCGCCGCCCGCGCCTGCTCGTCGTGAGCGGCCCGCCCGGGGCGGGCAAGACGACGCTGGCGCACGCCCTCGCCGACGCGCTCGGCCGGCCGGCGGTCTGCCGGGACGAGATCAAGGAGCGGATGGCCGCCGCCGGGGAGGCGCCGGCCGAGGACCTGGACCGGCGGACGCTGCACGAGTTCTTCCGCACCGCCGAGCGGCACCTGCGCGCGGGAACGGACCTGGTGGCCGAGGCGGCCTACCAGGACCGGCTGTGGCGGCCCGGGCTGACGCCGCTCGCCGACCTCGCCGAACTGCGCATCGTGCGGTGCACCGTGGACCCGGAGGCCGCCCGCGAGCGGATCGCCCGCCGGGCCGCCGGGACGCCCGGCCGTGCCGTCCACGCGGACGGCGAACTGCTGCGCCGCATCGCGCGCGGCGAGCGGCCGATCGAGTCCTGGACACCGATCGAGCTGGACGCCCCCTGCCTGGCCGTGGACACCACCCGGGGCTGGAACCCGCCCCTGGAGCGGATCGCGGCCTTCGCCACCGGCGCCGCCGAGGATCCCTCCGGCCGGGAGGGGAACCGGGGGCCGTCGTCGGTCTAACCTCGACGGTATGGACGCGTTCGAACACCCGGGCGGACGGGCCGCCGTGCCACCGGGGGAGCGGCTGGAAGCCCTGGTAGGGCTGCTGGAGCGGCGTGGCACGGTGGTGCTCAGCGGGGCGGGCCTGTCCACCGAGTCCGGGATCCCCGACTACCGCGGCGCCACCGGCCGCCGCCGCAGCGGCACCCCGATGACGTACCAGGAATTCACCGGCAGCGCCGACGCCCGGCGCCGCTACTGGGCCCGCAGCCACAGCGGCTGGCCCGCGATCGCCGGAGCCCGGCCCAACGCCGGACACCACGCGGTGGAACGGCTGCGCCGGGCCGGGCACGTCGCGGCGGTCATCACCCAGAACGTGGACGGTCTCCACCACGCGGCCGGCACCCGGGAGGCCGTCGAGCTGCACGGCGGACTCCGCCGGGTGGTCTGTCTCGACTGTCGCAGCTCCAGCGCCCGGGCCGAGCTGGACCGGCGGCTGGAGGAGCTCAACCACGGCTTCCGGCCGACCGGGGCGGAGCTGCGGCCCGACGGCGACGCGCGGCTGCCGGAGCCCGTGGTGGACGGCTTCCGGGTCGCCGCCTGCACGGACTGCGGCGGAGTGCTCAAGCCCGACGTGGTCTTCTTCGGCGAGAACGTCCCGCCGCCCCGGGTCGAGCACTGCTTCGAACTGGTCGACGCGGCCAGTTCGCTGGTGGTCCTCGGCTCCTCGCTGGCGGTCCTGTCCGGGCTGCGCTTCGTGCGCCGCGCCGCCCGGTCGCGGCTGCCGGTCGCGATCGTCAACCAGGGGCCGACGCGCGGCGACGAACTCGCCGCGCTCCGGCTCGACCTGCCGCTGGGGCCGGCCATGACGGAGGTCGCCCGGCTGCTCGACGCGGCCTGACGGGCCTGTTCGCGGCCTTGGTGGGCCCGGCCCGGCGCGGCTCGGCGGCCGGGTCGGGCCCACCAGGGCGGGCGCGCTCAGCCGGCCGGCAGAGCGGGCCGGCCCGGCACCCACAGCGGCACCCGGCCGTCGCGCGGCATGGAACGCGCCGCGTCCTGTTCCAGCCACCCGCCGACCCGTTCCGGATCGCCCTCGCACAGCTCCACCAGCGCGGCCGCGGCGATCCGGGTGCAGCACAGCACCAGCGCCAGGGTGTCCTGGCGGCGGTGCCGCTCCCGTACGTACGCCTCGCCGCGCTCCTCGATCCGGCGGGCGTGGCACGGCCCGTCCTCGGCGGTCAGCGCCTGCACGCCGTGCCACACCAGGGTCAGCGCACAGGGCTCGGCCGGGTGCGAGGCGCCCTCGCGCTGCGCCTGTTCACGAGCCTCCGCCGAGCGCTGCCCCAGCCATTCCAGCGCCGCCGGCCCGTCCTCCCGGCAGGAGCGCAGCACCAGCTCCGCGGCCCGGGCCACCAGGGCCCGCAGGAGCGCCGGCGCGGGCACCCGCAGTCCGGACGCGGGTCCGTCGCCGAACGCCAGCCAGGCATCGGCGAACGAGGCCGCCCGCAGTCCGCCCATCCAGGCCGGTTCCCCGGCCTCCGTACTCAGCCAGTCCTGTGCCCCCAGCCGCACCAGCCCCACGGCCGTCAGGCGCGCCGCGTCCCCGTCCAGCTCCCGCAGCCATCCACTCCGCACCAGTACACACCCCCGTCAGCGGTTCATCCCCGTGAGGCCTCATCCCACCACACCAGGACGGGAACGAACTAGACAGGGGCACGTCACAATCTGGAAGCGAGTCCTCCGGGTAGTCCTCCGGCGGAGCCGGCCGGGAGCCGGCCGGGGCGGGGCCGGGGCGACCGGCCGGGGCGCCGTGGTGCGGCCGTGGCGCGTTTGGCCCCCCGGGGTGTGGGCGTCGGCTGAGTTGGGCAGGGGCACGTCAGGACCCGGGCGGCTGTGCGGACGCCCGGTGCGTCGGGGCGGGCCGGTTGCGGCCTGCCATCACTGTGGTGCGAGCCCGTCGATCAGGGCGAGGGCGTCCTCGACCGATCCCGCCGGCTCGATCACCGGACAGAGGACCCCGCGGACAGTGCGGGTGGCGTCCAGTACGAGGGTGAGCCGCCTTGAGCCGGTCGACGCCCGCCGCCCGGAAGGTGGGCAGGCGCGGCGCGGCGGTCACCGTCCAGGTGGCGCCGGGTGCCACGGGGTCGGTCGACTCGCCTGTGGCGGCGGGGAGTTCCGGCTCGGGCAGCCGGTGGTCGGTCGGGCCGTGCACGCGGCGGGCCGCTTCTCCAGCACCCCGGCGACCGGCGCCTTGAGGCGGTCGGTGAGGACGCGGCGGCTGACGCCCGGTCCGGTGCAGTGGACAGGTTGCGACAGAAGGGGTGGGCCCGATGGTGGATGTGACGACGCGGACAGCGGTCGCGGCGGACCGGGGAGCGGAGCACGAGGCGCGACGCCGGACTTCGGCAGGAGTGTTCTGGCGCTACTGGACGGGATCGCTGGTCAGCCGGCTCGGGGACCAGGTGACCAGTGTCGCCCTGCCGTTGATCGCCGTGCTCACCCTGCACGCGACGGCCTGGCAGGTCGGCCTGATCACCGGCGCCGGGTACCTGGCGTGGCTGCTGGTCGGACTGCCGGCCGGCGTCCTGGTCCACCGGCTCCCGCTGCGCGGTACCCAGGTGGTGACGGACCTGGTGCGCGGGCTGGCCGTGGCCTCGGTTCCGGTGGCGGCCGCGCTGGGCGGCCTCGGCCTGCCGCACCTGGTGGCGGTCGCGCTGCTGGTCGGGCTGGCGAGCGTGGTCTTCGACGTCGGCAACTCCACCTTCCTGCCCTCCATCGTCCCCAGGGAGGAGCTGACCGCCCGCAACAGCCTGCTCTCCGGCAGCAGCGCCGCGACCGAGCTGGCCGGCCCCTCGCTCGGCGGGGTGCTGGTCCAACTCGTCGGCGGCGCGGCCGCGATGGTGCTGGACGCGGTCAGCTACCTGGTCTCGGCGGCCCTGCTGCGCAGCCTGCCGCGCGCGGAACGGTCCGCCGTCGCCCGCCCGGCCGGCGCGGGGATGCGGGAACAGATCCGCGAGGGCTGGCACTTCGTCACCCGGCACCCGGTGATCGGGCCGTGCGCCGCCGACGCCACCGCGGTCAACTTCGTCGCCGGCGGGCTGATGACACTCACCCCGGTGTTCCTGGTCGACACCCTCGGCGCGCCGGCCGCCGCCGTCGGCGCCCTGATGGCCACCGGCGGCCTGGGCAGCCTGATCGGCGCCGCCCTCACGCCCCGGGTGGTCTCCCGGATCGGCAGCGGCGGCGCCCTGCGGAGGTCGGCGCTGATCGCCGCGCTCTTCACCTTCCTGCTCCCGGCGGCCGGCTCCGGCTGGGCGGCGCTGGTGTTCGCCGTCGGCAACGCGGGCTTCTCGGCGGGAGTGGTGGTCACCAGCATCGTCACCCGCACCCACCGGCAGACCCACACCCCGCCGGAGCTGCTGCCCAGGGTGATGGCCACCGTCCGGTTCGTCTCCTGGGGCGCCATCCCGGTCGGCGCGGTGCTGGCCGGGGCCGCCTCCACGGCCTGGGGCCCGCGCACGGCGCTGCTCCTGCTGGCGGTGTGCAGCCTGGCCGGCCCGGCGATCCTGCTGGCCGGTTCGATCCGCCGGGTGCGCGACCTCGCCTGAGCGGGGAAGCCGAGGGACGGCGGCGGGCGACCGGCCTCTCCCTGGCCGCGTACGACTGTCGGACGGGTGGACGAGAATGGCAGCATGTCGCCGGTACCGTCCACACCCGCCGTCTCCGCCCGCATGAGCCGACAGGCATTGCGGGACACCGCCCAGGAGCTGGCCGTCCGCCGTCTGCTCCATGCCGGCGGGTACCGCTACCGTGTCCAGCGGCCGGTGCCGGGCATGCCTCGCCGTACGGTGGACATCCTCTTCCCGGGGCCGAAGGTGGCGGTCTTCCTCGACGGCTGTTTCTGGCACGGGTGCCCGCAGCACGCCACGCACCCCAGGAGCAACGCCGAATGGTGGCGGACCAAGCTGGGCCGCAACATCGAGCGCGACACCGAGACGACGGAGCACCTGCGGGACGAGGGCTGGACGGTGCTCCGCTTCTGGGAGCACGAGAAGCCCGAGGAGGTCGCGCTGCGGGTCGCCGAGACGGTGGACCACGAACGGAAGCGCCCCGCCCGGGCCGCCCCGTCCAGGCGGGGGGTCTGACGGGTCGTAAGCGGCCGGATAACCTGGGGCGCCATGATGCGTGTGTGGATGTTGCCGCTGCTGCTGGTGCTCGGCGGTGCGGCCGTCGCGAGCGGCCCGGCCCTCGAAGGGAACGGCGGGGTGGCCGCCCTGTTCCTGGTGCCGTTCGTCGGGCTCGCGGCCGTGAACTCGCCGCTGGTCTTCCCGAAGTCGCTCGGCGCGGCCGAGGCGCAGCGCCGCAGCGCGGCCGACGGCCGGCCGGTGGTGTACTGGCGGCCGGGCTGCAAGTACTGCCTGCGGCTGCGCTTTCGGCTCGGCCGGTCGGCCCGGCGGCTGCACTGGGTCGACATCTGGAGCGACCCGGAGGCGGCAGCGGTCGTACGGGCGGCCAACGACGGCAACGAGACCGTGCCGACCGTCGTCGTGGACGGCCGGCCGCACACCAACCCGGACCCCGCGTGGGTGCGCGGCCGGCTGTCCGCCACCTGAGCGGCGGGCGCGCCGCCGCACCCCGTCGACGCGGAGGGCGGTGCCACCGATCCGCTCGGTGGCACCGCCCTGGTCGGTGTCAGCCGACGGCGACTCCGTCGGCGCCCAGGCCGGCCGTGTTGCCGACGGCCTTCAGCGCATCCGCGGAGGAGGCGGCGCGGCACGCCATCTCCACGGCGTGGAAGCCGACTTCGGGTCCGACCCGGTCGGCGGGGCCGCCGGGTGCGTCGCGGAAGACGGCGACCTCGCCCGGGAGCAGCTCCGAGCGGAGCAGGCTCGCCAGGCCGGCCCGGCCGCTCAGGCTCAGCTTGCGGTAGATGCGCGTCAGGTGCTGTTCCACCGTGCTGACGGTGATCCAGAGCTTGTCGCTGATCTCCCGGTTGCTGTCGCCCTCGGCCGCCAGTTTCGCCACCCGGAGCTCGGCCCGGCTGAGGCCGGTGAGCAGCGAGCCCACCGCCCCACCCGGGGTGGTCGCCGGGGGCGGTCCCAGCGGGAGCGCCGGCTCGTCGTCCTCGCGCGGGCCGTCCTCGGCCGGGCGGCGGTCGCCGCAGTCCCCGAGCCCGGTGTCGGTGAGCGGGTCCGCGCGCGGTTCCTCGTCGGGCCCGAACCCGTCGCCGACGGACCGCCCGTGTTCCACGGCCGGGGCGAATCCGGCCCGGATCCGCTGGGTCCCCGCCTCCGTCCGGGCCGGTTCGAGCCGGTCGCCGGGCGTCCGCAGGCGGTCGACGGCCTCCTGCAGCAGGGCGGGCTTCTCCCGGCCCCCGTCGTGGTCGGCCAGGATCCGGAGCAGGGCGCCGCGGGTGCGGTCGTCCAGGGACGGTTCCCGCAGCTGACTTGCCGCCAGGTCCCGGGCGGCGACCGGGTCACCGGCCTGGAAGGTGGCCTCGACCAGGCTGGCGGTCAGCGGGATCAGGGCGGGGATGTCCAGTTGCCAGACCCTGAGCCGACGGGCGCAGGTCCGGAGGTCGTCGAGCGCCTCCGTGGTCCGCCCGGCCGCCAGGGCGAGCCGGCCGCGGGCGTGCAGGTAGCGGATGCCCATCACGGTCTCGAACATGGCGCTCGGGACCTCCCGGCCGGCCTCCTTGGCGGCGTCGTCCGTCCGGCCCAGCGCGAGGTGGGCCTGGATGAGCACCGACAGCGGGTAGCCGATCGACACCCCCCAGTTCTCCTCGCCCGCCAACGACAGGGCGTCCGAGGCGAGTTCGGCGGCGGTCTCGGGGTCCCCGTCGCGCAGGCACACGTCGGCCCGGGCCGCCTTGAGCTGGGCCAGCCAGGTGGTCGCACCCCGACGGGTGGCGTGGCCGATCAGCTCGTCGCACCAGAGCAGGGCCCGGCCGGGCTGGTCCCCTTCGGCGAGGGCGAGGATCGCCGTGGTGATCGCTTCCAGCGGCATCCCGTCCACCCGGCAGGAGGACAGGACGCGTTCGGCGAGCGAGGCGCTCTCCGCGTCGCCGCCCCGGGCCCAGACCCGGGAGAAGACCCCGATCGCCTCCGCGGCCGCGGGCAGGCAGGCGCCCCCGCTCCCGGTGCCGCAGAGCTCGTCGAGGTTCCAGGACCGGGTGAAGGACGGGCCGAAGAACCAGTGGAAGACGTGCAGGAGTTCGACGCCGTCCTCGTGCCCGAGGGTGAGGTGCGAGCGCTTCGCCTCCGCGAGGACGGTGGAGACGGTGGTGAGGTCTCCCCGCCACAGCAGCGCCCGGATCAGCGCGACGACGTCCTTGCCGGTGAGCTTGCCCTCCACCAGGGCCTCGCGCAGCGCGCTGGTGTGCGGGGCGACCGCGCTGGGGTTGGTCTGCCAGGTGGAGTGGACGTAGGTGCGCAGGGTGGCCAGGTGCTGGTCGTCGTTGGCCGCGGCCAGCGCCAGGTTGAGGTAGAGGTGTGCGGTCGAGGTCTTCCCCTCGGCCAGCTCCTGCTCCGCGGCGTCGGTGAGGATCGGTACGGTCCAGTCGCCGTCGGCCTCGCCCGCGGCGACGATCTGGGCGGCGATGACCGTGGTGGCCATGCCCAGGTCGCGCCGGAGCTTCGTCGCCCGGGTGTACAGCGTGGTCTGCTCGGTGCGCGAGAGCGAGGCGAGCACGGCGGCCGCGACGTTCGGGTGACGGAACTCGTCGCCGGCGGTCAGGCCGGCGTTGGTGAGGATCTCCAACGCGTGCCCGACGCACCGCTGGTCGAGGTCGAGCAGCCGGCCGAGCAGCGCCGGGGAGGCGTGCTCGCGCAGGACGGCCATGCCGCTGGCGACCGCGAGGATCTGCGGTTCCCAGCGGTAGAGGCAGGCCAGGACGGCCATTTCGAAGGACCGGCCGACGCGCGGCAGGTCGTCGGGCCGGGACCGGTCGTGGGTGGCGTCGAGGTGGTTGTCCTCGATCAGGGCGTGGACCAGGATCGGGTTGCCCCCGCTCAGCCGGTGGACGGCCGGGGCGAGTCGCGGCGCGATCGAGTGGTCCGGGGTCCGTTCCAGGATGGTGCGGACGGTGTCCTCGGACATCGGCTTGAGCTGGACCCTGCTGTGCGGCGCGCGGGTCACCTCGGCGCGGAACAGCGGCAGTGTGGGCTGCGGCCGGTCCCACTCGTTGAGCACCATGAGCATGCGCTGGGGGCGCATGCGGCGCTGGAGGTAGAGCAGCGCCTGGAGCGAGGCGGTGTCCGCGAAGTGCACGTCGTCGATGCCGACCACCACGGACCGGCCCTCGCAGGCGCCCAGGAGGACGTTGCAGAGCCGACGGATGGTCTCGTTCTCGACGGCCTGCGGCCGTTCGAAACGGTGGTCGGGTTCCAGGTGGTCGCCGAACGCCTCCGCGACCAGGGCGGATATTTCCGCGGCGAGTTCGTTCGGCAGTTCGGCGCAGCGCAGCAGCTGCTCGATGACCCCCATGGGGAGATCCCGTTCCGCCCGCGAACCGGTCGCCTGGAGGACCAGTGCTCCTTCTTTTGCCGCCAGCGCCGAGAAATCGTGCAGAAGTTGGGTCTTACCACTTCCCAGGGTTCCGCTGACGAGGACCACCCGACCGTTCCCGCAGGACAGTCCCTCGAACAGGTCCAGTAAATACTCCAACGCTTCATGCTGTTCGGCTCGAATCAGCAAGAATGCCTCCGAGTTGTTGTGTAAAAGCCTTGCATCCACCGCAACGGAAAGGCTGACTCCCCCGTTTTGCCTTGAGCCTCCATGACGTTGCGTGATCACTCAGATGCACGGTGTACACAGCGCGAGGGGAACGCCGGCGGGACCGAGTGCCCGGGTTTGCATCTACTTTCACCCTAGGCGAACTTCAACGGCGAACGCTAGGGACTCCGTTCAGCGCAACACCGGTGACTTAAGCATCGTGCGTGTAGCGTGGTTTCAGGAGGTGTCGGATGTCGCGACCAGGGCAGTTCGGCCCGGAACCGGGCGGGGGACTGCCCGACCGCATCGCGGTCGGGCTGCTGACCGGGTCGTTCCCGCCGGAGCTGGTGGAGCGGGTGGTGGCCCGGTGCGGGCGGGAGGGGCAGCGGAACCGCCTGCTGACGCCGAAGGTGACGGTCTACCTGGTCCTGGCGATGTGTCTGTTCCCGGGCCACGGCTACCAGGAGGTCGCCCGCAAGCTCGTCCGGGGACTGGCCTGGGCGGGGCGCTGCACGGCGCCGGGGCAGGTGCCCAGTACGGCGGCGATCTCGCGGGCCCGGGTGAAGCTGGGGGCGGAGCCGTTCAGGGAGTTGTTCGCCGAGGTCGTCCGGTCGGCGGCGGTCGAGGAGGCCGGGCGGGCCGGGCAGGTCGGGCGGGCCGGGCAGGTCGGGCAGGTGGGGGGTGTCCGGTACCGGGGGCGGCGCCTGGTCGCCGTCGAGGGCGCGGCGATCGAGGTGCCGGACAGTGCCGAGAACGTGGCGTACTTCGGACCGCCGGAGCCCGGGGGCGGGTACCCGCGGGTGCGGCTGGCGGCCCTGGTCGAGTGCGGCACCGGCGCGGTCGCCGCGGCGGCCACCGGCCCGTCGGCGGCCGCCGTGCCGAACCTGGCCCGGGGCCTCTTCGACCGCCTCGGCGGCGGGGACCTGCTGCTCGCCGACCAGGGCGGGTTCGACGCTCCGGCGGTGTGGCGGGACGCCTCGGCCGGCGGGGCGGACCTGCTGTGGCGGGTCGGTCCGGACGCGGTGCTGCCGGTGCGTCAGCTGCTGGGCGACGGCTCGTTCCTGTCCGGGTTCGCCGCCGACGGGGGCGGTCGCGGCGGTGGCGGGGCGGGCCGGTCGACGGGGTCGGCGGGGGCGCCGGTGGTGCGGGTGGTCGAGGACCCCTCGGCGGGGGAGCCGGGCCGGCTGCTCACCACGATCCTCGACCCGGGGCGGGCCCCCGCCGCGGAGCTGGCCGCGCTGCACGGCGCGTGGAGGTCGGGGGCGAGGGCCCTGCGGGACCTGGCGGCCGATCAGCTGGAGGCCGTGCGGGTGCTGCGCTCGCGCTCGCCCGAGGGGGTCGAGCAGGAGGTCTGGGGGCACCTGCTGGTCCATCACGCCCTGCGCCGGCTGCGGGTCTCCGGCCCGGATCGTTAAGTCACCGGTGCGGTGAAACTGAATCAGCCGTTCCACTTCTCCGTGATGGCCGAAACGTGACGGCGCATTCCGGATCGGTGCGCATATCCGATGGGACGGAGGGCCCGGGGGCTTTTCGGTGGTGCCGGAACGGATCGGAGGCGTTCGTTCCGCACACGTTCTGCCTGCCAGGCCCGCAGGTCCCGCCGCCGGCCGCGGGGATTCCCCGGCCGGGCGCCGGCGGCGGTTCCACCGGTGGAATCAGCGCGTCCGGTTCGATCGGTTCCGCCGGCCGGCACCCCTAAAGTTGGCCGGGCACCGCCCCCTAACCTCCCCCCCGGTCCGACGGGGCGCCCTTGCCCCGACGGCGCCGCCGACATAGGGCGTGCCCCGGCGCGACCCGACCGCCCGCGCGGCCGCCGCGCTCCAGCGGCCCGGGAAGGTGCCGGGCGCCGGCGGGCATCCCCTACCAGGGCGGCCGCAGGACCACGCGCGCGTGCGCCCGCGCCGTGCGGCTAGGGGTTGTCGGGCCGGGCCGGGCCGGTCACGGTAGGAGCCGTTGAGGTCCCGACAGGACAGCGGGCGACCGGAGCCGGCCACGAACCCTCGTGCGCTCCCGCCCGCGGATCAAGGTGAGACGCGCGGTCCCGCAGGTCCGCGGGCGGTGCCTCACCGGTGTCGCGGTCCCACCACGCCGACCGCCGGAGGGATTCCAGTCACCATGGCAGCTATCGACGATCTGTGGGTGCGCCGCTACCACCCCGCGCCCGAGGCCCGGCACCGGCTGATCTGCCTGCCGTACGCGGGCGGGTCCGCGAGCTACTTCTTCCCGGTGTCCCGCGCGCTGTCGCCGCAGGTCGACGTCCTCGCGGTGCAGTACCCCGGCCGTCAGGACCGGCGCCAGGAGCCCTGCGTGGAATCCGTGCAGGAACTGGCCGACCTGCTGGTCGACGTCGTCAAGCCGTGGGCCGACCGCCCGCTGTCGCTGTTCGGCCACAGCATGGGCGCCTCCGTGGCGTTCGAGCTGGCGCTGCGGCTGGAGGACCTCGGCATCGTGCCGCACACGGTGTGGGCCTCCGGGCGGCGCGCCCCCGGCGCCCACCGCGACGAGCGGTTCCACCAGCTCGACGACCAGGGCCTGCTCACCGAGATCAAGCGGCTGGACGGGACCGACAACAACCTCCTCGACGACGAGGAGATGGTGCGGATGGTCCTCCCGGTGCTGCGCAGCGACTACCGCGCCGCCGAGACCTACCGCCCCACCCCCGGTGCCGCGCTCACCGCGCCGGTCCTCGCCCTGGTCGGCGACGACGACCCGAAGGTCACCGTGGACGAGGCCCGGAAGTGGGCCGAGCACACCTCGGGCCCGTTCGAGCTCGAAGTCTTCCGCGGCGGCCACTTCTACCTCAACGCCCACGCCAACACCGTCGTCGACCGGATCCGCACCAGGCTCGGCTGACCGCTCCGCCGTTCCTCCGCGTCATCCGTCCACGCGAAGTTCCGCCGCGTCATTCATCCACGCGAATCGACCGTGTTGAAGGGCAGCCGGTTTCGAACCGGTTCTAGAGCTGCTCTGCGAGCCGGTCCTCGGAAATCCCGGAAAACTGCCCAGAGGAGTCGTTCGTGTCCAAGTCGCTCTACGAACTCGGTGAGATTCCGCCGCTCGGCCTCGTGCCCGAGCAGATGTACGCGACCGTCATCCGGCAGGACCGCTTCGGCGAGCCCCTCAAGGCGATGCAGACCGAGGTCGTCGACGTGCCGGAGCCCGGTTACGGCGAAGTGCTGGTGTACGTCATGGCCGCCGGAATCAACTACAACAACGTCTGGGCGTCGCTCGGCGAACCCATCGACGTCATCGCGATGAGACAGCGGCTGCTCGGCGAGAAGGAGGATTTCCACATCGGCGGCAGCGACGGTTCCGGAGTCGTCTGGGCCGTCGGCGAGGGCGTCAAGCAGTTCAAGGTCGGCGACGAGGTCATCCTTTCCGGAGCGACCTGGGACGAGACGGCGGAGGACGTCCGCACGGGCGTCGACCCGATCGCCTCGAAGTCGCTGCGGGCCTGGGGCTACGAGACGAACTACGGCTCCTTCGCCCAGTACACCGTGGTGCGCGAGCACCAGCTCCACCGCAAGCCGGCCAACCTGTCCTGGGAGGACGCCGGCGGCTACCTGGTCACCGGCGCCACCGCCTACCGGCAGCTGACCGGCTGGGCCCCGCACGACGTCCGCCCGGGCGACCCGGTGCTGATCTGGGGCGGCTCCGGCGGCGTCGGCTCGGCGGCCATCCAGATCGTGAAGCTGCTCGGCGGCATCCCGATCGCCGTGGTCTCCAACCCGGACCGGGTCCAGTTCTGCCTGGACCTCGGCGCCGCGGGCGTGATCGACCGCCGGGAGTTCACCCACTGGGGTCGGCTGCCGGACCTCGACGACGAGGCGGCCGGCCGGGCCTGGACGGCGGAGGCCCGCCGGTTCGGCGCGAAGATCTGGGAGATCCTCGGGGAGCGCCGCAACCCGAAGATCGTCGTCGAGCACCCCGGCGAGGACACCCTGCCGACCTCGCTGTTCGTCTGCGAGAACGGCGGCATGGTCGTGCTCTGCGGCGGCACCAGCGGCTACAACGGCGACCTCGACCTGCGCTACCTGTGGATGCGCAGCAAGCGCCTCCAGGGCTCGCACGCCTCGAACACCCGGGAGAACCGCGCGGTCATCGGGCTGATGGCGGACGGCCGGCTCGACCCGTGCATCACCTGGTGCGGCACCTTCGACCAGATCGGCGAGGCCCACCAGATGCTCTACGCGAACCAGCAGGGCGTCGGCAACCTGGCCGCCCTGGTGAACGCCGCGGCACCGGGGCAGACCTCGCTGCGGACCGGCTGAACGACGGGACGGGAGCCGCGCCGCCCCGGCGGCGCGGATTTCCGGAGCGAATAACGGAGCGGGAACCGCGCGAATGCGGTTCCCGCTCCGACGGCGAACGGCCCGGAACGGCCCGTGCCATCTGATGTCCTTTTTTCTGGGGTCGGCTAGGGGTATCGCGCGGGGATTCTCTCCCTAGGATGCGAAACGCTGCGGTCTCACGGGTAATCGGTACCGGCTGCGGTCCACCGCCGGCCGGGAGTAGGGGTTGATCAGCGTGGGGGAAGAGCAAAAGTATCTCGAATACCTGAAGCGGGTGACGGCCGATCTCCGGCGCACACGTCGTCAGCTCCAGGTGGCGGAGATGCGCGAGCGCGAGCCCATCGCGATCGTCGCGATGGCCTGCCGTTACCCGGGCGGCGTGAGCTCGCCGGCCGACCTGTGGCGGCTGGTGACCCGCGGCGGTGACGCCATCACCGGTTTCCCCGAGGACCGCGGCTGGCCGGCCGGGTCCGGCTACGCCGACGAGGGCGGATTCGTCGACGGGGTCGCCGAGTTCGACGCCGCGCTGTTCGGCATCTCCCCGCGCGAGGCGCTGGCCATG
Source organism: Kitasatospora sp. NPDC048715 (assembly GCF_043198905.1). Taxonomy (NCBI): domain Bacteria; kingdom Bacillati; phylum Actinomycetota; class Actinomycetes; order Kitasatosporales; family Streptomycetaceae; genus Kitasatospora; species Kitasatospora sp. NPDC048715. The sequence goes on along the minus strand of NZ_JBICVH010000008.1, from coordinate 275,671 downwards.
GACCCGCAGCAGCGGCTGCTGCTGGAATCCGCCTGGGAGGTCGTGGAACGGGCCGGGATCGACCCGCGCTCGCTCTCCGGCAACCGGGTCGGCGTCTTCGTCGGCGCCTCCGCCTCCGGCTACGCCGAGGGCGCCCACTCCCTGCCCGAGGGCGCCGCCACCCACCTGGCCATCGGCAACGCGGCCAGCGTGGTGTCCGGCCGGGTCGCGTACGCGCTGGGCCTGGAGGGCCCGGCCGTCACCGTCGACACGGCCTGCTCCTCCTCCCTGGTCGCCCTGCACCTGGCCGTCCACGCGCTGCGCGCGGGCGACTGCGAGCTGGCGCTGGCCGGCGGCGTCACGGTGATGTCCTCGCCGAGCGTCTTCGCGGAGTTCAGCCGCCTCGACGGCCTGGCCGGCAACGGGCGCTGCAAGGCCTTCGCCGAGGGCGCCGACGGCACCGGCTGGGGCGAGGGCGTCGGCCTGCTGATGGTCGAACGGCTCTCCGACGCCCAGCGGCTGGGGCACCCGGTGCTCGCCGTGGTGCGCGGCAGCGCCGTCAACCAGGACGGTGCCTCCAACGGCCTCACGGCCCCCAACGGCCCGTCCCAGCAGCGGGTGATCCGTCAGGCGCTGGCCGGCGCGGGGCTCTCCCCGGCCGACGTGGACGCGGTCGAGGCGCACGGCACCGGCACCCGGCTCGGCGACCCGATCGAGGCCCAGGCCCTGCTCGCCACGTACGGGCGGGAGCGTGCCGAGGGCGGTCCGCTGTGGCTGGGCTCGGTCAAGTCCAACATCGGGCACACCCAGGCCGCGGCCGGCGTGGCCGGTGTGATCAAGATGGTGCAGGCGATCCACCACGGCGTGCTGCCGGCCACCCTGCACGTGGACGCGCCCACCCCGCACGTGGACTGGAGCGAGGGCGGCGTCGAGCTGCTCACCGAGGCCCGGTCGTGGCCGGAGACCGACCACCCCCGCCGGGCCGGCGTCTCCTCGTTCGGCATCAGCGGCACCAACGCGCACGTGATCATCGAGGCGGCGCCCGCGCCCGCCGAGCCGCAGGCCGAGGGCGGGGGCGAGGCCGGGCCGGACGCCGAGGCCGAGCCGACCGCCCGGGCCGCCCAGGTCTCCCAGGCCGACCCGGCCCCTTCGGCACCCGCGCCCGCCGCCGGCCGGCCGCCGCTGTGGCCGCTCTCCGGCAAGGGCGCGGCCGGGCTGCGCGCCCAGGCAAGCCGACTGCGCGCCCACCTCGCCGAGACCGAGGCGCCCGACCCCGTCGACCTCGCCTGGTCGCTCGCCACCACCCGCGCGGGCCTGGACCACCGCGCGGTGGTCCTCGGCGACCTCCTCCCGGGCCTGGACGCGCTCGCCGGGGGCGACCCGGCCGCGGCGGTGACCGGCGTGGTGGGCGAGGGCCGCTGCGCCTTCCTGTTCACCGGCCAGGGCTCGCAGCGCGCGGCGATGGGCCGCGGGCTGTACGAGGCCTTCCCCGCCTTCGCCGAGGCCTTCGACGCCGTCTGCGCCGAACTGGACCGCCACCTCGACGGATCGGTCAAGGACGCGGTCTTCACCGGCCGCGGCCTCGACCTGACGATGTGGACCCAGGCCGGCCTGTTCGCCGTCGAGGTCGCGGGCTTCCGGCTGCTCGAATCCTGGGGCGTGGCCCCCGACTTCCTGCTCGGCCACTCCGTCGGCGAACTCGCCGCGGCGCACTGCGCGGGCGTCCTCACGCTCGCGGACGCCTGCGCCGTGGTGGCCGCGCGCGGCCGGCTGATGCAGGCGCTGCCGTCCGGCGGCGCGATGCTCGCCGTCCGGGCCACCGAGGCCGAGGCCGTCGAGGCGATCGCCGGACGCGCCGACGTCGCGGCGGTCAACGGGCCGTCCTCGGTCGTGGTCTCCGGCACCGCGGAGGTGATCGACGAACTGGCCGCCCGCTGGGCGGCCGAGGGCCGCAGGACGAGCCGGCTGACGGTCTCGCACGCCTTCCACTCCGCCCTGATGGAGCCGATGCTCGCGGACTTCCGCGCGGTGCTGGAGACGGTCACCTTCGCCCGCCCCCGGATCGCGATCGTCTCCAACCTGACCGGAGCCGTCGCCGCGCCCGACCTGCTCACCACCCCGGAGTACTGGGTGCGGCACGTGCGCGAGGCCGTCCGGTTCGCCGACGGCGCCGCCTGCCTGGCCGCCCGGGGCGTGACCCGCTTCGTCGAGCTCGGCCCGGACGGCGTGCTCTGCGGGATGGCCCAACAGGCCGGTGCCGAGGGCGTGTTCGCCCCGTTGCTGCGTCGCGACCGGGACGACGCCGAGTCGGCGCTGACCGCACTGGCCCGGATCTGGACGGCCGGCGTCGAGGTCGACTGGCGCACCGTGCTGCCCGAGGGCCGCCGGGTGGAGCTGCCGACGTACGCCTTCCAGCGCGAGCGCTACTGGCCGCAGAGCATGGCGGCGCCGGTCGGCCCGCCGCGCGAGGCCTCGGACCAGGACGTCCGGTTCTGGGCGGCGGTGGAGCGCGCGGACCTCACCGAGCTGGCCACCACCCTGAAGCTGGAGGAGGCCCCCGGCCTGCTGGACGAGGTGGTCCCCGCGCTGGCCGCCTGGCGGCGCTCCCAGCGGCAGGAGTCGACCGTCGACTCGTGGCGCTACCAGGTCACCTGGAAGCCGCTGACGGGCCTCGGCGACACCGCCCCGCTCACCGGCGACTGGCTGCTGTCCGCCGACCCCGAGGACGGGCGGGCGGAGGCCGTCGAGCAGGCCCTGCGGGCCGCCGGCGCCACCGTCCTGCGCTGCGCCCCCGGGGCGTGGCCGACGGCCGGCCCGGCCGGCCTGGCCGGCGTGGTCGCGCTGCCGGCCGGCGCCGACCCGGCCGCCGAGGCGCTGGCGACCGTCCAGGGCCTCGGCGAGGCGGGCATCGACGCACCGCTGTGGCTGCTCACCTCCGGCGCCGTCTCGGTGGGCCGGTTCGACCCGCCGAGCGACCCGTCGGCGGCCCGGGTGTGGGGGCTCGGCCGCGTCGCCGCCCTGGAACTCCCGGACCGCTGGGGCGGGTTGATCGACCTTCCGGCCACCCTGGACGCCCGGGCCGGCGCCCGGCTCGCCGCGGTGCTGGCCGGCGCCACGGGCGAGGACCAGGTCGCCGTGCGCGGCTCCGCCGGCTACGGACGCCGGCTGACCCGCCCGGAGCCGGCCCGGACCGCCGAACGGCCGTGGACCCCCTCGGGCACGGTGCTGGTCACCGGCGGCACCGGCGCCCTGGGCGCGGCCGTCGCCCGCTGGCTGGCCGAACGCGGAGCGCCGCACCTGCTGCTGCTCGCCCGGCGCGGCGCCGCCGCACCGGGCGCCGAGGACCTGGTCGCCGAGCTGACCGCCACCGGCACCCGGGTGACCGTCGAGGCCTGCGACGTCGCGGACCGGGAGGCGCTGGCCGCGGTGCTCGCGCGGATCCCGGCCGACCTCCCGCTGACCGGCGTGGTGCACGCCGCCGGCGTCGCGGCGCACGGCCCGATCGAGGAGCTGCGCCCCGCCGACCTGGCCGCCGTCGTCGACGGCAAGGCGGCCGGCGCCGCACACCTCGACGAACTCACCGACGGCCTGGACCTGTTCGTCACCTTCTCCTCGATCGCGGCGACCTGGGGCAGCGGCGGCCAGGCCGCCTACGCGGCCGGCAACGCCCACCTGGACGCGCTGGTCGACAACCGCCGCAGCCGCGGCCTGTCCGGCACCTCGATCGCCTGGGGCCCCTGGGCCGAGGCCGGGATGGCCGCCCGCGGCGAGGCGGCCGACTTCCTGCGCCGCCGCGGGCTGAACGCGCTCGACCCGGCCCTCGCCGTCCGCGCCCTGGCGCGGGCCGTGGACCACGGCGAGGGCTGCGTGACCGTCGCCGACGTCGACTGGGGGCTGTTCGCCCCGGCCTTCACCCTGGGCCGCCCCAGCCCGCTGCTGGCCGACCTGCCCGAGGCGGCGCCGCCGGTCGAGGGGGAGGGCTCCGACTTCGAGCTGGGCACCGCGCTGCGGCAGCGGCTCACCGCCGGGCCCGCCGGTCAGCGCCACCAGGTGCTGGTGGACCTGGTCCGGGAGCGCGCGGCCGCCGTGCTGGGCCACCGCACCGCCGAGGCGGTCGACCCCGAGCAGGTCTTCCGCGACCTCGGCTTCGACTCGCTGACCGCCGTCGAACTGCGCAACCTGCTGAACGCGGAGACCGGCCTCCGGCTGCCCGCCACCCTGGTCTTCGACCACCCGACGCCGACCGCCCTGGCCGCGTACCTGCTCGGCGAACTGTTCGACGAGCCGGACGCGCCGGCGGCGCCCACCCGTGCCGCGGCCGCCGTCGCCGCCGACGACGACCCGGTCGTGATCGTCGGCATGAGCTGCCGCTACCCCGGCGGGGTGGAGTCCCCCGACGACCTGTGGCGGCTGGTGTCCGAGGGCGAGGACGGCGTCACCGGCTTCCCCGCCGACCGCGGTTGGGACCTCGCCGACGACGAGGGCTCGTACGCCCGGCAGGGCGGCTTCGTCGCCGGGGCGACCGGCTTCGACGCGGCGCTGTTCGGCATCTCCCCGCGCGAGGCGCTGGCCATGGACCCCCAGCAGCGGCTGCTGCTGGAGGCCGCCTGGGAGGTCCTCGAATCGGCCGGGCTGGACCCGCGCTCCGTCCAGGGCGCGCAGATCGGCGTGTTCGCCGGAGCGTCCAACTCCGGCTACGGCACCGGCGGCCTCGGGCTGGCGGGCGCCGAGGGGCACCTGCTGTCCGGCACCGCCAACAGCGTCATCTCCGGCCGGGTCGCGTACACCTTCGGCCTCGAAGGGCCCGCCGTCACCGTCGACACCGCCTGCTCCTCCTCGCTGGTCGCCCTGCACCTGGCCGTGCAGGCGGTGCAGCGCGGCGAGTGCGAGCAGGCCCTGGCCGGCGGCGTCACGGTGATGGTCTCCCCGGCGGCCTTCGGCGAGTTCGACCGCCAGGGCGGGCTCTCCTCGACCGGACGCTGCCGCTCCTACGCGGGCGCCGCCGACGGAACGGGCTGGGGCGAGGGCGTCGGCCTGCTGCTGGTCGAGCGGCTCTCCACCGCCCGGCGCGAGGGCCACCGCGTGCACGCGGTGATCCGGGGCAGCGCGGTCAACCAGGACGGCGCCTCCAACGGCCTCACCGCGCCCAACGGCCCCGCGCAGCAGCGGGTGATCCGGCAGGCGCTGGTCAACGCGGGCCTGTCCACCCGGGACGTCGACCTGGTCGAGGGCCACGGCACCGGCACGGTGCTGGGCGACCCGATCGAGGTCCAGGCGCTGCTGGCCACGTACGGTCAGGGACGGCCGGAGGACGGCCCGCTGCTGCTCGGCTCGATCAAGTCCAACATCGGCCACACCCAGGCCGCCGCGGGCGCGGCCGGCGTGATCAAGATGGTGCAGGCACTGCGCCACGGGATCATGCCCGCCACCCTGCACGTGGACGAGCCCAGCCCGCAGGTGGACTGGTCGCGCGGCGCGGTGGAACTGCTCACCGAGGCCCGGTCCTGGCCCGAGCTGGACCGGCCGCGCCGGGCCGCCGTCTCCTCCTTCGGCATCAGCGGCACCAACGCCCACGTCATCATCGAGCAGCCCCCGGCCGTCGAGGCCGAGCGGGCCCCGACCCCCGCGCTCGCGCTGCTGCCGCTCTCCGCCCACACCCGGGACGGCCTGCGGGCCCAGGCGCAGCGGCTGCGCACCTTCCTCGCCGACTCGGACGCCGACCCGCGCGACACCGGTCACGCGCTCGCCACCACCCGTGCCGCGCTGGAGCACCGCGCGGTGCTGGTCGGCGACGACCGGACGGAACTCCTCGGCCGGCTGGCCGACTTCGACGGCACGACGGCCGCCACCGCGGTCCCCGGCGGCACCGCGTTCCTGTTCACCGGCCAGGGGGCCCAGCGGGCCGGCATGGCCGAGGAGCTGTACGCGCGCTTCCCGGTGTTCGCCGACGCCTTCGACGCGGTCTGCGCCGAACTGGACCCGGCGCTGGACCGGCCGGTCCGCGAGGTGGCGGCCGACGGCGTGGACCTGAACCTGACCGGCTACGCCCAGACCGCCCTGTTCGCGGTCGAGGTCGCCACCTTCCGGCTGCTCGAATCCTGGGGCGTGGTGCCGAACCTGCTGCTCGGGCACTCGATCGGCGAGGTCGCGGCGGCGCACTGCGCCGGGGTGTTCTCGCTGGCGGACGCCTGCCGGCTGGTCGCGGCCCGGGCCCGGCTGATGCAGGCGCTGCCGGGCGGCGGCGCGATGCTCGCGGTGCGGGCCGAGGAGGCGGAGGTCCGCGAGGTCCTGGCCGGCCGGGCCGACGTCGCCGCGGTCAACGGGCCCGCCGACCTGGTGGTCTCCGGCGACGCGGCGGTGATCGACGAACTCGCCGCCCGCTGGCGGGCCGAGGGGCGCCGGACCGCGCGGCTGGCGGTCTCGCACGCGTTCCACTCGGCGCTGATGGAGCCGATGCTCGCGGACTTCCGCGCGGTGCTGGAGACGATCGCCTTCGAGGCGCCGCGGATCGCGATCGTCTCCAACCTGACCGGCGCCCTCGCGGACGCCGACACCCTGGGCACGCCGGACTACTGGGTGCGCCACGTCCGGGAGACCGTCCGGTTCGCCGACGGCGTGGCCTGCCTGCGCGAGCACGGCGTCCGCAGGTTCATCGAGCTGGGGCCGGACGGCGTGCTCTGCGGCATGGCCCAACTGACCGTCACCGACGGGGTGTTCGTACCGATGCAGCGTCGGGACCGGACCGGCGCGGAGGCGGTCGCGGAGACCGTCGGCGCGCTGTGGACGGCCGGCGTCGCGCTGGACTGGCAGGCCGTGCTGGGCGGCGGCCGGCGGGTCGAGCTGCCGACGTACGCCTTCCAGCGCGAGCGGTACTGGCCCGAGCCGGGCCCCGTCCCCGCGCCCGCCAACGGCGCCGTGGACGCCCTGGACGCCCGGTTCTGGGACGCGGTCGAGCGCGCGGACCTGGGCGAGCTGGCGAGCACCCTCGCCGTCGATTCGGCGGGCGAGCTGGAGCCGCTGCTGCCCGTGCTGTCCTCCTGGCGCCGCCGTCGCCGGGCCGACGCCGTCGTCAACTCCTGGCGCTACCGCGTCACCTGGAAGCCGGTCACGGACGGGCTCGGCGCGGGCGCGCTCACCGGAACGTGGCTGGTCGTACTGCCGGACGGGGCTGACGGCGCGGGCGAGGCGGCCGGGCTGCCCGCGGCGCTGCGGGCCGCCGGGGCCGAGCTGGTCGAGCTCCGCTGCGACCCGGTGGCCGAGGGCCGGGCGGCGCTGGCCGGACGGCTCGCGGAACTGCCCGCCGAGTACGCGGGCGTGCTGTCGCTGACCGCGCTCGGCCCGGACGGGCTGACCGCCTCGGTGGTCCTGCTCCAGGCGCTCGGCGACGCCGCGATCGGCGCGCCGCTCTGGACCGTCACCAGCGGCGCGGTGTCGGTGGGCGGCTCCGACCCGCTGCGCGATCCGCTCCAGGCCCAGGTGTGGGGTGCCGGGCGGGTCGCCGCGCTGGAGCACCCGGACCGCTGGGGCGGGCTGGTCGACGTCCCCGCCGCCGTGGACGGCCGGGTCGCCGCCCGGCTGGCCTCGGTGCTCACCGGCGGCCAGGGCCTGGACCAGGTCGCCGTGCGCCCCGCCGGGGTCTACTCCCGCCGACTGGTCCGGGCGGCCGCCGAGGACGTCCCGGCCGAGCCGTGGACCCCCTCGGGCACGGTGCTGGTGACCGGTGGCACCGGGGCGCTGGGCGCGGAGGTGGCGCGCTGGCTGGCAGGTCGGGGCGTTCCCCATCTGGTGCTGACCAGTCGTCGCGGTTCGGCTGCCGAGGGCGTGGACGCGCTGGTGGCCGAGCTGGCCGGGCTGGGTGCCCGGGTGACGGTCGCCGCCTGCGACGCCGCCGACCGGGCGGCGCTGGCGGCCGTGCTCGACGCGATCCCGGCCGAGCTCCCGCTGACCGGCGTGGTGCACGCGGCCGGCGTCGCCGAGACCGCACCGCTGGACTGGACCGGCCCCGCCGACGTGCGCTCCTCCACCGGTGGCAAGGTCACCGGCGCGGCGCACCTGGACGAGCTCACCGCCGGGCTGGACCTGGAACTGTTCGTCACCTTCTCCTCCATCGCGGGCGTCTGGGGCAGCGGCGGGCAGGGGCTCTACGCCGCCGCCAACGCCTACCTGGACGCGCTGGTCCAGCAGCGGCGCTCGCGCGGCCTGGCGGGCCTCTCGGTGGCCTGGGGCCCCTGGGCCGAGGCCGGGATGGCGGTGCGCGGCGAGGCGGAGGACTTCCTGCGCAAGCGCGGACTGCCCGCCCTGGACCCGAAGCTGGCCGTCACCGCGCTCGCCGCGGCGGTGGACCGGCGGGAGACCTGCGTGGTGGTCGCGGACGTGGACTGGGAGCGGTTCGCCCCGGCGTTCACCTCCAGCCGCCCCAGCCCGCTGCTGGCCGACCTGCCCGAGGCCGCCCAGCGGCCGGCCGCGGAGGAGTCCGCCGCCGAGGGCGGCACCGCCCTGGTGCGCCGGCTCGCGGCGGCCCCGGTCCCGCAGCGGGGCCGGATCCTGCTGGACCTGGTGCGGGCGCGGGCCGCCACGGTGCTCGGACACGGCACCGCCGAGGCCGTCGGAGCGGACCGGGCCTTCCGGGACCTGGGCTTCACCTCGCTGACCGCGGTGGAACTGCGCAACGCCCTGGGCACCGAGACGGGCCTGGCACTGCCGGCCACCCTGGTCTTCGACCACCCGACCCCGAGCGAGCTGGCCGAGCACCTGGCCGGTGAACTGCTCGACGACCTGGACGGCCCGGACGGCCCGGACACCGCTCCGGAGGCGGTCCGGGTCGACGGCGGGGCCGCTCCCGGCACCGACGACCCGATCGTGATCGTCGGGATGAGCTGCCGCTACCCCGGCGGCATCGCCTCCCCGAACGAGCTGTGGGAGCTGGTCGCCACCGGCGCCGACGGCATCTCCGGCTTCCCCGTCGACCGCGGTTGGGCGTTCGCGGACGCCGAGGACTCGTACGCCCGGCAGGGCGGCTTCGTCGCCGGGGCGACCCGCTTCGACGCCGGGCTGTTCGGCATCTCGCCGCGCGAGGCGCTGGCGATGGACCCGCAGCAGCGGCTGCTGCTGGAAGCCGCCTGGGAGGCCTTCGAGTCCGCCGAGCTGGACCCGCGCTCGGTGCGCGGCCGGCAGATCGGTGTCTTCGTCGGAGCCTCCTCCTCCGGCTACGGCGGGGGCGGCGCGCACGGCTTCGAGGGAGCCGAGGGGCACCTGCTCTCCGGCACCGCCAACAGCGTGATCTCGGGCCGGGTCGCCTACTCCTTCGGCCTGGAGGGGCCAGCGGTGACGGTGGACACCGCCTGCTCGTCGTCCCTGGTGGCACTCCACCTGGCGGCCCAGGCGGTGCAGCGCGGCGAGTGCGCGATGGCGCTCGCGGGCGGTGTCACGGTGATGGTCTCGCCGGCCACCTTCGGCGAGTTCGACCGCCAGGGCGGGCTCGCCTCGGACGGCCGTTGCAAGGCCTTCGCGGCCGCGGCGGACGGTACGGGCTGGGGCGAGGGCGTCGGCGTGCTGCTGGTCGAGCGGCTGTCGGACGCCCGGCGGCTCGGGCACCGGGTGCTGGCGCGGGTGCGCGGCAGCGCCGTCAACCAGGACGGCGCGTCCAACGGTCTGACCGCGCCCAACGGTCCCGCGCAGGAGCGGGTGATCCGCCAGGCCCTGGCCACCGCCGGACTGACCACCGCCGAGGTGGACGTGGTCGAGGCGCACGGCACCGGTACCCGCCTCGGCGACCCGATCGAGGCACAGGCGCTGCTGGCCACCTACGGTCAGGGGCGGCCGGAGGGCAGCCCGCTGCTGCTGGGCTCGATCAAGTCCAACATCGGGCACACCCAGGCCGCCGCCGGCGTCGCCGGGATCATCAAGATGGTCATGGCGATGCGTCACGGCGTCCTCCCGGCCACGCTGCACGTGGACGAGCCCACCCCGCACGTCGACTGGTCGGCGGGCGCGGTGGAACTGCTGACGCGGGCCCGGCCGTGGCCGGAGGACGGTCGGCCGCGCCGTGCGGGCGTGTCCTCCTTCGGCATCAGCGGCACCAACGCCCACGTCATCATCGAGGCCGTGCCGAGCCCCGCCCCGGCCGAGCGGACGGCGGCGGCGCCGCCGGTGGTCCCCTGGCTGCTGTCGGGCAGGACCGAACCCGCCCTGCGGGCCCAGGCCGAGCGGCTCGCGGCCTTCCTCGGCTCCGGCGACGGGGCCGACGGGCGGCCGCAGCCGGACCCGGCCGACGTCGGCCACGCCCTGCTCGGCCGGGCCGCGCTCGCCCACCGCGCGGTGGTGCTCGGAGCGGACGCGGCGGACCTCGCCGAGGGGCTCGACACCGTGACGACGGGCACCCCGTCGGCGCACGTGGTCGCCGGTGCGGCGGTCGAAGGCCAGACGGCGTTCCTGTTCACCGGTCAGGGTGCGCAGCGGGTCGGCATGGGCCGGGGGCTGTACGAGGCGTTCCCCGCCTTCGCGGAGGCCTTCGACGCGGTCTGCGCGGAGCTGGACCTGCTGCTGGACCGGCCGGTCGGGGACGTGGTGTTCGACGGTGTCGAGGATCTGGACCGGACGGTGTGGGCGCAGGCCGGGCTGTTCGCGGTCGAGGTCGCCTCCTTCCGGTTGCTCGAATCCTGGGGCGTGACGCCCGACTTCCTGCTCGGGCACTCGATCGGCGAGATCGCCGCGGCGCACTGCGCCGACGTTTTCTCGCTGGCCGACGCGTGCGCCCTGGTGGCGGCACGTGGCCGGCTGATGGACGCGCTGCCGAGCGGCGGCGCGATGCTGGCGGTCGAGGCCGCCGAGGCCGAGGTCCGTGACGCGATCGGCGGCCGCCTGGACGTCGCGGCCGTCAACGGCCCGACCTCGGTGGTGGTTTCCGGTTCGGTCGAGGCGGTGGAGGAGTTCGCCGCCCGGTGGAAGACCGAGGGGCGCCGGATTCGCCGGCTGACCGTCTCGCACGCCTTCCACTCGGCGCTGATGGAGCCGATGCTCGCTGAATTCGCTTCCGTGCTGGCCGGGTTGACCTTCGCCGAGCCGCGCGTTCCGATCGTGTCGAACCTGACCGGCGGGATCGCCGGGCCCGGTCTGCTCACCACCCCCGACTACTGGGTGCGCCAGGTCCGTGAGGCGGTCCGCTTCGCCGACGGCGTCGAGGCCCTGCAGCGCGAGGGCGTGACCCGCTTCGTGGAGCTGGGCCCGGACGGGGTGCTCTGCGGAGCCGCCCAACAGTCCGCGCCCGACGGGGTGTTCGCCCCCGTCGCCCGCCGCGACCGGGAGGACGTGGACACCGCGCTGCGCGCGCTGGCCCGGCTCTGGACGGCCGGCGCGGACGTCGACTGGCGGGCCGTGCTGCCGGCCGGCCGACGGCTCGAACTGCCGACGTACGCCTTCCAGCGCGAGCGCTACTGGCCGGAGGCGGTCCCGCCGGCCGGCGACCCGGGCACGGTCGGCCTGGAGCCGGTCGGCCACCCGCTGCTCAGCGCTGCGGTTCAACTGGCCGGTGACAACGGCCTGCTGCTGACCGGACGGCTGTCGGTGGCCACGCACCCGTGGCTGGCCGACCACGTCATCCTGGACCGGGTGGTGGTGCCCGGCGCCGCGCTGGTCGAGATGGTCTGGGCGGCCGGCCGCCGGGCCGGCTCCCCGGCGATCCGGGAGCTGGTCCTGCGCACGCCCCTGGTGCTGCCCGAGCGCGCCGGGGTGCAGATCCAGGTGAGCGTGAGCGCCGCCGGCGAGACCGGTGAGCGCACCGTCGAGGTCTACTCGCGGCCCGAGGGCACCGGCGACGCCGTCTGGATCAGCCACGCGGCCGGACTCCTGGCCGACGAGGCCGCCGCTGCCGACGCCGGACCGGACCTCACTGTCTGGCCGCCGGCCGGTGCCACGGCGGTGCCGTTGGAGGGTTTCTACGAGGCTCTGGCCGAGGTCGGGTACGGCTACGGTCCGGTGTTCCGGGGTCTGGGTGCGGCCTGGCGGGTGGGTGGGACCGTCTACGCGGAGGTCGCGCTGCCCGAGGCGGCGGCGGGTGAGGCGGGCGGTTTCGGTCTGCACCCGGCGCTGCTGGACGCGGCACTGCACGCGGTCGGGCTCTCCCCGGCCGCCCAGGCCGGGGGCACCCGGCTGCCGTTCGCCTGGACGAGTGCCCGCCTGGACGCGGTGGGTGCCTCGGTGCTCCGGGTGCGGGTCGAGGGTACGGCGGACGGCGTGTCGCTGCTCCTCGCCGACGGCGTGGGCGAGCCCGTCGCGACCGTCGCATCGCTCGCCATGCGGGAGGTTTCGGCGGAGGCGCTTCGGCCGGTCGGTGAGGGTGGGCCGGAGGCGTTGTTCGCGGTGGACTGGGTTCCGGTGCCGGTTCCGGCGGGTCCGGAGGGTGCGGGTTCGTCGGAGTGGGTGGCGATCGGTGAGGTCGCCGGTGTGCGGGGGTTCGTCGATGTGGCGGGCCTGGTGGGGGAGTTGGAGGCCGGTGGGCTGGCGGTGCCGCCGGTGGTGGTGCTGCCGGTGCCGGTCGAGGGCGATGTGTATGCGTTGACGGCCCGGGTGCTGGGTGTGGTGCAGGAGTGGTTGGCGGAGGAGCGTTTCGGCTCTTCGCGCCTGGTGGTGCTGACGCGTGGGGCGGTTGCGGTTCCTGCCGCTGGTGGGGCTGATCCGGTGCAGGCGGCGGTGTGGGGTCTGTTGCGTTCGGCGCAGACGGAGAACCCGGACCGGATCGTGCTGGTGGATCTGGATCCGGATGTGGATCCGCTGGTCGGTTCGGTGGAGTTGTGGCCGGCGGTGGTCGTCGGTGGTGAGCCGCAGGTGGCGATCCGGGGTGGCGAGGTGTCGGTGCCGCGTCTGGTGCGGGCCTCTTCCCTGCAACTGGCGGAGACTCCGGTGGAGTTGGATGCCGGTGGCACGGTGCTGATCACGGGTGGTACGGGGACGCTGGGCGGGCTGTTGGCCCGGCACCTGGCGGCCGTGCACGGTGTGCGGCATCTGACCCTGTTGAGCCGTCGTGGCGCGGACAGTCCGGCGGTGAGCGAACTGCTCGCCGATTTGGGCGAGTTGGGTGCCGAGGCGGACGTGGTCGCGTGCGATGCGGCCGACCGTGCCGCTCTGTCCCGGGTGCTGGACGGTCTTTCCCGTCCGTTGGCGGGTGTGGTGCATGCGGCGGGTGTGCTGGACGACGGGGTGTTCGGCGCCCTGACGCCGGAGCGTCTGGCGGCGGTGCTGCGTCCGAAGGTGGACGCGGCGGTGAACCTGGACGAGTTGACGGCGGATCTGGAGCTGCCGTTGTTCGTGCTGTACTCGTCGGTGGCGGCGACGTTCGGTTCGGGTGGGCAGGCCAACTACGCGGCCGCGAACGCCTTCCTGGACGCGCTGGCGGCCCGTCGCACGGCCTCCGGCCGGGCGGGCCAGTCGTTGGCGTGGGGTCTGTGGGAGCAGGCCAGTGAGCTGACCGGTCATCTCTCCTCGGCACGCAGCGGTTCGGGACTGCCGACCGCGCAGGCCCTGGCCCTGTTCGACCGGGCGATCACCCTGCCCGTACCGCACCTCCTGCCGACGGTCCTGGACCTGGCCGCCGCGCAGGCCGTCTCCACCCATGGGGTGCCCCCGCTGCTGCGCGGTCTGGTCCGGCCGTCCGCCCGGCGGGCCGCCGACCGGGGCGCGGGCGCGGAGTCCGGACTGCTGGCCCGGCTGCGGCCGCTGCCGGCCGAGGATCGGCGCGCGCAGCTGCTGGAGCTGGTCCGAAGCAGCGCGGCCACCGTGCTCGGCCACGGTGCCACGGACGCGGTCGGCCCCCGGCACGCGTTCCGGGAGCTCGGCTTCGACTCGCTGACCGCCGTGGAGCTGCGCAACGGGCTGAACGCCGTCACCGGGCTGCGGTTGCCGGTGACCCTGGTCTTCGACTACCCGACCCCGGCCGTGCTGGCCGAGCACCTCGACGAGCTGCTCTTCGAGCGGGCCGCCTCCGTGGCGCCGTTCGTCGAGACGGCCGTAGACACCGGCGAGCCCATCGCGATCATCGGCATGAGCTGCCGCTTCCCCGGCGGCGCGGACAACCCCGAGCGGCTCTGGCGACTGCTGGCCGAGGGCTTCGACGGCGTGACCGCTTTCCCGGCCGACCGCGGCTGGGAGATCGAGGTCGCCGACGCCACCTACACGCCGCGCGGCGGCTTCCTGCACGACGCCGCCGACTTCGACGCCGGGCTGTTCGGGATCTCGCCGCGCGAGGCGCTGGCGATGGACCCGCAGCAGCGGCTGCTGCTGGAGGCCTCCTGGGAGGCCTTCGAGGCCGCCGGCCTCGACCCGCTGTCCATGCACCGCTCCTCCACCGGCGTCCTGGTCGGCGCCTCGGCGTTCGGCTACGGCGCCGGGATGGACCTGCCGGAGTCGGAGGGGCACCTGATGACGGGTGCCGCCACCAGCATCCTCTCCGGCCGCGTCTCGTACGTGTTCGGCCTGGAGGGCCCGGCCGTCACCGTGGACACCGCCTGCTCCTCCTCCCTGGTGGCGATGCACTGGGCGATCCAGGCGCTGCAGCGCGGCGAGTGCGCGATGGCACTGACCGGCGGTGTGACCGTGATGTCCACCCCGGGGGTGTTCGCCGAGTTCGACCGGCAGGACGGCCTGGCCTCGGACGGACGCTGCAAGGCGTTCTCCGCCGGGGCCGACGGCACCGTCTGGTCCGAGGGCGTCGGCGTGCTGGTGCTCCAGCGCCTGTCCGACGCCCGTCGGGACGGGCACCGGGTGCTCGCGGTGATCCGCGGCAGCGCGGTCAACCAGGACGGCGCCTCCAACGGGCTCACCGCGCCCAACGGCCCCTCCCAGGAACGGGTGATCCGGCAGGCGCTGGCCTCCGCGCGGCTCGCCCCGTCCGAGGTGGACGTGGTGGAGGCGCACGGCACCGGCACTCCGCTCGGCGACCCGATCGAGGCCCAGGCGCTGCTGGCGACCTACGGCCAGGACCGGCCGGCCGACCGGCCGTTGTGGCTGGGCTCGATCAAGTCCAACATCGGGCACACCCAGTCGGCGGCCGGTGTGGCGGGCGTGATCAAGATGGTGCAGGCGATGCGCCACGGCGTCCTCCCGGCCACGTTGCACGTGGACGAGCCGACCTCGCACGTGGACTGGTCGGCGGGCGCGGTGGAACTGCTGACCGAGGCCCGGCCGTGGCCGGAGGCGGACCGTCCGCGCCGCGCGGGCGTGTCCTCCTTCGGCATCAGCGGCACCAACGCCCACGTCATCCTGGAGCAGGGCGACCCGTCGCCCGCACCGGAACCGGTGGAGAACGGCGGCCCGGTGCTCTGGCCGGTGTCCGCGAAGAGCCCGGAGGGGCTGCGCGGACAGGCGGCGAGGCTGGCCGAGTTCGCGGCGACCGGGCCCGACCCGGCGGCCGCGGGACACGCGCTGGCCGTCACCCGGGCGGCGCTGGAACACCGCGCGGTGGCCGTCGGTGACACGGCTGCCGCGATCGGGGCAGGCCTGACCGCGCTGGTCGAGGGCCGGCCCGGCGAGGGCGTGGTCTCGGGTACGGCCGTCGAGGGGCGGACGGCGTTCCTGTTCACGGGTCAGGGTGCGCAGCGGGTCGGCATGGGCCGGGGGCTGTACGAGGCGTTCCCGGTGTTCGCCGAGGTCTTTGACGCGGTCTGCGCGGAGCTGGACGCGAGGCTCGGGCGGTCGGTGCGCGAGGTCGTCCTCGACGGCGTTGAGGATCTGGACCGTACGGTGTGGGCGCAGGCCGGGCTGTTCGCGGTCGAGGTGGCGTCGTTCCGGTTGCTGGAGTCCTGGGGCGTGACACCCGACTTCCTGCTCGGGCACTCGATCGGCGAGATCGCCGCCGCCCAGGTGGCGGGCGTGTTCTCGCTGGCGGACGCGTGCGCCCTGGTGGCGGCACGTGGCCGGCTGATGGACGCGCTGCCCGAGGGCGGGGCGATGCTCGCCGTGCAGGCCACCGAGGCCGAGGTGCGGGCGGAGATCGGTGACCGCCTGGACGTGGCGGCCGTCAACGGCCCGACCTCCCTCGTGGTCTCCGGCCCCGGCGAGGTGGTCGAGGAGTTCGCGGCCCGCTGGAAGGTCGAGGGCCGCAAGACCAGCCGGCTGACGGTCTCGCACGCCTTCCACTCGGCGCTGATGGAGCCGATGCTCGCCGAATTCGCTTCCGTGCTCGGCGGGTTGGCCTTCGCCGAGCCGCGCATCCCGATCGTCTCCAACCTGACCGGCGGGATCGCCGAACCCGGCCTGCTCACCACCCCCGACTACTGGCTGCGCCAGGTCCGTGAGGCGGTTCGCTTCGCCGACGGCGTCGACACCGTTCGTCGCCAGGGCGTCACCCGCTACGTCGAGCTGGGCCCGGACGCGGTGCTGAGCGGCCTGGCCGGACAGGCGGTAGCCGAGGCCGTGTTCGCGCCGCTGCTGCGCCGTGAGCGGGAGGAGTCGGGCACGGCGCTGACCGCCCTGGCCCGGCTCTGGACGGCCGGCGCGGACGTCGACTGGCCGGCCGTGCTGCCGGCCGGCCGACGGCTCGAACTGCCGACGTACGCCTTCCAGCGCGAGCGCTACTGGCCGCGCCCGGCCGTTCGGTCCGGAGACGCCGGTTCGGTCGGCCAGCTGTCGGCCGGCCACCCGATGCTCGGCGCTGCGGTTCAACTGGCCGGAGACAACGGCCTGTTGCTGACCGGAAGGCTGTCGCTCGCCACCCACCCGTGGCTCGCGGACCACGCTGTCCAGGGCCAGCCGCTGGTGCCGGGGACGGCCTTCGTGGACATGGCGCTGCGCGCGGGCGAGCAGATCGACCGCCCGGTCCTGGAGGAGCTGGTGCTCCAGGCGCCGCTGCCGCTGCCCGAGCAGGGCGGCGTGCACCTCCAGGTACGGGTGGCGGCCCCGGGCGAGGAGGGCGACTGCCGGGTGGAGATCCACGCCCGGCCGGACGCCGGCGGGACCGCGCCGTGGATCTGCCACGCGGTGGGAACCCTGACCGCACAGGAGCGGGCGCCGGAGTTCGATCTGGCCGCCTGGCCGCCGGCCGGTGCCACGGCGGTGCCGCTGGAGGGTTTCTACGAGGCTCTGGCCGAGGTCGGGTACGGCTACGGTCCGGTGTTCCGGGGTCTGGGTGCGGCCTGGCGGGTGGGTGGGACCGTCTACGCGGAGGTCGCGCTGCCCGAGGAGGCGGCGGGTGAGGCGGGTGGTTTCGGCCTGCACCCGGCGCTGCTGGACGCGGCGCTGCACGTCAGCGGCCTGGTCGAGGCCGAGGGCGGGGCGACGCGACTGCCCTTCGCCTGGACCGGCGTCCAGTTGCACGCCGTCGGAGCGTCCGCGCTGCGTGTCGCGGTGAGTCCGGCGGCCGACGGTGTGGCGATCCTGGCCGCCGACGAACTCGGTGCTCCCGTCGCGTCCGTGGGCTCCCTGGTACTGCGGGAGGTTTCGGCGGAGGCGCTTCGGCCGGTCGGTGAGGGTGGGCCGGAGGCGTTGTTCGCGGTGGACTGGGTGCCGGTGCCGGTTCCGGCGGGTCCGGAGGGTGCGGGTTCGTCGGAGTGGGTGGCGATCGGTGAGGTCGCCGGTGTGCGGGGGTTCGTCGATGTGGCGGGCCTGGTAGGGGAGTTGGAGGCCGGTGGGTTGGCGGTGCCGCCGGTGGTGGTGCTGCCGGTGCCGGTCGAGGGCGATGTGTATGCGTTGACGGTCCGGGTGCTGGGTGTGGTGCAGGAGTGGCTGGCGGAGGAGCGTTTCGGCTCTTCGCGCCTGGTGGTGCTGACGCGTGGGGCGGTTGCGGTTCCTGCCGCTGGTGGGGCCGATCCGGTGCAGGCGGCGGTGTGGGGTCTGTTGCGTTCGGCGCAGACGGAGAACCCGGACCGGATCGTGCTGGTGGATCTGGATCCGGATCCGGCGGATGGTTCGGTGGAGTTGTGGTCGGCGGTGGTCGTCGGTGGTGAGCCGCAGGCGGCGATCCGGGGTGGCGAGGTGTCGGTGCCGCGTCTGGTGCGGGCCTCTTCCCTGCAACTGGCGGAGACTCCGGTGGAGTTGGATGCCGGTGGCACGGTGCTGATCACGGGTGGTACGGGGACGCTGGGCGGGCTGTTGGCCCGGCACCTGGCGGCCGTGCACGGTGTGCGGCATCTGACCCTGTTGAGCCGTCGTGGCGCGGACAGTCCGGCCGTGAGCGAACTGCTCGCCGATTTGGGCGAGTTGGGTGCCGAGGCGGACGTGGTCGCGTGCGATGCGGCCGACCGTGCCGCTCTGTCCCGGGTGCTGGACGGTCTTTCCCGTCCGTTGGCGGGTGTGGTGCATGCGGCGGGTGTGCTGGACGACGGGGTGTTCGGCGCCCTGACGCCGGAGCGTCTGGCGGCGGTGCTGCGTCCGAAGGTGGACGCGGCGGTGAACCTGGACGAGTTGACGGCGGATCTGGAGCTGCCGTTGTTCGTGCTGTACTCGTCGGTGGCGGCGACGTTCGGTTCGGGTGGGCAGGCCAACTACGCGGCCGCGAACGCCTTCCTGGACGCGCTGGCGGCCCGTCGCACGGCCTCCGGCCGGGCCGGCCAGTCGCTGGCGTGGGGTCTGTGGGAGCAGGCCAGTGAGCTGACCGGTCATCTCTCCTCGGCACGCAGCGGTTCGGGACTGCCGACCGCGCAGGCCCTGGCCCTGTTCGACCGGGCGATCACCCTGCCCGTACCGCACCTCCTGCCGGTGACCCTCGACCTCCGGGCGCCCCGGACGGGCGGGATCCCCCCGCTGTTCCGCACCCTGGTGCGGGCCCCGAGGAGCCGCGCCGCCGAGCGCGGTGCCGGCGGCCGGGCCGCGGTGCTGGAGCAGCTGCGGGGCCTGGACGCCGAGCAGCGCCGTGCCCGACTGCTGGACCTGGTGCGGGCCCATGTGGCGACCGTGCTCGGCCACGCCGGGGTGGACGCGGTCGGTGCGAAGCAGGCCTTCAAGGACCTCGGGCTGGACTCGCTGACCGCCGTGGAGCTGCGCAACGGACTGAACGCCGCGACCGGGCTGCGGCTGCCCGCGACCCTGGTCTTCGACTACCCGACCCCGGACGCGCTGGCCGACCACCTCGCCGAGGCGCTGTCCGAGCGGGTGGCGCA
The DNA here is from genome assembly GCF_043198905.1 of Kitasatospora sp. NPDC048715. Classification (NCBI taxonomy): domain Bacteria; kingdom Bacillati; phylum Actinomycetota; class Actinomycetes; order Kitasatosporales; family Streptomycetaceae; genus Kitasatospora; species Kitasatospora sp. NPDC048715. Next base: position 256,607 of record NZ_JBICVH010000008.1, on the reverse strand, counting down.
GGCCCCCGCCCCGACCGCGCCCGTCCTCGCCGCGAACGCCGACGAGCCGATCGCGATCGTCGGCATGAGCTGCCGCTACCCCGGGGGCGCCAACGACCCCGAGCAGCTGTGGCGACTGCTGGCCGAGGGCTTCGACGGGGTGACCCCGTTCCCGGCCGACCGCGGCTGGCGGGTCGGGGACGCGTCCTACGCCCCGCGCGGCGGCTTCCTGGACGACGTCGCGGGCTTCGACGCCGAGCTGTTCGGGATCTCGCCGCGCGAGGCCCTGGTGATGGACCCGCAGCAGCGCATCCTGCTGGAGGCCTCCTGGGAGGCCTTCGAGGCCGCCGGCCTGGTCGCCCCGGAGCTGCGCGGCTCCCCGACCGGTGTGTTCGTCGGGGCGTACGCCTCGACCTACGGTGTGGGCGCCCAGCTCCCGCCCGGCGCGGAGGGCTACCTGCTGACCGGGACCTCGATGAGCGTGGTCTCCGGCCGGGTGGCGTACACCTTCGGCCTGGAGGGCCCGGCCGTCACGGTGGACACCGCGTGCTCCTCCTCCCTGGTGGCGATGCACCTGGCGGCGCAGGCGCTGCGGCGCGGCGAGTGCGAGCTGGCGCTGGCCGGCGGCGTGGCCGTCCTGGCCGGTCCGAACATCTTCGCCGAGTTCGACCGGCAGGGCGGACTGGCCTCCGACGGCCGGTGCAAGCCCTTCGCCTCGGCGGCGGACGGCACCACCTGGTCCGAGGGCGTCGGGGTGCTGGTGCTGGAGCGGCTCTCCGACGCGCTGCGCAACGGCCGTGAGATCCACGCGGTGATCCGCGGCAGCGCGGTCAACCAGGACGGCGCCTCCAACGGGCTCACCGCCCCCAACGGGCCGTCCCAGCAGCGGGTGATCCGGCAGGCGCTGGCCAACTCCCGGCTGCTCGCCGCCGAGGTGGACGCGGTCGAGGCGCACGGCACCGGCACCAGCCTGGGCGACCCGATCGAGGCCCAGGCGCTGCTGGCCACCTACGGCCAGGACCGGCCGGCCGACCGGCCGCTGTGGCTGGGCTCGATCAAGTCCAACATCGGCCACACCCAGGCCGCGGCCGGTGTGGCGGGCGTCATCAAGATGGTGCAGGCGATGCGCCGCGGTGTCCTGCCCGCCACCCTGCACGTGGACGAGCCGACCCATCACGTGGACTGGTCGGCCGGGGCGGTCGAGCTGCTGACCGAGGCGCGCCCCTGGCCCGAGGCCGACCGGCCGCGCCGGGCGGGCGTGTCCTCCTTCGGCATCAGCGGCACCAACGCGCACATCATCCTGGAGTCCGCCCCGAGCCCGGCCGGGCCGACCACCACGGGCCACGGCCCGATGGAGCCGATCGGCGCGGGCCGCGGCCCGGCGGGGCCGACGACCACGGGCGAGGGCCCGGTGGTGTGGCCGCTCTCCGGTGGGACCCAGGCCGCCCTGCGTGAGCAGGCGCGCTCCCTGCGCGCCCACCTCGCGGCGGCGCCCGCACCCCAACCGGCCGACGTGGCATGGTCGTTGGCCACCACCCGGGCCGAACTGGAGCACCGGGCCGTCGCCGTCGGACGGGACGGCGCGGACCTGCTGCGCCAGCTCGACCGGCTCGCGGCCGAGGAGGCGGCACCGGCGGCCGCGGGCGGCCCCGGGCGACTCGCCTTCCTCTTCACCGGGCAGGGCGCGCAGCGGGCCGGGATGGGCCGGGGGCTGTACGAGGCCTCCCCGGTGTTCGCGGAGGCGTTCGACGCGGCCTGCGCGGAGCTGGACCGGTGGCTCGACCGGCCGGTCAAGGACGTGGTCTTCGAGGGCGTAGACCTGGACCGGACGATGTGGGCGCAGGCCGGCCTGTTCGCCGTCGAGGTCGCCCTGTACCGCTGGGCGGAGTCCTGCGGCCTGGTCCCGGACTTCCTGCTGGGCCACTCGATCGGCGAGGTGGCCGCCGCCCATGCGGCGGGCGTGTTCTCGCTGGCCGACGCGTGCGCCCTGGTGGCCGCGCGCGGCCGGCTGATGCAGGCGCTGCCCGAGGGCGGCGCGATGCTCGCCGTGCAGGCCGCCGAGGCCGAGGTGCGTTCGGAGATCGGTGACCGGCTGGACGTCGCCGCCGTCAACGGCCCCACCTCGGTGGTGGTTTCGGGTCCGACGGAGGTGGTCGAGGAGTTCGCCGGGCGCTGGGCGGCCGAGGGCCGCCGGACGAGCCGGCTGACCGTCTCGCACGCGTTCCACTCGGCCCTGATGGAGCCGATGCTGGCCGAATTCACCGAGGTGCTGGCCGGGTTGACCTTCAACGATCCGCGGATCCCGATCGTCTCCAACCTGACCGGCGCGGTGGTCGACCCCGAGGAGATCCGGACGCCCGGGTACTGGGCCCGCCATGTGCGCGGCACCGTCCGGTTCGCCGACGGCATCGCGCACCTCTTCGGCCGGGGCGTCACCCGCCACCTGGAGCTCGGCCCGGACGGCGTGCTCTGCGGCATGGCCCAGCAGTCCGTCACCGAGGGCGTGTTCGTCCCGGCGCTGCGCCGCGGCGAATCCGACGAGGCCGGGACGGCGCTGCGCGCGCTCGGCCGGCTCTGGGCGGCCGGCGTCGAGGTCGACTGGCCGGCCGTGCTGCCGGCCGGACGCCGGGTGCCGCTGCCGACCTACGCCTTCCAGCGGACCAGGTTCTGGTTGGAGCCCGCCACCGGCGTGGGCGACGTGGGCGGCGTCGGCCAGAGCGCGGCGGACCACCCGCTGCTCGGCGCGACGGTCGCGCTGGCCGGCGGGGACGAGGTGCTGCTGACCGGAAGGCTGTCGCTCGCCACCCAGCCCTGGCTGGCGGACCACGCCGTCCTCGGCCGGGTGCTGGTGCCCGGGACGGCGTTCGTGGAGATGGCGCTGCGGGCCGGGGAGCAGGTCGGTTCGACGGTCCTGCGCGAGCTGCTCGTGCAGTCCGCGCTGCCCCTGCCGGCCACCGGCGGGGTGCAGGTCCAGGTGCGGGTGGCCGGCCCGGAGGAGAACGGCGACCGCCGGGTGGAGATCCACGCCCGGCCGGACGAGGGCGAGGCGCCGTGGGTGCGCCACGCGACCGGCGTCCTGGGCGCCGAGGGCGCGGCGCGGGAACACGGCCTCGCGGCGCAGCAGTACGACCTCGCGGCCTGGCCGCCGCCGGGCGCCGAACCACTGGCGCTGGACGGCTTCTACCCGGCCCTCGCCGAGGGCGGGTACGGCTACGGGCCGGCCTTCCAGGGGGTCCGGGCGGCCTGGCGCGAGGGCGCGACGGTCTACGCCGAGGTGGCGCTGCCCGAGGAGGCGGCCGCGGCCGCGCCCGGGTTCGGGCTGCACCCGGCGCTGCTGGACGCGGCGCTGCACGTGATCGGCTTCGTCGAGGCCGGCGGCCCGGTGCCCCGTGTGCCGTTCGCCTGGACCGGCGTCCGGCTGCACGCCACCGGCGCCACGGTGCTGCGCGTCGCGGTCACCCCGACCGAGGACGGCGTGCTGATCCGGACCGCCGACGGGATCGGCGCGCCGGTGGCCTCCGTCGACTCGCTGGTGCTCCGCGAGACCGCCGTCGAACAGCTGCCGGAGACCGGTCGACAGCCCGGTCGGGACTGGCTGTTCGCGGTCGACTGGACGCCCGTGCCGGCCCTGCCGCCGGTGGACGCCTCCGCGTGGTGGGTGCTCGCCGGGGACGGGACGCCGGCCGTGGCCGGGGTGCCGGGTGAGCGGATCGACTCGCTGGCGGGACTGCCCGCCGGGGCGCAGGCGCCCCCGGTGGTGGTGCTGCCCCTCGTGGCCCGTCCCGCCGCCGACACCGACACCGCCGCCGACACCGCCGCCGACACCGTCGGCGACGCGGGTGCCGCGCTCCGGGCGGCCTCCGGGACGCTGGCGACCGTCCAGCAGTGGCTCGCCGACGAGCGGTTCGACTCCTCCCGGCTGGTGGTGCTGACCTCCGGCGCCGTCGACCCGGCCGACCGGGTGCGCGACCTGCCCGGCGCGGCGGTCTGGGGCCTGCTGCGCTCGGCCCAGTCCGAGCACCCGGACCGGTTCGTCCTGGTCGACGCGGAACCCGGGGACGACGCCTGGCACCCGTACGCGACCGGTGCCGAACCGCAGCTGGCGGTCCGGGACGGGCGAGTGCTGGTGCCCCGTCTGGCCCGGGTGGCGGCCGGTGCCGCGGCGCCGGCCAACACCGCGGCGCGCCCCGGCACGGGAGCGCCGGCCGCGCCCGGGGGCACCGTCCTGGTCACCGGCGGCACCGGCGTGCTCGGCGGACTGGTGGCCCGCCACCTGGCCGCGGCGTACGGCGTGCGGCACCTGCTGCTGCTCAGCCGGCGCGGTGCGGACAGCCCCGGAGCCGCCGAACTGACGGCGGAACTGGCCGCACTCGGCGCTCGCGCCGAGGTGGTGGCCTGCGACGCCGCCGACCGCGACGCGCTGGCCCGGGTGCTCGCCGCGATCCCGGCGGAGCGCCCGCTGCGCGGGGTGGTGCACACCGCCGGCGTGCTGGACGACGGCGTGGTCGAGTCGCTGACGCCCGACCGGGTCGCCACCGTGTTCCGTCCCAAGGCCGACGCGGCCGTGCACCTGCACGAGCTGACCGCGGGGACGGACCTGGAGCTGTTCGTGCTGTTCTCCTCGGCGGCCGGCACCTTCGGCTCGCCCGGCCAGGCGAACTACGCGGCGGCCAACTCCTTCCTGGACGCCCTCGCGGCGCGGCGCCGGGCGCTCGGGCTGCCGGGCCTCTCGCTCGCCTGGGGCGTCTGGGCGGAGGCCAGCGCGATGACCGGGCACCTCGGCGACCGGGCCGCCCGGCTCGGCGACGGGCTGACCGCGGAACAGGGCCTCGCGCTCCTGGACGCGGCGCTGGCCACCGACCGCGCCCACCTGGTGCCGGTCCGGCTCGACCTGCCGGCCCGGCCGGGCACCGCCGACAGCGCCGTCCCGGCCCTGCTGCGCGGACTGCTGCCCGGCGGCCCGCGCCGGGCGAGCGCGGCCGCCGACGGCCCCTCGCTGCCGCGGCAGCTGGCCGGCCGCACCCCCGCCGAGCAGGCCCGGATGGTCCTGGACGCCGTCCGGGCGGACGTCGCGCAGGTCCTCGGGCACGCCACGGCGGAGGCCGTCGCGCCCGACCGGGGCTTCGTCGACCTCGGCTTCGACTCGCTCACCGCGGTCGAACTGCGCAACCGGCTGTCCGCCCGGACCGGGCTGCGGCTGCCCGCGACGCTGGTGTTCGACCAGCCGTCGGCCGCCCGGGTCGCCGAGTACCTGACCGGGCGGATCGCCCCGCCGCGCACCTCGGCCGCCTCGCTCACCGACCGGGTGGAGCGGATCGGGGCCGAGCTGGCGGAGGCGGCCGAGGCGGAGCGGATCACGGTGGTCCGGCGCCTCCAGGCGCTGCTGGCCCGCTTCGAGGACGGCGCTCCCGCGGCCGGGTCGCCGGACGTGGTGGCCGGTCTGGACACCGCCACCGACGACGACCTCTTCGACTTCATCGACAAGGAACTGGGCGCCTCGTGACCCTGCTGCCGAACCCCTACCCGACACCCTGTGAGGCCTGACATGGCGGACGAGCAGAAACTGCGCGACTACCTCAAGCGCGTCACGGCCGAACTGCACCAGGCCCGGCAACGGCTGCAGTCCGCCGAGTCGGCCGACCGCCAGCCGATCGCGATCGTCGGCATGGCCTGTCGGCTGCCCGGCGGCGTGGACGGCCCGGACGCGCTCTGGCGGCTGGTGTCCGAGGGCGTGGACGCCGTCTCCGCCTTCCCCGAGGACCGCGGCTGGGACGTCGGCGAGGACGCCGGATTCGCCCGCAGCGGCGGCTTCCTGCACGACGCGGACGGCTTCGACCCGACGCTGTTCGGCATCTCGCCGCGCGAGGCGACCGCCATGGACCCGCAGCACCGGCTGCTGCTGGAGGCCTGCTGGGAGGCGTGCGAGCGCGGCGGCGTCGACCCGTACGCGCTGCGCGGCAGCCGCACCGGGGTGTTCGCCGGGCTGATGTACCGGGACTACGCGGCCCGCATGATCGACATCCCCGAGGGGGTGGACGCCTACCTCGGCATCGGCAACATGAGCAGCGTCGCCACCGGCCGGATCTCCTACACCCTCGGCCTGGAGGGCCCGGCGGTCACCATCGACACCGCCTGCTCCTCCTCGCTGGTCGCCCTGCACCTGGCCTGCCAGTCGCTGCGCTCCGGCGAGACCACGATGGCCTTCGCGGGCGGCGCCACCGTGATGGCCTCCCCGGACACCTTCACCGGTTTCGCCCGGCAGGGCGGGCTCTCCTCGGACGGCCGCTGCAAGTCCTACGGCGCCGGCGCGGACGGCACCGGCTGGGCCGAGGGCGTCGGGATGCTCCTGCTGGAGCGGCTCTCGGACGCCCGGCGGCTCGGCCACCAGGTGCTCGCGGTGGTCCGGGGCAGCGCGGTCAACCAGGACGGCGCCTCCAGTGGGCTGACCGCGCCCAACGGCCCCGCCCAGCAGCGGGTCATCGAGGACGCGCTGGCCAGTGCGCGGCTCACCACGCTGGACGTGGACGTCGTCGAGGGCCACGGCACCGGCACCCGGCTGGGCGACCCGATCGAGATCCAGGCCCTGCTGGCGACCTACGGTCAGGACCGGCCCGAGGACCGGCCGCTGCGGCTGGGCTCGGTGAAGTCCAACCTCGGGCACACCCAGGCCGCCGCCGGCGTGGCGGGCGTGATCAAGATGGTGCAGGCGATGCGCCACGGCACCATGCCGCGCAGCCTGCACGCCGAGCAGCCGACCCCGCAGGTCGACTGGTCGGCCGGCGCGGTGCGGCTGCTGACCGAGGCCGAGCCCTGGCCCGAGCTGGACCGGCCGCGCCGTGCGGGCGTCTCTTCCTTCGGCATCAGCGGCACCAACGCCCACGTCGTCCTGGAGCAGGCCCCGGAGGCCGAGGCCCCGGCCGATCCCGGGCAGCCGGCCCCCGGCGTGGTGCCCTGGCTGCTGGCGGCCCGCACCACCGAGGCGCTGCGCGCCCAGGCCGGTCGGCTGCACGCCTTCGTCGCCGACACCGAGCCCGACCCGGTCGACGTCGGCCGCTCGCTGCTCTCCCGGGCGCCGCTGGAGCGGCGCGCCGTCGTGCTCGGCGCCGACCGGGACCGCCTGGCCGACGCGCTCGCCGCGCTGGCCGGGGACCTGCCCGACAAGGCCGTGGTCACCGGGGTGGCGGGGGAGGGCCGCAGCGCCTTCCTGTTCACCGGCCAGGGCGCCCAGCGGACCGGGATGGGCCGCGAGCTGTACGAGGCCTTCCCGGTGTTCCAACGGGCCTTCGACGCGGTCTGCGCCGAGCTGGACCCGCGCCTGGAGCACTCCGTCAAGGACGTGGTGTTCGGCGGGAGCCGGGACCTCCACCAGACGGTCTGGGCCCAGGCCGGGCTGTTCGCGCTGGAGATCGCCCTCTTCCGGCTGTTCGAGTCCTTCGGCGTGCTGCCGGACTTCCTGCTCGGCCACTCGATCGGCGAGGTGGCGGCGGCGCACTGCGCCGGGGTGCTGACCCTGGCGGACGCCTGCGCCCTGGTCGCCGCGCGCGGCCGGCTGATGCAGGCGCTCCCGGCCGGCGGCGCGATGCTCGCCGTGCAGGCCACCGAGCCCGAGGTGGCGGCGGCCCTCGCGGCCGTCACCGGCACCGCGGACGTGGCCGCGCTCAACAGCCTCGGCTCGGCGGTGGTCTCGGGCACGGCGGACACCATCGACGAACTCGCCGCGCACTGGACGGCCGAGGGCCGCAAGACCAGTCGGCTGACGGTCTCGCACGCCTTCCACTCGGCCCTGATGGAGCCGATGCTGGACGAGTTCCGGGCCGTCCTCGCGACGCTCTCCTTCGCCGAGCCCCGCATCCCGATCGTCTCCACCCTCACCGGCGCGGTGGAGGACGAGCTGCTGCGCACCCCCGACTACTGGGCGCGGCAGGTCCGCGAGACCGTCCGCTTCGCCGACGGCGTCGAATGCCTCAAGGCCCAGGGGGTCGGCCGGTTCGTGGAACTCGGCCCCGACGGCGTGCTCACGGCGATGGCCCGCGAGAGCCTGCCCGGGTCGGCGCTCACCGCGACGGCGCTGCGCAGCAGCTGGCACGACACCGGGGTGTTCGTCACCGCGCTGGCCGACCTGTGGACCCGCGGCACCGCGGTCGACTGGCAGGTGCTCTTCGACGGCCACGGCCGCCGGGTCGAGCTGCCGGTCTACCCCTTCCAGCACGAGAAGTACTGGCTCCACCCGGTGGCCGCGCCGGCCGGCGGGCCCGTCGACCCGGGCCTCTGGGCGGCGCTGGCCGGCGAGGACGCCGACGCGATCGCCGACCGGCTCGACGTGACCGACCCCGGGGTCCGGGCCTCGCTGCGCACCGCGCTGCCGCTGCTGTCCGACTGGCACCGGCGCGATCGCGAGGAGGCCGAGGTCGCGGGCTGGCGCTACCACGTCGGCTGGGAGCCCGTCCCGGACGCCCCGGCCCCCGCCCTCACCGGTGACTGGCTGCTGGTCGTGCCCGCCGCGGCGGCCGACGACGAGCGGGTGCGTGCCCACCGGGACGGCCTGACCCGGCACGGCGCCACGGTGGTGACGGTGCCGGTCGCGGCGGACGCCGCCGACCGGACCGACCTGGCCGTCCGGCTGCGGCAGGCCGTCGGCGACGGGCGGCGGCCCGCCGGAGTGCTCTCCCTGCTGGCGCTGGAGACCGGGCCGCACCCCGAGGTGCCGGCGCTCCCCGGGGGCACGGCCACCACGCTGCTGCTCGTCCAGGCCCTGCTGGACGCCGGGATCGACGGCCCGCTGTGGTGCGTGACCGAGGGCGCGGTGTCCACCGGCGACCACGAGCCGCCCGCCGAGCCGGGCCAGGCGCCGGTCTGGGGCCTGGGCCGGGTCGCCGCCCTGGAGCACCCGCAGCTGTGGGGCGGTCTGATCGACCTCCCCGCCGGGGCCGAGGAGGAGGACTTCGACGCGCTGGCCGGCCTGCTGACCGCCGCCGACGGCGAGGACCAGCTGGCGGTCCGCCCGGAGGGCGTCTTCGCCCGCCGGCTGCTGCCCGCCCCGACGGCCGACCCGGAGGCGCCCGCGTGGCAGCCGCGCGGCACCGTCCTGGTGACCGGCGGCACCGGCGCGCTCGGCGGGCAGGTGGCCCGGTGGCTGGCCGCCGGCGGCGCCGAGCACCTGGTGCTGGTCAGCCGGGGCGGCCGCGGCGCCCCCGGGCTGGCCGGGCTGGAGGCCGAGCTGACGGAGCTCGGCGCCCGGGTCACGGTGGTCGCCTGCGACCTGTCGGACCGCGCGGACGCCGCCCGACTGGTCGCCGAACTCGACGCGATGGAACCGAAGTTGAGGGCCGTCGTGCACGCCTCTGGGGTCAGTGCCTCGGCGCCGCTCGCCGACACCACCTTCGCGGAACTCGACCGGACGGCGGCCGGCAAGGTCGCGGGCGCCCGGCACCTGGACGAACTGCTCGACCAGCGCCGGCTGGACGCGGTCGTGCACTTCTCCTCCATCGCGGGCGTCTGGGGCGTCGGCGAACAGGCCTGCTACGCGGCCGCCAACGCCTACCTCGACGCCCTGGCGCAGCGGCGCGACGCCGAGGGCGTGCGCGCGCTGGCCGTCGCCTGGGGGCCGTGGGACGGCGGCGGCATGGTCGACCAGGCGATCAAGGAGCCGATGCGCCGGCGCGGCATCTCGCTGCTGGCGCCGGAACGGGCGATGCACGCCCTGCAGCGGGCGCTGGACCTGGACACCGGAGCGGTCACCGTCGCCGACATCGCCTGGGAGCAGTTCGTCCCCGCGTTCACCGCGCTGCGGCCCAACCGGTTCTTCGCCGAACTGCCCGAGGTCCGGGCGCTCGCCGCGGTCACCGTCACCGAGGGCGAGGACCGGAACCGGCTCGCCGCCCTGCGCGAGCGGCTGGCCGCCCTCCCGGGCGCCGACCGCGAGCCCGTCCTGCTGGACCTGGTCCGCACCCACGCGGCCGTGGTGCTCGGACACGACGGCCCGGCCGCGATCGACGTCGACCGGCCGTTCCGGGACTTCGGCTTCGACTCGCTGGCCGCCGTCGAACTGCGCAACCGGCTCGGCGAGGCCACCGGCCTGCCGCTGCCCGCCACCGTGGTGTTCGACCACCCGACGCCCGCGGTGCTGGCCGCCCACCTGCTGGGCGAGGCGCTGCCCGACGACGCGGCGGCGGCCCTGCCCTCCACGGCGGAGCTGGACCTGCTCGAAGAGGCGCTGCTGGCCCGGGCGGAGGACGACGTGGACCGGGTCCGGGTGGTCCTGCGGCTGGAGGCGCTGCTCACCCGCCACCGGGGCGCGGGCGGCGGCGACCCGGTCGCCTTCGACGACCTGAGGGACCAGCTCAGCAGGGCCAGCAACGAAGAGCTCTTCGACGTGATCGACCGGGATCTCGGCCTCTCGTGAGCAGGGGTGCGTGGTGGCCGGGGACAATCTTGGAAGGCGGCAGTTTCGATGGCAGATGATGCGCGGCCGATGGCGGACGACGCCCAGCGGCTCCGCGACTACCTCACCCGGGTGGTCGCCGAGCTGCAACACACCCGCCGGCGGGTCCGGGACCTGGAGTCCGCGGCGGGCGAGCCGATCGCCATCGTCGGGATGAGTTGCCGCTACCCGGGCGACGTGCGCTCCCCGGACGACCTGTGGCGGCTGGTCAGCACCGGCCAGGACCCGATCGGTCCGCTGCCCGCGAACCGCGGCTGGGACCTCTCGCTGGCCGACGAGCCGTCCTGGGCGGGCGGATTCGTCGAGGACGCCGGGGAGTTCGACGCGGACCTGTTCGGGATCTCGCCGCGCGAGGCGCTGGCGATGGACCCGCAGCAGCGGCTGCTGCTGGAGACCTCCTGGAAGGCCTTCGAGGACGCCGGGCTCGACCCGCTGTCGCTGCGGGGCTCCAGCACCGGCGTCTTCGTCGGCGTCACCTCGGTCAGCTACGGCCCCGGGATGGACCTGCCGGAGGACGTGGCCGGCCACCTGATGACCGGCACCGCCTCCAGCATCGCCTCCGGCCGGGTGTCGTACACCTTCGGCCTGGAGGGCCCGGCGGTCACCGTGGACACCGCCTGTTCCTCCTCCCTGGTCGCGCTGCACCTGGCCGTCCAGTCGCTGCGCGAGGGCGGCTGCGACCTGGCGCTGGTCGGCGGCGTCACGGTGATGACCACCCCGATGCAGATCGTCGAGTTCGGCCGCCAGGGCGGTCTGGCCTCGGACGGCCGCTGCAAGGCGTTCTCCGACGAGGCCGACGGCGCGGGCTGGTCCGAGGGCATCGGCCTGCTGCTGGTCGAACGGCTCAGCGACGCGCGGCGCCGCGGCCACCAGGTGCTCGCGGTGGTCCGCGGCAGCGCGATCAACCAGGACGGCGCCTCCAACGGCCTCACCGCCCCGAACGGCCCGGCGCAGGAACGGGTGATCCGACGGGCGCTGGCCAACGCCCGGCTGAGCGTCGAGGACGTGGACGCCGTGGAGGGCCACGGCACCGGCACCCGACTGGGCGACCCGATCGAGGCCCGGGCGCTGCTGGCCACCTACGGGCGCGGCCGCTCCGCCGAACGCCCGCTCTGGCTCGGCTCGATCAAGTCCAACATCGGCCACACCCAGTCCGCCGCCGGGGTGGCGGGCGTGATCAAGATGGTCATGGCGATGCGCGACGGCACCCTGCCGCCCACGCTGCACGCGCGACGGCCCTCCGCCCAGGTCGACTGGTCGCCCGGCACGGTCCGGCTGCTGACCGAGCCGCGGCCGTGGCCGGCCGCCGACCGGCCCCGCCGCTCGGCGGTCTCCTCGTTCGGGATGAGCGGCACCAACGCCCACGTCATCCTGGAGCAGGCCCCGGAGCCCGAGCCCGTCGAGCCCGCTGCCGCCCCCGAGGGCACCGCCCCCGCCGAGGGCACCGGGCCCGCGCTCACCGCCGGCCCGCTGCCGTGGCCGCTGGCCGCGAAGACGGCGGACGGGCTGCGCGGCCAGGCCGTCCGGCTGCGCGACGCCATGACCGCGGACGACGCCCCCCGGCCGGTGGACGTCGCCCGCTCCCTGCTGACCCGGGCCGCGCTGCCCAGCCGCGCCGTGGTGCTCGGCGCGGAGCGCGCGGAACTGCTGGCCGGCCTGCAGGCACTGGCCGACGGGGAGTCGGCGGCCAACCTGGTGCGCGGCGAGGCCGCCGGCGGCACCGGGGTGGTCTTCGTCTTCCCCGGCCAGGGCAGCCAGTGGGCCGCGATGGCCCGTGAACTCCTGGACGCCTCACCGGCGTTCCGGCAGCGGCTGGAGCAGTGCGAGGCGGCGCTCGCGCCGTACGTCCCCTGGTCGCTGTCCGAGGTGCTGGGCGGCGCGCCGGACGCCCCCGACCTGAGCCGGGTGGACGTCGTCCAGCCGGTGCTCTGGGCGGTCATGGTGTCGCTGGCCGAGGCCTGGCGCTCGGTCGGCGTCCGCCCGTCCGCGGTCGTCGGCCACTCCCAGGGCGAGATCGCGGCGGCCTGCGTCGCCGGCGGCCTGACGCTGGAGGACGGCGCCCGGGTCGTGGCGCTGCGCAGCCGGGCGCTCGCCGCCCTCGCGGGCCGCGGCGGCATGGTCTCGCTGCCCGTCGGCCGGGAGCGGGCCACCGAGCTGATCGCCCCCTGGGGCGAGGGCCTCTGCGTGGCGGCGGAGAACGGCCCCGCCTCCACCGTGGTCTCCGGCGAGGCCGGCCCCGTCGAGGAGCTGCTGGCGCTCTGCGAGGCCCGGGAGGTGCGCGCCCGTCGCATCCCGGTGGACTACGCCTCGCACTCCCCGCAGGTCGAGGAGCTGCGCGAGCGCATCCTCGCCGACCTCGCGCCGATCACCCCCGGCTCCAGCGGCATCGCCTTCTACTCGACCGTCACCGGCGCGCCGATCGACACCGCGCGGATGGACGCCGGCTACTGGTACGACAACCTGCGCTCCACCGTCCGCTTCGAGCAGGCCACCCGCGCCCTGCTGGCCGACGGCCGCTCGGTGTTCGTGGAGAGCAGCCCGCACCCGGTGCTCACCATCGGCATCCAGGACACCGCGGACCAGGCAGGCACCCCGGTGACGGTCACCGGCACGCTGCGCCGCGAGGACGGCGGCCCGGACCGCCTCCTGGCGGGCGCCGCCGAGCTGTGGACCGCCGGGGTCGCCGTCGACTGGTCGGCGGCCTTCGCCGGCGGCACGCGCACCGCGCTGCCCACGTACGCCTTCCAGCGCCGCCGCTACTGGCCCGATCCGCTGCCCGCCCCGGCGCGGGCGGCCGGGGGCGGCGACCCCGCCGAGAGCGGGTTCTGGGACGCCGTCGAGCGCGGCGACGCCGAGGAACTGGCCGCCACCCTGCGGCTGGACGAGGCGCCCGGGGTCCTGGACGCGGTGCTGCCCGCGCTGGCCGGCTGGCACCGCGGCCGCCGCCGGGGCGCGACCGTCGACTCCTGGCGCTACCGGGTCACCTGGACCCCGGTCCCCGACCTGCCCGCGCACCCCCGGCTGGGCGGCCGCTGGCTGCTCGCCCTCCCGGAGGGCGGGAACGGCGGGGAGGTCGCCGACCTGCTGCGCTCGGCCGGGGCCGAGGTGGTCGAGCTGACCGTCGCCGCCGACGCCGACCGTACGGAGCTCGCCGAACGGCTGAGCGCCGTCGGCTCCGCCACGGGTGCGGTCTCGCTGCTGGCGGGCGCCGAGGACGCACCGCAGGCCCCGGCCGGGCCGGCCGCGACCGTCACCCTGCTCCAGGCCCTCGGCGACGCCGACCTCGACGCGCCGCTCTGGTCGCTCACCGGCGGCGCGGTGTCGATCGGCCGCGCGGACCCGCTGCGCAGCCCCGTCCAGGCGCTGGCCTGGGGCCTCGGCCGGGTCGCCGCGCTGGAGTACCCGCGCCGCTGGGGCGGTCTGATCGACCTTCCGGCCGTCCTGGACGCCCGGGCCGGAGCCCGGCTGGTGGCGCTGCTCGGCGGCGCCGCCGGGGACGAGGACCAACTCGCCGTGCGCGGCTCCGGGGTGTTCGCCCGCCGCCTGGCCCGCGCCCCGCGCGCGGCCGGGACGACGCTCGAACTGCCCGGCTCGGTGCTGGTCACCGGCGGCACCGGCGCGCTCGGCGCGGTCGTCGCCCGCTGGCTGGCCGGCCGCGGCGTGCCGCACCTGACCCTGCTCGGCCGGCGCGGCACGGCGGCGCCGGGCGTGGCGGACCTGGTCGCGGAGCTGACCGCGCTGGGCACCCGGGTGACCGTGGCCGCCTGCGACCTGACCGACCGGGAGTCGCTGGCCGGCGTGCTGGCGCGGATCCCGGCGGAGTTCCCGCTGGTCGGCGTGGTGCACGCGGCCGGCGTCGGCCAGGCCATGATGCTGGACCGCACCGGCCCGGCGGAGCTGGCCGAGGTGCTCGGCGGCAAGGTCGCCGGCGCGCTGCACCTGGACGAGCTGACCCGCGGCCTGGACCTGCGGATGTTCGTCACCTTCGGTTCGGGCGCCGGGATCTGGGGCAGCGGCGGCCAGGCGGCCTACGCGGCCGCGAACGCCTACCTGGACGCTCTGGTCCTCCGGCGCCGGGCCGAAGGCCTGCCCGGCACCTCGGTCTCCTGGGGCGCCTGGGGCGAGGTGGGCATGGTGTCGACCGACGCCGTCCGCGACCACCTGCGCGAGCGCGGCATGGTGCCGATGGACCCGGACCTGGCGATCGAGGCGCTGGCCGGGGCCGTCGACGCGGGCGAGGACTGCCTGACCGTCGCCGACATCGACTGGCCCCGCTTCGTCGACACCTTCACCGCCACCCGGGTCAGCCCGCTGCTGGCCGACCTCCCCGAGGCGCGGACGGCGGACGAGGAGCCGGCCGGCGAGGACCGGCGCCCGGACCTCGGCCGCCGGCTCGCCCCGCTGCCCGAGGCGCAGCGCCGGCAGATCCTGCTGGACCTGGTCCGCACCGAGGTCGCCGCCGTGCTCAAGCACCCGGACGTCCGGGCCGTCGAGGCCGCGCGGACCTTCAAGGACCTGGGCTTCGAGTCGCTCACGGCGGTCGAGCTGCGCAACCGGCTGAACCGGGAGACCGGCCTGCGGCTGCCCGCGACCATGGTGTTCGACCACCCGACGCCGACCGCGTTGGTGGCCTACCTGGAACGGGAGTTGGATCTCGGAGCCGAGGCGGGCCCGGCCGGCGCCGAGCCGGCGGCGGTCCCGGCCGGCCTGGACGAGCCGATCGCGATCGTCGGCATCGGCTGCCGCTTCCCCGGCGGCGTCCGCTCGCCCGAGGACCTGTGGACCCTGGTGGCCGACGGCGCCGACGCGCTCTCCTCCTTCCCCGTCGACCGCGGCTGGCCGGACCGGGTGCCGGGCGTGGACAGCGCCGTCGGCGGCTTCGTGGACGACGCCACCGAGTTCGACGCCGGGCTGTTCGGCATCTCGCCGCGCGAGGCGCTGGCGATGGACCCGCAGCAGCGGCTGCTGCTGGAGGCGTCCTGGGAGGCCTTCGAGGACGCCGGCATCGATCCGCACGAGGTGCGCGGCAGCCGGACGGGCGTCTTCGCGGGCGCCTCGTCCTCGGGCTACGGCCACGGCCAGCTGCTCGACGGGGTCGAGGGGCACGTGCTGTCCGGCACCGCCAACAGCGTGATCTCGGGCCGCGTCTCGTACGTGTTCGGCCTGGAGGGTCCGGCGGTCACGGTGGACACGGCCTGCTCCTCCTCGCTGGTGGCGCTGCACCTCGCGGTGCAGGCGCTGCGGGTGGGCGAGTGCGGCATGGCGCTGGCCGGCGGCGTCGCCGTGATGGTGAACGCCGGCGCGTTCGGCGAGTTCAACCGGCAGGGCGGCCTGGCCTCGGACGGCCGCTGCAAGGCCTTCGCGGCCGGTGCGGACGGTACGGGCTGGGGCGAGGGCGTCGGCGTGCTGGTGCTGGAGCGGCTGTCGGACGCCCGGCGCAATGGGCACCAGGTGCTGGCGGTGGTCCGGGGGAGCGCCGTCAACCAGGACGGTGCGTCCAACGGGCTCACCGCGCCGAACGGGCCCTCGCAGGAGCGGGTGATCCGTCAGGCGCTGGCCAACGCGGGGCTGTCGGTCTCGGACGTGGACGCCGTCGAGGCGCACGGGACGGGCACCCGGCTCGGGGACCCGATCGAGGCGCAGGCGCTGCTGGCCACCTACGGCCGGGACCGCGACGGTGAGCCGCTCTGGCTGGGCTCGGTGAAGTCCAACCTGGGCCACACCCAGGCCGCCGCGGGTGTGGCGGGCGTGATCAAGGCCGTGCAGGCGATGCGCAACGGTGTGCTGCCGGCCACCCTGCACGTGGACGAGCCGACGCCGCAGGTGGACTGGTCGGCGGGTGCGGTCGAGCTGCTGACCGAGGCCCGGCCGTGGCCGGAGGCCGGTCGCCCGCGCCGGGCGGGCGTCTCCGCCTTCGGGATCAGCGGGACCAACGCCCATGTGGTGCTGGAGCAGGCTCCGGCCGAGGAGCAGCTGCCGGTCGAGGAGGCGACGGGGCCGACGCCGTGGGTGGTGTCGGCGCAGAGCGCCGGGGCGCTGAAGGCCCAGGCGGCGCGGCTGGCCGGGAAGTTGGAGTCCGAGGCGCTGGAGTCCGAGGCGCTGGAGTCCGGGGCGGCTTTGGAGTCCGGGGCGTTGGAGTCCGGGGCCCGTCCGCAGGACGTGGCGTGGTCGCTGGCGACCGGGCGGGCCGGGCTGGCCCACCGTGCGGTGGTGATCGGCGACGGCCGGGCCGCGCTGCTGGACGGCCTGCTCGCGCTGGCGGACGGCCGCCCCTCGGGCGGGGTCGTCAGCGGTGTCGTGGCGGAGGGCCGCACGGCGTTCCTGTTCACGGGGCAGGGCGCGCAGCGGGTCGGCATGGGCCGGGAGTTGTACGAAGCCTTCCCGGTGTTCGCCGGGGCGTTCGACACGGTCTGCGCGGAGTTCGACCTGCTACTGGACCGGCCGGTCCGGGACGTGGTGTTCGAGGGTGCGGAGGACCTGGACCGTACGGTGTGGGCGCAGGCCGGGCTGTTCGCGGTCGAGGTCGCCTCGTACCGGTTGCTCGAATCCTGGGGCGTGACACCCGACTTCCTGCTCGGCCACTCGATCGGCGAGGTGGCGGCCGCCCAGGTGGCGGGCGTTCTCTCGCTGGCGGACGCGTGCGCCCTGGTGGCGGCACGTGGCCGGCTGATGGACGCGCTGCCGAGCGGCGGGGCGATGCTCGCCGTCCAGGCCGCCGAGGCCGAGATCCGCGACGCGGTCGGCGACCGGCTGGACGTCGCGGCCGTCAACGGCCCGACCTCCGTGGTGGTTTCGGGTCCGGCCGAGGTGGTGGAGGAGTTCGCGGCCCGTTGGAAGACCGAGGGCCGCAAGATCCGTCGGCTGACGGTCTCGCACGCCTTCCACTCGGCCCTGACGGAGCCGATGCTCGCCGAATTCGCCTCCGTACTCGCGAAGTTGACCTTCGCCGAGCCGAGGATCCCGATCGTCTCCACCCTGACCGGCAGCCTCGCCGAGCCGGGCCTGCTCGCCACCCCCGACTACTGGGTGCGCCAGGTCCGCGAGGCCGTCCGCTTCGCCGACGGCGTCGACGCCCTGCACCGCCAGGGCGTCACCCGCTACGTCGAGCTGGGACCGGACGCCGTGCTGTGCGGCCTGGCCGGTCAGGCCGTGGGGGAGGCCGTGTTCGCGCCGCTGCTGCGCCCCGGCCGGGACGAGCGGGAGACCGTCCTGCGGGCGCTCGCCGCCCTGTGGGCGGCCGGGGCCGGGCTCGACTGGTCCGCGGTGCTGCCCGCCGGCCGTCGGGTCGCCCTGCCGACGTACGCGTTCCAGCGCGAGCGCTACTGGCCGCGCTCCCTCGACCTGGGGAGCCTCACGGCCGACCCGGCCGAGACCCGGTTCTGGCAGGCGGTCGAGAACCAGGACCTGGACGGCCTGGCCGAGGCCCTGGAGATCGACCGGGCGCCCGAGGAGCTGGCGTCCGTCCTGCCGGTGCTGTCCTCCTGGCGGCAGCGCCGCCAGGTCGACTCGGTGGTGGACTCCTGGCGCTACGAGGTGGTCTGGAAGCCGCTGACCGGCCTCACGGAGACCCTCCTGTCGGGGCGCTGGCTGCTGGTGACGGCCGAGGGGGCACCCGTGGAGGCCGTCGAAGCGGCACTGCGGGCCGCCGGCGCGGACGTGGTGACGCTGGCCGGCGAGGGCCTCGGCCGGCGGGAACTGGCCGACCGCATCCGCGAGTCGGCCGCCGAGGGCGAGCCGGTGAGCGTGCTCTCCCTGCTCGCCGTGGCCGAGCAGCCGCAGGGCCCGGGCTCGTGGGTGTCCTCCGGCGTGGCCGGGACGCTGACGCTGGTCCAGGCACTGGGCGACGCGGGCGTCCGGGCCAGGCTGTGGTCGACGACCGTCGGTGCGGTGTCGGTGGGCCGGGCGGACCGGTCGGTGAGCCCGGCGCAGGCGCAGATCTGGGGTCTGGGCCGGGTGGCCGCACTGGAACTGCCGGACCTGTGGGGCGGGTTGGTCGACCTTCCGCCGGTGCTGGACGAGCGGGCCGGCCGCCGGCTGGTGGCGGTGCTCGGCGGTGCCGAGGACCAGGTCGCCGTGCGCTCCTCGGGCGTCTACGGGCGCCGGGTGGTGCGGGCCGCGCAGCGGAGCGGCCGCGGCGGCGTTCGGACCCCGTCCGGGACGGTGCTGGTGACCGGTGGTCTGGGTGCGCTGGGTGCGGAGGTGGCCCGTTGGCTGGCCGGGCGCGGGGTGCCGCACCTGGTGCTGACCGGCCGTCGTGGCGATCGGACGCCGGGCGCCGCCGAGCTGGTGGCCGAACTGACCGGTCTGGGTGCCCGGGTGACGGTCGCGGCCTGTGACGTGGCGGACCGCGACGCGGTCGCCGCCGTCCTGGCCGCGGTGCCCGCCGAGCTGCCGCTCACGGGCGTGGTGCACACCGCGGGCGTGGTGGACGACGGCGTGCTGGACGGCGAGACGGTCGAGCGGTTCGAGCCGGTCTTCGCCGGCAAGGTCGGCGGCGCCGAACTGCTGGACGAGCTGACGGCCGGTCCGGAGCTCGATCTGTTCGTGGTCTTCTCCTCGGTCGCGGCGACCTGGGGCAGTGGTGGTCAGGGCGCCTACGCGGCGGCCAACGCCCACCTGGACGCGCTGGTGCTGCGGCGCCGGGCGCGCGGGCTGCGGGGCACGTCGGTGGCCTGGGGCCCGTGGGCCGGTGAGGGCATGGCAGCCCAGGGCGATGCCGCCGAGCAGCTGCGCCGTCGTGGTCTGGCCGTGATGGACCCGGAGTCGGCGGTGTCGGCCCTGGCACGGGCGGTGGACGCGGACGAGGTCTGTGTGACCGTCGCGGACGTGGACTGGCAGCTGTTCGCGCCGGCCTTCACGGCCGTGCGCACCAGCCGGCTGCTGGCGGAGCTGCCGGAGGCCGTCGGCGCGCAGGCGCCGGTGGTCGAGGGCGTGGAGCTCTCCTCGGAGTTCCGGGAGCGGCTGGCGGAGGCCGCGGCCGGGCGCCGGGAGCGGATGCTGGTGGACCTGGTCCGGACCGGTGCGGCCGCCGTCCTCGGGCACGCTTCGATGGAGGCCGTGGACGCCGGTCAGGCGTTCCGCGACCTCGGCTTCGACTCGCTGACGGCGGTGGCCCTGCGCAACCTGCTGGTGAAGGAGACCGGGCTCTCGCTGTCGGCCACGCTGGTGTTCGACTATCCGACGCCGGTGGTGCTGGCGCGGCATCTGGCCGAGGAACTGCTGGAGTCGGTGCCCGAGGCGGTGGCGGAGCAGGCCGGTGCGGCGGTGGCCGTCGCGGACGATCCCGTCGTGATCGTGGGCATGAGCGCCCGCTATCCGGGCGGGGTGCGTTCGGCGGCCGGGCTGTGGGATCTGGTGGCCGCCGGGGCGGACGGGGTCACCGGCTTCCCGACCGACCGCGGCTGGCCGCTCGAAGCGGTCGGCGCCGCGGCGGCGCGCGGCGGCTTCGTGGAGAGCGTGACGGAGTTCGACGCCGGGCTGTTCGCGATCTCGCCGCGCGAGGCGCTGGCGATGGACCCGCAGCAGCGGATCCTGCTGGAGGCCTCCTGGGAGGCCTTCGAGGACGCCGGGATCGACCCGCGCTCGGTGCGCGGCGAGCAGATCGGCGTCTTCGTCGGAGCCTCCAACTCCGGCTACGGTGCCGCCGGCGGCCTGGAGGAGGTCCAGGGCCATGTGCTGGCCGGGACGGCGAACAGCGTGATCTCCGGCCGGGTGGCGTACGCCTTCGGTCTGGAGGGCCCGGCCGTCACCGTCGACACGGCCTGCTCCTCCTCGCTGGTGGCCCTGCACTGGGCGGCGCAGGCGCTGCGCGAGGGCGACTGCGGGCTCGCGCTGGCCGGCGGTGTCACCGTGCTGGCCACCCCCGGGGTGTTCGGCGAGTTCGACCGCCAGGGCGGCCTGGCCGCCGACGGCCGCTGCAAGGCCTTCGCGGCCGGCGCGGACGGTACGGGCTGGGGCGAGGGCGTCGGTCTTCTGGTGCTGGAGCGGCTCTCGGACGCGCGCCGCAACGGGCACGAGGTGCTCGCGGTGGTCCGGGGCAGCGCGGTCAACCAGGACGGTGCCTCCAACGGCCTGACCGCCCCGAACGGTCCGGCTCAGCAGCGGGTGATCCGGCAGGCGCTGGCGAGTGCCGGGCTGTCGGCCGCCGAGGTGGACGCCGTCGAGGCACACGGCACGGGCACCGTGCTGGGCGACCCGATCGAGGCGCAGGCGCTGCTGGCCACCTACGGCCGGGACCGCGACGGCGAGCCGCTCTGGCTCGGCTCGGTGAAGTCCAACATCGGGCACACCCAGGCCGCGGCGGGCGTCGCGGGCGTGATCAAGATGGTGCAGGCGATGCGCCACGGGGTGCTCCCGGCGACCCTGCACGTGGACGAGCCCACCGCCGAGGTGGACTGGTCGGCGGGCGCGGTGGAACTGCTCACCGAGGCGCGCCCCTGGCCCGAGCTGGACCGGCCGCGCCGCTCGGCGGTGTCCTCCTTCGGCATCAGCGGCACCAACGCCCATGTGATCATCGAACGCCCCGAGCCCGGGCCGGTGCCCGCGCCGGTGGCGGGGGCCGGCCTCGGGCCCGTGCCGTGGGCGCTGTCCGCCCGCACCGCCGAGGGGCTGCGCGGCCAGGCCGAACGGCTGCGCGAGCACGTGCGGGAGCACGGGACGACGGACCTCCGGGACGTCGGCCGCGCCCTGGCCACCACCCGCGCCGCGCTGGAGCACCGGGCGGTCGTCGTCGGCTCCGACCGCGAGGAACTGCTGCGCGGGCTGGCCGCCGTCGTCGACGGCGCGCCGAGCGCGGCCGTGGTCTCCGAGCGCGCGGGCGACGGCCGGGTGGCGTTCCTGTTCACCGGCCAGGGTGCGCAGCGGGCCGGGATGGGACGTGACCTCCACGCCCGCCACCCGGTGTTCGCGGAGGCCTTCGACGCGGTCTGCGCGGAGTTCGACCTGCTGCTGGACCGCTCGGTCAAGGACGTGGTGTTCGAGGGCACCGAGGACCTGGACCGTACGGTGTGGGCGCAGGCCGGGCTGTTCGCGGTCGAGGTGGCGCTGTTCCGGCTGCTCGAATCCTGGGGCGTGGTCCCGGAGTCGATGCTCGGCCACTCGATCGGCGAGATCGCCGCGGCGCACTGCGCCGGGGTGTTCCCGCTGCCGGACGCCTGCGCCCTGGTGGCCGCGCGCGGCCGGCTGATGGAGGCGCTGCCCGAGGGCGGGGCGATGCTGGCGGTCCAGGCCACCGAGGCCGAGGTCCGCGAGGCCATCGGCGGCCGCCTGGACGTCGCGGCCGTCAACGGCCCGGCCGCCGTGGTGGTCTCCGGCCCCGTCGAGGTGGTCGAGGAGTTCGCCGCGCGCTGGTCGGCGGCCGGGGTGAGGACGCGCCGGCTGGCCGTCTCGCACGCCTTCCACTCGGCCCTGATGGAGCCGATGCTGGACGACTTCGCGGCCGTCCTGAAGGGCCTGGCCTTCAGCGAGCCGGGCATCCCGGTGGTCTCCGCCCTGACCGGCGGGATCGCCGGGCCCGGCCTGCTCACCACCCCCGACTACTGGGTGCGCCAGGTCCGCGAGGCGGTCCGCTTCGCCGACGGCGTCGAGACCCTGCACCGCCAGGGCCTGACCCGGTTCGTCGAACTGGGCCCCGACGGCGTGCTGTCCGCGCTGGTGGCCCGGATCGTCCCGGACGCCGTCGGCGTGCCGCTGCTGCGCGAGGGACGGGACCACGTGCCGTCGGCCGTCGGGCGGCTCTGGGCGGCCGGCGTGCCGGTGGACTGGGCGGCCGTGCTGCCCGGTGGCCGGCGGGTCGACCTGCCGACCTACGCCTTCCAGCGGGACCGCTACTGGCCGGAGCCGACGGTGGCGGCGCAGCCCGTCGACCCGGCGGAGGAACGGTTCTGGGAGGCGGTCGAGCGCGAGGACCTCGGCGAGCTGGCCGAGACCCTGGACGCCCGACCGGAGGCCGTCGGGACGGCGCTGACGGCGCTGGCCTCGTGGCGTCGCCGCCGTCGCCAGGACGCCCGCACCGACGCCTGGCGTCACCGGGTGCTGTGGCAGCCGGCCGCCGCGCCGTCCGGCCGGGCCGTGCTGGACGGGACCTGGCTGGTCGTCGCCCCGGAGGGCGAGGAGCTGGCGGCCGAGGCGCAGAGCAGCCTGGTCGCCGCCGGGGCCCGGACGCTGCGGCTGGCCGTCGACGGCGACGCGGGCGATGCGGGCGACGGAACCCACGGAACCGACGGAACCGACGGAACCGACGGAACCCGCGGGACGGACCGCGCGGCGCTGGCCGCGCGGCTGCGGACCGTGCTCGACGGGGCCGGTGCGCTCGCCGGCGTGCTCGCGGTGCCCGGCGACCGGGTCGCCGAGCTGGCGACGCTCGCCCAGGCCCTGGACGACACCGGCCTGACCGCCCCGCTGTGGGCGGTCACCGCCGGTGCGGTGTCGACCGGCCCGGCGGACCCGCCGGCCGACCCGGGCCAGGCCACCGTCTGGGGCCTCAGCCGCGGCCTCGACCTGGCCGGTCCGGACTGCTGGGGCGGAATCGTCGACCTCCCGGTGCGCCGGGACGCCGCCGCCTGGGACCGCCTCGCGCAGGCGCTCACCGGACCGGAGCAGGAGGCCGCGATCCGCGACGGGCGGGTCTTCGTCCGCCGGCTGGTCCCGGCCCCGGCCGGGGCGGCGGCCGGGCAGGTGCGGTGGCCGGACACCGGCACCGTCCTGGTCACCGGCGGCACCGGCGCGCTCGGCCGGCGGGTCGCCCGCCGACTGGCCGGCCTGGGCGTGCCGCGCCTGCTGCTGGTCGGCCGGCGCGGTGAGCGGGCGCCCGGCGTCGCCGACCTGCTCGCCGAGCTGCGGGCGGCCGGAACCGAGGCGACGGTGGCGGCCTGCGACGTCGCCGACCGGGCGGCGCTCGCCGGGCTGCTCGCCGCGGTCCCCGCCGAGCACCCGCTCACCGCGGTGGTGCACGCGGCCGGGGTCGGCGACGACACCGCGGCCGACGCGCTCACCCCGGAGCGGATCGCCGAGGTGCTGCGGCCCACCGTGGACGGCGCCCGCCACCTGCACGAGCTGACCTCGGGCCTGGACCTGAGCGCCTTCGTGCTGTTCTCCTCGGTGGCCGGGGTCTGGGGTGCCGCACAGCCCGCCCGGGCGGCGGCCAACGCCTACCTGGACGCGCTGGCCGAGGCCCGCCGGGCCGCCGGCCTGGCGGCCACCTCGATCGCCTGGGGGCCGTGGGCCGCCGCCGACGGGCTGACCGCCGACGCCGCCGGCCTGCTGGCCCGCACCGGGCTGAGGGCGCTGGACCCGGACTCGGCGCTCGACCTGCTCGCCCGTCTGCCCCGGGAGGCCTGCCTCACCGTCGCGGACGTCGACTGGGAGCGCTTCGCCGCCTCGTACACGCTCAGCCGGCCGCGCCGGCTGCTGGACGGGGTCCCGGCCGCACGGCGCACCGCCGGCGCGGCCGACGAGCCGGTGCCGGCGGACGCGGCGGCGCTGCGCGAGCGGCTCGCCGGGCTGCCGGACGAGGAGCGGCACCGGGCCGTGCTCGACCTGGTCCGCGCCCACGCCGCCGGCGTGCTCGGGCACGACGGCGCCGAGGCGGTCGCACCGGAGCGGCCGTTCCTGGAACTGGGCGTCAACTCGCTCAGCGCGATCGAGCTGCGCGACCGGCTCCGGACGGCCGTCGGGGTGCCGTTGGAGAGCACCGTGGTGTTCGACAGCGGGACCGCGGCCGAGCTGGCCCGGCGGGTCCTGGCGGCCCTCGGGGGGTCCGCCGCCGCCGAGCCGCGCGAGCAGACCGGGATCCTGCGCACCCTGTACGCCGAGTCGATGCGGCAGAACAAGCTCCACAAGTACATGGAGTTCCTGTCCGACGCGGCCTCCTACCGGCCGATGTTCGACTCGCCCGAGGAGGTCACCGAGCCGCCCGCGCCGGTCTTCCTGGCGCGCGGGCCGAAGCGGCCGCGGGTGGTCTGCCACACCGGCATGTCGGCGCTGGGCGGCGTGCACGAGTTCGCCCGCTTCGCCGCCTCCTTCAACGGCAGCCACGACGTGATCGCGCTGCCGCTGCCCGGCTACCGGGACGGGGAGCAGCTGCCGGCCGGCCTGGAGGCCTCGCTGGACTGGCAGGCCAGGACACTGGTCGAGGTCGCCGGGGACGCTCCGTTCGTGCTCCTCGGGCACTCCGGCGGCGGGCTGCTCGCCCACGCGCTGACCCGCCGGCTGGAGGCGATGGGCGTGCCGGTGGCCGGCGTGGTGCTGGTGGACACCTATCCGATGGACCGTCCGATGCACCAGGAGTGGCTGTCGGAGCTGACCGAGGGCACCTTCGGGCGTGAGGAGCTGGCCGTGCCGATGACCGACACCCGGCTCACCGCCCAGGCCTGGTACGGCCGGATGTACCTCGGCTTCCGGGCCGAGGAGGTCGCCGCCGCCACCCTGGTGGTCCGGGCCTCCGACCCGATCGGCGAGTGGACCCGGGAGGACGACTGGCGCGCCACCTGGGACCGGCCGCACCGTACGGTCGACGTCCCCGGCAACCACTTCACGGTGATGATGGAACACGGCGCCACGACCGCCGCGGCCGTCCGGGAGTGGCTGGACACCCTGGTCGAGCCCGGTGGTGCGCAGGCCGCCGAAGGGTGACCGGACGCGGAACCGCCCGGGAGCGTCTCGTACGCTCCCGGGCGGTTCCGTCCGCGGGCCGCCGGCTCAGGCGCGGTACGCGACCCGCAGCGGCAGGCGCTTGAGGCCCAGCACGAAGTTGAACCGGGTGTGCCACTCCAGCTCCGTGGAGGCCGGCTCGATCCTCCCGTAGCGCCGCAGCAGCTCGGTGATGGTCAGGCAGACCTCGGTCCGGCCGAGCATCGCGGCGATGCAGTAGTGCGGTCCGGAGCCGAAGGCGAGCGACTTCACGCCCTCGCGGCGCAGGTCCAGGCGGTCCGGGTCGGGGAACCTCGCCGGGTCGCGGTGGGCGGCGCCGAGGATCGCCAGGACGACGTCGCCGGCCGGGATGCGCTGCCCGGAGAGGACGAGGTCGTCGGTCAGGTGCCGCAGGATGACCTGCACCGTGGAGTTGTAGCGGGCCAGCTCCTCGAAGCAGTCGCCCATCATCCCCGGGTTCGCCCGCAGCAGCTCCAGCTGGTCGGGGTTGGTCAGCAGGGCGTGCATGCTGTTGCCGATGACGTTGATCGTGGTCTCGTGCCCGGCGTTGAACAGCAGCAGCACCTGGGCGATCACGTCCTCGTCGCTGAGCCCCTCGCCGTCCTCGTCCTTCGCCATCAGCATGGTCAGGACGTCGTCCCGGGGCTCGGCCCGGCGCAGCTCCATCTGGTGCCGGATGTAGGCGCTGAACTCCGGCTCGGCCTGGTTCATCGCGTCCCGCATCCGCGGGGTGATCAGCGGGTCGATGATGTTGGCGATCGCGTTCGTCCACTTGAGGCACTTGTCCGCGTCCTCGATCGGAATGCCCAGCAGGCCGCAGATCACCGCGACCGGGACGGGGGCGGCGAGCTGCTCGATCAGGTCGACCTCGCCCTCGCCCATGTCGTCGATCAGCCGGTTGACGATGCGCAGGATCTCCGGCTCCAGGCGCTGCACGGCGCGCGGCGTCACCGCCCGGGCGATGATGCGGCGCAGCTTGCGGTGCTCCTCGCCGTGCTTCACCAGCATCCAGCGGCTCAGGCTGCGCATCGCCGGGCTGTCGGGACCGCCGCGCTGCTCCGCGAACGCCGGATCCGTGGTGACGCTGGAGGACGCCTGCGGGGAGCGCAGGAACGCGTCCACGTCGTCGTACCGGCTGAGCGTCCAGAATCCGTACGGCGAATGGTGAATGGGTTCCGTCTCGCGCAGCCGCCGATAGTAGGCGTATCTGTTCCTATGGAGCTGCGGATCGTTGAGGTCGAAGAGAACCCTGGTCCTTTGCCGCTCCACCATGACCCGGCCAATCATCGCGAGGAAATTTTTCCCCCAGGCTCCGGCGGACGGTGATGAGGGGTCAACCCCTATCCTTCCCGGCGGCGTGCTGGTTAAGGGGGAATCCTTGAGGCTAGGGGTGGTTGACGGCGCCGGGCCACGATTAGCCTGCGTCGGGCGGGACCGGTGAATTGGGCGGCTGGTGCACGCGGCGGCGGCGAAAGTCCAGGAATTCCCTCAACGGGCCGGCCGGTCGTCTCCGTCTATTCGTCGCGCCATCCGTGGAAGAGGGTTTCACCAGATGGTTGATAAGGATACGCTTCGCGATTATCTGAAGCGGGTCACCGCCGATCTCCACCGGACCAGGCAACGCCTGGCCGATTTCGAGGCGGCGGACGCCGAACCGCTGGCGATCATCGGGATGAGTTGCCGGTTCCCCGGCGGCGTCCGTTCACCGGAGGACCTCTGGCGGCTGGTGGCCGACGGCGCCGACGCCATCGGCCCCTTCCCGGAGGACCGCGGCTGGGCCCTCGACCACCTCTTCGACGACGACCCGGACCGGGCCGCGACCAGCTACGTGCGCGAGGGCGGCTTCGTCACCGGGGCCACCGAGTTCGACCCCGGGTTCTTCGACATCTCGCCGCGCGAGGCGCTGGCGATGGACCCGCAGCAGCGGCTGCTGCTCCAGGCGTGCTGGGAGGCCGTCGAGCGCGCCCGCCTGGACCCCACCTCGCTGCGCGGCAGCGACACCGGCGTCTTCATCGGCGCCGGCGACCAGAAGTACACCGCGCTGGTCGCCGGGTCGCCGCACGAGGGCGGCGAGGGCTACCTGCTCACCGGCGGCGCCAGCGCCGTCATCTCGGGCCGGGTCTCCTACGCGATGGGCCTGGAGGGCCCCGCGATCACCGTGGACACCGCCTGCTCCTCCTCGCTGGTCGCGCTCCACCTGGCCGCCCGTTCGGTGCGCCAGGGCGAGTGCTCGCTGGCGCTGGTCGGCGGCGTCACCGTCATGGCCACCCCGGGTGTGTTCACCGAGTTCAGCAAGCAGCGCGGGCTGGCCGGGGACGGCCGGTGCAAGTCCTTCGCCGCCGCGGCCGACGGCACCGGCTGGTCCGAGGGCGTCGGCGTGCTCCTGGTGGAGCGGCTCTCCGACGCGCGCCGGCTCGGGCACCCGGTGCTCGCCGTGGTGCGCGGCTCGGCGGCCAACCAGGACGGCGCCTCCAACGGGCTCACCGCC
Organism: Kitasatospora sp. NPDC048715; assembly: GCF_043198905.1. Classification (NCBI taxonomy): domain Bacteria; kingdom Bacillati; phylum Actinomycetota; class Actinomycetes; order Kitasatosporales; family Streptomycetaceae; genus Kitasatospora; species Kitasatospora sp. NPDC048715. The sequence goes on along the minus strand of NZ_JBICVH010000008.1, from coordinate 229,050 downwards.
CCCAACGGGCCGTCCCAGCAGCGGGTCGTCATGCAGGCCCTGGCCAGCGCCAAGCTGTCCACCGGGGACGTCGACCTGGTCGAGGCGCACGGCACCGGCACCGAGCTGGGCGACCCGATCGAGGCCCAGGCCCTGCTGGCCACCTACGGCCAGGGCCGGGCGCAGGACCGTCCGCTGTGGCTCGGCTCGGTCAAGTCCAACATCGGGCACGCCCAGGCCGCGGCCGGCGTGGCCAGCGTGATCAAGACCGTGATGGCGCTGCGGCACGGCGTGCTGCCGGCCACCCTGCACGTGGACGGACCGACCCCGCACGTGGACTGGTCGGCCGGCGCGGTGGAACTGCTCACCGAGTCCCGGCCCTGGCCGCGCGGCGCCGAGCCGCGCCGCGCGGGCGTCTCCTCGTTCGGCATCAGCGGCACCAACGCCCACATCATCCTGGAGGAGGCCGACGAGCCCGCGGCCGACGAGCCCGGGGCGGCGGAGGCCGGGGCGGCGGAGGCCGTGGCAGGCCCGGCCGGCGGGGAACTCCCCTTCGTCCTCGGCGCCAAGAGCGAGGCCGCGCTGCGCGGCCAGGCCGCGCGGCTGCGCGCCCTGCTGACGGCCGACCCGGCGGTGCACCCGGCGGACCTCGGCCGCTCGCTGGCCGTCACCCGCGCCGCGCTGAGCCACCGCGCGGTGGTCGTCGCGGCCGACCGCGCCGGCCTGGAGGCCGGCCTGGCCGCCCTGGAGGACGGCACCGAGAGCGGCCGGGTGGTGCGCGGCACCGCCGCCCGCAGGAGCGGCAAGCTGGCCTTCCTGTTCACCGGCCAGGGCGCCCAGCGCGCCCGGATGGGCGCCGAACTGGCCGCCGCCCAGCCCGTGTTCGCCGAGGCCCTGGCCGAGGTGTGCGAACGGCTGGACCCGCACTTCGACCCGCCGCTGCGCGCCGTGCTCGACGCCGAGCCCGGCAGCGACACCGCCGCGCTGCTCGACCGGACCGCCTACACCCAGGCCGCGCTGTTCGCCGTCGAGGTGGCGCTGTACCGCCTGGCGACCGCCTTCGGCCCGGCCCCCGACTTCCTGCTCGGCCACTCGGTCGGCGAGGTCGCCGCCGCCCACGTCGCGGGCGCGCTCCCGCTGGACGACGCCTGCACCCTGGTCGCCGCGCGCGGACGGCTGATGCAGGCGATGCCCGAGGGCGGCGCGATGCTCGCCGTCGGCGCGGACGAGGCGCGGGTCCGCGAGGACCTGGCCGCGGTGGCCGACCGGGTCGCCGTCGCCGCCGTCAACGGGCCGGCCTCGACGGTCGTCTCCGGCGACCGCGAAGCGGTCCTGGCGCTCGCCGCCACCTGGCGCGAACGCGGCCTGCGCACCCGCGAGCTGCGGGTCTCGCACGCCTTCCACTCGCCGCACATGGACGGCATGCTGGCGGAGTTCCGCGAGGTCGTCGCGGGGCTCGCGTTCCGGCCGCCGGTGATCCCGGTGGTCTCCAACCTCACCGGCGCCCCCGTCGGCGCCGAGCAGCTGGCCGACCCGGACCACTGGGCCCGGCAGGTCCGCGAGACCGTCCGGTTCGCCGACGGGGTCCGGCACCTGGACGCGCAGGGCGTCACCCGCTACCTCGAACTCGGGCCCGACGGCGTGCTCACCGCCATGGCCCGGGAGAGCCTCGCCCACCGCGAGGACACCGTCTTCCTGGCCCCGCTGCTGCGCCGCGACCGGCCCGAGCCGCTGAGCGTCGCCACCGCGCTGGCCGGCCTGCACGTGCACGGCGGCGCCGTCGACTGGGCCGCCGTCTTCGGTGACGGACGCCTGCTGGACCTGCCGACCTACGCCTTCGAGACCGCGCCGTACTGGCCCAACACCGCCTCCTGGCGCGGCGACGTCACCGCGGCGGGCCTGAGCGCCATCGGCCACCCGATGATCGGCGCCGGGATCTCGCTCGCCGGCGGGGACGAACTGCTGTTCACCGCACGGCTGTCCGCCGACGCCCACCCGTGGCTGGCCGACCACCGGGTGCACGGCCGGGTCGTCGTTCCCGGCACCGCCTTCGTCGAACTCGCCGTCCACGCGGGCGACCAGGTCGGCTGCGGGGACCTCGACGAGCTGGTCCTGGAGGCGCCGCTGGCGCTGCCCGACCGCGGCGCGGTCCAGGTCCAGGTGGCGGTCGGCGCCGCCGGCCCGGACGGCCGCCGCACCGTCACGGTGCACGCCCGGCCCGAGGAGCGGGCCGACGACAACTGGCCGGAGCGGCCCTGGACCCGGCACGCGACCGGCGTGCTGGCCCCCACCGCCGACGGCGCGGCGGCCGAGCCGGCCCCGCAGCAGTGGCCCCCCGTCGGCGCCGCCCCGGCCGACGTGGACGCCGTGTACGAGCTGCTGGAGACGGCCGGACTGGCGTACGGCCCGGCCTTCCGCGGCCTGGCCGCCGCCTGGCGCCACGGTGACGCGATCCTGCTGGAGGCCCGGGCCGGAGACCCCGAGGAGGCCCGCCGCTACGGCCTGCACCCGGCGCTGCTGGACGCCGTCCTGCACGCGCTCGCGGTCCGTTCGACGGCCGACGGGGGAGCCGACGGCACCCCGCTCACCGCCGGACTGCCGTTCTCCTGGACCGGGGTCGCCCTGCGCGCCTCCGGCGCCCCCGGCGTCCGGGCCCGGATCACCCCGCTGGGTGAGGACGCGCTCTCCCTGGTCGCCTGGGACGGCGACGGCCGGCCGGTCGTCACCGTCGAGCGCCTCGTGCTGCGCGCGGCCGCCCCCGCCGGTCCGTCCGCCGACCCGGCCGGGCTGTACCGGGTGGACTGGCGGCGCCCGGCCGACGGCGGCACCGAGGTCGCCGTGCCCGCGGACCTCGCGCTGCTGGACGCCGAGGACGCCCTGGCCGCGGCCGTCGACGAGGACGGCCACGTGCCCGGAATCGTGGTGCTGCCATGCCCGGCCGGCTCGGCGCAGGAGGCCGTCGCCCGGGTGCTGACGGTGCTCCAGGACTGGCTGGCCGACGACCGCTTCACGCCCGCCCGCCTGGTGGTGCTCACCCGCGACGCGGTCGCCGCCGCCCCCGGCGACCCGGTCGCCGACCCGGCCGGCGCCGCAGCCTGGGGCCTGGTGCGCACCGCGCAGACCGAGCACCCCGACCGCTTCGTCCTGCTGGACGCCCCCGCCGGGGTGCCGGTGCCGACCGAGGTGCTGACCGCCGCCGTCGCCTGCGGCGAACCCCAACTGGCGCTGCGCGACGGCGAACTCGCCGCCGCCCGCCTGGTCCGCGCGGCCGTGCCCGCCGGCCTGCCGGCCCCGGCCGGAGCCGGGGCCTGGCGGCTGGACACCCGCGACCCGGGCACTCTGGAGGCCCTCGAACTGCTGCCGGTCGACCCGGCCGTCCCGCTGGCCCCCGGCGCGGTGCGGCTCGGCGTGCGCGCGGCGGGCCTGAACTTCCGCGACGTGCTGGGCGCGCTCGGCATGTACCCGGGCGAGGTCGTGCTCGGCGGCGAGGCCGCCGGCGTGGTGCTGGAGGTCGGACCGGACGTCGAGGGCCTGCGCCCGGGCGACCGGGTGTTCGGCCTCTGCCCGGCCGCGTTCGGCCCCGTCGCCGTCACCGACCACCGGCTGCTCGCGCCGATGCCCGCGCACTGGTCCTTCGCCGAGGCCGCGGCCGTCCCGATCGCCTACGCCACCGCCTACTACGGCCTGGTGGACCTGGCCGGCCTGCGGGCCGGCGAGTCGGTGCTGATCCACGCCGCCGCGGGCGGCGTCGGCACCGCCGCCGTCCAGGTCGCCCGACACCTGGGCGCCGAGGTCTACGGCACCGCCAGCCCGGCCAAGTGGGAGGCGGTGCGCGCCCTGGGTGTCGCCGCCGACCGGATCGCCTCCTCCCGGGACACCGGCTTCGCCCGGCGCTTCGCCGAGGCCACCGACGGCCGCGGCATGGACGTGGTGCTGGACGCCCTGGCCGGCGAGTTCGTCGACGCCTCGCTCGACCTGCTGCCGCGCGGCGGCCGCTTCATCGAGATGGGCAAGACCGACGTCCGCGACCCCGGCGAGGTCGCCGCCCGCCACCGCGGCGTGCGCTACCAGGCCTTCGACCTGATCGAGGCCGGCCCCGAGCGGATCGGCGAGATCCTCGCCACCCTGCTGGAGCTGTTCCGCGCCGGCGAGCTGCGGCTGCCGCCGCTGCGCGCCTGGGACGTGCGCACCGCCCCCGAGGCGTTCCGCCACATCGGCCAGGCCCGCCAGATCGGCAAGGTCGTCCTCACCCTGCCGCGCGCCTTCGACCCGGACGGCACCGTCCTGGTCACCGGCGGCACCGGCGGCCTCGGCCGGGGCCTCGCCGAGCACCTGGCGACCGCCCACGGCGTCCGCCACCTCACCCTGCTCAGCCGTACCGGGCCCGCCGCCGAGGGCGCCGCCGCGCTCACCGAGGCGCTGGCCGAACGGGGCGCGCAGGTCGAACTGCTCGCCTGCGACGCCGCCGACCGGGACGCGCTCGCCGCGGTGCTCGCCGGGCTCACCCGCCCGCTGACCGGGGTGTTCCACCTGGCCGGCGTGGTGGACGACGCCGTGGTCACCGGGCTGACCCCGCAGCGCGCCGCCGCCGTCCTGCGCGCCAAGGCGGACGCCGCCGCGCACCTGGACGAGCTGACCCGGCACGCCGACCTGGCGGCCTTCGTGCTCTACTCCTCTGCCGCCGGCACCCTGGGCAGCGCCGGGCAGGCCGGCTACGCCGCCGCCAACGCCTACCTCGACGCCCTCGCCCACCGCCGCCGCGCCGCCGGGCTGCCCGCGCTGTCGCTGGCCTGGGGCGCGTGGCAGGACACCGCCGGCATGACCAGCCGGCTGACCGGGGCCGAGCGCGAGCGCATCGCCCGCTCCGCCTTCCCGCCGCTCTCCGTCGAGCGCGGCCTCGCGGCCCTGGACGCGGCGCTCGCCCTGCCCCACCCGGCGCTGGTCGCCACCGGGCTGGACCAGGCGGCCCTGGCCGCCGGCGCGGGGTCGCTGCCGCCGCTGCTGCGCGAACTCGTCCGCGGCGGCACCCGGCGCGTCTCCGGCGCCGACCCGGCCGCCGCCGGTTCGACCCTCGGCCGCCGGCTGGCCGGACTCGGCGCGGAGGACCGGCTCCGGCTGCTGCTGGAGCAGGTGCGCGGCCAGGCCGCCGCCGTGCTCGGCTTCGCCGGGCCCGAACCGGTCGACCCGAACCGGGCGTTCAAGGAGCTCGGGGTCGACTCGCTGACCGCGGTCGAGCTGCGCAACCGGCTCTCCGCCGTCACCGGGCTGCGGCTGCCGGCCACCCTGGTCTTCGACCACCCGACCCCGGCGCTGCTCGCCGAGGAGCTCGGTCGCGAACTGCTCGGCGCGTCCGAGCCCGAGCCCGCGTCCGGGACCGCCACCGCCGGCCCGGCCCCGGTGGCCGCCACCGGCCCGGCCGACGACCCGCTGGCGATCATCGGCATGAGCTGCCGACTGCCCGGCGGCGCCGACACCCCCGAGGGGCTGTGGCGGATCGTCAGCCAGGGCGTGGACGCCATGACCCCGGTGCCCACCGACCGCGGCTGGGACCTCGGAGCCTTCCCGGAGGGCTTCGCGGACGGCCTCGACGGCGGCTTCGTCGACGGCCTGGCCGACTTCGACCCCGCCTTCTTCGGCATCAGCCCGCGCGAGGCCCTGGCGATGGACCCGCAGCAGCGGCTGCTGTTGGAGACGGCCTGGGAGGCGATCGAGAGCGCCGGGATCGACCCGACCACGCTGCACGGCAGCCCGACCGGCGTCTTCGTCGGAAACGCCACCACCGGCTACAGCGTCGGCGCCACCGAGGTGCCCGAGGGCATCGGCCCGCACCTGATGCTCGGCACCGCCGCCTCCGTCACCTCCGGCCGGGTCGCGTACACCCTCGGCCTGGAGGGCCCGGCGCTGTCCATCGACACCGCCTGCTCCTCCTCGCTGGTGGCGCTGCACACGGCGGGCGAGGCGCTCGGGCGCGGCGACTGCTCGCTCGCGCTGGTCGGCGGCGTGACCCTGATGGTCGTGCCGACCATGTTCGTCGAGGGCACCCAGGGCGGCGCGGTCTCCACCGACGGCCGCTGCAAGGCCTTCGCCGCCGCCGCCGACGGCACCGGCTGGGGCGAGGGCGCCGGCATGCTGCTGGTCGAGCGGCTCTCCGACGCCCGCCGCAACGGCCACCGGGTGCTGGCCCTGGTCCGCGGCACCGCCGTCAACCACGACGGCGCCAGCAACGGGCTGACCGCCCCCAGCGGCCGGGCCCAGCAGAAGGTCATCCGGCAGGCGCTGAGCGCCGCCCGGCTCGCCCCCGGCGACGTCGACGCCATCGAGGCGCACGGCACCGGCACCGAGCTGGGCGACCCGATCGAGGCACGGGCGCTCCAGGCCGTCTACGGCCGGGACCGGGAGGCCGACCGCCCGGTGTGGCTCGGCTCGGTCAAGTCCAACATCGGGCACACCCAGTCCGCGGGCGGCGTCGCCGCCGTGATCAAGATGGTCCAGGCGATGTGGCACGACCTGCTGCCCGCCACCCTGCACGTGGACGAGCCGACCCCGCACGTGGACTGGTCGGCGGGCGCGCTGCGCCTGCTCACCGAGCCGGTGCCGTGGCCGCGGGGCGGTCGCACCCGCCGGGCGGGCGTCTCCTCGTTCGGCATGAGCGGCACCAACGTCCACGTGATCCTGGAGGAGGCGCCGGAGCAGGCCGAGGCCCCGGCGCGGCCGGCCGCCCCGTCCCTGGACGGCGCCCCCACCCCCTGGCTGCTGTCCGCCCGCGGCGAGGCCGCGCTGCGCGCGCAGGCCGCACGGCTGCTCGAACACCTCTCCACCCGGGCGGAGCTGACGGACCGTCAGATCGCCGGAGCGCTGTCGTCCGGCCGCTCCGCCTTCGACCACCGCGCGGTGCTCCTCGCCGACGACCGGGACTCCTTCACCGAGCTGCTGACGGCGCTCGCCGAGGACCGGACGGCCGAGGGCCTGGTGCGCGGCGTCGCCGCCGCCGGGGGCCGCACCGTGTTCGTCTTCCCCGGCCAGGGCACCCAGTGGGCCGGCATGGCCGCCGGTCTGCTGGAGGCCTCCGAGGTCTTCCGCGACTCCGTCCGGGCCTGTGACGCCGCCCTGGCCCAGTACGCCGACTGGTCGGTGGAGGACGTGCTGCGCGGCGCCGAGGACGCCCCGCCGATCGAGCGGATGGACGTCGTCCAGCCCGTGCTGTTCACCATGATGGTGTCGCTGGCCGCGCTCTGGCGCTCGCACGGCATCACCCCCGCCGCCGTGGTCGGGCACTCCCAGGGGGAGATCGCGGCGGCCCACGTCGCGGGCGCGCTCACGCTGTCCGACGCGATGCGGATCGTCGCGCTGCGCAGCCGGCTGCTCCTGGCGCTCGCCGGGCAGGGCGCCATGGCGTCGGTCTCGCTGCCCGAGGACGAGGTGGCCGCCCGGATCGAGGCCTGGCCGGGTGAGCTGCACATCGCCGCCGTCAACGGCCCGCGCTCGATCGTGGTCGCCGGAGACCCGGGGACGGTCGACGGGTTCGTCGAGGCGCTGGCCGCCGAGGACGTGCGGGTGCGCAAGGTCCGGGTCAACGGCGCCGGCCACTCGCCGCAGGTCGAGCCGCTGCGCGAGGCCGTGCTGGAGGCGCTGGCCGGCATCGAGCCGCGGCCCGCCCGGACGGCCTTCTACTCCACCGTGACCGGCGGCGCGCTCGACACCACCGAGCTGGGCACCGCCTACTGGTACCGCAACATGCGCGAGCCCGTCCGGTTCGCCCACGCCGTCCGCTCCCTGCTGGAGGACGGCTACCGCACCTTCGTCGAGTCCAGCCCGCACCCGGTGCTGGGCCCCGGCGTGCAGGAGGCCGCCGAGGAACTCCCCGGCACCGGCGAGGTGACCGTGGTCGGCACCCTGCGCCGCGACGAGGGCGGCCCGGCCCGGTTCCTGCGCTCGCTCGCCGAGGCGCACGTCCACGGCGCCCGCCCGGACTGGTCCGCGGTCCTCGGCGGCGCCCCGGCCACCGCCGTCGAGCTGCCCACCTACGCGTTCCAGCGGCAGCGCTACTGGCTCGACCTGCCGACGGCGCACGGCGCCGCGGCCGGCGACGCCCTGCGCGACCCGGCCGAGGAGCGGTTCTGGGCGGCGGTCTCCGAGGCCGACCCGGCCGGGCTGGCCGAGGCACTCGGCGTGGACGACCCGGACGCCCGCGCCGCGCTGGCCGCCGCCGCGCCCGCGCTGCCGGTGCTCTCCTCCTGGCGGGCGCGACGCCGGGACGGCTCCACCATCGACAACTGGCGCTACCGGGTGCGCTGGCGGCGCATCGCCCGCACCGAGGGCGCCGAACTCTCCGGCACCTGGCTGCTGGTCGTCCCGGGCGGCGAGGACGACGGGACCGCCGCGTTCTGCGCGCGGGCGCTCGGCGAGCACGGGGCCCGCGTGGTGACCGTCTCGCCCGCCGCCGACGACCCGTCCGGCGACGGCCTCGGCGAGCGGATCGCCGAGGCGGTGGCCGAGGGGCCGGCCGGCGTGCTCTCCCTGCTGGCCCTGGACGAGGAGACCCACCCGGACCACCCGGTGCTCTCCCGCGGGCTGGCCCGCACCCTCGCCCTGGTCCGGGCCGTGGAGGCGGCCGGCGGCACGGCACCGCTCTGGATCGCCACCCGGGGCGCGGTCTCGGTGGGGGCCGCCGACCCGCTGACCCGCCCGGAGCAGGCCGGCGCCTGGGGCCTCGGCCTGACCGCCGGACTGGAACTCACCGGCCGTCGGATCGGCCTGCTCGACCTGCCCGCCGACCCGGACGACCGCGCCCTCGCCCGGGTGGCCGCCGTGCTCCACGGCGGCTCCGGCGAGGACCAGGTGGCCCTGCGGGCCGCCGGCGTCTTCGGCCGCCGGATGGTCCGGGCCCCGCGCGAGGACGCCGCGGGCACGGACGGCTGGCAGCCCCGCGGCACCGTCCTGGTCACCGGCGGGACGGGCGCCGTCGGCGGCCACGTGGCCCGCTGGCTGGCCCGGGCCGGCGCCGAACGGCTGGTGCTGGCCGGCCGGCGCGGACCGGCCGCCCCCGGCGCCGCGGAGCTGGCCGCGGAGCTGACCGCGCTCGGCGCCGAGGTCCGGATCGAGGCCGTGGACGTCACCGACCGCTCCGCCGTCGCCGCCCTGCTGGCGCGGCTGCCGGAGCTCACCGCCGTCGTGCACGCGGCCGGCGTCGCCCAGAGCACGCCCGTGCTGCACACCGACGTCGCGGAACTGGCCGCCACCCTGGAGGCCAAGGTCGCCGGCGCCGTCCACCTGCACGAACTCGCCGGGGACGACCTGGAGGCCTTCGTCCTGTTCTCCTCCGGCGCGGCCGTCTGGGGCGGCAGCGGCCAGGCCGCCTACGCGGCCGCCAACGCCCGCCTGGACGCGCTCGCCCAGTACCGGCGCTCGCTCGGGCTGCGCGCCACCTCGGTCGCCTGGGGCGGCTGGGCCGGCGGCGGCATGGCCACCGACGAGGCGATGGCCGTCCTCGGCCGGCGGGGCCTGGCCCTGATGGACCCGCAGCTCGCGGTCACCGCGCTCGGCCAGGCGCTCGCCGACGACGAGACCCTGCTGACCGTCGCCGACATCGACTGGGCCGCCTTCGCCCCGGCCTACAGCGCCGCCCGCGAGCGGCCGCTGATCGACGAGATCCCCGAGGCCCGGGAGGCGCTCGCCGACTCCGGGCCGCAGACCGCGGCGCCCGCCGGCGAGGGCGAGTTCGCCCAGCGGCTGGCCGCCCTCCCCGCGGGCGAGCGCGGCCGGGTCGTCCTCGACCTGGTCCGCACCCACACCGCCGCCGTGCTCGGCTACCCCGGACCCGGGGACGTCGAGCCCGCCCGGGCGTTCCGCGAGGTCGGCCTGGACTCGATCATGGCGGTCGAGGTCCGCAACCGGCTGCGCACCGCCACCGGGCTGCGGCTGCCGGCCACCATGGTCTTCGACCACCCGACGCCGGCCGCCGTCGCCGACCACCTGGCCACCCTGCTGCTCGGCGCCCCGGCCACCGCGGCCCCCGCGCCGGAGCACGGCGCGGCGCCCGCGGACGACGACCCGATCGCCATCGTCGGCATCGGCTGCCGCTTCCCCGGCGGCGTCCGCTCCCCGGAGGACCTGTGGGAGCTGGTGCTGGGCCGCCAGGACGCCGTCACCCCGTTCCCCGCCGACCGCGGCTGGGACCTGGACGCGCTCTACCACCCCGACCCGGACCGGCCCGGCACCACCTACGTCCGCGAGGGCGGCTTCCTGGAGGGCGCCGGCCACTTCGACGCCGAGTTCTTCGGCATCAGCCCGCGCGAGGCGATCACCCTGGACCCCCAGCAGCGGGTGCTGCTGGAGGCGGCCTGGGAGGCGCTGGAGCGGGCCCGGATCAACCCGGCGACGATGGCCGGCGCCAAGGCCGGCGTCTACGTCGGCACCTCCTTCCAGGGCTACGGCGTGGACGCGCAGGACGGCATCGCCGCCTCCGAGGGCTTCTTCCTGGCCGGGACGGGCACCGCCGCGGTGTCCGGGCGGCTCGCGTACACGCTCGGCCTGGAGGGCCCGGCGGTCACCGTGGACACCGCCTGCTCCTCCTCGCTGGTGGCGCTGCACCTCGCCTGGCAGGCGGTGCGCAACGGCGAGTGCACGCTGGCCCTGGCCGGCGGCGTCACCGTGCTGCCCACCCCGGTCTCCTTCACCGAGTTCAGCCGCCAGCGCGGACTGGCGCCGGACGGCCGCTGCAAGGCGTTCGCCGCCTCCGCCGACGGCACCAACTGGGGCGAGGGCGTCGGCGTGGTGGTCCTGGAGCGCCTCTCGGAGGCGCGCCGCAACGGCCACCCCGTGCTCGCCCTGTACACCGGCTCGGCGACCAACCAGGACGGCGCCTCCAACGGCCTGACCGCGCCCAACGGGCCGTCCCAGCAGCGGGTCATCCGCCAGGCGCTGGCCAGCGCCGGGGTGCGGCCGAGCGACATCGACCTGGTCGAGGCGCACGGCACCGGGACCTCGCTCGGCGACCCGATCGAGGCCCAGGCCGTGATCGCGACGTACGGTCAGGACCGCCCCGAGGACCGGCCGGTCGGGCTAGGCTCGCTGAAGTCCAACATCGGGCACACCCAGTCCGTCTCCGGCGTCGCCGGTGTGATCAAGACCGTGATGGCGCTGCGCGCCGGCGTCCTGCCGCCGACCCTGTTCGCCGAGGAGCCGACCCCGCACGTCGACTGGAGCGCGGGCCGGGTCGAGCTGCTGACCGAGGCCCGCCCCTGGCCGAGCACCGAGGGCCCGCGCCGGGCCGGCGTCTCCTCCTTCGGCGGGACCGGCACGAACGCCCACGCCGTCCTGGAGCAGGCCCCGGAGCCCGAGGAGGAGCCGCGCGCGGAACGCGCGGCCGGCACGCTGCCCTTCGTGCTCTCCGCCCGCGGCCCGCAGGCCCTGCGCGAGCAGGCCGAACGGCTGCTGGCACACCTGGACGCCGAGCCCGCGGCGGACCTCGGCGACCTCGCCTACTCGCTGGCGACCACCCGCACCCCGTTCGCCGAGCGCGCCGTGGTGCTCGCCGCCGACCGGGCCGAGCTGCGCGGCGGCCTCGCCGGGCTGGCCGCGGGGCAGACCCCCGAGGGCACCCCGACCGGCTCGGCCGTGAACGGCCGCACCGTGTTCGTGTTCGCCGGCCAGGGCGCCCAGTGGGCCGGCATGGCCGCCGGGCTGATGGACTCCTCGGAGGTCTTCGCCGAGCACATCGCCGCCTGCGACGAGGCGCTCGCCCCGTACACCGACTGGTCGTTGGTGGACGTGGTGCGCGGCGTCGAGGGCGCGGCCGCGCTGGACCGGGTCGACGTGGTGCAGCCGGCCCTGTGGGCGATGATGGTCTCGCTCGCCGCGGTCTGGCGCTCCTGGGGCGTCGAACCGGACGCGGTGATCGGCCACTCGCAGGGCGAGATCGCGGCCGCCTGCGTGATCGGCGCGCTGTCGCTGGAGGACGCCGCCCGGGTGGTGGCCGTGCGCAGCCGGGCGATCACCGCGCTGTCCGGCAAGGGCGGCATGGTCTCGGTCGCGCTCCCCGCCGCGAAGGCCGGGGAACGGATCGCCCCGTGGGCGGGGCGGATCTCCGTCGCCGCCGTCAACGGGCCCTCCTCCGTGGTGGTCTCGGGCGAGACCGGGGCCCTGGAGGAGTTCTTCGCCGGCTGCGAGGCGGACGGGGTCCGGGTCCGCCGGATCGCGGTCGACTACGCCTCGCACTCGGCCCAGGTCGAGGCCGTCGAGGAGCGGCTGGTCGCGGAACTCGCCGGGATCACCCCGCGTTCCTCCGCGGTCTCCTTCTACTCCACCGCGCTCGGCCGCTGGACGGACTCCGCCGAGCTGGACGCCGGGTACTGGTACCGCAACCTGCGCAACACGGTCGGCTTCGAGCAGGCCGTGCGCGCCGTCGCGGCCGAGGGCTACCGGCACTTCGTCGAGGCCAGCCCGCACCCGATGCACACCGTCGGCATCCAGGAGACCCTGGACGACCTGGACGAGGCCGTCACCGGCGGCGGCGCCGTGGTCGGCTCGCTGCGGCGCGACCAGGGCGGCCTGGACCGGCTGTGGACCTCCGCCGCCGAGGCGCACGTGCGCGGCCTCGCCGTGGACTGGGCGCAGCTGCTCGGCGGCCTCGGCGCCCGCACCGTCGACCTGCCCACCTACGCCTTCCAGAGCAGGCGCTACTGGCTCGGCGGCTCAGGTGCCGGCTCCGGCGCGGCCGAGGCCGCCACGGCCGGGCTCGGCGCCACCGGGCACCCGCTGCTCGGCGCCGCCGCCGACCTCGCCGGGCTGGACGCCGTCCTGATGACCGGCCGGCTCTCCCGCCGCTCCCAGCCCTGGCTGGCCGACCACGCCGTGCTCGGCACCGTCCTGCTGCCCGGTACGGCCTTCGTCGAGATCGCGGTGCAGGCCGGCGCGCAGGTCGGCTGCGGCCACGTCGAGGAGCTCACCCTGGAGACCCCGCTGCTCCTGCCGGAGCACGGCGCGGTACGCCTGCAGGCCGTCGTCCAGGCCCCGGACGCCGCGGGACGCCGGATGCTGAGCGTCTACTCCCGGCCGGACGACGGCACGGCCGCCGCCGGCACCGACGGCTGGACCCGGCACGCCACCGCGACCCTGGCCCCGGAGCCGCCCGCCCCGGCGTTCGACCTCGCCCAGTGGCCGCCGCGGGACGCCGAGCCGATCGACCTCGGCGGCTTCTACCAGGAGCTGGAGGCGCGCGGCTACGCGTACGGGCCGACCTTCCGGGGCCTGCGCGCCGCCTGGCGCCTGGACGAGCAGATCTTCGCCGAGGTGTCCCTGCCGGAGCCGGGCCCGGACGCCGAGCGCTTCGGCGTCCACCCGGCGCTGCTGGACGCGGCGCTGCACGGCATCGGCATGCTGCGGGCGCTGCGCGAGTCCGAGCGCGGTGAACGGGCCCGGGCCGAGCTGCCGTTCGCCTGGCGCGGGGTCGGCTGCCACCAGCGGGGCGTCACCTCGCTGCGGGTCCGGCTGGCCTTCGCCGAGGCGGACGGGATCACCCTCCAGGCCGCGGACGACACCGGGCTCGCCGTCGCCTCGGTCGAGGCGCTGGTCTCCCGGCCGGTGCCGGACGGCCTCGGCACCGCCCCGGCCCCCGGACAGTCGCTGTTCCAGGTGGAGTGGACCGGGGCCGCCCCGGCCGGGGACACCCGGCCCGGCCGCCTGCTGCTGGCCGGTGACGACCCGTCCGGGCTCGCCGAGCGGCTCACCGCCGCCGGCGCCCCGCCCGAGCGCCACCGGGACCTGGCCGCGGTGGCGGCGGCGCTCAGCGGCACCGACGAGCCCGCGACCGTCCTGGTCCCGCTCGCCGGCGCCACCGGCGGTGACCCGGCCGAGGCGGTCCGCACCGTCACCCACACGGCGCTGGCGCTGGCCCAGCAGTGGCTCGCCGACGACCGCTTCGGCTCCTCCCGCCTGGTGCTGGTCACCCGGGGCGCCGTCGCGGCCGACCCGGCCGAGGCCCCCGCCGACCTGCCCGCGGCGGCGGCCTGGGGCCTGCTGAAGTCCGCCCAGTCCGAGCACCCCGGCCGGTTCGTGCTGCTCGACGAGGACGGCCACGAGGACACCGCCCCCGCCCTGCTCGCCGCGCTGGGCACCGACGAGCCCCAGGCCGCGCTGCGGTCCGGCGCCGTGCGGGTGCCGAGGCTGGCCCGACTGGCCGTACCGGCCCGGCCGGACACCCCGGTGTTCGACCCGGACGGCACCGTGCTGATCACCGGCGGCACCGGCACCCTGGGCCAGGCGCTGGCCCGGCACCTGGTGACCGAGCACGGCGTCCGGCACCTGGTGCTGGCCGGCCGGCGCGGACCGCAGGCCCCCGGCGCCGCCGAACTGGTCGCCGAACTGGCCGACCTGGGCGCCGAGGCCGAGATCGCGGCCTGCGACGTGGGCGACCGCACGGCGGCGGCCGCGCTGCTGGCCGGCATCCCGGCCGACGCCCCGCTGCGCACCGTCGTGCACGCGGTCGGCGAACTGGACGACGGCGTGCTCGTCGGGCTCGACCCGGCGCGCGTCGACCGGGTCCTGCACGCCAAGGTCGGCGGTGCACTGCACCTGGCCGAGCTGACCCGCGGCACCGGACTGTCCGGCTTCCACCTCTTCTCCTCGGCGGCCGGCACCTTCGGCGGCGCGGGCCAAGCCAACTACGCCGCGGCCAACGCCTTCCTGGACGCCTTCGCCCAGGCCCGCCGGGCGGAGGGGCTGGACACGGTCTCCTTCGCGTGGGGCCCGTGGGCGCAGCCGACCGGGATGACCGGGAACCTGACCGAACTGGACGTCAACCGGGTGCGCCGGCTCGGCATGACACCGGTGTCCACCGCGGAGGGCCTGGCGCTGTTCGACGCGGGTCTGGCCGCCGGCACCGCCGTGGTCGTGCCGATCAACCTGGACACCGCCGCGCTGCGGACCCAGGGGCTGCTGCCCCCGCTGCTGCGCGGTCTGATCCCCGCGGCGCCGACGGCGCCCGGGGCGGGCGGTCGGACCGGGGCCGCGGCCCGCGACGCGCACCTGCCCGAGCGGCTGGCCGGCCTCTCCGACCGGGAGCGGCTGGAGGCGCTGCTCGACCTGGTGCGCACCCAGGCCGCCACGGTGCTGGGCCACGACTCGGCGGGCTCGGTCGGTGCCGAGCGGGGCTTCCTGAAGGTCGGCATGGACTCGCTCACCGGCGTCGAGCTGCGCAACCGGCTGGCCCTGGCCACCGGGCTGCGGCTGCCGGCGACGCTGATCTTCGACTACCCCACGCCGCTGGACCTGGCGCGTCACCTCCGGGACGAGCTCGCCCCGGCGCCGACCGCCCCGGCCGCGAGCGCCCTGGACGAGCTGGCCAGGTTCGAGGAAGTCCTGAAGAACGTCGGCACCGACGGCTCCGAGCGGGCCGAGGTCGGCCGACGGCTACGCGAACTGGCCGCCCGATTCGGCGAGTTCGGCACCACCGACAGTGCGGCGAGCCTGGAGACGGCGACCGCGGAGGAGCTGTTCCAGATCCTCGACCAGTCGCAGTGAGATCCGGGGGAGACGACATGAGCGTGACCAGGGAAGAAGAGCTGCTCCGGTACCTGCGCCAGGCCACGGCCGCGTTGCAGGAGGCCCGCCAGGAGCTGCGCGAGGTGCACGAGAAGGCCCGGGAGCCGATCGCGATCGTCGGGATGGCCTGCCGGCTGCCCGGCGGGATCGCCAGCCCGGAGGAGCTGTGGCGGCTGGTCGCCACCGGCGGCGAGGGCCAGTCGGGACTGCCCACCGACCGCGGCTGGAACCTCGCGGCCCTGGGCGGCGACGGTGCGCGGCAGGCCGGCTTCGTGCACGAGGCGGGCTGGTTCGACCCGGCGTTCTTCGGGATCTCGCCGCGTGAGGCGCTGGCGATGGACCCGCAGCAGCGGCTGTTCCTCGAAGCCTCCTGGGAGGCCTTCGAGTACGCCGGACTGGACCCGGAGCGGCTGCGGGGCAGCCGGACCGGGGTGTTCGCCGGGATGATGTACCACGACTACCTCCCCGGCGGGGGCGAGGGCGCCGAGGCCTACCTCGGCACCGCCACCGCGGGCAGCGTGGTCTCCGGCCGGGTGGCCTACGCCCTCGGCCTGGAGGGCCCCGCGGTCACCGTGGACACCGCCTGCTCCTCCTCGCTGGTCGCCCTGCACCTGGCCGTGCAGGCCCTCCGGGGCGGGGAGTGCGACCTGGCGCTGGCCGGCGGGGTGACCGTGATGGCCGCGCCCGAGGTGTTCGGCTCGCTGGGCGGCGGGCAGGGCGTGGCCGCGGACGGCCGCTGCAAGTCCTTCGCCGCCGCCGCCGACGGGATGGGCTGGGCCGAGGGCGCCGGCGTGCTGCTGGTGGAGCGGCTCTCCGACGCCCGGCGGCTCGGCCACGAGGTGCTCGCGGTGGTACGGGGCAGCGCGGTCAACCAGGACGGCGCCTCCAGCGGGCTGACGGCCCCCAACGGGCCGTCCCAGCAGCGGGTGATCCGGGAGGCCCTCGCCGCCGCCGGACTCTCGCCCGCCGAGGTGGACGCGGTGGAGGCGCACGGCACCGGCACCCGCCTCGGCGACCCGATCGAGGCCCAGGCGCTGCTCGCCACGTACGGCCAGGGCCGGCCCGAGGGCCGTCCGCTGCTGCTCGGCTCGGTGAAGTCCAACCTCGGCCACACCCAGGCCGCGGCCGGGGTGGCGGGCGTGATCAAGATGGTGCTGGCGATGCGGCACGGCGTGCTGCCGGCCACCCTGCACGTGGACGAGCCGACCCCGCTGGTGGACTGGTCGGCGGGCGCGGTCGAGCTGCTGACCGAGGCCCGGCCGTGGCCGGAGGCGGACCGGGCGCGCCGGGCGGCGATCTCCTCCTTCGGGGTGAGCGGCACCAACGCCCACGTGGTCATCGAGCAGGGCGAGGCCCTCGTGGCCCCCGAACCGGCGAGCTCCCCGGCCCTCGTGCCCTGGCCGCTCTCGGCCCGGACGGCCGACGGCCTGCGGGCCCAGGCGCGCCGGCTGCGGGCCTTCGTGGCCGCCACGCCGGAGGCCGGACCGGTGGACGTCGGGCGCGGGCTGCTCGCCCGTACCGTCATGGAGCACCGCGCGGTCCTGCTCGGCGGCGACCGCGAGGCGTTCACCGCCGAGCTCGACGCGCTGGCCGCGGGCGACCCGGCCGGCGAAGGGCGGACGGCGTTCCTGTTCACGGGGCAGGGTGCGCAGCGGGTCGGCATGGGCCGGGGGCTGTACGAGGCCTTCCCCGCGTTCGCGGCGGCCTTCGACGCGGTCTGCGCGGAGCTGGACGCGAGGCTCGGGCGGTCGGTGCGGGAGGTCGTCCTCGACGGCGTCGAGGATCTGGACCGTACGGTGTGGGCGCAGGCCGGGCTGTTCGCGGTCGAGGTCGCGTCGTTCCGGCTGTTGGAGTCCTGGGGCGTGGTCCCGGAGTTCCTGCTCGGGCATTCGATCGGTGAGGTGGCGGCGGCGCACTGCGCCGGGGTGTTCTCGCTGGCGGACGCGTGCGCCCTGGTGGCGGCGCGTGGTCGGTTGATGGACGCGCTGCCGAGCGGCGGGGCGATGCTCGCCGTGCAGGCCGCCGAGGCCGAGGTGCGGGCGGAGATCGGTGACCGGCTGGACGTGGCGGCCGTCAACGGGCCGCGTTCGGTGGTGGTTTCCGGCCCCGTCGAGGTGGTCGAGGAGTTCGCGGTCGAGTGGGCTTCCCAGGGCCGCAAGACCCGTCGGCTGACCGTCTCGCACGCCTTCCACTCGGCCCTGATGGAGCCGATGCTCGCCGAATTCGCCGCCGTGCTCGGCGGGTTGACCTTCGCCGAGCCGGGCATTCCGCTCGTCTCCAACCTGACCGGCGAACTCGCCGAACCCGGCCTGCTCACCACCCCCGACTACTGGCTGCGCCACGTCCGGGAGACCGTCCGCTTCGCCGACGGCGTCGACACCCTGGGCGGCCAGGACGTGACCCGCTTCGCCGAGCTCGGCCCCGACGGCGTGCTGTCCGCCCTGGCCCGACAGGCCGACGCCAAGGGCACGTTCGCGCCGCTGCTGCGCCGCGAGCGGGACGAGACGGAGAGCGCCCTGGCCGCGCTCGGCGCGCTCTGGACCGCCGGGACGGCCGTGGACTGGCCGGCCGTCTACGCCGACTGGGGCGGGCACCGGGCGCTGCTGCCCCGGTACGCCTTCGACCGGCAGCACTACTGGGCGCAGCCGCCCGTCGCGCGTCACCCCGCCCGGCCGGAGGAGACGTCCGACGCCTGGCGCTACCGGATCACCTGGAAGCCGGTGCCCACCGCGGCCGTTCCGCCGCTGCTGACCGGCAGCTGGCTGGCGGTGCTGCCCGCCGGGGCGGCGGAGTCCGGCGCCCCGGGGTCCGACCTGGCCGAGGCCTGCCTGTCCGCCGTGGAGCGGGCGGGCGCCCGGGTGGTGCGGACCACGACCGAGCGGCTGGCGGACGACCTCGCCCGGATCGCGGACCCGGCCGGGGTGCTCGCCTTCCCCGGCACGGCCCCGGAAGCCGATCCCGTCGCCGACGCCCTGGACCTGATCGACGCGCTCACCGCCCTGGACCTGCGGGTGCCGCTCTGGTGGGTCACCTCCGGCGCGGTGACCGTGCGCGAGGAGGAGACCGTCCGGCCCGGACACGCCCGGATCTGGGGCCTGGGCCGGGTGGTCGGCCTGGAGCTGCCCGGCCTGTGGGGCGGGCTGGTGGACGTCTGCGGTCCGGCGGGGCCGGTGCTCGGTGACCGGATGGCCGAGGTGCTGTCCGGAACCGAGGACCAGGTCGCCGTCCGGGCCACCGGGACCTTCGCCCGCCGGCTGGTCCCGGCGGGAACCGGGCCGGTGACGGCCGACCCCGCCCCCGCCACCGGCACCGTCCTGGTCACCGGCGGTACCGGAGCGCTGGGCGCCGCCGTGGCGCGCCGGCTGGCCGGGCAGGGCGTCCCCCACCTGGTGCTGGTCTCCCGCCGGGGCCCGACGGCGCCGGGGGCGGCGGAGCTGGTCGCGGAACTGGAGGCGCTGGGCGCCCGGGTGACCGTCGCCGCCTGCGACACGGCGGACCGGGAAGGGATGGCCGGGGTGCTGGCCGCCGTCCCGGCGGAGTTCCCGCTGAGCGGCGTGGTGCACGCGGCCGGCGTCGGCGACCCGACGCCGTTCGGCAGCACCGCGCGCGCCGGGTTCGCGGCGATCGTGGACGGCAAGGCCGAAGGCGCGGTCTGCCTGGACGAGCTGCTGGGGGACACCCCCCTCGACTACTTCGTGCTCTTCTCCTCCGTCGCCGGCGTCTGGGGCAGCGGCGGGCAGTCCGCGTACGCGGTGGCGAACGCCGCGCTGGACGCCCTCGCCGTCGACCGCCGGGCCCGCGGGCTGGCGGCCACCTCCGTGGCCTGGGGCCCGTGGGCGGGCGAGGGCATGGCCGGCGGCGCCGACGCCGAGGAGTTCCTGCGCCGCCGCGGCCTGCGGGCGATGGCCCCGGACCTCGCCCTGGAGGCGATGGACACGGCGATCCGGACCGGCGACGTCTGCGTGACCGTCGCGGACGTGGACTGGCAGGCCTTCGTTCCCGGCTTCACCGCGTACCACCCGCAGCCGCTGATCGAGGACGTCCCCGAGGTGCGGCAGGTCCTCGCCGGGGGCGCCGCCGGCGGCCCGCAGGACGGTACCGCGCTGCGCGAGCGCCTCGCCGGGCTGTCCGGTGAGGACGGCCTCGCCCTGCTGCTGGAGACCGTGCAGCAGCAGGCCGCGCTGGTCCTCGGCCACAGCGCGGCCGGGTCGGTCGTCGCCGACCGGGCCTTCCGCGACCTGGGGTTCGACTCGCTGACCGCGGTCGAACTGCGCGACCGGCTGACCGCGGCCACCGGGCTGGCCCTGCCCGCCACCCTGATCTTCGACCACCCCACCCCGAGGGCGCTGGCCGAGCAGATCACGGCCGAACTGCTCGGCGACGACGCCCTCGACGCCGACGAGGCGGAGCAGGCGCGCCGCGCCCTGCTCACCGTCCCGGTGTCCCGGCTGCGCGAGTCCGGACTGCTGGAGCCGCTGCTGCGGCTCGCCTCGCAGGAGTCCGCGCCCGCCGCCGAGGACGCCGCACCCGTGACCGCCATCGAGTCGATCGACGAGATGGACGGCGAAAGCCTGCTGAGGCTGGCCCTCGGCGAACGTGATTCCTGACCGCAGTACGGAGCTTGCGATGGCCTCTACCCAGGACTATGTCGAAGCGTTGCGAGCTTCCCTCAAGGAGACGGAGAAGCTTCGCGCCCGAAACCGTGAACTGACCGCCGCGGTCAGCGAACCCGTGGCGATCGTGTCGATGGCGTGCCGCTACCCCGGCGACGTCTCCTCGCCGGAGGACCTCTGGCGGCTGGTCGAACGGGCCGGCGACGCGATCGCGCCCTTCCCCGAGCAGCGCGGCTGGAGGGCGGACGGGCTCGGCGCGGACGCCGCGGCGAGCGACCTCGCCGCCCAGGGCGGGTTCCTGGACGGCGCCGAGCGCTTCGACGCCGCGTTCTTCGGGATCTCCCCGCGCGAGGCCCTCGCCATGGACCCCCAGCAGCGGCTGCTGCTGGAGAGCGGCTGGGAGGCCTTCGAACGGGCCGGGATCGCGCCGGACACCGTGCGCGGCACCCGGACCGGGGTGTTCGTCGGCGCGACCTCCTCCGGCTACGGGGTCGGTGCGGCCGACGCCGACCAGGGGTACGTCCTGGCCGGCGGAGCGACCAGCGTGCTCTCCGGCAGGGTGGCGTACGTGTTCGGGCTGGAGGGCCCGGCGGTCACCGTGGACACCGCGTGCTCCTCCTCGCTGGTGGCGCTGCACCTGGCCGTCCAGGCGCTGCGCGCCGGGGAGTGCACGCTCGCGCTGGCCGGCGGGGTGACCGTGCTGACCAACGCGGAGGTCTTCCACGCCTTCAGCGCCCAGCAGGGCCTCGCCTCGGACGGGCGGTGCCGCTCCTTCGGCGCCGGCGCGGACGGCACCGGCTGGGGCGAGGGCGTCGGACTGCTGCTGCTGGAGCGGCTGTCGGACGCGCGGCGCAACGGGCACGAGGTGCTGGCGGTGGTGCGCGGCAGCGCGGTCAACCAGGACGGCGCCTCCAACGGGATGACCGCGCCGAACGGCCCCTCGCAGCGCCGGGTGATCCGGCAGGCGCTGGCCTCCGCGCGGCTCGCCCCGTCCGAGGTGGACGTGGTGGAGGCGCACGGCACCGGCACCCGGCTCGGCGACCCGATCGAGGCCCAGGCGCTGCTGGCGACCTACGGCCGGGACCGCGGCGACGAGCCGCTGTGGCTGGGCTCGATCAAGTCCAACATCGGGCACACCCAGTCGGCGGCCGGTGTCGCGGGCATCATCAAGATGGTGCAGGCGATGCGCCACGGCCTGCTGCCCGCCACCCTGCACGCCGAGCAGCCGACGCCCCACGTGGACTGGTCGGCGGGCGCGGTGGAACTGCTGACCGAGGCCCGGCCCTGGCCGGAGGCGGACCGTCCGCGCCGCGCGGGCGTGTCCTCCTTCGGGATCAGCGGCACCAACGCCCACGTCATCCTGGAGCAGGGCGATCCGCTGCCCGCACCGGAAGCGGTGGAGAACGGCGGCCCGGTGCTCTGGCCGGTGTCCGCGAAGAGCCCGGAGGGGCTGCGCGGACAGGCGGCGAGGCTGGCCGAGTTCGCGGCGACCGGGCCCGACCCGGCGGCCGCGGGGCACGCGCTGGCCGTCACCCGGGCGGCGCTGGAGCACCGCGCGGTGGTCCTCGGGGACTCGGCCGCCGGCCTCGGCGAGGGGCTGGCGGCGCTGGCCGAGGGACGTTCCGCCCAGGACGTGCTGACCGGGGTCTCGACCGAGGGGCGGACGGCGTTCCTGTTCACCGGTCAGGGGGCGCAGCGGGTCGGCATGGGCCGGGGGTTGTACGAGGCGTTCCCGGTGTTCGCGACGGCGTTCGATGCGGTCTGTGCGGAGCTGGACGCGAGGCTCGGGCGGTCGGTGCGCGAGGTCGTCTTCGCGGGTGCGGAGGATCTGGACCGTACGGTGTGGGCGCAGGCCGGGCTGTTCGCGGTCGAGGTGGCGTCGTTCCGGTTGCTGGAGTCCTGGGGCGTGGTCCCGGACGTGCTGCTCGGGCATTCGATCGGTGAGGTGGCGGCGGCGCACTGCGCCGGGGTGTTCTCGCTGGCGGACGCGTGCGCCCTGGTGGCGGCGCGTGGTCGGCTGATGGACGCGCTGCCGAGCGGCGGGGCGATGCTGGCGGTGCAGGCCGCCGAGGCGGAGGTGCGGGCGGAGATCGGTGACCGCCTGGACGTGGCGGCCGTCAACGGCCCGACCTCCCTCGTGGTCTCCGGTCCGGTCGAAACGATCGAGGAGTACGCCGCGCGCTGGAAGGCCGAGGGTCGCAAGATCCGCCGGCTGACGGTCTCGCACGCCTTCCACTCGGCCCTGATGGAGCCGATGCTCACCGAATTCGCCTCCGTGCTGGCGGAGTTGACCTTCGCCGAGCCGCGCATCCCGATCGTGTCGAACCTGACCGGCGGGATCGCCGAACCCGGCCTGCTCACCACCCCCGACTACTGGCTGCGCCAGGTCCGCGAGGCCGTCCGCTTCGCCGACGGCGTCGACACCCTGGGCCGACGGGGCGTCACCCGCTTCGCCGAGCTCGGCCCCGACGGCGTGCTGTGCGGGATGGCCCAGCACGCCGGCGCCGAGGGCGCCTTCGCGCCGCTGCTGCGCGGCGCAGGCCACGACGGCGTGCGCACCTTCCACGCCGCCGTCGGCGCGCTCTGGACGGCGGGTGCCGCCGTGGACTGGCCGGCGGCCTTCGCGGGCCGTGGCGAGGGGCGGGTCGCGCTGCCCACGTACGCCTTCCAGCACCAGTCCTACTGGGCCCGTCCCGCCGCTCCTCCCGCCGCCGCGGCCGAGGGAGTGGAGGGCACCGCCGAGGGCCGGTTCTGGGCCGCCGTCGAGCGCGAGGACGTGGCCGAACTGACCGGCGCCCTCGGCGTGGACGCGGACCAGGGGGAGCTGCGGGCCGTGCTGCCCGCGCTGTCCTCCTTCCGGCGCCGCCGCCGGGACGAGGCCGTCATCGACTCCTGGCGCTACCGGGTCCGCTGGAAGCCGCTCGCCGACGCGCCCGCCGCGGGCACGCTCACCGGCACCTGGCTGGTCGTCGCGACCCCGGGGGACACCGACGCCCAGCGGCTGCTGGCCGCCGCCGGTGCCGACGTGGTCCTGCTGGAGTTCGACCCCGGGGCCACCCGGGCCTCCCTGGCCGCCCGGCTGCGCGAGCTCGCGGCCGCCCCGGCCGGCGTGGTCGCCTGCCCGGCCCGACACCCCGAGCCGGTCCCGGCGGCCGTCGCGCTGATCCAGGCGCTCGGCGACGCGGGCATCGACGCCCCGCTCTGGCTGGCCACCCGGGGCGGGGTGTCGGTGGGCCGCTCCGACGGTCCGTCCGACCCGGTGGCGGCGCAGCTCTGGGGCCTCGGCCGGGCCGCCGCCCTGGAGCTGCCGGAACGCTGGGGCGGGCTGGTCGACCTGCCGCCCGCCGAGGACGCCAGGACGGCCGCCCGGCTGGCCGCCGTCCTGACCGGCACCGAGGACCAGGTCGCCGTCCGGGGCGCCGGCACGTACGTCCGCCGCCTGGTGCGGGCCGCCCGACCGGACGGTGCCGAACCGCTCGGGACGCCCTCGGGCACGGTGCTGGTGACCGGTGGCACCGGGGCGCTGGGTGCGGAGGTGGCGCGCTGGCTGGCAGGTCGGGGCGTTCCCCATCTGGTGCTGACCAGTCGGCGCGGTTCGGCGGCCGAGGGCGTGGACGCGCTGGTGGCCGAGCTGGCCGGGCTGGGTGCCCGGGTGACGGTCGCCGCCTGCGACGCCGCCGACCGGGCGGCGCTGGCGGCGGTGCTCGACGCGATCCCGGCCGAGCTCCCGCTGACCGGCGTGGTGCACGCGGCCGGCGTCGGCCAGGCGACCTTGCTGATGGACACCGCCGCCGAGGAGATCACCGCCGTGCTCGGCGGGAAGGCCGACGGCGCGGCGCACCTGGACGAGCTGACCGCCGGGCTGGACCTGGAACTGTTCGTCGTCTTCTCCTCGATCTCGGCCACCTGGGGCTCCGGTGCCCAGGCCGTCTACGGCGCCGCCAACGCCTACCTGGAGGCGCTGGTCGAACAGCGCCGGGCGGCCGGCCGGGCCGCGCTGGCCGTCGCCTGGGGCCCGTGGGCGGAGGCCGGCATGGCCGTGCAGGGGGAGTCGGAGGACTTCCTGCGCCGCCGCGGGCTCGCCCTGCTGGACCCGGCCCTCGCCGTGGGGGCGCTCGCCGAGGCCGTCGCCGGGGGCGAGGCCTGCGTGGCGGTGGCGGACGTCCGCTGGGAGCGCTTCGCCCCCGCGTTCACGGCCAGCCGCCGCCGTCCGCTGATCGAGGACCTGCCCGAGGTGCTCCGGGCCCTGGAAGCCCCGGCCGCCGAGCCGGTCGAGGGCGCCTCCCCGCTGGCCGGGAAGCTCGCCGCGCTGCCGCCCGCCGAGCAGGAACGGACCCTGCTCGACCTGGTCCGGCGGCTGGCGGCGGCCGTGCTCGGCCACCGCGAGGCGGGCGACGTCCCGCCGGAGGTCCCGTTCAAGGGCCTCGGCTTCGACTCGCTCACCGCGCTCGAACTGCGCAACGCCCTGGCCGCCGAGACCGGGCTGCGGCTCTCCGCCACCCTGGTCTTCGACCACCCCACGCCGCGCGAACTGGCCGCCCAGCTGCGCGGCGAGCTGCTCGGCACCGCGGCGGCGACCGAGACCGTGCGGGCCGAGGCCACCGCCCTGGAGGAGCCGATCGCGATCGTCGCGATGAGCTGCCGCTACCCCGGCGGGGTCGAGAACCCCGAACAGCTCTGGCGGCTGGTCGCCGACCGGGTGGACGCGGTCTCCGGGCTGCCCGGCGACCGCGGCTGGCCGCCGCTCGGCGCGCCCTCCGGCGAGGCGGGCGCGGACGCCACCTGGGCCGGCGGATTCCTGTCCGGCGTCGCCGACTTCGACCCGGCGCTGTTCGCCATCTCCCCGCGCGAGGCGCTGGCCATGGACCCCCAGCAGCGGCTGCTGCTGGAGACCGTCTGGGAGGCGTTCGAACGGGCCGGGGTGGACGCGCGCTCGCTGCGCGGCAGCCGCACCGGCGTGTTCATCGGCACCAACGGCCAGGACTACGCGGCGCTGCTCTCCGGCCCCTCCGACAGCGAGGGGCACCGGGGCACCGGCACCGCGGCCGCCGTGCTCTCCGGCCGGATCTCGTACGTGTTCGGGCTGGAGGGCCCGGCCATGACGGTGGACACCGCCTGCTCCGCCTCGCTGGTCGCCCTGCACTCGGCGGCCGAGGCGCTGCGCCGCGGCGAGTGCACCCTGGCCCTCGCGGGCGGTGCCACGGTGATGGCGACCCCGTCGGCCTTCGTGGAGTTCAGCCGCCAGCTGGGCCTGGCCGCCGACGGCCGGTGCAAGGCCTTCGCCGCCGCGGCCGACGGCACCGGCTGGGGCGAGGGCGTCGGCATCCTGCTGCTGGAGCGGCTGTCCGACGCCCGGCGCAACGGCCACCGGGTGCTCGGCATCGTGCGCGGCAGCGCGGTCAACCAGGACGGCGCCTCGAACGGTCTGACGGCGCCGAACGGCCCCTCGCAGGAGCGGGTGATCCGGCAGGCGCTGGCCAACGCCGGGCTGTCGGCCGCCGAGGTGGACGCCGTGGAGGCGCACGGCACCGGCACCCGCCTCGGGGATCCGATCGAGGCGAAGGCCCTGCTGGCCACCTACGGGCAGGGCCGGGACGGGGAGCCGCTCTGGCTGGGCTCGATCAAGTCCAACATCGGCCACACCCAGGCCGCCGCCGGCATCGCCGGGATCATCAAGATGGTCATGGCGATGCGGTACGGCACGCTTCCGGCGACCCTGCACGTGGACGGGCCCACCCCGCACGTCGACTGGTCCACCGGGTCGGTCGAACTGCTGACCGAGGCCCGGCCGTGGCCGCGGGCCGAACGGCCGCGCCGCACCGGCGTCTCCTCGTTCGGGATGAGCGGCACCAACGTCCACGTCATCATCGAGCAGGGCGAGCCCGCCCCGGCCGAGCCCGCCGGGCGTCGGCCGCACGGTCCGCTGCCCTGGCCGCTGTCCGGGCAGACCCCGGCGGCGCTGCGGGCCCAGGCCGCCCGGCTGGGCGAGCACCTGACGGACCGCCCGGAGGACGGACCGGCCGAGGTGGCCCGGGCCCTGTCCGGGCGGACGGCGCTGGCGCACCGCGCGGTGGTGGTCGGCGCGGACCGGGCCGAGCAGGACCGGGAGCTGGCGGCGCTGGCCGCCGGCGAGCCCGGCGCGGGCGCGGTCGCCGGTACGGTCGCCGAGGGGCGGACGGCGTTCCTGTTCACCGGCCAGGGTACGCAGCGGGTCGGGATGGGCCGGGAGTTGTACGAGGCGTTCCCCGCCTTCGCGGCGGCCTTCGACGCGGTCTGCGCCGAGCTGGACCTGCTGCTGGACCGGCCGGTGAAGGACGTGGTGTTCGAGGGCGTCGAGGATCTGGACCGGACGGTGTGGGCGCAGGCCGGGTTGTTCGCGGTCGAGGTCGCCTCGTTCCGGTTGCTCGAATCCTGGGGCGTGACGGCCGACTTCCTGCTCGGGCATTCGATCGGCGAGGTGGCGGCCGCTCACGTCGCCGGGGTGTTCTCGCTGGCGGACGCGTGCGCCCTGGTGGCGGCGCGGGGCCGGCTGATGGACGCGCTGCCCGAGGGCGGGGCGATGCTGGCGGTCGAGGCCACCGAGGCCGAGGTCCGCGAGGCGATCGGCGAGCGGCTGGACATCGCGGCCGTCAACGGGCCGACCTCGGTGGTGGTCTCCGGGCCGGTCGAGGCGGTGGAGGAGCTGGCCGGGCGGTGGAAGGCTGAGGGGCGCCGGATTCGCAGGCTGACCGTCTCGCACGCGTTCCACTCGGCGCTGATGGAGCCGATGCTCGCCGAATTCTCAGCCGTCCTGGCGGAGTTGACCTTCGCCGAGCCGCGCATCCCGCTGCTGTCCAACGTCAGCGGGACGCTCGCCGAACCCGGGCTGCTCACCACCTCCGACTACTGGCTGCGGCAGGTCCGCGAGGCCGTCCGCTTCGCCGACGGCGTCACCCGCCTCGGCGAGCACGGCGTGACCCGCCTCCTGGAGCTGGGCCCCGACGGCGTGCTCTGCGGGCTGGCCCAGCAGACCCTCCCCGACGCCGTGCTCGCCCCGCTCCAGCGGGCCGGGCGGGACCAGGTGGACACGCTCTGGCGCGGCCTCGGCCGGCTCTGGACGGCCGGTGCCCAGGTCGACTGGGCGGCGGTCCTGCCGGCCGGTCCGCACGCGGAACTGCCCACCTACGCCTTCCAGCGCGAGCGCTACTGGCCCCGGCCGGTCGCCGGGGCCGGCGACGTCGCGGCGCTCGGGCAACTGCCCGCCGGGCACCCGCTGCTGGGCGCCGTCCTGGCCCTGGCCGGGGACGGCGGCGCGGTGCTGACCGGACGGCTCTCCACGGCGAGCCACCCGTGGCTGGCCGACCACGCGGTGCTGGGCCGGACCGTGGTGCCCGGCACCGCGCTGGTCGAACTCGCGCTGCGGGCCGGCGAGCAGGTCGGCCGTACGGTGCTGGACGAACTGGTGGTGCGGTCCCCGCTCGCCCTCCCCGAACGGGGCGAGGCCCACGTCCAGGTCCGGGTGACCGCGCCCGACGACGGCGGCGACTGCCGGCTGGAGATCCACGCCCGGCCCGACACCGGTGACCGGACGCCCTGGACCTGCCACGCCACCGGCCTGCTGACCGAGGCCGCACCGGCCGAGCCCTTCGAGTTGGCGGCCTGGCCGCCGCCGGCCGCCGAGCCGGTGCCGCTGGACGGCTTCTACGACACCCTGGCCGACAGCGGCTACGGCTACGGGCCGGCCTTCCGCGGCCTGCGCGCCGTCTGGCGGGCCGAGGACGCGGTCTACGCCGAGGTCGCGCTGCCCGAGGAGGCGGCGGACGAGGCCGCCGGCTTCGCCCTGCACCCGGCGCTGCTGGACGCGGCGCTGCACGCCGTCGGCTTCGCCGGCGGGAGCGAGGTCGAGGGCACCGCCCTGCCGTTCGCCTGGACCGGCGTGCGGGTGGACGCGGTGGGCGCCTCGGTGCTGCGGGCGCGGATCACCCGGACCGCCGAGGGCGTCGCGCTGCGGCTGGCCGACGGCGCCGGAAGCCCGGTGGCCACCGTGCGTTCGCTGGTGATGCGCGAGGTGTCCCCGGAGGCGCTCGGCGCCACCGCCGACGCCGGACCGGACGCGCTGTTCGCGGTGGACTGGCGGCCGCTGCCCCCGGCGGCCGGTGCGGCCGAGCCGGACCTGACCGCGTGGGCCGCGGTCGGCGAGACGGCCCCCGAGGGCGGGCCGGCCCGCCGCCACACCGACCTGGCGGCCCTGGTCGCCGCCCTGGAACAGGGCGCGGCCGTACCGCCGGTGACCGTCCTGGCCGTCTCCGCCGGCGCCGCCGGTGTTGACGGTGCGCTCGGGGCCGGGGCCGTGCACGCGGCGACCGCCCGGGTGCTCGGCGAGGTACGGGCCTGGCTGGCCGAGGAGCGGTTCGCCGACTCCCGGCTGGTGGTGCTCACCCGCGGGGCGACCCCGGCCGGGTCCGGCACCGGTGGCGAGGCCGACCCGGCCGGCGCCGCCGTGTGGGGACTGGTCCGCTCCGCGCAGACCGAGAACCCGGACCGGATCGTGCTGGTGGACGTCGAACCGCAGGGCGGCGCGGCCGACCCGTGGGCCGGCTGGCCCGCGCTGGTGGGCGGCGAGGAGCCCCAACTCGCGGTCCGCGGCGGCGACATCAGGGTGCCGCGACTGGTCCGGGAGGCCACCGTCGCCCGGCTGACCCCGCCGGAGCCCGCGGGCGCCTGGCGGCTCGGCCTCGCGGGGCGGGGCGCCGGACTGGAGGACGTGGCGCTGGTGCCCGCGCCGGACGCCGACGCGCCGCTGGGCGCGGACGAGGTCCGGGTCGCGGTGCGCTCGGCGGGCGTCAACTTCCGGGACGTGCTGATCGGTCTGGGCATGTACCCGGACCGGACGGCCGCGATGGGCTCCGAGGCCGCCGGCGTCGTGCTGGAGGTCGGCGCCGGAGTGACCGACCTCGCCCCGGGCGAGCGGGTCTTCGGCTTCTTCGCCGGTGGCGCGGCCGTCCGGGCCGTCACCGACCGGCGGCTGCTGGCCCGCGTCCCGCAGGGCTGGTCCTTCGCCCAGGCCGCCTCCGTGCCGCTGGTGTTCGCCACCGCCTACTACGGGCTGCGCGACCTGGCCGACGCGCAGCGGGGCGAATCGGTGCTGGTGCACGCCGCGGCCGGCGGCGTCGGCATGGCGGCCGTCCAACTCGCCCGCCACTTCGGCCTGGAGGTGTTCGGCACCGCCAGTCCGGGCAAGTGGCGCACGCTGCGGGAACTGGGGCTGGACGAGGCGCACATCGCCTCCTCCCGCGACCTCGCCTTCGAGGAGCGGTTCCGCACCGCGACCGGCGGGCGCGGGGTCGACCTGGTGCTGAACTCGCTGGCCGGGGAGTTCACCGACGCCTCGCTGCGGCTGCTGGCCGAGGGCGGGCGCTTCCTGGAGATGGGCAAGACCGACGTCCGGCAGCCGGCCGGCGTCCATTACCGGGCCTTCGACCTCGGCGACGCCGGACCGGCCCGGATGGGCGGCATCCTGCACGAGGTGATCGAGCTGTTCGAGGCCGGTGCGCTGCGGATGCTGCCGATCACCGCCTGGGACGTCCGGGACGCGGTCGGCGCCTTCCGGCACGTCAGCCAGGCCCGGCACGTCGGCAAGAACGTGCTGACGCTGCCGGTGGAGCCGGACCCCGAGGGCACGGTGCTGATCACCGGTGGCACCGGGACGCTGGGCGGGCTGCTGGCCCGGCACCTGGCGGCCGTGCACGGCGTGCGCCACCTGACCCTGCTGAGCCGCCGGGGCGCGGACGGCCCGGACGTGCGGGAACTCCTCGCCGAGCTGGGCGAGTCGGGCGCCCGGGCGGAGGTCGTCGCCTGCGACGCGGCCGACCGCACCGCCCTGGCCCGGGTGCTGGACGGCCTCGCCCGCCCGCTGACGGGCGTGGTGCACGCCGCCGGCGTGCTGGACGACGGGGTGTTCGGCACCCTGACGCCGGAGCGCCTCTCCCGGGTGCTGCGCCCGAAGGTGGACGCGGCGCTCAACCTGCACGAGCTGACGGCGCACCTCGACCTGTCGATGTTCGTGCTGTACTCCTCGGTGTCGGGCACCTTCGGGTCCGGCGGGCAGGCCAACTACGCGGCCGCGAACGCCTTCCTGGACGCCCTGGCCGCCCGGCGGACGGCCTCCGGCCAGGCCGGCCAGTCGCTGGCCTGGGGGCTGTGGGAGCAGGCCAGCGGGCTCACCGGCCACCTCGGGAAGGTCGACCAGGCCCGGGCCGGCAGCCTCAGCGCGCCGCTGTCCACCGCCCGGGCGCTCGCCCTGTTCGACCGGGCGCGCACCACGGGCCGCTCCCACCTGGTGCCGGTCGACATCGACCTGGGCGTGCTGCGCGCCGCCGCCCACCCGGTGCCCGCGCTGCTGCGGGCGCTGGTCGGCCAACCGGTCCGCCGGGCCGCCGACAACCGGCGCCCGGACGGCCCGGCGCTGGCCGAGCGGCTGGCCGTGATGGCCGACGCCCAGCGCGACGCGGCCCTGCTGGACCTGGTCACCGGGAACGCCGCGGTGGTCCTCGGACACGGCTCGACGGACGCCGTCGCGGCCGACCGGCCGTTCAAGGACCTCGGGTTCGACTCGCTGACCTCGGTCGAGCTGCGCAACCGGCTGAACACCGCCACCGGCCTGCGGCTGCCCCCGACCCTGGTCTTCGACCACCCGACCCCGGCCGCGCTCGCCCGCCACCTGCGGGAGAGCCTGCTGCCGCAGGCCGACCCGGTGGAGGACCTGCTCGGCCGGCTGGCCGGAATGGAGGCCGACCTGGTCGCGCTGGCCGGGGCGGAACGGGCCGGGGCCCGCGCCAGGCTGGAGCAGCTGCTCGACCGGCTGCGGGACGCCGACGGGCCGCGGCCGGAGCACGACGACAGCGACCTGGAGTCCGCGACGGCCGAGGACATCTTCGCCCTGATCGACGACGAGCTGGGGAGCTGACGGCGGGCCGGCGGGGCGTTCCGGGTCAGGTCACCAGACCGCGCCGGAACGCCTCGCCGACCGCGCCCGCCCGGTCGCGGACCCCGAGCTTGTCGTAGATCCGCAGCAGGTGCGTCTTGACGCTGGCCTCGGTGATGAACAGCTTGCCGGCGACCTCCTTGTTGGAGGAGCCGTGGGCGACCAGCCGCATCACCTCCAGCTCACGGGCGCTCAGCACGCCGAGGCTGGGCCGGCGCACCCGGTCCATCAGCCGTTTGGTGATGGCGGGGGAGAGCATCGCGTCGCCCCGGGCCGCGACCCGGGCCGCGCGCAGCAGCTCCTCGGTGGGCGCGTCCTTCAGCAGGTAGCCGGTGGCGCCGGCCTCGATCGCGGGCAGCACGTCGTTGTCGGTGTCGAAGGTGGTCAGCACCAGCACCCGCACCCCGGGCGCGCTCTCGCCGAGCCGGTGGATCGCGGTGACACCGTCCATCACCGGCATGCGCAGGTCCATCAGCACCAGGTCGGGCTTCAGTTCGGCGACCCGGTCGAGCGCCTCGGCGCCGTTGCCGGCCTCGCCGACGACCTCGAACTCCGGGCTGTCGGCGAACGCGCCGCGCAGGCCGTCCCGGACGATCGGGTGGTCGTCGACGATCAGCAGCCTTACGGGGGCGGACTGTTCGCTCATGCGGTGCCGCCCCGGCGGATCGCGGGCACGCTCGCGTTCACCGCGGTGCCCGAGCCCGGGGCGCTCTCCACGGTCAGTGTCCCGAGCACCCGGTCGAGCCGTCGGCGCAGGCCGTCCAGCCCGTACCCGCTGTCGCCGTCGGCGGGCGGCGGCCCGTCGAGGTCGGTCACGGTGAAGCCGACCCCGTCGTCGTGAACGTCCAGCATGACCGTGTCCTCCAGGTAGGAAATGGTCAGTCTGACCTTACTGGCAGCGGCGTGCTTCGCGATGTTCGCCAGGGTCTCCTGGGCGGCGCGGAACAGGGCGACCTCGATCTCCGTCAGCAGCGGGACGGGATCACCGGTGGTCTCCACCGAGGCCGGCACGTCCGCCCGCGCCGACCAGCGCTGGGCCAGCTCCCGGATCGCGTTCGGCAGGTGCGCCTCCTCCAGCTCCGCCGGCCGCAGCGCGGCCACCGAGCGCCGGGCCGCCGTGAGGCTCTCCCGGGCCAGCCCCCGGGCCTGTTCGAGGTGCCACTCGCGCTGCTCGGACTGCGGCCGGGCCCGGTCGGCGGCCTGGAGCTGGGTGATGATGCCGGCCAGCCCCTGGGCGATGGTGTCGTGGATCTCCCGGGCCATCCGCTGGCGTTCGTCCTGGATGCCCGCCTCCCGGGCCTGGATCAGCAGTTGGGCGTGCAGGCCGTTGTTCTCGCCGATCACCGTCTTCAACTCCGTGACCAGCCGGCAGCGTTCCTCGTTGCGCTCGTTGAAGCGGTGCGACAGGTTGCCGAACAGGCCGATCAGGCAGGTCTGGAGGCAGACCGAGGCAGCCGCGATGGCGATCCGCCGGGAGCTGTCCGGCACCCCGCCGGGGATCAGGTTGATGATCAGCGAGGTGGCGCCGACGCTGACGAAGGCCCACTGCGGCGGGAGCAGGTCGTAGGCCTGGACGAACCCGATCACGGCGAACACGAAGAAGATCGGGTGCTGGGTCATCAGCAGTGCGGCCAGCACCAGCTGGCCCGCCACGTACGTCAGCATCGGGCCGGTGCGGCCCGTCCACTGCGGCGACCGCAGGGTGTACATCGCCAGCGTCCACGCGGCGGTCACCACGACCAGCGGGAAGACCGTGACCCGTGCGGTGGCCGCCCCCTCCTCCGGCTGCACGACGCACAGCACGGTGGACACGCCCAGCAGCACGACGGGCAGCGGGGTGAGGAAGCGGCGCAGGTTGATCGGTTCGTCGCTCTTCATGGTGCTGCTCCTCGGCCCCCGCTGCTTCCCCGGCTCCCGCCCCGCCGCGACCGCCCGTGACCGCGGACCTCCAGCCTAGGCCTACTCCCGGCGCGGACGTCCGGCCCGGGCCTACTCCCAGCGGAAGAGCCGTGCGGCCAGGACACCGAAGACCACCGTGTAGCCGACGAGGACCAACAGGGCGGTGGTGCCCGGCAGGTGACCCTTGGCCACGTCGCCGAAGGCCTGGACGGAGGCGCCGAGCGGGGTGAAGTCACCGATCCGGTTGACCGCGGCGGGCATCTGGTCGCGGGGCACGTACAGGCCCGCGAAGAACATCAGCGGGAAGAACAGCATGCTGCCCGCGCCGGTGGCGGCCTTGGTGGTCTTGAGCACCGAGGCGACGAACAGCCCGATGGACAGCACCGCGGTGGCCGAGAGCAGGAAGGTCAGCACGAAGCCGAGCGGGTTGCTCGGCAGTTTGACGTCCCACAGCAGGCGCGCGGTCGCGAGCACCAGAACGGTGGTGGCGATCGCCACGGTGATCTGGACCACCAACTGGGCGATCAGCACCCGGGCCGGGCCCACCGGCGTGGTCGACAGCCGGCGCAGGATGCCCTTCTCCCGGTAGCCCACCAGGTAGCCCGGGGTGATGAACAGACCGGTCATCGCGAAGGCCAGCACCACGGTGACGGGCGTGTAGGAGTCGATGGCGCGCTGGCCGATCTCGGCCTTGAACTCGCGGGAGGACGGGATGCTGCCGATGATCACCACCAGGACGACCGGGAAGAGCAGCGTCCAGAAGTACGCGGCCGGGTCTCGCAGGAAGAGCTTGAACTCCACGGCCGTGAGCCGGTTCATCGCCCGCACGGGGGTTCTCCTTCTAGGGGTCGGGGGTCGGCTACGGGCCGGGGATCAGTGGGAGGGGTGGTCGAACCGGCGGCCGGTCAGGGCGAGGAACGCGTCCTCCAGGCTGGCCAGCTCCGCGCGCAGGTCGGCCGCGACGATCTGGTTCCGGGCGAGCGCCGAGGTGACGGCGTACACCAGGTTGCCGGTGCCGGTGACCTCCACCTGGGAGCCGTGCCGCTGGACCGAGGTCACCTCGGGCAGCGAGGTCAGGATGTGGTCGTCGAGCGGGGAGGTCGGGCGGAAGCGCACCTTCTGCTCGGCGCCCACCCCGGCCACCAGGCCGGCGGGGGTGTCCAGCGCGACGATCCGGCCGCCGTCGATCAGGGCCAGCCGGTCGCAGAGCCGCTCGGCCTCCTCCATGAAGTGGGTGACCAGGACGACGGTGATGCCCCGGGCGCGGACCTGCTCGATCAGCTCCCAGGTGTCCCGCCGGGCCGCCGGGTCCAGACCGGTGGTCAGCTCGTCCAGCACGGCCACCTTCGGGTTGCCGACCAGCGCCAGCGCGATGGACAGCCGCTGCTTCTGGCCGCCGGACAGGCTGGCGAACGGACTGTTCATCTTGTCCAGCAGGTTCAGCTCGGCGAGCAGCTCCCGCCAGTCCGCGTGGTCGTCGTAGAAGGAGGCGTACAGCTCCATCGCCTCGGCGACCCGCAGCTTGTCCGGCATCTCGCTCTTCTGCAGCTGCATGCCCAGGATGCGGTGCAGCTTGGCGGCGTCGTGCTGGGGGTCCAGGCCGTGCACCGAGATGCTCCCGCCGTCGGGCTTGCGCAGCCCGGCGATGCACTCGACCGTCGTGGTCTTCCCGGCGCCGTTGGGGCCGAGGATGCCGAAGATCTCCCCCTCCTGCACCTCGAACGAGATGTCGTCGACGACGACCTTCTGGCCGTACTGCATCCGCAGGTTCGAAACGACGATCGCTGGCACGGTCTTGGTCTCCGTTCTCCGAGGTCCCACCAGTGTCCGGCCCGCACCGCCGCGCCCGGATCGACCTGGTGATATCCGTCCGGTGGAACTTCCCGCGATCGAACGGTTGACACCCGGACCCGCCCCGCGCGGCCCCGGACGTCGCGACCGGCTCCCGGGCCCGGCCCCTAAACACCTGCCCGGGCCCCGGATAGGGGTGTCGGCCCTGTTACGGCCGTGTCTACGCTCGGCCCCATTCGCGGAGGCTGAAGGGGCACGGGACGATGGAGTCGAGTGAGCGGCAACTCCGGGCGCAGATGCGCTTCTTCCACGACCTGGTGCGCAAGCTCGCCGCCCAGGGCGATCCCTACGCGAAGGTGCTGAGCGCGCCGGACAACCCCTACCCCGCGTACGAGGAGATCCGGGCGCGGGGCCGGGTCTACCGCAGCCCGCTGGGCACCTGGGTCACCACCGACCACGAACTCGCCAACCAGGTGCTGCGGGACAAGCGCTTCGGCGTGCGCAGGGCCGACGGCGAGAAGGTGCCGGAGTTCATGAACTTCGACAACTCCATGCTCGGCCTCGACCCGCCGGACCACACCCGGCTGCGCCGGATGACCATGCCCACCCTCAACCCGCGCGTCGTCGAGCGATGGCGCGGCCGGGCCGAGGAGATCTGCCACCGGCTGATCGACGACATCCTGGCCCAGGGCGACCGGTTCGACCTGATGACCGCCTTCGCCCACCACCTGCCGACCGCGGTGATCGGCGACCTGGTCGGCATCCCCGAGGAGGACCGGGAGCACTTCCACCACCTCAGCCGGGAGATCGTCCCGCTGCTGGACGGCGTGGTCACCTACGAGAAGGCGCGCAGCGTGGACGCCGCCATCGCCGGGATGACCGAGCTGTTCACCCGGATCGTCGAGCAGCGCCGGGTCGAGCCGCGCGAGGACATGATCAGCCGGATGCTGCCGCTGGTCGACGAGGGCAGCCTGAGCATGGACGAACTGCTGCCGCTGTGCATGTTCCTGCCGCTGGCCGGCACCGAGACCACCGTCAACCTGATCGGCAACGGCATCCTGGCGCTGCTGCGCCACCCCGAGCAGTGGCGGATGGTGGCCGAGGACCCGGAACTGGCCCAGAACGTGGTCAACGAGACGCTGCGCCACGACCCGCCGGTGCAGACCTACCGGCGGATCGCCCACGAGCCGGTCGAGCTGGGCGGTGTCGTGCTGCCCGTCGACAGCGAGCTGGCGATCGTGGCCGCCGGGGCCAACCGGGACCCGCAGGTCTTCCCCGACCCCGCCCGCTTCGACATCACCCGGGTCAGCCGCAACGACACCCTGGCGTTCTCGGCCGGCATCCACTACTGCCTGGGCGCGCCGCTGGCCAGGTTCGAGGCCGAGGTGGCCTACCGGACCCTCATCTCCCGGATGCCCGGGCTGCGGCAGGCCGGGCCGGTGCGCCGGCGGGGCTCCTTCATCATTCGCGGCCTGCGGGAGTTCCCGCTGTCGGCGAGCTGACCCGGCGTCGGCGCACGGCTCCCCGGCGCGGGTCGGCCGCGACCGCACCACGACCGCGTACGGCGCGACCCGCGCACACGGCACTTCCCAGTGGAGGGATCATGGCGGACCCGATCATCCTCGCCGAAGGACTGCACAAGCACTTCGGCGAGGTCCACGCCCTACGAGGGCTCGACCTCGCCGTCCCGGCCGGGACGGTCTGCGGGGTGCTCGGCCCCAACGGCGCCGGCAAGACCACCGCGGTGAACATCCTCGCGACCCTGATGGACCCGGACGCCGGGCACGCCCGGATCGCCGGGCTTGACGTGGTCCGCGAGGCCGACCGGGTGCGCTCGGTGATCGGCCTGGCCGGGCAGTTCGCCGCGGTGGACGAGAAGCTGACCGGCCGCGGCAACCTGCGGATGTTCGGCCGGCTCTACCACCTGCCCCGTCGGCAGGTGCACCAGCGGGCCGACGAACTCCTGGAGCGCTTCGGCCTGATGGAGGCGGCCGACCGGCAGGTGCGCGGCTACTCCGGCGGCATGCGCCGCCGGCTCGACCTCGTCGCCAGCCTGATCCTGCGCCCCCAGGTGCTCTTCCTGGACGAGCCGACCACCGGCCTCGACCCGCGCAGCCGCGGCGAGATCTGGGACTGCGTGCGGGAGCTCGTCGCCGAGGGAACCACCGTGCTGCTCACCACCCAGTACCTGGACGAGGCCGACCAACTGGCCGACGACATCGCGGTGGTGGACTACGGCCGGGTGATCGCCGACGGCACCCCCGACCAACTCAAGTCGACGATCGGCAACCGCTTCGACGTGGTCGTCGAGGACCCGGCGCTGCTGCCGCAGGCCTCCGCCGTGCTGCACCGGCTGACCGGGGCCGAGCCGACCGGGACCGGCGAGAACAGCCTGAGCGTGCCGTCCGCGGACGGCACCGTGCGGGTCTCCGCACTCGTCCGGGAGCTGGACCGGGCGGGGATCGAGGTCGCCGACGTCAGCCTGCGCCGCCCCACCCTCGACGAGGTGTTCCTGCGCCTGACCGACCGCTCGGCCCCGGCCGACACCGAAACCGACGGCGACGCCCCGGCCGGCGCCCGAGCCGACGACAGAGTCAAGGACCACGCCTGATGACCGTCCAGAGCACCCCCGTTGCCCGCCGGACCCCGGTGACCCGCCTGCGCTGGGCCCTGTCGGACGGCTTCGTCCTCGTCGGGCGCGAGTTCAGCCGGCTGCGCCAGGAGCCCGGCTCACTGATCGCCGCCCTGATCTTCCCCGCCGTGATGGTGCTGCTGTTCGGCTACGTCTTCGGCAGCGCCATCCGGATTCCGGGCGGCGGTGACTACCGCGCCTACCTGATGCCCGGGCTGTTCGCCATGGTGACGGCCAGTTCGGTGGTGGCGGTGATCGAGAGGGTCGCCGCCGACGTCTCGCGCGGACTGATGAGCCGGTTCCGCTCGATGCCGATGTCGCGGGTCGCGGTCGCCTTCGGGCACACCGCCTCCGACATGGTCGGCGGCCTGCTCAGCGTGGCCATCATGGCGGTGGCCGGCCTGCTGGTCGGCTGGCGCGCCTCCGACGGGCTGCTGAACGCCCTGGCCGGCTTCGGGCTGCTGGTGCTGATGCGCTACGCGCTCAGCTGGGTCGGCTGCTTCTTCGGCCTGAAGGTCCCCAACGAGCAGATGGCGCAGCAGCTCACGCTGCTCGTGATGCCGGTGACCATGCTGTCGAACGCCTTCGTGCCGACCGACGGGATGCCCGCCTGGCTGCGGTTCATCGCCGAGTGGAACCCGCTCAGCGCCCTGACCGCCGGCTGCCGCGAGCTGTTCGGCAACCCGGGGACGGTGACCGGCTCGCACGCCTGGCCGGTGGACCACCCGGTGGCCGCGACGCTGCTGTGGTCGGTGGGCCTCCTGGTGGTCTTCGTGCCGCTGTCGGTGCGCTCGTTCCAGCGCAAGAACCGCTGACCCGGCGAACCCCGCACCGCCCGGTGGGAATCCCCGGGACCGGGGTCCCCGGCCGGAAGTCCCCGGACCGGCACCCCTAACTGTGGGGCCGGTACCGGGGGCCGGCATCCGCCCTGCTTAGGGGTTGGTGCCGGTCGGTTCGCTCCCTAAGCTCGCGGATGACGCGCCATCGGGTACGCCGGGGAATTCCACCCGGCGGACCGCGGTGGCCCTTGCGAAACGCCAATCCGCCCAGGTCGACGGGTGGGCAATTCCACCCGTGAATTCCGTTCGGCTATTTCCGGCGCATTACGTGTTGAGGTGTCCCATGCCTGAGGTCCATGCCGATGACGCTGCCATCGCCGTCGTAGGACTCGCCTGCCGACTGCCGGGCGCCGCGACCCCGCGGGCCTTCTGGAAGCTGCTGTGCGACGGCGTGGAAGCGATCGGTGACGTCCCCCTCGACCGGGGCGACCTCGCCGAGCGGGACGTCCCGCGCCGCGGCGGCTTCCTCGACCGGATCGACGGGTTCGACCCGGGCTTCTTCGGCATCTCGCCGCGCGAGGCCACCGCCATGGACCCGCAGCAGCGGCTCATGCTGGAGCTGAGCTGGGAGGCGCTGGAGGACGCCCGGATCGTGCCGGACGCCCTGCGCGGCAGCCGGACCGGCGTCTTCGTCGGCGTGATGGCCTCCGACTACGCCACCCTCGCCCAGCGCGGCGGCACCGCGCAGATCGGCCCGCACTCGCTGGCCGGCCTGCAGCGCGGCCTGATCGCCAACCGGGTCTCCTACGCCGTCGGCCTGCGCGGCCCCAGCATGACCGTCGACGCCGGACAGTCCTCCTCCCTGGTCGCGGTGCACGTCGCCGCCGACAGCCTGCGGCGCGGCGAGGCCACCCTCGCCCTGGCCGGCGGCGTGCACCTGATCGCGGCCCCGGAGAGCACCGTCGGCGCGGCCCGCTTCGGCGCGCTCTCCCCGGACGGCCGCTGCTACACCTTCGACGAGCGCGCCAACGGCTACGTCCGCGGCGAGGGCGGCGTGGTCGTCGCCCTCAAGACCGTCGCCCGGGCCGTCGCCGACGGCGACCGGATCTACGCCGTCATCCGCGGCAGCGCCGTCAACAACGACGGCGGCGGCGACAGCCTGACCACCCCCAGCCGCGACGCCCAGGCCGACGTGCTCGGCGCCGCCTACCGGCGCGCCGGGATCGCCCCCGACGCGGTGCGCTACGTCGAACTGCACGGCACCGGCACGGCCGTCGGCGACCCGGTCGAGGCGGCGGCCCTCGGCGCCGTCCTCGGCGCCGGCCGCACCCCCGACGCCGCGCTGCGGGTCGGCTCCGCCAAGACCAACATCGGCCACCTCGAAGGCGCCGCCGGCGCGGCCGGCCTGCTCAAGGCCGTCCTGTCGGTGGCCAACCGGCAGCTCCCGCCGAGCCTCAACTTCGAACGGCCCAACCCGCGCATCCCCCTGGACGACCTCGGCCTGCGGGTGCAGACCGCCCTCGAACCCTGGCCCGAGGGCCCGCGGATCGCGGGTGTCAGCTCCTTCGGCATGGGCGGCACCAACTGCCACGTCGTGCTCGCGGAGTGGCCCGGCCGGGCCGAGGACCCGCGCGAGCGGACCGCCGACGCCGACGCGCCGGTGCTCTGGCCGCTGTCGGGCCGCACCGAGGACGCGCTGCGCGAGCAGGCCGCCCGGCTGCGCGCCCACCTGGAGGCCACCCCCGCCGCCGACCCGGCCGACATCGGCCACTCGCTGGCCACCACCCGCGCGGCCTTCGGCCACCGGGCCGCCGTGCTCGGCCGCGGCCGGGACGAACTGCTGCGCCGCCTCGGCTCGCTGGCCGCCGGCGAGCCGGTGCGCGGGGTGGTCTCGGGGGAGACGGACGAGGGGCGGACGGCGTTCCTGTTCACCGGGCAGGGCTCGCAGCGGGTCGGCATGGGCCGGGGCCTGTACGAGGCCCACCCCGCCTTCGCGACCGCTTTCGACGAGCTGTGCGCGGAGCTCGACCCGCTGCTCGGTGGATCGGTCCGCGGCGTGGTGTTCGAGGGCGTCGAGGATCTGGACCGTACGGTGTGGGCTCAGGCCGGGCTGTTCGCGGTCGAGGTGGCGTCGTTCCGGCTGCTCGAATCCTGGGGAGTGGTCCCGGATTTCCTGCTCGGGCACTCGATCGGTGAGATCGCGGCCGCCCATGTGGCGGGCGTGTTCTCGCTGGCGGACGCCTGTGCGCTGGTGGCGGCGCGCGGTCGGCTGATGGACGCGCTGCCGAGCGGTGGGGCGATGCTGGCGGTGCAGGCCGCCGAGGCGGAGGTGCGTTCGGAGATCGGTGACCGGCTCGATGTCGCGGCCGTCAACGGCCCGACCTCGGTGGTGGTTTCGGGTCCGGTCGAGGTGGTCGAGGAGTTCGCGGCCCGCTGGAAGGCCGAGGGTCGCAAGACCAGCCGGCTGACGGTCTCGCACGCCTTCCACTCGGCGCTGATGGAGCCGATGCTCACCGAATTCGCCGCTGTGCTCGGCGGGTTGACCTTCGCCGAGCCGCGCATCCCGATCGTCTCCAACCTGACCGGCGGGATCGCCGAGCCCGGCCTGCTCACCACCCCCGACTACTGGGTCCGGCAGGTCCGCGAGGCCGTCCGCTTCGCCGACGGCGTCGACACCCTGCACCGCGAGGGCGTCACCCGCTTCCTCGAAGTCGGCCCGGACGGAGTGCTCTGCGCGATGGCCCGGCAGGCCGGCGCCCAGGGCCTGCTGGCCCCGGCCCTGCGCAAGGACCGCGACGACGCGGAGACCCTGCTCGGCGCCGTCGCCCGGCTGTACACCGCCGGCGCGCCGCTGGACTGGGACGCCCTCTTCGCGGGCCACGCCCCCCGACCGGTCGACCTGCCCACCTACGCCTTCCAGCGCCGCCGCTTCTGGCTGGACGCGGCCGCCCGTCCGGCCGTCGAACCCGCTCCTGCCGCGCCGGCCCCGGTCGAGGCCCCGACCGGGCCCGCCGCCGAGCGGCGGGACGAGCGGGCGCTGCTGCACCAGATCCGCGCCCAGGTCGCCGCCGTCCTCGACTACGAGACCCCCGGCGACGTGGACGCCCGGCTCACCTTCCGCGACCTGGGCTTCGACTCGCTCACCGCCGTGGAACTGCGCGACCGCCTCGCCGCGGCCACCCGGCTGCGGCTGCCGGACTCCCTGGTCTTCGACCACCCGACCCCGCTGCGCCTGGCCGAGCACCTGTCCGGCCTGCTCTACGGCGAGCCCGCCGCCGTCGCGCCCGCGACGCCCGCCCCCGGCGCCGTGAGCGACGAGCCGATCGCGATCGTCGCGATGAGCTGCCGCTACGCGGGCGGCATCGACACCCCCGAGGCCCTGTGGCAGGCGGTCCTCGACGGCCGCGACCTGGTCAGCGCCTTCCCCGAGGACCGCGGCTGGGACATCGCGGGCGTCTACGCCGACGAGGGCCGCAACCCGACCGGCACGCTCACCCCCGCCGGGGCGTTCCTGACCGACGCGACCCGCTTCGACGCGGCCTTCTTCGGCATCTCCCCGCGCGAGGCCCTCGCCATGGACCCGCAGCAGCGGCTCCTGCTGGAGACCGCCTGGGAGACCGTCGAGCGCCTCGGCGTCGACCCGGCCGTGCTGCGCGGCAGCCGCACCGGCGTGTTCGTCGGCGCCACCGCCCAGGACTACGGCCCCCGGCTGCACCAGGCCCCGGCCGACCTCGAAGGCCACCTGCTGACCGGCAACACCGCGAGCGTCGCCTCCGGCCGGATCGCCTACGTGCTCGGCCTGGAGGGCCCGGCGGTCACCGTCGACACGGCCTGCTCCTCCTCGCTGGTCGCCCTGCACCTCGCCGCCCAGTCGCTGCGCCTCGGCGAGTGCGACATGGCCCTGGCCGGCGGCGCCACCGTGCTGGCGACGCCCGGCATGTTCATCGAGTTCAGCAAGCAGCAGGGCCTGTCGGCCGACGGCCGCTGCAAGGCCTTCGCCGAGGGCGCCGACGGCACCGGCTGGGGCGAGGGCGTGGGCCTGCTGGCCCTGGAACGGCTCTCCGACGCCGAGCGGCTGGGCCACCCGGTGCTCGCAGTGATCCGCGGCAGCGCCATCAACCAGGACGGCGCCTCCAACGGCCTCGCCGCGCCCAACGGCCCCTCCCAGGAGCGGGTGATCCGCCAGGCGCTGGCCGGCGCCGGACTCGCCGCCGCCGACGTGGACGCCGTCGAGGCGCACGGCACCGGCACCGCCCTCGGCGACCCGATCGAGGCCCAGGCGCTGCTGGCCACCTACGGCCGGGACCGCGACGGCGAGCCGCTCTGGCTCGGCTCGGTGAAGACCAACATCGGGCACACCCAGGCCGCCGCCGGCGTCGCCGGGATCATCAAGATGGTGCAGGCGATGCGGCACGGCACGCTGCCGCGCACCCTGCACGCGGACACCCCCTCCAGCCGGGTGGACTGGAGCGCCGGCGGCGTCCGGCTGCTGACCGAGGCCCGGGACTGGCCCGAGCGCGGACGTCCGCGCCGCGCCGCGGTCTCCTCCTTCGGCATCAGCGGCACCAACGCCCACATGATCGTCGAGAGCGTGCCGCAGGACGCCCCGGCGGCCCCCGCCGCCACCGGGACCGGCCCGCTGCCGTTCCCGCTCTCCGCCCACGGCGACGCCGCGCTGCGCGCCCAGGCCGCCCGGCTGGCCGAGGCCGTCCGCACCGGCGCCGCGCCGGCCGCCGCCGCGTCCCTCGCCGACCTCGGCCTGTCGCTGACCGCCCGGGCCGCCTTCGACCGGCGCGCCGTGGTGGTCGCCGCCGACCGCGAGCAGCTGCTGGC
Source organism: Kitasatospora sp. NPDC048715 (assembly GCF_043198905.1). NCBI lineage: Bacteria > Bacillati > Actinomycetota > Actinomycetes > Kitasatosporales > Streptomycetaceae > Kitasatospora > Kitasatospora sp. NPDC048715. The sequence continues at coordinate 186,021 of NZ_JBICVH010000008.1, read as the reverse complement.
CGGCCTGGACGCGCTGACCCGGGACCTGCCCGCCGCCAACCTGACCACCGGCACGGCCGGCGCCCCCGACGGCCCCGTGTTCGTCTTCCCCGGCCAGGGCTCCCAGTGGGAGGGCATGGCCGCCGAGCTGTACGCCTCCTCCGAGGTCTTCCGCGCCGAACTCACCGCGTGCGCCGAGGCCCTCGCCCCGCACACCGACTGGTCGCTGATCGACGTGCTGCACGGCGCCCCCGGCGCCCCCTCGCTGGAGCGCGTCGACGTGGTGCAGCCCGCGCTGTTCGCCGTGATGGTGTCGCTGGCGAAGCTCTGGCGGCACTCCGGCGTCGTCCCCGCCGCCGTGATCGGCCACTCCCAGGGCGAGATCGCCGCCGCGCACGTCGCCGGCGGCCTCACCCTGGCCGACGCCGCCCGGATCGTCGCCCTGCGCAGCCGCTACCTTCGCGCCATCGCGGGCACCGGGGGCATGGCGTCGATCCCGCTGCCGACCGCCGAGGTCGAGGCGCGCATCGCCCGCTTCGACGGCCGGATCACCGTCGCCGCGCACAACGGTCCGTCCGCCACCGTGGTCGCGGGGGAGGCCGAGGCCCTCGACGAGTTCGTCGCCCGGTGCCAGGCCCAGGACGTCCGCGCCCGGCTCGTCCCGGTCGACTACGCCTCGCACTCGCCGGCCGTCGACCCGCTGCGCGAGGAACTGGCCGAGGCCCTCGCCGGGATCGAGCCGCGCGAAGGCCACACGGCCTTCTGGTCCACCGTCACCGGCGGCCTGCTGGCGACCACCGAACTCGACACCGACTACTGGTTCCGCAACCTGCGCCATGTGGTGCGCTTCGAGCCCACCGTGCGGGCGCTGCTCGCGGCCGGCCACCGCACCTTCGTCGAGTCCAGCCCGCACCCCGTGCTCACCGTCGGCGTCCAGGAGACGCTGGAGGCCGACGGCCGCGGCGGCGCCGCCCTCGGCACCCTGCGCCGCGACCACGGCGGCCCCGAGCGGTTCCTCGGCGCGCTCGCCGAGGCGTACGTCGCCGGCGTCGCGGTGGACTGGGCGGACGCCTTCCCCGGCTCCGCCCGGCGGGTCCCGCTGCCCACCTACCCCTTCCAGCGCGAGCGGTACTGGCTGGCGCCCGGCGCCGGCTCGACCGACGCCACCGGTCTCGGCCTCGACCCCGCCGACCACCCGCTGGCCGGCGCCGCCGTCACCCTCGCGGGCGACGACACCCTCGTCCTCACCGGCCGGCTCGCCACCGCCGACCAGCCCTGGCTCGCCGACCACGTGGTCAACGGCGCGGTCGTGCTGCCCGGCTCCGCGCTCGTCGACCTCGCGCTGCACGCGGGCCTGCGCTGCGGCCACCCGCACCTGGAGGAGCTCACCCTCCAGAGCCCGCTGGTCCTCCCGGCCGACGGCTCCGTCCAGATCCAGGTGGTGCTGCTGCCGCCGGACGAGGCGGGCCGCCGCCCCGTCACCGTCCACTCCCGCCCGCGGGCCGCCGCCGAGGACCGCCCCTGGACCTGGCACGCCACCGGCGCGCTGATCGCCGGACCGGCCGCCGCGCCCGCGCCGCAGGGCGCCTGGCCACCCGCCGGCGCCGTCCCGCTCGCGGTCCAGGACGCCTACCCCGGCCTGGCCGGGCGCGGCTACGCCTACGGCCCGGCCTTCCAGGGCCTGACCGCCGCCTGGCGGCGCGGCGAGGAGCTGTTCGCCGAGATCACCCTCCCCGAGACGCTCCCGACCGAGGGCTTCGGCATCCACCCGGCGCTGCTGGACGCCGCACTGCACGTGCTGCTGCTCGACGGCGACCCGGCGGCCACCCGGCTCGCCTTCTCGTTCGCCGGCGTCCGGCTGCACGCCGCCGGGGCCACCGCCGTCCGGGTGCACGCCGCGCCCGCCGGCCCCGAGGGCGGCTACGCCGTCACGCTGAGCGACCCGGCGGGCGCCGCCGTCCTGGACGTCGACGCGCTCGTCCTGCGGGCCGTCGACCCGGAGCGGTCGGCCGCCGGCCGGAGCACCGCCGACCCGCTCCACCGGCTCGACTGGATCCCCGCCGCCACCGGCGCCACCACCGCCACCGGCGGCGCCGTCCGGACCGTCCCGGCCGACCTCGCCCAGGGCCTGCCGCCGCTCGACGGCGGCCCGGCGCCCGAGGCCGTCCTCGTCCCGGTCACCGGCGACCCCGACGCCCCCGCCGAGAGCGCCCACGCCCTGACCCGCAGCGCCCTCGGGCTGATCCAGGCCTTCCTCGCCGAGGAGGGCCGGGCCGACTCCCGACTCGTCCTGCTCACCCGGCAGGCCCTCGCCGCCGGCCCGGACGAGGAGGTGCGCGACCTCGCCGCGGCCGCCGTCCTCGGCCTGGCCCGCAGCGCCCAGATCGAGCACCCCGGCCGCATCCTGATCCTCGACCACGACGGCGAGCGGCCCACCGACGAGGCCCTGCGCGACGCCCTCGCCGGCGACGAGCCGCAGCTCGCGCTGCGCGCCGGCCGCCTGCTGGCGCCGCGGCTGGTCAAGGCCGGACCCGCCCCGCACGCCGGGGCCGAGCCCGCCCGCACCCCGTTCGACCCGGACGGCACCGTCCTGCTGACCGGCGGCACCGGCGCCATCGGCCGCCTGCTGGCCCGGCACCTGGTCACCGCGCACGGGGTCCGCCACCTGCTGCTGGTCGGCCGCCGCGGCCTGCCCGCCGGGGAACTCGCGGAGCTGACCGCCGGGCTGGACGCCGAGGTCACCGCCGCCGCCTGCGACGCGGCCGATCCGGCCGCCCTGGCCGCCCTGCTGGCCGCCGTCCCGGCCGAGCACCCGCTCACCGCCGTGGTGCACGCCGCCGGCGTGGTCGACGACGCCTCCGTGCAGCGGCTGCGCCCCGAGCAGCTGGACGCGGTGCTGCGCCCCAAGGCCGACGCGGCCTGGAACCTGCACCGGCTCACCCGCGACCTCGACCTGAGCGCGTTCGTGCTCTTCTCCTCGCTGGCCAGCACCGTCGGCGCCGCCGGCCAGGGCAGCTACGGCGCCGCCAACGGCTTCCTCGACGCGCTCGCCCAGCACCGGCACGCCCTCGGGCTGCCCGCCCAGGCGCTGCTCTCCGGCCTCTGGGCGCACGGCGAGGGCATGGGCGGCCGGCTCGGCGAGGCCGACCGGGCCCGCCTGGTCCGCGGCGGCCTGGCACCGATGACCGCCGAGCAGGGCCTCGCGCTCTTCGACGCGGCCCTCGCCGACGGCCGCCCGCTGATCGCCCCGGCCCGGATCGCCGTCGCCGAGGCGGCCGGCCGCGCCGAGGCCGTCCCCGCGGTGCTGCGCGGCCTGATCCGCACCCCGCTGCGCCGGGCGTCGGCCGCCGCGGCGGCGAGCGGCCTGGCCGACCGGCTGACCGTGCTGCCCGCCGCCGACCGCCGCCGCACCCTGCTGGACCTGGTCCGCTCCAGTGCCGCGACCGTGCTGGGCCACGCCGACCCGGCCGGGATCGCGGTGGACGGCGCGTTCAAGGCGCTCGGCTTCGACTCGCTGATCGCGGTGGAGTTCCGCAACCGGCTGAACGCGGCGTCGGGCCTGCGGCTGCCCACCACCGTCGCCTTCGACCACCCCACGCCGAACGCGCTCGCCGACCACCTGCTCGCCCTGCTGACCGACGCCACCGGCACCGGCCCGGCGCCGACGGCGGCCAGGGCCGCGACCGCCGCCCCGGGCGAGCCGATCGCGATCGTCGCGATGGGCTGCCGCTTCCCCGGCGGCATCGGCTCGCCCGAGGAGCTGTGGCAGGTCGTCGCCGAACGCGGCGACATGATCTCCACCCTGCCCGCCAACCGCGGCTGGGACCTCGACCGGCTGTACCACGCGGACCCCGACGAGCCGGGCCGCTCGTACACCCGCGAGGGCGGCTTCCTGTACGACGCGGACCTGTTCGACGCCGCGTTCTTCGGCATCTCGCCGCGCGAGGCGGCCGCCGCGGACCCGCAGCAGCGGCTGCTGCTGGAGACGGCCTGGGAGGTCGTCGAGCGCGCCGGGATCGACCCGACCACGCTGCGGCACAGCGCGACCGGCGTGTTCACCGGTGTCGCCACCCAGGAGTACGGCCCGCGGATGGACCACGCCCTGGAGAACTACGGGGGCTACCGGGTCACCGGCAGCGCGGGCAGCGTCGCCTCCGGCCGGGTGGCGTACGCGCTCGGCCTGGAGGGCCCGGCGGTCACCGTGGACACGGCCTGCTCCTCCTCGCTGGTCGCCCTGCACCTCGCGGTCCAGTCGCTGCGGGGCGGCGAGTGCGACCTCGCCCTGGCCGGCGGCGCCGCCGTGATGTCCACCCCGGGCCTGTTCATCGAGTTCAGCCGACTGCGCGGACTGTCCGAGGACGGCCGCTGCCGGGCCTTCGGTTCGGGTGCGGACGGCTTCGGGCTGGCCGAGGGCGTCGGCCTGGTCATGCTGGAGCGGCTCTCCGACGCCCGCCGCAACGGGCACCAGGTGCTGGCGGTGATCCGCGGCACCGCCATCAACCAGGACGGTGCGTCGAACGGTCTGACGGCGCCGAACGGCCCGTCGCAGGAGCGGGTGATCCGCCAGGCGCTGGCCAACGCCGGAGTCGCGGCCGCCGAGGTCGACGCCGTCGAGGCGCACGGCACCGGCACCACGCTGGGCGACCCGATCGAGGCGCACGCCCTGCTGGCCACCTACGGCCAGGAGCGGGCCGGTGAGCCGCTGTGGCTGGGCTCGGTGAAGTCGAACATCGGGCACACCCAGGCCGCGGCCGGTGTGGCGGGCGTGATCAAGATGGTGCTGGCGATGCGGCACGGCGTGCTGCCGGCGACGCTGCACGCGGACGAGCCGTCCCCGCACGTGGAGTGGGCGACGGGCGCCGTGGAGCTGCTGTCCGAGGCGCGCCCCTGGCCGCAGGCCGGGCGTCCGCGCCGGGCGGGCGTCTCCTCGTTCGGCATGAGCGGCACCAACGCGCACCTGATCCTGGAGGCCGCGCCCGCGACGGCGGCCGAGGAGCCCGCGGAGGCCGGGGGTGTGCTGCCGTGGCTGCTGTCGGGCCGGACGCCGGCGGCGCTGGGTGCGCAGGCGGAGCGGCTGCGGGAGTTCGTGCTGGGGCGTCCGGAGTCGTCGGTGGCGGATGTGGCGTCCGCGCTGCTGTCGCGGGCGGGTCTGGAGCACCGTGCGGTGGTGCTGGGCGCGGACCGTCAGGCGCTGCTGGACGGCCTCGCGGTGCTCGGCGGCGAGGGTGTGGTCCGGGGTCGGGTCGTCCCGGGTGACGTGGTGTTCGTGTTCCCGGGTCAGGGTTCGCAGTGGGTGGGCATGGCGTGGGAACTCGCCGAGGCCTCACCGGTGTTCGCGGCGCGGTTGGCCGCGTGCGAGGCGGCGTTGGCGCCGTTCACGGACTGGTCGCTGACCGAGGTGCTGCGTTCGGGCGCGGACTTGGACCGGGTGGACGTGGTCCAGCCGGTGCTGTGGGCCGTGATGGTGTCGCTGGCGGAGGTGTGGCGGGCGCACGGTGTGGAGCCGTCGGCCGTGATCGGCCACTCGCAGGGCGAGATCGCCGCCGCGGTGGTCGCGGGTGCGCTGTCCGTCGAGGACGGCGCCCGGGTGGTCGCGCTGCGCAGCCGGGCCATCGTCGAACTCGCCGGTGGCGGCGGGATGGTGTCCGTCGCGGCGGGCAGCGCGGTGGTCGAGGAGCTGATCGCGGGCTTCGACGGCCGGATCTCGGTGGCCGCGTACAACGGACCGTCCTCGACGGTGGTCTCGGGCGAGCCGGACGCGCTGGACGGGCTGATGGCGCTCTGCGAGGAGCAGGACGTACGGGCCCGCCGCATTCCCGTCGACTACGCCTCGCACTCCGCCCAGGTCGACCGGCTGCGCGGGCGCATCCTGGACGACCTGGCCGAGGTCGCCCCGGTGACCTCCACCGTGCCGCTCTACTCCACCCTGACCGGCACCCCGATCGACACCGCCCGGATGGGCGCGGAGTACTGGTTCGACAACCTGCGCTCCCCGGTGCGCTTCGAGGAAGCCACCCGCGCGCTGCTCGGCAGCGGCCGGGCGGTGTTCGTCGAGTGCAGCCCCCACCCGGTGCTGACCGTCGGCGTGCAGGAGACCGCCGACGCGGCCGGGACCGCGACGGCCGTGCTGGGCACGCTGCGGCGAGGCCAGGGCGGCCCCGAGCAGCTGCTGACCGCCCTGGCCGAGGCCTGGACCGCCGGCGTGGCCGTCGACTTCACCACGCTGCTGCCCGCCGGCCGTCGGATCGAGCTGCCGACCTACGCCTTCCAGCGCGAGCGCTACTGGCTGGAGCAGGCCGCCGCCCCGGCGGCCGAGGGCGACCCGGCCGAGGCCCGGTTCTGGGACGCCGTGGAACGCGAGGACCTGGCCGAGCTCTCCGAGGCGCTGCGGCTGGACGACACGCCGGAGCTGCTCGGCTCGGTGCTGCCCGCGCTGGCCGACTGGCGGCGCCGCCGCCGGGACCGCTCGACGCTGGACTCCTGGCGCTACCGGATCGGCTGGAAGCCGGTGGACGCCCCGCGCGGGGCGGTCGCCCTGACCGGCACCTGGCTGGTGGTGGCCGCCGAGGAGACCGCCGCCGAGGAGGTGGTCGCGGCGATCCGCACCGCCGGTGCGCAGACCGTGACCCTGGTCGTGGCCGACCCGGCCGTCGGCCGTACGGCCCTGGCCGACACCCTCCGCGCGGCGCTTCCCGCGGCCGAGCCGTTCGCCGGCGTGGTCTCGCTGGCCGGCCTGGCCGAGGAGCCGCTGCCCGGGACGGTGCTGCCCGCCGGCCTGGCGGTGTCGCTGACGCTGGTGCAGGCGCTCGGGGACGCCGGGATCACCGCCCCGCTGTGGACCCTGACCCGGGGCGCCGTCTCCACCGGCCGGGCCGACCGGCTGGAACACCCGGTGCAGGCCCAGCTCTGGGGCTTCGGCCGGTCGCTGGCGCTGGAGCACCCGGACCGCACCGGCGGCCTGATCGACCTGCCGCCGGTCCTCGACGAGCGCGCCGGGCGGCGCCTCGCGGCCCTCCTCTCGGGCGCCACCGGTGAGGACCAGAGCGCCGTACGGTCCTCCGGGACCTACGCCGCCCGGCTGCTGCGCGCCCCCGAGCCCGCGCCCGCCGGCGAGGGCCGGCGGCTGACCGGCACCGTCCTGGTCGCCGGAGCCGACGGTGCCCTCGGCCGCCAGGCCGCCCGCTGGGCGGCCGGCCGCGGCGCGGCGCACCTGCTGCTGGTCGCCTCCGCACCGTCCGGGGAACTCGCCGACTTCGCCGCCGAGTCGACCGGGGCCGGCACCCCGGCCACCGTGGCCGTCTGCGACCTCGGCGACGCCGACGCGCTCGCCGCGCTGCTGGCCGAGCACCCCGTCGCGGGCGTGGTCCTCACCGCCGAGGTCGGCCCGACCGAGGCCCTGGAGCTGACCGGTCCGGCAGAGTTCGCGGCCGTCCTCGCCGCCAAGACCGCCGGCGCCGCCCGGCTGCACGCCGCGCTCGCGGACGTGCCGCTGGACGCCTTCGTGCTGTTCTCCTCGATCGCCGGGGTCTGGGGCAGCGGCGGCCAGGCCGCCTACGCGGCCGGCAACAGCTACCTCGACGCCCTGGCCGAGCACCGCCGGTCGCTCGGCCTGCCGGCCACCTCCGTCGCCTGGGGCCCGTGGTCCGGCGGCCCGGACGGCCGCGGCGCGGACTTCCTGAGCCGCCGCGGCATCCCGGCCATGGACCCGCGGCTGGCCCTGGCCGCGCTGGACCGGGCCGTCGACCGGGACGAGACCACCGTCGTCGTCGCCGACGTCGACTGGACGACCTTCACCGCCTCCTTCACCTCCGCCCGGCCCAGCCCGCTGCTCGCCGACCTGCCCGGCCCGCGCACCGCCGCGGCCGCCGCCGGCACCGACGGCGCGGCCGCCCTCGGCGGCCGGATCGCCGCACTGTCCGCCGCCGAGCGCGAGCGGGAGACCCTGGCCGTCGTCCGCGCCGAGGTCGCCGCGGTGCTCGGGCACGCCGACCCGAGCGGCCTGGAGACCGGCCGGACCTTCAAGGACCTCGGCTTCGACTCGCTGACCGCCGTCGAACTGGGCAAGCGCCTGGCGGCCGGCACCGGCACCCCGGTGCCCGCCACCGCCGTGTTCGACCACCCGACCATCGGCGAGATGACCCGCTACCTGGTCGGCGGGCTCGACTCCGGCCCGGCCGCGACGGCCACCGCCGCCACCGACGAGCCCATCGCGATCATCGGCATGAGCTGCCGCTTCCCCGGCGGCGTCGAGGGCCCCGAGGACCTCTGGCGGCTGGTCGCGGCCGGCGGGGACGCGATCGTCGACTTCCCGACCGACCGCGGCTGGGACGTCGAGGGCCTCTACGACCCGGACCCCGACCGGCAGGGGCACACCTACGTCCGCTCCGGCGGCTTCCTCACCGGCGCGGGCGAGTTCGACGCCGGCCTGTTCGGGATCTCCCCGCGCGAGGCGCTGGCGATGGACCCGCAGCAGCGGCTGCTGCTGGAGGCCGCCTGGGAGGCCTTCGAGGACGCCGGCATCGACGCCACCGCCGTGCGCGGCAGCCAGGGCGGCGTCTTCGTCGGCATGACCTCCTCCGGCTACGGGCAGGGCGCGGTGCTGCCCGACGGCGTCGAGGGCCACGTGCTGACCGGCACCACGACCAGCGTCGCCTCCGGCCGGCTCGCGTACACCTTCGGCCTGGAGGGCCCCGCCATCACGGTGGACACCGCCTGCTCCTCCTCGCTGGTCGCCCTGCACATGGCGGCCGGGGCGCTGCGCTCCGGCGAGTGCGGCATCGCCCTCGCGGGCGGCGTGACGGTGATGGTGTCGCCCGACTCCTTCATCGAGTTCAGCCGGCAGCGCGGCCTCGCCGTCGACGGCCGCTGCAAGCCGTTCTCGGCGGCGGCGGACGGCACCAGCTGGGCCGAGGGCGTGGGCATGCTGCTGGTCGAGCGGCTCTCCGACGCCCGCCGCAACGGGCACCGGGTGCTCGCCGTGCTGCGCGGCAGCGCGGTCAACCAGGACGGCGCCTCCAACGGCCTCACCGCCCCCAACGGCCCCGCCCAGCAGCGGGTGATCCGCCAGGCCCTCGCCAACGCCGGACTGACGGCCGCCGAGGTCGACGCCGTCGAGGCGCACGGCACCGGCACCAAGCTGGGCGACCCGATCGAGGCCCAGGCGCTGCTGGCCACCTACGGCCAGGACCGACCGGCCGACCGGCCGCTGCTGCTCGGCTCGGTGAAGTCCAACATCGGGCACACCCAGGCCGCCGCCGGCGTCGCCGGGGTGATCAAGACGGTCATGGCGATGCGCCACGGCGAGTTGCCCGGCCTGCTCCACCTGGACGCGCCCTCACCGCACGTGGACTGGTCGGCCGGCGCGATCGAGCTGCCGACCGCCACGCAGCCCTGGCCCGAGAACGGCCGACCGCTGCGGGCCGGCGTCTCCTCCTTCGGCGTCAGCGGCACCAACGCCCACGTCATCCTGGAGAGCGCCCCCGTCGAGGAGACGGCGGCCCGCGGCCCGGCGGCACCCGCCACCGGGGCGCCGCTGCCGTGGCTGCTGTCCGCCGCCGACCCCAGCGCGCTCGCCGCCCAGGCCGAGCGGCTGCACGGCTTCGCCGACGCGGGGACGGGCACCGACCCGGACCCGGCCGACATCGCGCTGGCGCTGGCCACCGGCCGCACCGGCCTGGCGCACCGCGCCGTCGTCCTGGCCGCCGACCGTACCGGCCTGCTCGCCGGCCTCGGCGCGCTGGCCACCGGCGCCGAGGCGCCCGGCGTGCTGCGCGGCGAGAGCGCCGACGGCCGCTCGGCGTTCCTGTTCTCCGGCCAGGGCTCCCAGCGCCCCGGCATGGGCCGCGCCCTCTACACCGCCTTCCCGGTGTTCGCCGACGCCCTGGACGCCGTCTGCGCCCGGCTCGACACCGAGCTGGACCACCCGCTGCGCGCGGTGATGTTCGCCGAGGCGGACACCCCCGAGGCGGCCCTGCTGGACCGGACCGTCCACACCCAGGCCGCGCTGTTCGCCTTCGAGGTGGCGCTGTTCCGGCTGCTGGAGGACTGGGGCGTGCGCCCCGACTTCCTGCTCGGCCACTCCATCGGCGAGATCGCCGCCGCCCACGTCGCGGGCGTGCTCTCGCTGGACGACGCCTGCACCCTGGTCGCCGCGCGCGGCCGGCTGATGCAGGCGCTGCCCGCCGGCGGCGCGATGCTGGCCGTCGAGATCGACGAGGCCGGGGCCGCCGAGGCGCTCGCCGCCCACGACGGGGTCGACGTCGCCGCCGTCAACGGCCCGCGGGCGATCGTGGTCTCCGGACCGCAGGACGCGATCGCCGACCTGGCCGGGCACTGGCGCGCCGAGGGCCGCCGGACCAGCCGGCTGCGGGTCTCGCACGCCTTCCACTCGGCACTGATGGAGCCGATGCTCGCCGAGTTCCGCGCCGTCGCCGAGGGCCTCGCCTACCACCCGCCGCGGCTGCCGGTGGTCTCCAACCTCACCGGCACCGCCGCCGGCGCCGAGGAGATCTGCACCCCCGACTACTGGGTGCGGCACGTCCGCGGGGCCGTCCGCTTCGCCGACGGCGTGCGCTGGCTCGCCGGCCAGGGCGCGACCCGTTTCCTGGAGCTCGGCCCGGAGGCGGTGCTCACCGCCATGGCGCGCCTCACCCTGGACGCCACCGGCCGGGACGACGCCGCACTGGTGCCCGCCTCCCGGGGCGAGCGGCCCGAGGCCGAGACCCTGCTGGCCGCCGTCGCCACCGCCTGGACCCGGGGCGCCGCGGTGGACTGGTCCGCCGTCCTCGCCGACCGCGGCGCCCGCCGGATCACCCTGCCCCCGTACGCCTTCCAGCGCCGGCCCTACTGGCTGCGCCCCGGCCGGTCCGGGGCCGACGTGACCGGCGCCGGCCTGCTGCCGACCGAGCACCCGCTGCTGACCGCCGCCGTGCCGCTCGCCGACGGCGAGGGCGCGCTGCTCACCGGCCGGCTGTCGCTCGCCGCCCAGCCCTGGCTGGCCGACCACGCCGTGCGCGGCACGGCGATCCTGCCCGGCACCGGCTTCGTGGAACTGGCGCTGCGGGCCGGCCGGGAGGTCGGCTGCACCGCGCTGCGCGAGCTGATGGTCGAGGCCCCGCTGGCCGTCCCCGCCACCGGCGGCGTCCGCATCCAGGTGCGGGTCGGCGACCCGGACCCGGCCGGCGACCGCCCGGTGGCCGTCCACGCCCAGCCCGACGGCGCGGCCGGCTGGACCCGGCACGCCTCCGGCGCCCTGGCCGCCGGGACGGACGCCGAACCGTACGACCTCTCCGCCTGGCCGCCGGCCGACGCCGAACCGGTGGAGCTGGACGGCTACTACGAGCGGCTGACCGAGGCCGGCTACGGCTACGGGCCGGTCTTCCGCGGGCTGCGCCGGGCCTGGCGGGCCGAGGGCGCCGTCTACGCGGAGATCGCCCTCCCGGCGGGCGCCGCCGAGGAGGCCGCCGGCTACGGCGTCCACCCGGCGCTGCTCGACGCGGCCATGCACGCCACCACCGTCGGCGGGTTCCTCGACGACGCCGGCGCGACGCCGCTGCCGTTCGCCTGGTCCGGGGTGACCCTGCACGCCACCGGCGCCTCCGTGGCCCGGGTCCGGCTCGCCCCCGCGGGCCGGGACGCGATCTCGATCCGGGTCGCCGACGCCACCGGCGCACCGGTGGCCGACGTCCGCTCGCTGACCCTGCGGCCGGCGCCCACCGGTCAGCCGGACGGCCGCCGCGCCGAGGCCGGCGACGCGCTGTTCGCGGTCGAGTGGAGCGCGCTGCCGGCCGGCGCCGCCGCCGCCGAGGAGTGCCCGGTGGCGGAGCTGTCCGCCGTCGAGGCCGGCCACGCCCGCGCGGCCCTGGTGCTGCACCGGGTCGAGGCGACCGGCGCGGACGACGCCGCCCGGGCCCGCACCGCCACCGCCGGGGCGCTCGACGCCGCCCGGCGCTGGCTGTCCGGCGACCGGGACGAGGCCGACCGCCTGGTGGTCGTCACCCGCGGTGCCGCGGCCGTCCACCCGGGGGAGGAGCCCGCCGACCCGGCGGGCGCCGCGGTGTGGGGCCTGCTGCGCTCGGCCCAGTCCGAGCACCCGGACCGCGTCCTGCTGCTCGACGACGACGGCTCGGCCGACTGGGCGCTGGTCCGCCGGGCGGTGGAGCTGGGGGAGAACCAGCTCGCCGCGCGCGGCGGCGCCCTGTACGCGCCCCGACTGGTGCGCGTGCCCGCCTCCGCCGCGCTGACCGTCCCCGAGGACGCCGCCGCCTGGACCCTCGACCCCACCGAGCCCGGCATCCTGACCAGCCTGCGGCTGCTGCCCGCCGACACCGCCGAGCGGCCGCTCGGCCCCGGCGAGGTGCGGATCGGCGTCCGCGCGGCCGGTGTGAACTTCCGCGACGTGCTGCTCGCGCTCGGCATGTACCCCGAGCGCGCCGAGCTGGGCTCCGAGGGCGCCGGCGTCGTCCTGGAGGTCGGCGCCGAGGTCACCGACCTCGCCCCCGGCGAGCGGGTCTTCGGCCTGTTCCCCGGCGGCTTCGGCCCCGTCGCCGTCGCCGACCGGCGCCGGCTCGCCCGGATCCCGGCCGGCTGGACCTTCACCGAGGCCGCCTCGATGCCGGTCGTCTTCGTGACCGCCTACTACGGACTGGTCGATGTGGCCGCGGCCCGGCCCGGCGAGTCCGTCCTGGTGCACGCGGCGGCCGGTGGCGTCGGCATGGCCGCCGTCCAACTCGCCCGGCACCTGGGCCTGGAGGTGTACGGCACCGCCAACCCCGGCAAGTGGGACGCGCTGCGCGCGGCCGGTCTGGACGACGCCCACATCGCCTCCTCCCGCGACCTCGCCTTCGAGGAGTCCTTCCGTACCGCCACCGGCGGACGTGGTGTGGACGTGGTGCTGAACTCGCTGGCCGGCGAGTTCACGGACGCCTCGCTGCGGCTGCTCGCCGAGGGCGGGCGCTTCGCCGACATGGGCAAGGCCGACCCGCGCGACGCCGAGAGCGTCGCCGCCGACCACCCCGGCGTGCGCTACCGCGCCTTCGACCCCTCCGAGGCCGGCCCGCAGCGGATGGGCGAGATCCTCGCCGAGGTGCTCGGCCTGTTCGAGTCCGGTGCGCTGCGGCTGCTGCCGATCACCGCGTGGGACGTCCGCGAGGCGCCCGCCGTGTTCCGGCACATCAGCCAGGCCAAGCACGTCGGCAAGAACGTGGTCACCGTCCCGGTGCCGCTCGACCCCGAGGGCACCGTCCTGATCACCGGCGGCACCGGCACCCTGGGCGGGCTGCTGGCCCGCCACCTGGTCGCCGAGCACGGCGTGCGGCACCTGCTGCTGCTCAGCCGGCGCGGCGCCGACGGCCCGGGAGCTGCCGAACTCGCCGACGAGCTGCGGGACCTGGGCGCCGACACGACCCTCGCGGCCTGCGACGCCGCCGACCGGGACGCGCTGGCCGCGGTGCTCGCCGCGATCCCCGCCGAGCACCCGCTCACCGGCGTCATCCACACCGCCGGCGTGGTCGACGACGGCGTGGTCACCGCCCTCACCGCCGAACAGCTCGCCACCGTCCTGCGCCCCAAGGCGGACGCCGCGCTCCACCTGCACGAGCTGACCGCCGACCGCGACCTCGCGATGTTCGTGCTGTTCTCCTCCGTCGCCGCCGTGCTCGGCCCGCCCGGGCAGGGCAACTACGCCGCCGCGAACGGCTTCCTGGACGCCCTCGCCGCCCAGCGGCGGGCCCGCGGCCTGGCCGGCGTCTCGCTGGCCTGGGGCCTGTGGGCCGAGTCCAGCGGCATCACCGGCCACCTCACCGGCGCCGACCTGGCCCGGGCGGCCAGGGTCGGCGCCCCGCTGACCACCGCGCAGGGCATGGCCCTGTTCGACGTCGCCGGCACCGTGCCCCGCGCGCACCTGGTCACCTCCAACCTCGACGTGACCGCGCTGCGCAACGACCCGGCGGGACCGCCGCCGGTGCTGCGCTCGCTGGCCGGCGCCGCGCTGCGCCGGGCCAGCGACGCCCCGACCGCCGCGAGCCTCACCCAGCGGCTCGCCGGGGTGCGGCCGGACGGCCGGCTCCCGCTGCTGGTCGACCTGGTCCGGGAGCAGACCGCCCTGGTGCTCGGCCACGCCTCCCCGGACGCCGTCGCGGCCGGCCGCGCCTTCAAGGAGGCCGGCTTCGACTCGCTGACCTCGGTGGAACTGCGCAACCGGATGCAGGCCGCCACCGGCCTGCGGCTGCCCGCCACCCTGGTCTTCGACCACCCGAGCCCGGCCGCGCTCGCCGAGTACCTGCTCGGCGAACTGCTCGGCGGCCGTGACCTGCCCGCGCCCGTCCGGGCCGCCGCGACGGCCACCGACCAGGACCCGGTCGTGATCGTCGGGATGAGCTGCCGCCTGCCCGGCGGCGCCGACAGCCCGGAGCGGCTGTGGCGGCTGCTCGCCGAGGGCGGCGACGGCATGACCGACTTCCCCGCCGACCGCGGCTGGGAGGCCGAGGTCGCGGACGCGCCGTACGCGCTGCGCGGCGGCTTCCTCGCCGACGCCACCGGCTTCGACGCCACCCTGTTCGGGATCTCCCCGCGCGAGGCGCTGGCGATGGACCCGCAGCAGCGGCTCTCGCTGGAGGCCGCCTGGGAGGCCTTCGAGGACGCCGGCATCGACCCGACCGCGGTGCGCGGCGAGCAGGTGGGCGTCTTCCTCGGCGCCGGCACGTCGTACTACGGGATCGGCACCGACCTCTCCACCACCGCCGAGGGGCACGTCCTCGCCGGCACCTCGAACAGCGTGATCTCCGGCCGGGTGTCGTACACCTTCGGCCTGGAGGGCCCCGCCCTCACGGTGGACACCGCCTGCTCCTCCTCGCTGGTGGCCCTGCACCTCGCGGCCCAGGCGCTGCGCGGCGGCGAGTGCGCGATGGCGCTGGCCGGCGGTGTCACGGTGCTGGCCGGACCGGAGATCTTCGCCGAGTTCAGCCGGCAGGGCGGCGTCGCCGCGGACGGCCGCTGCAAGCCGTTCTCCGCCGAGGCGGACGGCACCGGCTGGTCCGAGGGCGTGGGCGTGCTGGTGCTGGAGCGGCTCTCCGACGCGCGCCGCAACGGCCACCAGGTGCTCGCCGTGGTGCGCGGCAGCGCCATCAACCAGGACGGCGCCTCCAACGGCCTCACCGCCCCCAACGGGCCCTCGCAGGAGCGGGTGATCCGCCAGGCGCTGGCCAACGCGGGGCTGACCGTCTCGGACGTGGACGCCGTCGAGGCGCACGGCACCGGCACCCGGCTCGGCGACCCGATCGAGGCCCAGGCGCTGCTGGCCACCTACGGCCGGGACCGCGGCGGCGAGCCGCTCTGGCTCGGCTCGATCAAGTCCAACATCGGCCACACCCAGGCCGCCGCCGGCGTCGCGGGCGTCATCAAGATGGTGCAGGCGATGCGGCACGGGACGCTCCCGGCCACCCTGCACGTCGCCGCGCCGAGCGGTCACGTGGACTGGGCGGCGGGCGCCGTGGAACTGCTGGCCGAGGCGCGCCCCTGGCCGGCCGTGGACCGGCCGCGCCGCGCGGGCGTGTCCTCCTTCGGCATGAGCGGCACCAACGCCCACGTCATCCTGGAGGCCGCCCCGGTCGTCTCCGGGACCGCCGCGGCCCCGGAGAACGGCTCCGGAGTCCTCCCGTGGTTCCTGTCGGCCCGCACCCGGGCCGCACTGGCGGCGCAGGCCGCGCGGCTGCGCGAGTTCGCGGCCGGACACGGCGAGCTCACCCCGGCGGAGATCGGCCGGGCACTGCTGTCCCGCGCCGACCTGGAGCACCGCGCGGTGCTGCTCGGCGCCGACCGGACCGACCTGCTGGACGGGCTGGCGGCACTCGCCGAGGGCACGGCCCGGGCCGGGGTGGTCACCGGAGTCGCCGAGGAGCGCGACGGCCGTTCGGTGGCCTTCGTCTTCCCGGGCCAGGGCTCCCAGTGGGTCGGCATGGCGCGGGAACTCGCCGACTGGTCACCGGTGTTCGCTTCCCGGCTGGCCGCGTGCGAGGCGGCGCTGGCGCCGTACACGGACTGGTCGCTGACCGAGGTGCTGCGCGAGGGTGCGGACCTGTCCCGGGTGGACGTGGTCCAGCCGGTGCTGTGGGCCGTGATGGTGTCGCTGGCCGAGGTGTGGCGGGCGCACGGTGTGGAGCCCTCGGCCGTGATCGGCCACTCGCAGGGCGAGATCGCCGCGGCCGTGGTCGCGGGTGCGCTGTCCGTCGAGGACGGTGCCAAGGTGGTCGCGCTGCGCAGCCGGGCGCTGATCGAACTCGCCGGTGACGGCGGGATGGTGTCCGTCGCCGCGGGCAGCGCGGTGGTCGAGGAACTGATCGCCGGCTTCGACGGCCGGATCTCGGTGGCCGCGTTCAACGGGCCGTCGTCGACGGTGGTCTCGGGCGAGCCCGGCGCGCTGGACGCGCTGATGGCGCTCTGCGAGGAGCGGGAGGTGCGGGCCCGCCGGATCCCGGTGGACTACGCCTCGCACTCCGCCCAGGTGGAGCGGGTCCGCGAGCGGGTCCTGACGGAGCTGGCCGGGATCAGCCCGACCACCTCCACGGTGCCGCTCTACTCGACGCTGACGGGCGAGCCGATCGACACCGCGCGGATGGACGCCGGGTACTGGTACGACAACCTGCGCTCCACCGTCCTGTTCGAGCAGGCCACCCGCGCCCTGCTCGCCGACGGCCGCTCGGTGTTCGTCGAGTGCAGCCCCCACCCCGTGGTCTCGGTCGCCCTCCAGGAGACCGCCGAGGACGCCGGCACCGCGCTCACCGCGGTCGGCACCCTGCGGCGCGACGACGGCGGAGCCGAGCGCTTCCTGACCGTCCTCGCCGAACTCTGGACGGCCGGCGTGCCGGTGGACGCCGCCGGAGTGCTGCCGCCCGCCCGCCGCGTCGCCCTGCCCGGCTACGCCTTCCAGCGCGAGTACTACTGGCCCAAGCCCCTCGCGGCGCACGACGCCGCCGCCGTCGGCCAGGTGACGGCCGGCCACCCGCTGCTGCGGGCCGCCGTCCCGCTCGCCCACGACGGCGTCGTCCTGACCGGACGGCTGTCCACGACCGGCCACCCGTGGCTGGCCGACCACACCGTGCTCGGCCGCACCCTGGTGCCCGGCGCGGCCTTCGTGGAGATGGCCCTGCGGGCCGGCGAACAGGCCGGCAGCGCCCTGCTGCGGGAACTGGTGCTCCAGGCCCCGCTGGTGCTGACCGCGGCCGACGCGGTGGCCGTCCAGGTCGCCGTCGGCCCGGCGGACGGCGCGGGCGACCGCACCGTGGAGGTCTCCTCCCGGTCCGGCGAGGACGCGCCGTGGACCTGCCACGCCACCGGTCTGCTCGGCGCGCACGCGCCCGCCGCCGGCTTCGACCACGCCCAGTGGCCGCCCCACGGCGCCCGGCCCGTCGACCTGGCCGGCTTCTACCAGACGCTCACCGAGGCCGGCTACGGCTACGGCCCCGCCTTCCAGGGCCTGCGCGCCGCCTGGCGCGACGGCAGCACCGTCTACGCCGAGGTCGCCCTGCCCCAGGACGTCCAGGCCGACGGCTACGGCGTGCACCCCGCACTCCTGGACGCCGCCCTGCACGCCGCCGCCCTCGACGCCGAGGCCGGAACCAGGCTGCCCTTCGCCTGGACCGGCGTCTCGCTCCAGGCCGTCGGCGCCACCGTGCTGCGGGTCGCCCTGACCCGCGGCCCCGGCGGAACCACCGTGCGGGCCGCCGACCCCACCGGCGCCCCCGTGTTCACCGTCGACGCGCTGGCCGCCCGGGAGATCACCCCCGAAGCCCTGGACGGCGGCGCCGCGCGCGGCGTCCACGACGCCCTGTTCGCCCTGGACTGGGTGCCCGCGACCGACCCGACCGCGAGCCCCGACACCACCGGCTGGGCGGTGCTCGGCGCCGACGACGCCGGACTGCCGCGGGCCGTCCGCCACCCGGACCTCGCCGCGCTGACCGCCGCCCTCGACGCGGGCGCGCCCACCCCGGCCGTCGTCGTCCTGCCGGTCCCGTCCGGCGACGACGCGCGGGCCGTGCTGGCCACCACCTCCGCTGTCCTCGGCCTGCTGCGCGACTGGCTCGCCGAGGAACGGCTCGGCGCCTCCCGGCTCGTACTGCTCACCCGCGGCGCCGTCGGCACGGACGCCGACCTCGCGGGCGCCGCCGTGCACGGCCTGGTCGCCTCGGCCCAGGCCGAGCACCCCGGCAGCTTCGTCCTGGTCGACCGCGACCCGGCCGGGGACGGCGGCCCCTGGCCGTCCGCCGTGGACACCGAGCCCCGCACCGCGCTGCGCGACGGCACCGTGCTGCTCCCGCGCCTGGTCCGCACCCCGGCCGCGGACACGCCCGCGCTGCCCGAGTCGGTGCTGATCACCGGCGGCACCGGCACCCTGGGCGGCCTGGTCGCCCGACACCTGGCCGCCCGGCACGGGGTGCGCCGGCTGGTGCTGCTCGGCCGGCGGGGCGCCGACGCCCCCGGCGCCGCCGAACTGGTCGACGAGCTGCGGGCACTGGGCGCCGACGCGACGGTCGTCGCCTGCGACGCCGCCGACCGCGACGCGCTCGCCGCCGTGCTGGCCGAACACCCGGTCACGGGCATCGTCCACGCCGCCGGCGTGATCGACGACGGCACCGTCGGCTCGTACGACGACGCCCGGCTGGCCGGGGTGCTGCGACCCAAGGTGGACGCGGCGCTCAACCTGCACGAGCTGACCGCCGACCGCGAACTCGGCCTGTTCGTCCTGTTCTCCTCCGCCGCCGGCACCTTCGGCCCGGAGGGCCAGGCGGCCTACGCGGCGGCGAACGCGGCCCTGGACGCGCTGGCCGCCCGCCGCGCCGCCGCGGGCCTCGCGGCGGTCTCGCTCGGCTGGGGCCTGTGGGCCGGCGCCAGCGGGATGACCGGCCACCTCTCCACCGAGCAGGTCGCCCGGGCCTCCCGCACCGCGGAGTCGCTCGGCGACGCCGACGGACTCGCCCTGTTCGACGCGGCCGTCGGCTCCGCCCGCCCGCACCTGCTGCCGATCCGGCTGCGCTCGGCCGTCGGCCCGGACGGCGAGGTGCCGCCGCTGCTGCGCGCACTGGTCCGCCCGGCCCCGCGGCGCGCCGCCGCCGCCGAGACCGCCACCGGCTCGCTCGCGCACCGGCTGACCGGGCTCACCGAGGCCGAGCAGGCCCGGACGGTCGGGGAACTGCTCGCCACCGAGGTCGCCGCCGTCCTCGGCCACGCGAGCGCGGCCGCCGTCGAGCCCGGCCGGGCCTTCAAGGACCTCGGCTTCGACTCGCTGCTCGCGGTCCGGCTGCGCAACCGGCTCCAGGAGGTCACCGGGCTGCGGCTGCCCGCCACCCTGGTGTTCGACCACCCGACCCCGGCCGTGCTGGCCGAGTTCGTCCGCGCCGAGCTGCTCGGCCGGCGCCCGGCCGCCCCGGCCGCCACCGCGCCCGCCGCCACGACCGCCGCCCCGGACGAGCCGATCGCGATCGTCGGCATGAGCTGCCGCTACCCCGGCGGCGTCACCGACCCGGACCGGCTGTGGGAGCTGCTGGCCTCCGGCGGGGACGGCATCACCGCCTTCCCGACCGACCGCGGCTGGGACGTCGGCGCCGTGTACGCCGGCGAGAGCGCGGGCGCCGCGACCGTCTTCGAGGGCGGCTTCCTGCACGACGCCGCCCGGTTCGACGCCGGCCTGTTCGGGATCTCCCCGCGCGAGGCGCTGGCGATGGACCCGCAGCAGCGGCTGCTGCTGGAGGCCTCCTGGGAGGCCTTCGAGAGCGCCGGCCTGGACCCGACCGCGCTGCGCGGCAGCCGGACCGGTGTCTACGCCGGACTGATGTACCACGACTACGCGACCGGCGGCGGAGCCGTCCCGGACGAGGTCCAGGGCTTCCTCGGCACCGGCAACGCGGGCAGCGTCGCCTCCGGCCGGGTCTCCTACACCTTCGGTCTGGAGGGCCCGGCGGTCACCGTGGACACCGCGTGCTCCTCCTCCCTGGTCGCCATGCACCAGGCGGCCCAGGCGCTGCGCTCCGGAGACTGCGACCTGGCGCTGGCCGGCGGTGTCACCGTGCTCGCCACGCCCTCGGTGTTCACCGAGTTCAGCCGCCAGGGCGGGCTGGCCGCCGACGGGCGCTGCAAGGCCTTCTCGGCCGCCGCCGACGGCAGCGGCTGGTCGGAGGGCGTGGGCCTGCTGGTGCTGGAGCGGCTCTCCGACGCGCGCCGCAACGGGCACCGGGTGCTGGCGGTGGTGCGGGGCACCGCCGTCAACCAGGACGGTGCGTCGAACGGTCTGACGGCGCCGAACGGTCCGTCGCAGGAGCGGGTGATCCGGCAGGCGCTGGCCAACGCCGGGCTGTCGGCCGCCGAGGTCGACGCGGTGGAGGCGCACGGCACGGGCACCAAGCTGGGCGACCCGATCGAGGCCCAGGCGCTGCTGGCCACCTACGGTCAGGACCGGTTCGCGGACCGGCCGCTGTGGCTGGGCTCGATCAAGTCGAACATCGGGCACACCCAGGCCGCGGCCGGTGTGGCGGGTGTGATCAAGATGGTGCTGGCGATGCGGCACGAGGTACTGCCGGCGACCCTGCACGTGGACGCGCCGTCCCCACACGTGGACTGGTCGGCCGGTGCGGTGGAGCTGCTCACCGAGGCCCGGCCGTGGCCCGAGGCGGACCGGCCGCGTCGCGCGGGTATTTCCTCCTTCGGGATCAGCGGCACCAACGCCCATGTGATCCTCGAATCCGCGCCCGCGACGGCGGCCGAGGAGCCCGCCGTTCCGGGCGCGGGCCCGGTGCCGTGGCTGCTGTCGGGCCGGACGCCGGCGGCGCTGGGTGCGCAGGCGGAGCGGCTGCGGGAGTTCGTGCTGGGGCGTCCGGAGTCGTCGGTGGCGGATGTGGCGTCCGCGCTGCTGTCGCGGGCGGGTCTGGAGCACCGTGCGGTGCTGCTGGGCGCGGAGCGGGAGGCGCTGCTGGACGGGCTCGCGGTGCTCGGTGGCGAGGGTGTGGTCCGGGGTCGGGTCGTCCCGGGTGATGTGGTGTTCGTGTTCCCGGGTCAGGGTTCGCAGTGGGTCGGTATGGCGTGGGAACTCGCCGAGGCCTCACCGGTGTTCGCGGCGCGGTTGGCCGCGTGTGAGGCGGCGTTGGCGCCGTTCACGGACTGGTCGCTGACCGAGGTGCTGCGTTCGGGCGCGGAGCTGGACCGGGTGGACGTGGTCCAGCCGGTGCTGTGGGCCGTGATGGTGTCGCTGGCCGAGGTCTGGCGGGCGCACGGTGTGGAGCCGTCGGCCGTGATCGGTCACTCGCAGGGCGAGATCGCCGCCGCGGTGGTCGCGGGTGCGCTGTCCGTCGAGGACGGCGCCCGGGTGGTCGCGCTGCGCAGCCGGGCCATCGTCGAACTCGCCGGTGGCGGCGGGATGGTGTCCGTTGCGGCGGGCAGTGCGGTGGTCGAGGAGCTGATCGCGGGCTTCGACGGCCGGATCTCGGTGGCCGCGTACAACGGCCCGTCGTCGACGGTGGTCTCGGGCGAGCCGGACGCGCTGGACGGGCTGATGGCGCTCTGCGAGGAGCGGGAGGTGCGGGCCCGCCGGATCCCGGTGGACTACGCCTCGCACTCCGCCCAGGTCGACCGGCTGCGCGGGCGCATCCTGGACGACCTGGCCGGGATCAGCCCGACCACGTCCGTGGTGCCGCTCTACTCGACGCTGACCGGTACGCCGATCGACACGGCGCGGATGGACGCCGGGTACTGGTTCGACAACCTGCGTTCCCCGGTGCGCTTCGAGGAAGCGACGCGGGCGCTGCTGGCCGGTGGCCGGTCGGTGTTCGTGGAGTGCAGCCCGCACCCGGTGCTGACGGTCGGCGTGCAGGAGACCGCCGACGCGGTCGAGGCCGAGGCGGCCGTGCTGGGCACGCTGCGGCGAGGCCAGGGCGGCCCCGAGCAGGTGCTGCTGGCGCTGGCGGAGGCCTGGACCGCGGGTGCGCCCGTCGACTTCACCGCGCTGCTGCCCGCCGACCGTCGGATCGAGCTGCCGACCTACGCCTTCCAGCGCGAGCACTACTGGCTGGAGGCGGCCGCCGTGGCGGCCGAGGGCGACCCGACCGAGGCCCGGTTCTGGGACGCCGTCGAGCGCGGGGACCTGGCCGAGCTGTCGGAGTCCCTGGAGCTGGACGAGGACGGCGCGCTGCGCTCGCTGCTGCCGGTGCTGTCCTCGTGGCGGCAGCGGCGTCGGGTGGATTCGGTGGTGGACTCCTGGCGGTACCGGGTGACGTGGAAGCCGTTGGCCGGTTCGGCAGAGGGGCGGCTGTCCGGTCGTTGGCTGCTGGTGACGGGTGCGGGTGCGGGTGCGGGTGCTGGTGTGTCGGTGGAGGGCGTGGAGAGCGCGCTGCTGGCCGCCGGTGCGGAGGTCGTTCCGCTGGCCGTCGACGGCGCCGGCCGGGAGGAACTGGCGGACCGGATGCGCGAGTTGAACGCCGGTGGCGAGTTCGCGGGAGTGGTCTCGCTGCTCGCCGTCGAGGAGCCGCAGGACGAGGGCACCCCGGTGTCGACCGGTGCGCCGGCCACCCTGGCGCTGTTGCGGGCGCTCGGTGACGCGGGCGTGCGCGCCAAGCTGTGGTCGGTGACGTCCGGTGCGGTGTCGGTGGGCCGGGCGGACCGGTTGGTGAGTCCGTGGCAGGCGCAGGTGTGGGGTCTTGGCCGGGTGGCGGCGCTGGAGCTGCCGGATGTGTGGGGCGGGTTGGTCGATCTTCCGTCGGTGGTGGACGAGCGGGTCGGTCGTCGGCTGGTGGCGGTGCTGGGCGGTGCCGAGGACCAGGTGGCGGTGCGCTCCTCGGGCGTCTACGGCCGCAGGTTCGTCCGGGCCGTCCAGCCGACCGGCCGGGCCGGTGCGTGGACGCCGTCCGGGACGGTGCTGGTGACCGGTGGGCTGGGGGCGCTGGGTGCGTCGGTGGCTCGTTGGCTGGCCGGGCGTGGTGTGCCGCATCTGGTGCTGACCGGTCGTCGTGGTGTCGAGACGCCGGGCGCCGTGGAGCTGGTGGCGGAGCTGACGGGCCTGGGTGCCCGGGTGACGGTGGCTGCCTGTGATGTGGCGGACCGTGACGCGGTGGTGTCCCTGCTGGCGGGGATTCCGGCCGAGCTGCCGCTGAGCGGTGTGGTGCACACCGCGGGTGTGGTGGACGACGGAATGCTGGACGCGCAGTCGGCGGAGCGCTTCGAGACGGTCTTCGCGGGCAAGGTCGGCGGGCTGCTGCACCTGGACGAGTTGACGGCCGGGCTGGAGTTGGACCTGTTCGTGGTGTTCTCCTCGCTGGCGGGCACTCTGGGCAGTGCCGGGCAGGGCAACTACGCGGCGGCGAACGCCTTCCTGGACGCGTGGATCCAGCGGCGCCGCGACCGCGGCCTCGCCGGACTCTCGATCGCCTGGGGCGCCTGGGCGCAGGACGGCCTCGCCACCGGCGAGGTGGTCGTCGAGCGGCTGCGGCGCGGCGGCGTGCTGCCGATGGACCCGGAACTCGCGATCCAGGCCCTGGCCAGGGCCGTCGACCACGACGAGACCGAGGTCAGCGTCGCCGACATCGACTGGCCGCAGTTCCTCGGCGGCTTCACCGGCTCCCGTCCGAGCACCCTGCTCGCGGACCTGCCGGAAGCCGCGGCGCGGCCCGCGCCCGCCGGGGCGGAGGCCCCCGTGCCGATGGGCTCCGAGCTGGCCTCGGCGCCGGCCGGCCGGCGCCGCCAGCTGCTGCTCGACCTCGTCCGGGCCCAGGCCGCGTCCGTGCTCGGCCACGCCTCGGTCGACGCGGTGGCGCCCGCCCGGGCCTTCCGGGAGCTGGGCTTCGACTCGCTGACCGCCGTCGAACTGCGCAACCGGCTCGGCGCCGAGACCGCGCTGCGGCTGCCGACGACGCTCGTGTTCGACCACCCGACGCCCACCCGGCTCGCCGATCACCTGCTCGGCCTGATGCTCGGTGACCGGGCCGTGCTGACCGAGGCGATGGCGCCCGCACCGGCCGGGACCGACGAGCCGATCGTGATCGTCGGCATGAGCTGCCGCTTCCCCGGCGACGTCGGCACGCCCGCCGAACTGTGGCAGCTGCTGACCGACGGCGCGGACGGCGTCGGCCCGTTCCCGACCGACCGCGGCTGGGACCTCGACCGCGACGCCGGGACGTACGCGCCCGAGGGCGGCTTCCTCCGGCACGCCACCGACTTCGACGCGAGCCTGTTCGGCATCTCGCCGCGTGAGGCCCTCGCGATGGACCCCCAGCAGCGGCTGCTGCTGGAGGCGTCCTGGGAGGCCTTCGAATCGGCGGGCACCGACCCGCTGTCCGTCCACGGCGCCCCCGTCGGCGTCTTCGTCGGCACCAACGGCCAGGACTACGGCACCCTGCTCGCCGCCTCCGACGAGGAGGTCGAGGGGCACGTGCTGACCGGCAACGCCGCGTCGGTGCTCTCCGGCCGGGTCGCGTACGCGTTCGGGCTGGAGGGCCCGGCGCTGACCGTGGACACGGCCTGCTCCGCCTCGCTGGTCGCCCTGCACCTCGCGGCCCAGGCGCTGCGCCGGGGCGAGTGCGAACTGGCGCTGGCCGGCGGTGTCACCGTGATGTCCACCAACACCGCCTTCGCCGAGTTCGCCCGGCAAGGCGGCCTGGCCTCGGACGGCCGCTGCAAGGCCTTCTCGGCCGAGGCGGACGGCACCGGCTGGTCGGAGGGCGTCGGCGTGCTGGTGCTGGAGCGGCTGTCGGACGCGCGGCGCCACGGGCACGAGGTGCTGGCGGTGGTGCGCGGCAGCGCGGTCAACCAGGACGGCGCGTCCAACGGCCTCACCGCCCCGAACGGCCCGTCGCAGGAGCGGGTGATCCGCCAGGCGCTGGCGAGTGCCGGGCTGTCGGCCGCCGAGGTCGACGCCGTCGAGGCGCACGGCACCGGCACCAAGCTGGGCGACCCGATCGAGGCCCAGGCGCTGCTGGCCACCTACGGGCAGGAGCGGGCCGGTGAGCCGCTCTGGCTCGGCGCGATCAAGTCGAACATCGGGCACACCCAGGCCGCGGCCGGTGTGGCGGGTGTGATCAAGATGGTGCAGGCGCTGCGGCACGGCGTGCTCCCGGCGACGTTGCACGCGGAGCAGCGGACCTCCGAGGTCGACTGGTCGGCGGGCGCGGTGGAACTGCTCACCGAGTCCCGCCCCTGGCCCGAGCTGGACCGGCCGCGCCGCGCGGGCGTCTCCTCCTTCGGCATCAGCGGCACCAACGCCCACGTCATCCTGGAGGCCGCGCCCGCGGTGGCGGCCGAGGAGCCGGTGGCCGTCGAGGGTGTGCTGCCGTGGCCGGTGTCGGGGCGGACCGCCTCCGCACTGGCGGCGCAGGCCGGGCGACTGGCCGGATTCCTCGCGGCCGAACCGGAGTTCGCTCCGGCGGAGGTGGCCGCGGGGCTGCTGTCCCGGGCCGCGCTGGACCACCGCGCGGTGGTGTTCGGCGGCGACCGGGACGAGCTGCGCTCCGGTGTCGCCGCGCTGGCGGCGGGCGAGCCCTCGGCCCTGGTGGTCTCGGGCGTCCCGGCGCAGGGGGGTACGGCGCAGGGGGGTACGGCCTTCCTGTTCACCGGTCAGGGCGCGCAGCGGGCCGGGATGGGGGCCGGGCTGTACGCGCGGTTCCCGGTGTTCGCGGCGGCCTTCGACGCGGTCTGCGCGGAGTTCGACCTGCTGCTGGACCGGCCGGTGAAGGACGTGGTGTTCGAGGGCGTCGAGGATCTGGACCGGACGGTGTGGGCGCAGGCCGGGCTGTTCGCGGTCGAGGTCGCCTCGTTCCGGTTGCTCGAATCCTGGGGCGTGACGGCCGACTTCCTCCTCGGGCACTCGATCGGCGAGATCGCCGCCGCCCACGTCGCCGGGGTGTTCTCGCTCGCCGACGCGTGCGCCCTGGTGGCGGCGCGCGGCCGGCTGATGGACGCGCTGCCGAGCGGCGGGGCGATGCTGGCGGTGCAGGCCACCGAGGCCGAGGTCCGCGACGCGATCGGCGGTCGGCTGGATGTCGCGGCCGTCAACGGCCCGACCGCGCTGGTGGTTTCGGGTCCGGCCAAGGTGGTCGAGGAGTTCGCGGCCCGCTGGAAGGCCGAGGGTCGCAAGACCAGCCGTCTGACGGTCTCGCACGCCTTCCACTCGGCCCTGATGGAGCCGATGCTCGAAGAATTCGCCGCCGTGCTGGCGGAGTTGACCTACGCGGAGCCGCAGCTGCCGATCGTCTCCGACCTGACCGGCGAACTCGCCGGGCCCGGGCTGATGTCCACCCCGTCCTACTGGGTGCGGCAGGTCCGCGAGGCCGTCCGCTTCGCCGACGGCGTCGAGGCGCTGTACGGCCGGGGCGTCACCCGCTTCGTGGAGCTCGGCCCGGACGGCGTGCTGACCGCGCTGGCCGGCCGGATGCTCCCCGACGCGGTCTGCGCGCCGTTGCTGCGCAAGGACCGGGACGACGCCGACACGGCACTGCGGGCGCTCGCCACGCTGTGGACGGCCGGGGCGGAGATCGACTGGTCCGGGCTGCTGCCCGCCGGCCGCCGGACCGAGCTGCCGACCTACGCCTTCCAGCGGGAGCGCTACTGGCCGAAGGCCGCGCCCGGAACGGCCGTCGTGGCCGACCCGGACGAGGCGCGCTTCTGGCAGGCCGTGGAGCGCCAGGACCTCGGCGAACTCGCCGCGGCCCTGGACATCGACCGGGCGCCCGAGGAGTTGGGCTCCGTCCTGCCGGTGCTGTCCTCGTGGCGGCAGCGGCGTCGGGTGGATTCGGTGGTGGACTCGTGGCGGTACCGGGTGACGTGGAAGCCGTTGGCCGGTTCGGCGGAGGGGCGGCTGTCCGGTCGTTGGCTGCTGGTGACGGGTGCGGGTGCGGGTGCGGGTGCTGGTGCGGGTGCGTCGGTGGAGGGCGTGGAGAGCGCGCTGCTGGCCGCCGGTGCGGAGGTCGTTCCGCTGGCCGTCGACGGCGCCGGCCGGGAGGAACTGGCCGACCGGATGCGCGAGTTGAACGCCGGGGGCGGGCTGGCGGGTGTGGTCTCGCTCCTCGCCACCGACGCCGAGCCGCACGCCGAGCCGCATGCCGGGGGCTCGCTGCTCCCGGCCGGGGTGGCAGCGACGCTGACCCTGCTGCACGCCCTCGCCGACTCCGGTGTCCGGGCCAAGCTGTGGTCGGTGACGTCCGGTGCGGTGTCGGTGGGCCGGGCGGACCGGTTGGTGAGCCCGTGGCAGGCGCAGGTGTGGGGTCTTGGCCGGGTGGCGGCGCTGGAGCTGCCGGATGTGTGGGGCGGGTTGGTCGATCTTCCGTCGGTGGTGGACGAGCGGGTCGGTCGTCGGCTGGTGGCGGTGCTGGGCGGTGGTGAGGACCAGGTGGCGGTGCGCTCCTCGGGCGTCTACGGCCGCAGGTTCGTCCGGGCCGTCCAGCCGACCGGCCGGGTCGACGGGTGGGCGCCGTCCGGGACGGTGCTGGTGACCGGTGGGCTGGGGGCGCTGGGTGCGTCGGTGGCTCGTTGGCTGGCCGGGCGTGGTGTGCCGCATCTGGTGCTGACCGGTCGTCGTGGTGTCGAGACGCCGGGCGCGGGCGAGTTGGTGGCGGAGCTGACGGCCCTGGGTGCCCGGGTGACGGTCGCTGCCTGTGATGTGGCGGACCGTGACGCGCTGGCGTCGCTGCTGGCGGGGATCCCCGCCGAGCTGCCGCTGAGCGGTGTGGTGCACACCGCGGGTGTGGTGGACGACGGCGTGCTGGACGCGCAGTCGGCGGAGCGTTTCGCGACGGTCTTCGCGGGCAAGGTCGGCGGGCTGCTGCACCTGGACGAGTTGACGGCCGGGCTGGACCTTGACCTGTTCGTGGTGTTCTCCTCGCTGGCGGGGACGCTGGGCAGTGCCGGGCAGGGCAACTACGCGGCGGCGAACGCCTTCCTGGACGCGTGGATCCAGCGGCGCCGCGACCGCGGCCTCGCCGGACTCTCGATCGCCTGGGGCGCCTGGGCGGAGCAGGGCATGGCCACCGAGGACGTGGTGGCCGACCGGGTCCGGCGCGCCGGACTGACGCCGATGGACGCACGACTGGCGATGGAGGCGATGGCCAGGGCCGTCGACCACGGCGAGGACCTCGTGGCGATCGCCGACGTCGACTGGGCGCGGATGCTGCCCGCCTTCGCCGGGGCCAGGACCAGCCCGCTGCTGGCCGAGCTGCCCGAAGCGGCCCGGACCGACCGGGCCGACCGGGCCGACGACGTCGGGGCGGAAGCGACCGGGGCGCGGGGGCTCGCGGAGCTGCCCCCCGCCCAGCGCGACCGGGCGCTGCTGGACCTGATCCGCAGCTGCGCGGCCGCGGTGCTGGGGCACGCGTCGAGCGCGAGCGTCGAACCGGGCCGGGCCTTCCGCGACATCGGCTTCGACTCGCTGACCGCGGTGGCCTTCCGCAACCTGATCGGTGCCCGCACCGGCCTCCGGCTGCCGGCCACCCTGGTCTTCGACCACCCGACGCCGATCGCCCTGGGCGAGTTCCTGCTCGCCGAGCTGTACGGTGCGGCCGACCCGGTGCCGGCGCCGGACACCGCGTCCGTCGCCGCCGAGGACGAGCCGATCGCGATCGTCGGCATGGCCTGCCGGTTCCCGGGCGGCGCCCGGACGCCGGAGGCCCTGTGGGCGCTGCTCTCCGGCAGCGGGGACGCGATGACCGGCTTCCCCGTCGACCGCGGGTGGGACCTCGCCGACCGGTCGGGCTCGTACGCGGCCGTCGGCGGCTTCCTCGACGGCGTCGCGGAGTTCGACGCCACGCTGTTCGGCATCTCGCCGCGCGAGGCCCTCGCGATGGACCCCCAGCAGCGGCTGCTGCTGGAGACGGTCTGGGAGACCTTCGAGTCCGCCGGAATGGACCCGCGGTCCGCGCGGGGCCGGTCCGTGGGCGTCTTCGCGGGCACCAACGGCCAGGATTACCCGACGCTGCTCGCCGCCGCCGAGGACAAGGTCGAGGGGCACGTCGCCACCGGCAACGCGGCGGCGGTGCTCTCCGGCCGGGTGGCGTACGCGTTCGGGCTGGAGGGACCGGCGCTGACCGTGGACACGGCCTGCTCCGCCTCGCTGGTCGCCCTGCACCTCGCGGCGCAGGCGCTGCGCCGGGGCGAGTGCGAACTGGCGCTGGCCGGCGGTGTCACCGTGATGTCCACGCCGGGCGTGTTCAGCGAGTTCGACCGCCAGGGCGGCCTGGCCGCCGACGGCCGCTGCAAGGCCTTCGCGGCGGACGCGGACGGTACGGGCTGGGGCGAGGGCGTCGGCGTCCTGCTGGTCGAGCGGCTCTCGGACGCGCGCCGCAACGGGCACCGGGTGCTGGCGGTGGTGCGGGGGAGCGCGGTCAACCAGGACGGCGCCTCCAACGGCCTCACCGCCCCGAACGGCCCCGCCCAGCAGCGGGTGATCCGCCAGGCGCTCGCCAACGCCGGGCTGTCGGCCGCGGACGTGGACGCCGTCGAGGCGCACGGCACCGGCACCAAGCTCGGCGACCCGATCGAGGCCCAGGCGCTGCTGGCCACCTACGGCCGGGAGCGTGCGGGCGAGCCGCTCTGGCTCGGCTCGATCAAGTCCAACATCGGCCACACCCAGGCGGCAGCCGGTGTGGCGGGTGTGATCAAGATGGTGCAGGCGCTGCGGCACGGCGTGCTGCCGGCCACCCTGCACGTTGGTGAGCCGTCGCCCCAGGTCGACTGGTCGGCGGGCGCGGTGGAACTGCTCACCGAGGCGCGCCCCTGGCCCGAGCTGGACCGGCCGCGCCGGGCGGGCGTCTCCTCCTTCGGCATCAGCGGCACCAACGCCCACATCATCCTGGAGTCCGCCCCGGCGGACCCGGTGGAGTCGGCGGAAGCGGTGGAGCCCCCGGCCGCCGTTCCGGCGGGCGGTCTGCCCTGGCTGCTCTCCGGGCAGAGCGCCGAATCGCTGCGGGCCCAGGCACAGCGGCTCACCGCGCACCTGGACGCCGAACCCGGCCACGACCCGGTGGACGCGGCCTGGTCGCTGGCGACCGGACGGGCCGGGCTGGCGCACCGCGCCGTCGTGCTCGGCGCCGACCGGGAAGCGCTGCGCTCCGGCGCCGGGGCCCTCGCCTCGGCGGCCTTCTCGGCGGACGTGGTCACCGGCACCGTGCGGGAGGGCCGCCTGGCCTTCCTGTTCACCGGCCAGGGCGCCCAGCGCGCAGGCATGGGCCGGGAGTTGTACGACGCGCAGCCGGTTTTCGCGGCGGCCTTCGACGCGGTCTGCGCGGAGTTCGACCTGCTGCTGGACCGGCCGGTGAAGGATGTGGTGTTCGAGGGCGCCGAGGATCTGGACCGTACGGTGTGGGCTCAGGCCGGCCTGTTCGCGGTCGAGGTCGCCTCGTACCGGCTGCTCGAATCCTGGGGTGTGGCACCGGAGTTCCTGCTCGGCCACTCGATCGGTGAGATCGCGGCCGCCCACGTCGCCGGGGTGTTCTCGCTCGCCGACGCGTGCGCCCTGGTGGCGGCGCGCGGCCGGCTGATGGACGCGCTGCCGAGCGGCGGGGCGATGCTGGCGGTGCAGGCCACCGAGGCCGAGGTCCGCGACGCGATCGGCGGTCGACTGGATGTCGCGGCCGTCAACGGCCCGACCGCGCTGGTGGTTTCGGGTCCGGCCGAGGTGGTCGAGGAGTTCGCGGCCCGCTGGAAGGCCGAGGGTCGCAAGACCAGCCGTCTGACGGTCTCGCACGCCTTCCACTCGGCCCTGATGGAGCCGATGCTCGGCGAATTCGCCTCCGTACTCGGCGGGTTGACCTTCGCCGAGCCGCGCATCCCGGTCGTCTCCAACCTGACCGGCGGGATCGCCGAACCCGGACTGCTCACCACCCCCGACTACTGGCTGCGGCAGGTCCGCGAAGCCGTCCGCTTCGCCGACGGCGTCGACACCCTGCACCGCGAGGGCGTCACCCGCTTCGTGGAGCTCGGCCCGGACGGCGTGCTCTGCGCGCTGGCCCAGCAGTCCGTCTCCGAGGCCGTGTTCGCCCCCGTGATGCGGCGCGACCGGAACGAGGCCGGGACGGCGCTGCACGCGCTGGCCCGGCTCTGGACGGCCGGCGCCGAGGTGGACTGGCCGGCGGTCCTGCCGCGCGGCCGACGGGTCGACCTGCCGACGTACGCCTTCCACCACGAGCGGTTCTGGCCGACCCCGGCGCCCGCGCCGCTGCCGTCCGGGGACGCCGTGGAGTCCCGGTTCTGGGAGGCCGTCGAGCGCGAGGACCTGGCCGAACTGGCGGGCACGCTGCGCCTCGGCGAGCGGTCCGAGGTGCTCGGCGAGATCCTGCCCGCGCTCTCCTCCTGGCGCCGGCTGCGCCGCCGGGACTCGGTGCTCGACAGCTGGCGCTACGAGGTCACCTGGAAGCCGGTCCCGGCGCCGGTCGCCGAGCCCGAACTGGACGGGAGCTGGCTGGTGCTGGTCCTCGACGGGACCGACCGGGACCTGGCCGAGGGCGTGCGCACGGCGATCCGCTCCGCCGGGGCGCGCACCGTCGACCTCGTACTGGACCCGGCGGACCTCGACCGGGCCGCTCTCGCGGCCCGCCTCCTGGCCGCGGTCGAGGGCGTGCCCGACGTGGCCGGCGCGGTGCTGCTGGCCGCCGCCCACGACGGCCCGGACGCCGACCGCGCCGTGTCGCCGGCCGTGGCCGCCACCCTGGTGACGGTGCAGGCGCTCGGCGACGCCAACCTGAAGACGCCGCTGTGGACGCTCACCCGCGGCGCCGTCCGGACCGGCCCCGGCGACCTGCTCGCCGACCCGGCGCAGGCGCAGGTGTGGGGCCTCGGCCGGGTCGCCGCGCTGGAGCACCCGCAGCGCTGGGGCGGCCTGGTCGACCTGCCGGAGACCGTGGACGCGGCGGCCGGCCGGACCCTGGCCGGCGTGCTGGGCGGCACACCGGGCGAGGACCAGGTCGCGGTGCGCGGCGCGGGCGAGGCCCTCGTCCGGCGCCTCGTCCGGGTCGACGCCACCGACGGTACGGCGGAGCCCTCGTGGGCGCCGTCCGGTCCCGGCACGGTGCTGGTCACCGGCGGAACCGGCGCGCTGGGCGCGGTGGTCGCCCGCTGGCTCGCCGAGTCCGGCGTCACCCGGCTGCTGCTGACCGGCCGCCGCGGCCCGGAGGCGCCCGGCGCCGCCGAACTCGTCGCCGAACTCGCCGAACTGGGCGCCGAGGCGACCGTCGCGGCCTGCGACGCCGCCGACCGCGAGGCGCTGGCGGCGGTGCTGGCGCAGGTCCCGTCCGAGGCCCCGCTGATCGGCGTGGTGCACGCGGCCGGGGTCCTGGACGACGGCACGCTCGACGCCCTCACCCCGGAGCGGTTCGCCACCGTCCTGGCGGCGAAGGCGTCCGGCCTGGTGCACCTGGACGAACTCACCGGTGACCTGGACTTCTTCGTGGCGTTCTCCTCGCTGGCCGGCACCGTCGGCAGCGCCGGACAGGGCAACTACGCCGCGGCGAACGCCTTCCTGGACGCCTGGATGGAGCACCGGCACGACCGGGGCCTGCCCGGCGTGTCGGTGGCCTGGGGCCCGTGGGCGCAGGACGGAATGGCCACCGGTCAGGTCGTGACGGACCGGCTGCGCCGCAGCGGGGTCCCGGCGATGGACCCGCGTTCGGCGGTCCGGGCCCTGGCCCGGGCGATCGGCGGGGACCGGCCGAACCTGGTGGTCGCGGACATCGACTGGCCCACCTTCGCGCCCCGGTTCGCCGGGACGCGGCCGAACCCGCTGATGCGCGACCTGGCGGAGTTCGCGGCGCTGGTCCCGTCGGCGGCCGAGGCGGTCGTCCTCGACGGCTCCGCCGGGCTGCGCCGGGAACTGGCGGCGCTGCCCGCCCCGCAGCGGCAGCGGATGCTGCTCGACCTGGTCCGCGCCCGCGCCGCCGCGGTCCTCGGCCGCGACAGCGCCGAGGCCGTCGCACCGGACCAGGCGTTCCGCTCGATCGGGTTCGACTCGCTGATCGCGGTGGAGTTCCGCAACCTGCTGCACCACGAGACCGGTCTCAACCTGCCGGCCACGCTGGTGTTCGACCACCCGACGCCCACCGCGCTCGGCGCCCACCTCGGCAGCCTGCTGCTGCCCGAGGAGGCCGACCGGACGGTCGACGTAGTGGCGGACCTGGACCGGCTGGAGGCCAGGCTGCTGCGGCTCGACGCCGACGAGCGGGAACGGGCGGACGTCGCCGCCCGGCTCCAGGGCCTGCTGGCCCGCCTGGCGGGCACGGGCGAGACGCAATCGGACGACGCGCTGGACGACGCCAGCGCCGATGAGGTCCTCGACCTCATCCGGAAGGAATTCGGGGGCCCGGCTTGATCGTCGTCGAGGCACCGTTCGTGAAGGGGAAGATCCATGGCGGATGACCAGAAGCTGCTCGACCATCTGAAGTGGGTGACGGGCGAGCTCCGCCAGGCGCACCGCCGGATCCGCACCATCGAGGACCGCGCGCAGGAGCCGATCGCCATCGTCGGCATGGGCTGCCGCTTCCCCGGCGGGGTGCGGACGCCCGCCGAGCTGTGGCGGCTGGTGGCCGGACGCACCGACGCGGTCGGCGACTTCCCGACCAACCGGGGCTGGGCCGAGGACGAGGACGAGGACTACGCCCGGCAGGGCGGCTTCCTCCACGACGCCGACGAGTTCGACGCGGCGTTCTTCGGCATCAGCCCGCGCGAGGCCACCGCCATGGACCCGCAGCAGCGCCTGCTGCTGGAAGCCTCCTGGGAGGCCTTCGAGGCCGCCGGCCTGAACCCGCGCGCGCTGCGCGGCAGCCGAACCGGGGTGTTCGCGGGCACCAACGGCCAGGACTACGGCCTGGTCGCGCTCGCCTCCCCGGAGGGCCTGGAGGGGCACATCGCCACCGGCACCACCGCCAGCGTGATGTCCGGCCGGCTCTCGTACGTGTTCGGGCTGGAGGGCCCGGCGGTCACCGTGGACACGGCCTGCTCGTCCTCGCTGGTCGCCATGCACCTCGCGGCGCACGCGCTGCGCTCCGGCGAGTGCGACCTGGCCCTCGCGGGCGGCGCCACCGTGATGTCCACCCCCGGCGGGTACGCCAGCTTCAACCGGCAGGGCGGGCTGGCGGCGGACGGCCGCTGCAAGGCCTTCGCGGCGGACGCGGACGGCACGGGCTGGGGCGAGGGCGTCGGCGTGCTGGTGCTGGAGCGGCTGTCGGACGCGCAGCGGCTCGGGCACGAGGTGCTGGCGGTGGTCCGGGGGAGCGCGGTCAACCAGGACGGCGCCTCGAACGGTCTGACGGCGCCGAACGGCCCGTCGCAGGAGCGGGTGATCCGG
Organism: Kitasatospora sp. NPDC048715; assembly: GCF_043198905.1. Taxonomy (NCBI): domain Bacteria; kingdom Bacillati; phylum Actinomycetota; class Actinomycetes; order Kitasatosporales; family Streptomycetaceae; genus Kitasatospora; species Kitasatospora sp. NPDC048715. The sequence continues at coordinate 151,748 of NZ_JBICVH010000008.1, read as the reverse complement.
CAGGCGCTGGCCAACGCCCGCCTGGAGGCGGCCGAGGTGGACGCGGTCGAGGCGCACGGCACCGGCACCAGCCTGGGCGACCCGATCGAGGCGCAGGCGCTGCTGGCCACCTACGGGCAGGAGCGCCCCGAGGGGCGGCCGCTCTGGCTGGGCTCGATCAAGTCGAACATCGGGCACACCCAGGCGGCGGCCGGTGTGGCGGGCGTGATCAAGATGGTGCAGGCGATGCGGCAGGGCGTCCTGCCGGCCACCCTGCACGCGGACGCGCTGTCCCCGCACGTCGACTGGTCGGCCGGCGCGGTCGAGCTGCTGACCGAGGCCCGTCCGTGGCCGGAGGCGGACCGTCCGCGCCGCGCGGGGGTGTCCTCCTTCGGGATCAGCGGCACCAACGCCCACGTCATCCTGGAGTCGGCGCCGGAGGCTCCGGCGGAGGGGGCTCCGGCGGAGGAGCCCCCGGCTCCGAACGCCGTGGCGCCGTGGCCGGTGTCGGGCGGATCGTCCGAGGCACTGGCGGCGCAGGCCGGTCGACTGGCCGAATTCCTCGGCGGGGAGCCGGAGTTCGCACCGGCAGAGGTGGCGGGGACGCTGCTCTCCCGGGCCGCGCTGGCCCACCGCGCGGTGCTGCTCGGGTCCGACCGGGCGGCGCTGCTGGACGGCCTGGCCGCGCTGGCGGACGGCCGCCCCTGGGGCGGGGTCGTCACCGGGATCGCGACGGAGGGGCGGACGGCGTTCCTGTTCACCGGTCAGGGTGCGCAGCGAGTCGGCATGGGCCGGGGGCTGTACGAGGCCTTCCCGGTGTTCGCGGCGGCCTTCGACGCGGTCTGCGCGGAGCTGGACGGGAAGCTCGGGCGGTCGGTGCGCGAGGTCGTCCTCGACGGCGTCGAGGATCTGGACCGTACGGTGTGGGCGCAGGCCGGGCTGTTCGCGGTCGAGGTGGCCTCGTTCCGGCTGCTGGAGTCCTGGGGCGTGGTCCCGGACGTGCTGCTCGGGCACTCGATCGGTGAGGTGGCGGCCGCCCATGTGGCGGGCGTGTTCTCGCTGGCGGACGCGTGCGCCCTGGTGGCGGCGCGGGGTCGGCTGATGGAGGCGCTGCCGAGCGGCGGGGCGATGCTGGCGGTGCAGGCCACCGAGGCCGAGGTCCGTGACGCGGTCGGCGAGCGGCTGGATGTCGCGGCCGTCAACGGCCCGACCTCGCTGGTGGTTTCGGGTCCGGTCGAGGTGGTCGAGGAGTTCGCGGCCCGCTGGAAGGCCGAGGGTCGCAAGACCAGCCGGCTGACGGTCTCGCACGCCTTCCACTCGGCGCTGATGGAGCCGATGCTGGAAGAATTCGCTTCCGTGCTCGGCGGGTTGACCTTCGCCGAGCCGCAGATTCCGGTCGTCTCCAACCTGACCGGCGGGATCGCCGGGCCCGGCCTGCTCACCACCCCCGACTACTGGGTCCGCCAGGTCCGGGAGGCCGTCCGCTTCGCCGACGGCGTCGAGGCCCTGCACCGCGAGGGCGTGAGCCGGTTCGTGGAGCTGGGCCCGGACGCCGTGCTGTCGGGTCTGGTCGGGCAGCAGCTCGCCGAGGGCGCGGTCGCCCCGCTGATGCGCCGTGACCGCGCGGAGTCCGAGACCGCGCTGACCGCGCTCGCCACCCTGTGGACGAGCGGCACCGAACTCGACTGGTCCCGGGTCGTCACCGGCGGACGCCGGCTCGACCTGCCGACCTACGCCTTCCAGCGGCAGCGGTACTGGCCGAAGCCGACCGCCGGGGCGGGCGACGTGAAGGCCCTCGGCCAGACCGGGGCCCGGCACCCGCTGCTGGGCGCGGTCGTCGCCCTGCACGGCGGGGGACTGGTGCTGACCGGGCGGCTGAGCCTGGCCGTGCACCCTTGGCTCGCCGACCACGCCGTCCTGGAGACCGTGCTCGTCCCCGGCACCGCCCTGGTGGAGATGGCGCTGAGGGCGGGCCGCGAGGCCGGCTGCGAGGTGCTGCGCGAGCTGGTGATCCAGTCGCCGCTGGTGCTGCCGCAGCAGGGCGGCGTCGCCGTCCAGGTGAGCGTCTCCGAGGCCGACGAGGCCGGGGACCGCACCGTGCAGGTCCTGTCGCGCTCCGAGGCGGAGGACTCCGCGTGGGTGTGCCACGCGACCGGGGTGCTCTCCCCGGCGGGCGCCGCCGCCCCTGCCGCCGACGGCTCCGCCACCCCGGCCGCCGACGGCTCCGCCGCTGCCGGGACCTGGCCGCCCGTGGGGGCCGAGCCCGTCGACCTCGACGGCTTCTACGACCGCCTGACGGCCGTCGGCTACGGCTACGGACCGGTGTTCCAGGGCCTGCACGCGGCCTGGAGCGACGGCGACAGCGTCCACGCCGAGGTGCTGCTCCCCGAGGCCGCCGCCGGCCAGGCGCAGGCGTACGGCCTGCACCCCGCGCTGCTGGACGCCGCGCTGCACGCGGTCGGCTTCTCCGCCGCCGTGGACGCCCACCGGGCCGCCCGGATGCCGTTCGCCTGGACCGGCGTCCGGCTGCACGCGGCCGGTGCCGCCGTGCTGCGGGTCACCCTGACCGTGACCGCCGACGGCGTGGCGCTGAGCGTCGCCGACGGCACCGGGGCGCCCGTCATGACCATCGAGTCCCTGGTGCTGCGGGAGGTCGAGGCCGAGCAGCTGCGCCCCGCCGTCGGCCCGGCCGTCGCCGAGGCGCTGTTCGCGCTGGACTGGACCCCGGTCACGCCGTCGGGAGCCGCCGGTGCCGGGCCCGCGACCTGGGCCGTGCTCGGTGCGCCCGCCCCGGGCGGCGCGGACACCCCCGCGCCCGCCGTCCCGCCGCTCGACGCGCCCCGGTACGCCGGGATCGCCGAGCTGGTCGCCGCGCTCGACGACGGACGCCCGGCGCCCCAGGCCGTCGTGCTGCCCGTCCCCACGACCGCCGCCGAGGCCGTCGACCTGCCCGCCAGGGTGCGGGAGACGGCCGGCCGCCTCCTGACGGACCTCCAGGCCTGGCTGGCCGAGGAGCGGCTGGCGGACACCCGGCTGGTGGTCGTGACCCGCGGCGCCGTCGCCGTCGGCCAGGAGCCCGTCGACCTGGTCGCCGCCGCGGTCCGGGGCCTGGTCCGCTCCGCGCAGACCGAGAACCCCGGCCGGATCGTGCTGGTCGACCTGGAGGGCGAGGCCCCGGCCGACGACTGGTGCCCGGTCGCCGCCCACGGCGACGAGCCGGTGCTGGCCGTCCGCGACGGCGCCGTCCTCGCCGCCCGGCTGGCCCGGCCCTCGGACACGCTCGCCGTGCCGTCCGGCCGGGAGGCCTGGCGCCTGGACACCCTCGGTCCCGGGACGCTGGAGAACCTCGCCCTGGTCCCCGCGCCGGACGCCGACCGGCCGCTCGGCCCCGGCGAGGTGCGGGTCGCCGTCCGCGCCGGCGGCGTGAACTTCCGCGACGTGCTGCTCGCGCTCGGCATGTACCCGGAGCGCGCGCCGATGGGCGCCGAGGCGTCCGGCGTGGTGGTCGGGACCGGCCCCGGCGTCACCGACCTCGCCCCCGGCGACCGGGTGTTCGGCTTCTTCTCCGGCGGCATCGCCGCCACCGCGGTCACGGCCCGCGACCTGCTGGCCCGCATCCCCGCCGGCTGGACCTTCGCCCGGGCCGCCGCCGTCCCGCTGGTGTTCGCGACGGCCTACTACGGGCTGCGCGACCTGGCCGACGTCCGGCCCGGCGAGTCCGTGCTGGTGCACGCCGCCGCCGGGGGCGTCGGCATGGCCGCCGTCCAGCTCGGCCGGCACCTGGGCCTCGACGTCTACGGCACGGCCAGCGCCGGCAAGTGGGACGTGCTGCGCGCCCAGGGCCTCGACGACACCCGCATCGCCTCCTCCCGCGACCTGGACTTCGAGGAGTCCTTCCGGGCCGCCACCGGCGGACGCGGCGTGGACGTCGTGCTCAACGCGCTGGCCGGCGAGTTCGTCGACGCCTCGCTGCGCCTGCTCGCGCCCGGCGGCCGCTTCCTGGAGATGGGCAAGGCCGACGTCCGCACCGACCTCCCGCGCGAGGACGTCCGCTACCGCGCCTTCGACCTCGGCGAGGCCGGACCGGTGCGGATGGGCGAGATCCTCGCCGAGGTCATCGCCCTGTTCGACGCCGGCGCGCTGCACGACCTGCCGACCACGGCCTGGGACGTGCGCAACGCCGTCGAGGCCTTCCGGCACATCGGCCAGGCCCGGCACATCGGCAAGAACGTCCTCACCGTCCCGGTGCCGCTCGACCCCGAGGGCACCGTCCTGATCACCGGCGGCACCGGCACCCTGGGCGGGCTGCTGGCCCGCCACCTGGCCGCCGAGCACGGCGTGCGGCACCTGCTCCTGCTGAGCCGTCAGGGCCCGGCCGCCGCCGGCGCCGCGGAGCTGGTCGCCGACCTGCGGGAACTGGGCGCCGAGGCGACCCTCGCGGCCTGCGACGCCGCCGACCGCGAGGCGCTGGCCGCGGTGCTCGCCGCGATCCCCGCCGAGCACCCGCTCACCGGCGTCGTGCACACCGCGGGCGTCCTGGACGACGGCGTGTTCGGCGCGCTCACCCCGGCCCGGCTCGACGCCGTGCTGCGCCCCAAGGTGGACGCGGCCGTCAACCTGCACGAGCTCACCGCCGACGCCGACCTGGCCGCGTTCGTGCTCTACTCCTCCGCCGCGGGGACCTTCGGCACCGGCGGCCAGGCCAACTACGCGGCCGCGAACGCCTTCCTGGACGCCCTCGCCGCGCACCGCCGGGCGCACGGCCTGCCCGCGCAGTCGCTCGGCTGGGGCCTGTGGGCGAAGGCCAGCGCCCTCACCGGGCACCTCGCCGAGGGTTCCACCGTGACCAGCGGCGACCGGCTCTCCGGCACGCTGACCGCCGAACTCGGACTGGCCCTCCACGATCGCGCGGCCGCCCTGCCCGCCGCGCACCTGCTGCCGGTCCCGCTCGACCTCGCGGCCGCCCGCGCCTCGGGCGCCGAGCCGCCGTCCCTGCTGCGCGGCCTGGTCCGCCCCACCCTGCGGCAGGCCGCCGACGGCCCGGCGACGGGCGGGCAGGCCACGCTGGAACGCCGGCTCCGGGGCCTGGAGGACGGCGAGCGGCGGCAACTGCTGCTCGACCTGGTCCGGACGAACACGGCCACCGTGCTCGGCCACGCGGGTGCCGAGGCGGTCGGGCCGCAGCAGGCGTTCAAGGACCTCGGCGTCGACTCGCTGGCCGCAGTGGAACTGCGCAACCGGCTGAACACCGCCACCGGGCGGCGGCTGCCCGCCACCCTGGTGTTCGACTACCCGACGGCCGCGGCCCTCGCGGACTTCCTCGCCACCCTGCTGCTCGGGGCGGCAGAGGAGGCCGACCGGCCCCGCGCGACGGCTGCCGTCGCCGACCCCGGCGAGCCGATCGCCATCGTCGGCATGTCCTGCCGCTTCCCCGGCCACGTGGCCTCCCCGGCCGACCTGTGGCGACTGGTCTCCACGGGCGGGGACGGGATCGTGCGGTTCCCGCCCGACCGCGGCTGGGACCTCACCGGGCAGTCCGGCGCCTACGCCACCCTCGGGGGCTTCGTCGACGGCGTCGCGGACTTCGACGCCGGCCTGTTCGGGATCTCGCCGCGCGAGGCGCTGGCGATGGACCCGCAGCAGCGGCTGCTGCTGGAGGCCTCCTGGGAGGCCTTCGAATCCGCCGGCCTCGATCCCCGGGCGCTCAAGGGCGAGCCGATCGGCGTCTTCGCCGGCGCCGCGCCCTCCTACTACGGCGTCGACGTGGACCTGCCCCAGGACACCGAGGGGCACCGGCTGACCGGTGGCGCGACCAGCGTCCTGTCCGGCCGGGTGGCGTACGCGTTCGGGCTGGAGGGCCCGGCGATGACCGTGGACACGGCCTGCTCGTCCTCGCTGGTCGCGCTGCACCTCGCGGCGCAGGCGCTGCGTTCCGGCGAGTGCGACCTGGCCCTCGCGAGCGGGGTGACGGTGATGACCGGCTCCGGAGTGTTCACCGAGTTCGCCCGGCAGGGCGGGCTGGCGGCGGACGGCCGCTGCAAGCCCTTCGCGGCCGGCGCGGACGGTACGGGCTGGGGCGAGGGCGTCGGCGTGCTGGTGGTCGAGCGGCTGTCGGACGCCCGGCGGCTCGGGCACCAGGTGCTGGCGGTGGTGCGGGGCAGCGCGGTCAACCAGGACGGCGCGTCCAACGGTCTGACCGCGCCGAACGGTCCGGCTCAGCAGCGGGTGATCCGGCAGGCCCTGGCGAGCGCCGGGCTGACGGCCGCCGAGGTGGACGCCGTCGAGGCGCACGGCACCGGTACCAGCCTGGGCGACCCGATCGAGGCGCAGGCGCTGCTCGCCACCTACGGCCAGGGCCGCGGTGACGAGCCGCTGTGGCTGGGCTCGATCAAGTCCAACATCGGCCACACCCAGGCGGCGGCCGGTGTGGCGGGCGTCATCAAGATGGTGCAGGCGCTGCGGCACGGCGTGCTCCCGGCGACGTTGCACGCGGAGCAGCGGACCTCCGAGGTGGACTGGTCGGCGGGCGCGGTGGAACTGCTGACCGAGGCCCGGCCGTGGCCGGAGGCCGGTCGCCCGCGTCGCGCGGGTGTGTCCTCCTTCGGGATCAGCGGCACCAACGCCCACGTGATCCTGGAGGCGGCTCCGGCGGTGGTGGTCGAGGAGACGGAGACCACCCAGGGCGTGCTGCCCTGGCTCGTGTCGGGACGCTCGGCCGGCGCGCTGGCGGCGCAGGCCGGGCGGATGGCCGAATTCCTCGGCGGGGAGCCGGAGTTCGCGCCGGTTGAGGTGGCGGGGACGCTGCTCTCCCGGGCCGTGCTGGAGCACCGTGCGGTGGTGTTCGGCGACGACCGGGCGGCGCTGCTGGACGGTCTGGCCGCGCTGGCGGACGGGCGCCCCTCGGGCGGGGTCGTCTCCGGGATCGCGACCGAGGGCCGGACGGCGTTCCTGTTCACGGGGCAGGGTGCGCAGCGGGTCGGCATGGGCCGGGACCTGTACGAGGCGTTCCCCGCCTTCGCGGCGGCCTTCGACGCGGTCTGCGCGGAGTTCGACCTGCTGCTGGACCGGCCGGTGAAGGACGTGGTGTTCGAGGGCGTCGAGGATCTGGACCGTACGGTGTGGGCGCAGGCCGGGCTGTTCGCGGTCGAGGTGGCGTCGTTCCGGCTGCTCGAATCCTGGGGCGTGGCACCGGAGTTCCTGCTCGGGCACTCGATCGGTGAGATCGCGGCCGCCCATGCGGCGGGCGTGTTCTCGCTCGCCGACGCGTGCGCCCTGGTGGCCGCGCGCGGCCGGCTGATGCAGGCGCTGCCCGAGGGCGGAGCGATGCTGGCGGTGCAGGCCGCCGAGGCCGAGGTCTGCGAGGCGATCGGCGACCGCCTGGACGTCGCGGCCGTCAACGGCCCGACCTCGGTGGTGGTTTCGGGTCCGGTCGAAACGATCGAGGAGTACGCCGCGCGCTGGAAGGCCGAGGGCCGCAAGACCCGTCGGCTGACGGTCTCGCACGCCTTCCACTCGGCCCTGATGGAGCCGATGCTCGAAGAATTCGCCGCCGTCCTCGCGAAGTTGACCTTCAACGAGCCGCGCATCCCGGTCGGCTCCAACCTGACCGGCGGGATCGCCGAGCCCGGCCTGCTCACCACCCCCGACTACTGGGTCCGGCAGGTCCGGGAGGCCGTCCGCTTCGCCGACGGCGTCGAGGCCCTGCACCGCGAGGGCGTGACCCGTCTCGTCGAGCTGGGTCCGGACGGTGTGCTGACCGCGCTCGCCGCGCAGAGCGCGCCCGACGCGGTCGGCGTGCCGCTGCTGCGCAAGGACCGGGACGGCCGCGAGACCGTCCTGACCGCGCTGGCCGTGCTCTGGACGACTGGTGACGCGATCGACTGGTCCGCGCTGCTGCCCGCCTCCCGTCACCTTCCGCTGCCGACCTACGCCTTCCAACGGGACCGCTACTGGCCGGACCAGGCCCAGGCCCCGGCCGGCAAGCCGCAGGACGCCGACCCGGCGGACCCGGCGGAGGCCGGGTTCTGGGCCGCCGTGGAGCGCGGCGACCTGGCGGAGCTGGCCGACACGCTGGACCTCGGCCCGCAGGCGCTGGACCCGGTCGTGCCCGCGCTCGCCGCGTGGCGGACCCGGCGTCGCCGGGACGCGACGATCGACGGCTGGCGCTACCGCGTCGACTGGACGCCGCTGACCGGCCTGCCCGCCACGGGGCTGCTGGACGGCGGCTGGCTGGTCGTCGCGGCGCAGGACTCCGAGCTGACCGAGTGGGCCACCGCCGCGCTCCGCTCCGCCGGGGCCGAGGTCACCGTCGTGGTCGACCCGGGCACCGGCCGGGACGCGCTGGCCGCCCGGCTCGCCGAGGCGGCCGGAGCGGCGGGTGAGGTCTCCGGCGTCCTGTCGCTGACCGCCGCCGTCGGCTCCGCGCTGCCCGGATCGGCGCTGCCCGAGGGCACCGCCGCCACCGTGGCCCTGCTCCAGGCGCTCGGCCGCGCGGGGATCGGGGCGCAGCTCTGGGTGGCCACCCGGGGCGCCGTCCGCACCGGCGGGGACGATCCGCTGGACAGCCCGGCCCAGGCGTCGGTCTGGGGCCTCGGCCGGGTGGCCGCGCTGGAGGACCCGGAGCGCTGGGGCGGCCTGGTCGACCTGCCGGTCACCGTGGACGCCCGTGCCGGCGACCTGCTGACCGTCCTGCTCGGCGAGGACCCCGGCGAGGACCAGGTCGCGATCCGCGGGACGGGCCTGCTGGCCCGCCGACTGGTGCGCGCCCCGCTGGACACCGCCGTTTCGGCGCCCGAGGGCTGGCGGCCCACCGGAACGGTCCTGGTGACCGGCGGGCTGGGCGCGCTCGGCGCCGAATCCGCCCGGTGGCTGGCCCGCCGCGGCGCCGCGCACCTGGTGCTGCTCGGCCGGCGCGGCGCGGACACCCCCGGCGCGCGGGAGCTCGCGGCCGAACTGGCCGGGTACGGCAGCCGGGTCACGCTCGCCGCGTGCGACGTGGCCGACCGCGACGCCCTGGCCCGCGTGCTGGCCGCCGTGCCGCGGGACCTGCCGCTGACCGCCGTGCTGCACGCCGCCGGGGTCGACGGCCTGGGCCGGCTGGACGAGGCCGACGCCGACGGGCTCGACGCGGTGCTGGCCGCGAAGCTCGGGGGAGCGGTGCACCTGCACGAGCTGACCGCCGGGCTCGACCTGGAGCAGTTCGTCGTCTTCTCCTCGATCGCCGCGGTCTGGGGCGGCGGCGGACAGGGCGCGTACGCGGCGGGCAACGCCTTCCTGGACGCCCTGGTGGAGCACCGCCGGGCCCGCGGCCTGGCCGGCACCTCGGTGGCCTGGGGAGCGTGGGCGGGCGCCGGACTGGCCGTCAGCGGGGACACCGGCGGCCTGCTGCGCCGCGGCGTCACCCCGATGGATCCCGAACTCGGCGTCCAGGCCCTCGCCCAGGCCGTCGACCGGGCGGAGAGCGGTCTGACCGTGGCCGACGTGGACTGGGAGGTCTTCGGCGCGGCGTTCACCTCCGCCCGGCCCAGCCCGCTGCTGCACGAACTGCTGGACGAGCCGGCGGCGGCCGCGGGCGCGGAGCCGGCCGCGACGGGAGACGCCGACGAGGCGTCCGCCCTCGCCGCCCGGCTGGCGGCGGCGCCGCCGCGCCGGCGCCCGCAGATCCTGGTCGACGTGGTGCGGGCCGAGGCGGCCACCGTGCTGCGCTACCAGGACGGCCGCTCCGTCGCGGCCGGCCAGGCGTTCAAGGACCTCGGCTTCGACTCCTTGACCGCGGTCGAGCTGCGCAACCGGCTGAGCCGGGTGACCGGCCTGCGCCTGCCGCCGAGCCTGGTGTTCAACCACCGCACCCCCCAGCGGGTGGCCGCCTTCCTCGGCGAGGAACTGGGCGTCCTGGTCGAGGAGCGGCCCGCCGGCCCGGACGAGGCGGCGGTCCGCGCGGCGCTGGCGGCCATCCCGATCGAGCGGCTGCGGGAGGCCGGACTGATGGACACCCTGCTGAGCCTGGCGGACCCGGCGCCGTCGGGCACACCCGGGACACCCGACCGGCCCGACGGCCCGGACCAGCCGGACGGTCCGGACGTGCCGGTCGGGTCGGACGACCTTGATGATCTGGACGACCTGGACGATCTGGACGCCGACGCGCTGATCGAGATGGCCCTGAACACCGAACGAGACGACGCCTGAGCCATGGAGAAATCGATGAACACCCGCGGTGACAAGGCGGTCGAAGCACTTCGGGCCTCCCTCAAGGAGGTCGAGCGCCTGCGCAGGCAGAACCGGGAGATCCAGGCGGCCGCCCGCGAGCCGATCGCGATCGTCGCGCTGGGCTGCCGGCTGCCGGGCGGCGTCACCGGCCCGGAGGACCTGTGGCGGCTGGTCGCGGACGGCACCGACGCGATCGGCGGGTTCCCGACCGACCGCGGCTGGGAGGAGTCCTTCCCCGGCAGTCGTGATTACGCCCGCCGGGGCGGCTTCCTCGGCGACGCGACCGGGTTCGACGCCGAGCTGTTCGGCATCAACCCGCGCGAGGCGCTGGCGATGGACCCGCAGCAGCGGCTGCTGCTGGAGGTCGCCTGGGAGACCTTCGAACGGGCGGGCATCGATCCCCAGTCGGTGGCCGGCACGGCGACCGGCGTCTTCGTCGGCGCCTCCCCGTCCGGCTACGACGGAGCCGGCCGGCTCCCGGAGAACACCGCGGGATACCACCTGACCGGCACCGCGAGCGGGGTGCTCTCCGGCCGGCTCTCGTACGTCTTCGGGCTGGAGGGCCCGGCGGTCACCGTGGACACCGCGTGCTCCTCCGCGCTGGTGGCGCTGCACCTGGCGGTCCAGTCGCTGCGCCAGGGAGAGTGCGGCCTGGCGCTGGTCGGCGGCGTCGCGGTGATCAGCACCCCGGCCGCCTTCGCCGAGTTCGGCAAGCAGGGCGGCCTGGCCGCCGACGGCCGCTGCAAGTCCTTCGCGGCGGCGGCGGACGGCACCGGCTGGTCCGAGGGCGTCGGCGTCCTGCTGCTGGAACGGCTCTCCGACGCCCGCCGCAACGGGCACGAGGTGCTGGCGGTGGTCCGGGGCAGCGCGGTCAACCAGGACGGTGCGTCCAACGGTCTGACGGCGCCGAACGGTCCCTCGCAGGAGCGGGTGATCCGGCAGGCGCTGGCCAACGCCCGGCTGGAGGCGGCCGACGTGGACGCCGTGGAGGCGCACGGCACCGGCACCCGCCTCGGCGACCCGATCGAGGCCGAGGCGCTGCAGGCCGTCTACGGCCGGGGCCGCGCGGCCGACCGGCCGCTGCTGCTCGGCTCGCTGAAGTCCAATGTCGGCCACACCCAGGCCGCGGCCGGCGCGGTCGGCGTGATCAAGAGCGTGCTGGCGCTGCGCAACGGCGTGCTCCCGGCCACCCTGCACGTGGACGCGCCCACCCCGCACGTCGAGTGGACGGGCAGCGGCGTCGAGCTGCTGACCGAGGCCCGGCCCTGGCCGCAGGCGGAGCGGACCCGGCGGATCGGCGTCTCCGCGTTCGGCGTCAGCGGTACCAACGCCCATGTGCTCATCGAGGAGAGCCCGGCCGTGGCCGAGGCCGAGCCGCGGACGGAGCCGGAGGCGCCCGGGCAGGGCGTCCGCCCGGTGGCGTGGCCGGTGTCGGCGCAGAGCGCGCAGGCGCTGCGGGGCCAGGCGGCGCGGCTGGCCGAGCGGTTCGGGCCGGACGTGGACGCGGGCGACGCGGCGTGGTCCCTGGCGACGACCCGGGCCGCGCTGGCCCACCGCGCGGTGGTGCTGGGCACCGGTGGCCGTGAGGGGCTGCTGGACGGCCTCGGCGCGCTGGCGGACGGGCGTCCGACGGGCGGCGTGGTCGCGGGTGTCGCGGTGGAGGGGCGGACGGCGTTCCTGTTCACCGGGCAGGGCGCGCAGCGGGTCGGCATGGGCCGGGACCTCTACGAGGCTTTCCCCGCCTTCGCGACGGCCTTCGACGCGGTCTGTGCGGAGCTGGACGCGAGGCTCGGTCGGTCGGTGCGGGAGGTCGTCCTCGACGGCGTCGAGGATCTGGACCGGACGGTGTGGGCGCAGGCCGGGCTGTTCGCCGTCGAGGTGGCGTCCTTCCGGTTGCTCGAATCCTGGGGAGTGGTCCCGGATTTCCTGCTCGGCCACTCGATCGGTGAGGTGGCGGCCGCCCATGTGGCGGGCGTGTTCTCGCTGGCGGACGCGTGCGCCCTGGTGGCGGCGCGCGGTCGGCTGATGGACGCGTTGCCGAGCGGCGGGGCGATGCTGGCGGTGCAGGCCACCGAGGCGGAGGTGCGGGCGGAGATCGGTGACCGCCTGGACGTGGCGGCCGTCAACGGCCCGACCTCCGTGGTGGTTTCCGGTCCGACCGGGGTGGTCGAGGAGTTCGCCGCGCGTTGGTCGGCCGAGGGTCGCAAGATCCGCCGGCTGACGGTCTCGCACGCCTTCCACTCGGCCCTGATGGAGCCGATGATCACCGAATTCGCTTCCGTGTTGGCGGAGTTGACCTTCGCCGAGCCGAGCGTTCCGATCGTCTCCAACATGACCGGCGGGATCGCCGAACCCGGCCTGCTCACCACCCCCGACTACTGGGTCCGGCAGGTCCGGGAGGCCGTCCGCTTCGCCGACGGCGTCGACGCCCTGCACCGTGAGGGCGTGACCCGGTTCGTGGAGCTGGGCCCGGACGCCGTGCTGTCGGGTCTGGTCGGGCAGCAGCTCGCCGAGGGCGTGGTCGCCCCGCTGATGCGCCGTGACCGCGCGGAGTCCGAGACCGCGCTGACCGCGCTCGCCACCCTGTGGACGACCGGCGCCGAACTCGACTGGCGGTCCGTGCTGTCGGCCAGGCGCCGCCTCGACCTGCCGACGTACGCCTTCCAGCGCGAGCGCTACTGGCCCGACGTCCCGCTCGACGCGCCCGGCTCGGCCGAGGACGCCCGCTTCTGGGCGGCCGTGGAGCGCGCCGACGTCCCGGAACTGGCCGCCACCCTGCGGCTGTCGGACACCCCGGAGGTGCTGGACGGCGTCGTCCCGGCGCTCTCCGCGTGGCGGCGCTCGCGCCGCCAGGAGGCGGTGGTCGACTCCTGGCGCTACCGGGTGGAGTGGCAGTCGCTGCCGCTGCCGGACGCCGCCGGGCCGAACGGCACCTGGCTGCTCGCCACCGCGGACGAGTCCGCGGCCGCCGAGGACGTGGCCGCCGCGCTGCTGGCCGCCGGTGCGCGGGTCACCCGGCTGCCGCTGACCGGGGACCGGCCCGCCCTCGCCGGGCGGCTGGCCGCCGAGGACTTCGCCGGCGTGGTGTTCGTGGCCGGTTCGGCCGCCGCGGGCCTTCCGGTGCCCGCCGACCTCGGCGCCCTGCTGCTGCTGGTCCAGGCACTCGGGGACGCGGGCTCGCAGGCTCCGCTCTGGTGCCTGACCCGGGGCGCGGTGTCGACCGGGGACGAGGACCGGTCGCCGTCCCCCGAGCAGTCCCTGCTGTGGGGCCTCGGCCGGGTCGCGGCGCTCGAACACCCCGGCCGCTGGGGCGGGTTGGTCGACCTGCCGGAGACCGTCACCGCCGAGGAGGGCCGCCGGCTGGCGGCGCTGCTCGCGGGTGCGGGCGGGGAGGACCAGCTGGCCCTGCGCGGGGCGCGGGTGCTCGGCCGTCGGGTGGTCCGGGCACCGCTGCCCGGGGCCCCCGCGGCGGAGTGGAGCACCGACGGCACCGTCCTGATCACCGGCGGCACGGGCGCCCTCGGCGGGGACGTGGCGCGCTGGCTGGCCGGGCGGGGCGTGCCGCACCTGCTGCTGACCAGCCGCCGCGGCCCGGCCGCGCCGGGAGCGGACGAGCTGGTGGCCGAACTGACCGCGCTGGGCACCCGGGTGACCGTCGCCGCCTGCGACGTGACCGACCGGGAGGCGCTGTCCGGGCTGCTGGCCGGGATCCCGGCCGAGCACCCGCTGAGCGGCGTGGTGCACACCGCCGGGGTCGGCGCGCCGGGCCCGTTGATGGAGACCGACGCCGAGGCCGTCGCCGAGGTGATCGGCGGCAAGGCCGCCGGGGCCGCGCTCCTGGACGAACTGGCCGGGGACGTCGACCTGTTCGTGGTCTTCTCCTCCATCGCCGCCACCTGGGGCAGCGGCGGCCAGGGCGCCTACGCGGCCGGGAACGCCTTCCTGGACGCGCTGGTGGAGGCCCGGCGGGCCCGCGGCCTGGCCGGGACCTCGGTCGCCTGGGGCCCGTGGGCCGAGGCCGGCATGGCCGCGGACGCCGGCTTCGAGGACTACCTGCGCCGCCGCGGCCTGTCCGCGCTGGACCGTACGGCGGCGATCCGGGCGCTGGCCGGGGTCGTCGACCGGGACGAGGGCTGCGTGGCCGTCGCGGACGTCGACTGGGAGCGGTTCGGGCCCGCCTTCGTCTCCGGCCGGCCCAGCCCGCTGCTGAGCGGCCTGGCCGACCGGGACGACGCGGCCGGGGACACCGGATCGTCCGCCCCCGCCTCGGAGTTGCGGGACTCGCTCGCCGCCGCGCCCGAGGGGGAGCGGTCCCGGCTGCTGCTGGAGGTGGTCCGGGACCGCACCGCGCTGGTGCTGGGACGCCCGTCGACCGAGGCGGTGGCGCCGCGACGCGCCTTCCGCGACCTGGGCTTCGACTCGCTGACCGCCGTGGAGCTGCGCAACCGGCTCGGCGCGGAGACCGGCCTGAAGCTGGCGGCGACGCTGGTCTTCGACCACCCGACGCCGGCCGCGCTGACCGAGTACCTGCTCGGCGAGCTGTTCGGCACCCCCGACGAGGCCCGGCCGACGCTCCCGGTGGCGGCCGCGGCGGACGACGAGCCGATCGCGATCGTCGGCATGAGCTGCCGTTACCCGGGCGGGGTCCGCTCGGCCGAGCAGCTGTGGGCGATGGTCACCGAGGGCCGGGACGGTGTCACCGGATTCCCCACCGACCGCGGCTGGCCCGAGGGCGGCGGCTACGTCCGGCGCGGCGGCTTCGTCGAGGACGCCACCGACTTCGACGCCGGCATGTTCGGCATCTCGCCGCGCGAGGCCCTCGCGATGGACCCGCAGCAGCGCCTGGTGCTGGAGACGGCCTGGGAGGCGTTCGAGAACGCCGGCATCGACCCGTACTCGCTCGGCCACTCGTCCACCGGCGTGGTGATCGGCGCCTCCGCCTCCGGCTACGGCCTCGGCATGGAGATGCCCGCCAACGTCGAGGGCCACCTGCTCACCGGCACCGTCAGCAGCGTGCTGTCCGGCCGGATCGCGTACACCTTCGGCCTGGAGGGCCCCGCGGTCACCGTGGACACGGCCTGCTCCTCCTCGCTGGTCGCCCTGCACCTGGCCGCCCAGTCGCTGCGCCGCGGCGAGTGCGAGCTGGCGCTCGCCGGCGGTGTCGCCGTGATGGTCTCCCCGGGGGTGTTCGCCGAGTTCGACAAGCAGAACGGCCTGGCGGCCGACGGCCGGTGCAAGGCCTTCGCGGCCGCCGCCGACGGCACCTCCTGGGCCGAGGGCGTCGGCATCCTGGTGCTGGAGCGGCTGTCCGAGGCGCGCCGCAACGGCCACCAGGTGCTCGCGGTGATCCGCGGCAGCGCCATCAACCAGGACGGCGCCTCCAACGGCCTCGCCGCGCCCAACGGCCCCGCCCAGCAGCGGGTGATCCGGCAGGCCCTGGCCAACGCCGGACTGACCGCCGCCGAGGTGGACGCCGTCGAGGCGCACGGCACCGGCACCCGGCTCGGCGACCCGATCGAGGCGCAGGCACTGCTCGCGACCTACGGCCAGGAGCGCGCCGGTGAGCCGCTCTGGCTCGGCTCGGTGAAGACCAACATCGGCCACGCCCAGGCCGCCGCCGGTGTGGCGGGCGTGATCAAGATGGTGCAGGCGCTGCGCAACGGCCTGCTGCCCGCGACCCTGCACGTGGACGCGCCGTCCCCGCACGTGGACTGGTCGGCCGGGGCGGTGGAGCTGCTCACCGAGGCCCGGCCGTGGCCGGAGCTCGACCGGCCGCGCCGGGCGGCGGTGTCCTCCTTCGGGATCAGCGGCACCAACGCCCACGTCATCCTGGAGTCCGTGCCGGTCGTCGGGACCGTGGAGCCCGAGGCCGCCGAGGGCCCCCAGCCCTGGCTGCTGTCGGGCCGCACCCCGGCCGCGCTCACCGAACAGGCCGAGCGGCTGAGGGAGTTCGCGGCCGGGCGCCCCGAGCTCGCGGGGCCGGAGGTGGCCCGCTCGCTGCTGTCCCGGGCCGCCCTGGAGCACCGCGCCGTGGTGCTGGGCGCCGACCGGGCCGCCCTGCTGGACGGCCTGGGCACCCTCGACGGCGAGGGCGTCGTGAAGGGCCGGGCGGTTCCCGGCGACGTGGTGTTCGTCTTCCCGGGCCAGGGTTCGCAGTGGCTCGGCATGGGGCGTGAACTGGCCGCCGCCGCACCGGTGTTCGCGGCCCGGTTGGCCGAGTGCGAGGCGGCGCTGGCGCCGTACACCGACTGGTCGCTCACCGAGGCCCTGGACGACGAGGAGCTGTTGTCCCGGGTGGACGTGGTCCAGCCGGTGCTGTGGGCCGTGATGGTGTCGCTGGCCGAGGTGTGGCGGGCGCACGGTGTGGAGCCCTCGGCCGTGATCGGCCACTCGCAGGGCGAGATCGCCGCGGCCGTGGTGGCGGGTGCGCTGTCCGTCGAGGACGGCGCCCGGGTGGTCGCGCTGCGCAGCCGGGCGCTGATCGAACTGGCCGGTGACGGCGGCATGGTGTCGCTGGCGGTCGGCCAGGAGACCGCCGAGGGGCTGATCGCCGGCTTCGACGGCCGGATCTCGGTGGCCGCGTTCAACGGGCCGTCGTCGACGGTGGTCTCGGGCGAGCCGGGCGCGCTGGACGCGCTGATGGCGCTCTGCGAGGAGCGGGAGGTGCGGGCCCGCCGGATCCCGGTGGACTACGCCTCGCACTCCGCCCAGGTGGAGCGGGTGCGTGAACGGGTCCTGACGGAGCTGGCCGGGATCAGCCCGACCACCTCCACGGTGCCGCTCTACTCGACGCTGACCGGTGAGCCGATCGACACCGCGCGGATGGACGCCGGGTACTGGTACGACAACCTGCGCTCCACCGTCCTGTTCGAGCAGGCCACCCGCGCCCTGCTGGCCGACGGCCGCTCGGTGTTCGTCGAGTGCAGCCCCCACCCGGTGCTGACCGTCGGCGTGCAGGAGAGCGCCGACGCCGCCGGCGCCGACGCGGCCGCGCTGGGCACGCTGCGGCGCGACCGGGGCGGCCCCGAGCAGCTGCTGACGGCCCTGGCCGAGGCCTGGACCGCCGGGGCGTCCGTCGACTTCACCCCGGTCGTGCCCGCGGGCCGCCGGGTCGAGCTGCCCAGCTACGCCTTCCAGCGTGAGCGGTACTGGCCGCGGGCCGTGGTCGCCGCCGGCGACCTGAGCACGGTCGGCCAGGTCGTCACCGAGCACGCCCTGCTGGGCGCCGCCGTCCCGCTGCCCGGCGGAGCCCTGGTCCTGACCGGACGGCTGAGCGCGGCCGGCCAGGACTGGCTGGCCGACCACGCGGTGCACGGCGACGTGCTGGTGCCGGGCACCGCCTTCGTGGAGATGGCGCTGGCCGCCGGTGAGCGGGCCGACTGCGCCCTGCTGTCCGAACTGGTGCTCCAGGCGCCGCTGGTGCTGCCCGCCCAGGGCGGCGTCGCGGTCCAGGTGAGCGTGGGCACCGCCGACGACACCGGCTGCCGGACCTTCGAGGTGTTCTCCCGCCCGGACGCCGCCGGCACCGAGCTGGTCCGCCACGCCACCGGCGTCCTCGCCCCGGCCGCCACCGCCCCGCAGGACGGCCCCGACCTCGCGGTCTGGCCGCCCGTCGGGGCCCGGCCGGTCGAGGTCGAGGGCTTCTACCAGGCGCTCACCGAGGCCGGCTACGGCTACGGCCCCGCCTTCCAGGGCCTGCGCGCCGCCTGGCGCGACGGCAGCACCGTCTACGCCGAGGTCGCCCTGCCCCAGGACGTCCAGGCCGAGGGCTTCGGCATGCACCCCGCACTGCTGGACGCCGCCCTGCACGCCATCGGCCTCGCCGCCGACCCCGCCGCCGGCACCCGGCTGCCGTTCTCCTTCGACGGCGTCCACCTCCGGGCCACCGGGGCCACCGTGCTCCGGGTCGCGCTGACCGTCCGCGCGGACGGCGCCGCCCTGCACGCCGCCGACCCCACCGGCGCGCCGGTGATCGACATCGCCTCGCTGACCCTGCGCGAGGTCGCCGCCGCGACGCTGCGGCGGGCCGGCGAACGCGCCGTCCACGACGCCCTGTTCACCGTCGACTGGACCCCGCTGGCGCAGCCGGCCCCGGCCCGGCCCGACACCTCGCACTGGCGGGGGATCGGCGCTGTCGAGGACGGCGCGACGCCCCCGGTGGTCGTGCTGACCCTGCCGCCCGCCGCATCCGACGACGGAACGGCCCTGGCCGTCCGCCGGACCACCACCGAAGTCCTGCGCACCGTCCAGGAGTTCCTCGCCGCCGACCGCTTCGCCGACACCCGGCTGGTGGTCGTCACCCGCGGCGCCGTCCCGGCCGCCCCCGGGCAGCCGGTGACCGACCTGGCCGGCGCGGCCGTGTGGGGCCTGCTGCGCTCCGCCCAGTCGGAGCACCCCGGCCGCGTGCTGCTGCTGGACCGCGACCCGGCCGGCCAGGACGGCGACTGGCAGGCCTGGGCCACCGTCCAGGACGAACCGCAGCTCGCCCTGCGCGAGGGCGGGGCCCGCGCCCCCCGGCTCGTCCGGCAGAGCGCCGCCCACGGCCTCACCGCCCCCGACGGGCCCGGCGCCTGGCGCCTGGACGTCACCGAGGAGGGCACCCTGGAGGCCCTCGCCCTGGTGCCCGCCGCCGAGGCCGACGCCCCGCTGGGCGCCGACCAGGTGCGGATCGCCGTCCGCGCGGCCGGTGTGAACTTCCGCGACGTGCTGCTCGCGCTCGGCATGTACCCCGACCGGGCCGTGATGGGCGCCGAGGCCGCCGGTGTGGTGACCGAGGTCGGCGCCGAGGTCACCGATCTGGCCGTCGGCGACCGGGTGTTCGGCCACTTCGACGGCGGCGGCCTCGCCGACCGGGCGGTCACCGACCGGCGGCTGCTGGCCCGGATCCCGGCCGGCTGGACCTTCACCGAGGCCGCCTCGGTGCCCGTCGCCTTCCTGACCGCGTACTACGGGCTGGTCGACGTGGCCGCCGCCCGGCCCGGCGAGTCCGTCCTGGTGCACGCGGCGGCCGGTGGCGTCGGCATGGCCGCCGTCCAACTCGCCCGGCACCTGGGCCTGGAGGTGTACGGCACCGCCAACCCCGGCAAGTGGGACGCGCTGCGCGCGGCCGGTCTGGACGACGCCCACATCGCCTCCTCCCGCGACCTCGCCTTCGAGGAGTCCTTCCGTACCGCCACCGGCGGACGCGGCGTGGACGTGGTGCTGAACTCGCTGGCCGGCGAGTTCACGGACGCCTCACTGCGGCTGCTCGCCGAGGGCGGGCGCTTCGCCGACATGGGCAAGGCCGACCCGCGCGACGCCGAGCAGGTCGCCACCGACCACGGCGTGCGCTACCGGGCGTTCAACCCCGCGGAGGCGGGCCCGGAGCGGGTCCGGGAGATCACGGCGGAGATCATCGGCCTGTTCGAGTCCGGTGCGCTGCGGCTGCTGCCGATCACCGCGTGGGACGTCCGCGAGGCGCCCGCGGTGTTCCGGCACATCAGCCAGGCCAAGCACGTCGGCAAGAACGTGGTCACCGTCCCGGCGCTGCTCGACCCCGAGGGCACCGTCCTGATCACCGGCGGCACCGGCACCCTGGGCGGGCTGCTGGCCCGCCACCTGGTCGCCGAGCGCGGCGTGCGGCACCTGCTGCTGCTCAGCCGGCGCGGCGCCGACGGCCCGGGCGCGGCCGAACTCGCCGACGAGCTGCGGGACCTGGGCGCCGACACGACCCTCGCGGCCTGCGACGCCGCCGACCGCGAGGCGCTGGCCGCGGTGCTCGCCGCGATCCCCGCCGAGCACCCGCTCACCGGCGTCATCCACGCGGCCGGCACCCTGGACGACGGCGTGTTCGACGCGATGACCCCCGAGCGGGTCGAGGCCGTCCTGCGGCCCAAGGTCGACGCCGCCGTCAACCTGCACGAGCTGACCGCCGACCGCGACCTCGCCCTGTTCGTGCTGTACTCCTCCGCCTCCGCCACCTTCGGCACCGGCGGCCAGGCCAACTACGCGGCGGCCAACGCCTTCCTGGACGCCCTCGCCTCCCACCGGCGCGCCCGCGGGCTGCCCGCCCAGTCACTGGCCTGGGGCCTGTGGCAGGAGGCCAGCGAGATGACCCGGCACCTGAACCCGGGCGCCGACGCGCGGACCGACAAGCTCGGCACCGCCCTGGACAGCGGACAGGGCCTCGCCCTCTTCGACGCGGCCACCGCCCTGCCCGCCCCGCACCTGGTGCCGGTCGCCCTGGACCGCACCGGCGGCGGCGAGGTCCCGGCCCTGCTGCGCGGCCTGATCCGGCCCGCGGTGCGCCGCGCCGCCGAGCGCGAGGCCGGCGACACCAGCACCCTGGCCGGACAGCTGCGCAACGCCTCCGCGAGCCGGCGCCGGCAGATCCTGCTCGACCTGGTCCGCGGCAACGCCGGCACCGTGCTCGGCTACGCGGACGCCGAGGCGATCGGCGCCCGGCAGGCCTTCCGCGACCTCGGCTTCGACTCGCTGACCGCGGTCGAACTGCGCAACCGGCTCAACGCCGCGACCGGCCTGCGGCTGCCCGCCACCACGGTGTTCGACCACCCGAACCCGACCGCGCTCGCCGACCACCTGGCCACCAGGCTGCTGGGCGAGAGCGCACCGGCCCCCGCCGTCGCCGCGCCGGCGCCGACGGCCGACCCCGGCGAGCCGATCGCGATCGTCGGCATGGCCTGCCGGCTGCCCGGCGGCGTCGCCTCCCCGGCCGACCTGTGGCGGCTGGTGGCCGCCGGCGAGGACGGCACCGCCGCCTTCCCGGCCGACCGCGGCTGGCCCCTCGACGTGGTGCACGGACAGGCCGCCCGGGGCGGATTCGTGGACGGCGCCACCGAGTTCGACGCCGGCCTGTTCGGGATCTCGCCGCGCGAGGCGCTGGCGATGGACCCCCAGCAGCGCCTGCTGCTGGAGACCGCCTGGGAGGCCTTCGAGGACGCCGGCATCGTGGCCGCCGACCTCGGCAACCGCTCCACCGGCGTCTTCGTCGGCGCGGCGGCGTCCCACTACGGCCTCGGCATGCAGATCCCGGACAGCGCGCTCGGCCACCTGATGACCGGCAGCGCGACCAGCATCGCCTCCGGCCGACTGGCCTACGTGTTCGGGCTGGAGGGCCCGGCCATGACGGTCGACACCGCCTGCTCCTCCTCGCTGGTGGCGCTGCACCTCGCGGTGCGGGCGCTGCGCGGCGGCGAGTGCGACCTGGCGCTGGCCGGTGGCGTGACCACCCTCGCCACGCCCGGCGTGATCACGGAGTTCGACCGGCAGGGCGGCCTGGCCTCGGACGGTCGCTGCAAGGCCTTCTCGGCCGACGCCGACGGCACCGGGATGTCCGAAGGGGTCGGCCTGCTGCTGGTCGAGCGACTGTCGGACGCCCGTCGCAACGGGCACCAGGTGCTCGCGGTGGTGCGGGGCAGCGCGGTCAACCAGGACGGTGCGTCCAACGGCCTCACCGCGCCGAACGGGCCCGCGCAGGAGCGGGTGATCCGGCAGGCACTGGCCGACGCCCGCCTGGAGGCGGCCGAGGTGGACGCGGTGGAGGCGCACGGGACGGGGACCCGGCTCGGGGACCCGATCGAGGCGCAGGCGCTGCTGGCCACCTACGGCCAGGGCCGCGGCGACGAGCCGCTCTGGCTGGGCTCGATCAAGTCGAACATCGGGCACACCCAGGCGGCGGCCGGTGTGGCGGGCGTCATCAAGATGGTGCAGGCGCTGCGGCACGGGACGCTCCCGGCCACCCTGCACGCCGAGCAGCGGACCTCCGAGGTGGACTGGTCGGAGGGCGCGGTCGAACTGCTGACCGAGGCCCGGCCGTGGCCGGCGGCGGACCGTCCGCGCCGGGCGGGTGTGTCGTCCTTCGGGATCAGCGGCACCAACGCGCATGTGGTGCTGGAGCAGGCGCCGGCCGAGGAGATGGCGCCGGTCGGAGGCGCGACGGGGCCGACGCCGTGGGTGGTGTCGGCGCAGAGCGCCGGGGCCCTGAAGGCCCAGGCGGCCCGCCTGGCAGGGGAGTTGGAGCCCGAGGCGCTGGAGTCCGGGGCCCGTCCGCAGGACGTGGCGTGGTCGCTGGCCACCGGGCGGACCGGGCTGGCCCACCGTGCGGTGGTGCTCGGCGACGACCGGGCGGCGCTGCTGGACGGCCTGGCCGCGCTGGCGGACGGCTGCCCCTCGGGCGGGGTCGTCACCGGGATCGCGACGGAGGGGCGGACGGCGTTCCTGTTCACCGGTCAGGGGGCGCAGCGGGTCGGCATGGGCCGGGAGCTGCACGAGGCCTTCCCGGTGTTCGCGTCGGCCTTCGACGCGGTCTGTGCGGAGCTGGACGGGAAGCTCGGGCGGTCGGTGCGGGAGATCGTCCTCGAGGGCGTCGAGGACCTGGACCGTACGGTGTGGGCGCAGGCCGGGCTGTTCGCGGTCGAGGTGGCCTCGTTCCGGCTGCTGGAGTCCTGGGGCGTGGTCCCGGACGTGCTGCTCGGCCACTCGATCGGTGAGGTGGCGGCCGCCCACGTCGCCGGGGTGTTCTCGCTGGCGGACGCGTGCGCCCTGGTGGCGGCGCGCGGCCGGCTGATGGACGCGCTGCCCGAGGGCGGCGCGATGCTCGCCGTCCAGGCCGCCGAGGCCGAGGTCCGCGACGCGATCGGCGACCGGCTGGATGTCGCGGCCGTCAACGGCCCGACCTCCGTGGTGGTTTCCGGACCGGTCGAAACGATCGAGGAGTACGCCGCGCGCTGGAAGGCCGACGGCCGCAAGCTTCGCCGTCTGACCGTCTCGCACGCCTTCCACTCGGCCCTGATGGAGCCGATGCTCGCCGAATTCGCCTCCGTCCTCGCGGAGTTGACCTTCGCCGAGCCGCAGGTCCCGATCGTGTCGAACCTGACCGGCGGGATCGCCGAGCCGGGGCTGCTCACCACCCCCGACTACTGGGTGCGGCAGGTCCGCGAGGCCGTCCGCTTCGCCGACGGCGTCGAGGCCCTGCACCGCGAGGGCGTGACCCGTCTCGTCGAGCTGGGTCCGGACGGTGTGCTGACCGCGCTCGCCGCGCAGAGCGCCCCGGACGTGGTCGGCGTGCCGCTGCTGCGCAAGGACCGGGACGGCCGCGAGACCGTCCTGACCGCGCTGGCCGCGCTCTGGACGGCGGGCGCCGCGATCGACTGGTCCGCGCTGCTGCCCGCCTCCCGGCGCGTGCCGCTGCCGACCTACGCCTTCCAGCGCGAGCGCTACTGGCCGGAGGCGGCCGAGCCGACGAGCGTCGCGGCCGACCCGGCGGAGGCCCGGTTCTGGGCGGCGGTCGAGAACGAGGACCTGGCGGGCCTCGCCTCCACCCTGGACGCCGACCGGACGCCCGAGGGCCTGGACTCCGTCCTGCCGGTGCTCACCGCCTGGCGGCGATCGCGCCGTCAGGACGCGGTGATCGACTCCTGGCGCTACCGGGCGACCTGGAAGCCGCTCGCCGGGCTCGTCGGGACCGGCCTCTCCGGGACGTGGCTGCTGGCCGCGCCGGAGGGCTCCGGGCCCGGGGCCGCGCTGGCCGCCGCCCTGGGGGAGGCCGGCGCCGAGGTGCTCCCGTTCGGCGTCGACGCCGTCCCGGCCGGGGTGGCCGGAATCGCCGGCGTCGTGGCGCTGCTGCCTTCGGACGCCCCGGTGTCCGGTGCGGTCGCGCTGCTGCGGGCGCTGGGCGGGGCGGGCGTCGACGCCCCGCTCTGGCTGGTCACCAGCGGTGCCGTGTCGATCGGCCGCTCCGACCCGCTGCGGGATCCCGTCCAGGCCCAGCTCTGGGGCCTGGGACGGGTCGCGGCGCTCGAACACCCGCAGCGCTGGGGCGGTCTGATCGACCTCCCGGCCGTCCTCGACCCGCAGTCGGCCGAGCGTGCCGTCGCCGTCCTCGGCGGCGGCACCGGCGAGGACCAGGTGGCCGTCCGCGGCGCCGGGGCCTACGGCTGCCGCCTGGCGCGCGCCGCCTCCGGTGCCGCGCCCGCCGCGCCGTGGACGCCGTCCGGTCCGGTCCTGATCACCGGCGGCACCGGCGCGCTGGGCGCGGAGACGGCCCGCTGGCTGGTCGGCCGGGGGGTGCCGAAGCTGGTGCTGACCAGCCGCCGGGGCGCGGACGCGCCGGGCGCAGCCGCGTTGGCCGCCGAGCTGACCGAGGCGGGCGCCGAGGTCGTGGTGGCCGCCTGCGCGACCACCGACCGGGAGTCACTGGCCGCGCTGCTCGCCGAGCACAGGCCGACCGGCGTGGTGCACGCCGCCGGGGTGGGCCAGGGCGCCGCACCGCTGGCGGACACCGACGAGGCGGAGATCGCCCGGGTGCTCGACGGCAAGGCCGTCGGCGCCGAACTGCTCGACGAGCTGACCGCCGGTCTGGACCTCGATCTGTTCGTGGCCTTCTCCTCGGTCGCGGCGACCTGGGGCAGTGGTGGTCAGGGCGTCTACGCCGCGGCCAACGCCCACCTGGACGCGCTGGTGCTGCGGCGCCGGGCGCGCGGGCTGCGGGGCACGTCGGTGGCCTGGGGCCCGTGGGCGGGTGAGGGCATGGCCGCCCGGGGCGAGGCCGCCGAGCAGCTGCGCCGCCGTGGTCTGGCGGTGATGGACCCGCGGCTCGCGGTGCTGGCGCTGGCCCGCGCGGTGGACGGGGACGAGGGCTGTGTGACCGTCGCGGACGTGGACTGGCAGCGGTTCGCGCCGGCCTTCACCGCCGTGCGCACCAGCCGGCTGCTGGCGGAGCTGCCGGAGGCCGGCAGCGGGTCGGCGCCGGTGGCGGCGGTCGAGGGGGCCTCGGCCTTCCTGGACGCCTTGGCGGCGGCCGCGGCCGGGCGCCGGGAGCGGATGCTGCTGGACCTGGTCCGGTCGTCCGCGGCGGCGGCGCTGGGTCACACGTCGGTGGAGGCGGTGGACGCCGGTCAGGCGTTCCGCGACCTCGGCTTCGACTCGCTGACGGCGGTGGCCCTGCGGAACCTGCTGGTGAAGGAGACCGGGCTCGCCCTTCCGGCGACGCTGGCCTTCGACTACCCGACGCCGGCGGTGCTGGCGGCCCATCTGGCCGGGGAACTGCTGGAGTCGGTACCGGTGACGGTGGCGGCCGCGGAGGAGACCGGTGCGGCGGTGGCCGTCTCGGACGACCCGGTGGTGATCGTCGGCATGAGCGCCCGCTACCCGGGCGGCGTGCGGTCGGCCGCCGGGCTGTGGGACCTGGTGGCCGCCGGGGCGGACGGCGTCACCGGCTTCCCGGCGGACCGCGCCTGGTCGGTCGAGGGCATCGCGGCCGAGGCGGCGCGCGGCGGCTTCGTGGAAGGTGTGACGGAGTTCGACGCGGCCCTGTTCGGGATCTCGCCGCGCGAGGCGCTGGCGATGGACCCGCAGCAGCGGATCCTGCTGGAGGCCTCCTGGGAGGCCTTCGAGGACGCCGGGATCGACCCGCGCTCGGTGCGCGGCGAGCAGATCGGCGTCTTCGTCGGCGCCTCCAACTCCGGCTACAACGCGGTCGGCGGCCTGGAGGAGGCGAGGAGCCACGTCCTGGCCGGCTCGGCGAACAGTGTGATCTCCGGCCGGGTGTCGTACGTCTTCGGGCTGGAGGGCCCGGCCGTCACCGTGGACACGGCCTGCTCCTCCTCGCTGGTGGCCCTGCACTGGGCGGCGCAGGCGCTGCGCGAGGGCGACTGCGAGACGGCGCTGGTCGGCGGTGTGACGGTGATGGTGTCCCCGGCCGCCTTCGCCGAGTTCGACCGCCAGGGCGGGCTGTCCTCGGACGGCCGCTGCAGGTCCTTCGCCGCGGAGGCGGACGGTACGGGCTGGGGCGAGGGTGTCGGCGTCCTGGTGGTCGAGCGCCTCTCCACCGCCCGCCGCCACGGGCACCGGGTCCTGGCCGCGCTGCGGGGCAGCGCGGTCAACCAGGACGGTGCCTCCAACGGTCTGACCGCGCCGAACGGTCCGGCTCAGCAGCGGGTGATCCGGCAGGCGCTGGCGAGTGCCGGGCTGTCGGCCGCCGAGGTGGACGCCGTCGAGGCGCACGGCACGGGCACCGTGCTGGGCGACCCGATCGAGGCGCAGGCGCTGCTGGCCACCTACGGCCGGGACCGCGACGGCGAGCCGCTCTGGCTGGGCTCGATCAAGTCCAACATCGGCCACACCCAGGCGGCAGCCGGTGTGGCGGGTGTGATCAAGATGGTGCAGGCGATGCGCCACGGCCTGCTCCCGGCCACCCTGCACGCGCAGCGGCCCAGCCCGAAGGTCGACTGGTCGGCCGGCGCGGTGGAACTGCTCACCGAGGCGCGTCCCTGGCCCGAGCTGGACCGGCCGCGCCGCTCGGCGGTGTCCTCCTTCGGCATCAGCGGCACCAACGCCCACGTCATCCTGGAGAGTGTGCCGTCGGCCCCGGTGGAGGAGCCGAAGGCGGCACCGGTGCTGCCCGTCTGGGCCGTCTCGGCGAAGACCGCCGAGGGCCTGCGGGACCAGGCGCGGCGCCTGCGGGCGTTCGCCGAGCCCGGCGCGGACGTCCGGGACGTCGCCTGGTCGCTGGCCGGCACCCGGGCGGCGCTCGACCACCGGGCCGTGATCGTCGGCGCGGACCACGCCGAACTCCTGCGCGGACTGGCCGCGTTGGCGGACGACGCACCCGACGCGGCGGTGGTCCGCGGCGCGGTCGCCGACCGTCGGACCGCCTTCCTGTTCACCGGCCAGGGCTCGCAGTACGCCGCGATGGGGCGGGGGCTGTACGAGGCCTTCCCGGTGTTCGCGGAGGCCTTCGACGCGGTCCGCGCGGAGCTGGACCTCCGGCTCGACCGGCCGCTCACCGACGCGGTGTTCGAGGGCATCGGCATCGACCGGACGGTGTGGGCGCAGGCCGGGCTGTTCGCGGTCGAGGTGGCGTCCTTCCGGTTGCTCGAATCCTGGGGCGTGACGCCCGACTTCCTGCTCGGGCACTCGATCGGCGAGATCGCCGCCGCCCACGTCGCCGGGGTGTTCCCGCTGGCGGACGCGTGCGCCCTGGTGGCGGCGCGCGGCCGACTGATGGACGCGCTGCCCGAGGGCGGGGCGATGCTGGCGGTGCAGGCCACCGAGGCCGAGGTCCGCGAGACGATCGGCGACCGGCTGGACGTCGCGGCCGTCAACGGGCCGACCTCCCTCGTGGTGTCCGGCCCCGTCGAAACGATCGAGGAGTACGCCGCGCGCTGGTCGGCCGAGGGCCGCAAGACCCGTCGGCTGACCGTCTCGCACGCCTTCCACTCGGCCCTGATGGAGCCGATGCTCGGCGAATTCGCCTCCGTACTCGCGGAGTTGACCTTCGCCGAGCCGCGGATCCCGGTCGTCTCCAACCTGACCGGCGGGATCGCCGGGCCCGGGCTGCTCACCACCCCCGACTACTGGGTGCGCCAGGTCCGCGAGGCCGTCCGCTTCGCCGACGGCGTCGAGACCCTGCAGCGCGAGGGCGTGACCCGCTTCGCGGAGCTCGGCCCCGACGGCGTGCTGAGCGGGCTGGCGCAGCAGAGCGCGGCGGACGGCGTGTTCGCGCCGCTGCTGCGCCGCGGCCGGGAGGACTCCCGGACCGCCCTGCGGGCCTTGGCCCGGCTGTGGGCGGACGGCGCCGAGGCCGACTGGTCCGCGGTGCTGCCCGAGGGCCGACGGGTGGAGCTGCCGACGTACGCCTTCCAGCGGCAGCGGTTCTGGCCGCAGGCCGGTGCCACCGAGCCCGTCGGCGACGTGGTGGAGGCCAGGTTCTGGGACGCGGTGGAGCGCGAGGACTTCGGCGATCTGGCCGACCTCCTGGACACTCCGGACCCCGCCGAGCTGCTCGGCGCGGCCCTGCCGGTGCTCTCCTCGTGGCGGCAGCGGCGCAAGGTCGACTCGGTGGTGGACTCCTGGCGCTACCGGGTGATGTGGCGGCCGCTCGGCACCCAGGACGGCGCCCCGGCACTGACCGGCCGGTGGCTGCTGGCCGTCCCGCGGGCGGCCGCCGAGCACCCGCTGACCGAGGGCGTGGCGGCGGCGATCCGCTCGGCGGGCGCCGAGGTGGTCCGCTTCGAGCCCGTCGGCACCGGCCGGGCGGCCCTGGCCGCGCAGCTCGCCGAGGCGGGCCCGGGCACGTTCGCCGGTGTGGTGTCGCTGGCCGCGCTCGCCGGGGAACCGGACCCGGACTCGGCGGTCTCGCCGGGCCTGGAACTGACCCTGGCCCTGTTCCAGGCGCTCGGCGACGCGGGCGTCACCGCCCCGTTCTGGGCGCTGACCGAGCACGCGGTCTCCGTCGGCCGCTCGGACCGGGCCGCCGACGCCGGACAGGCGCAGGTGTGGGGCCTCGGCCGGGTCGCGGCGCTGGAGTCCCCGGACCGCTGGGGCGGTCTGATCGACCTGCCGTCCACGCCGGACGCCCGGGCCGGCACCCGGCTGGCCGCCGTGCTGGCCGGTGGCGGCGAGGACCAGGTGGCCGTGCGCGGCTCCGGCACGTACGGCCGCCGACTGGTCCGGGCGACGGCCGGCGCGGGCGCGCCGTCCTGGTCGCCGACCGCCGGGGGGACCGTCCTGGTCACCGGCGGGACCGGCGCGCTGGGCGCCGAGGTCGCCCGCTGGCTCGCCGACCACGGCGTGGCCCGGGTGGTGCTGACCGGCCGTCGCGGGGCGGCCGCGCCGGGCACGGCGGACCTGGTCGCGGAGCTCGCGGCGCGCGGCACCGAGGCCGTGGTCGCCGCCTGCGACGTGACCGACCGGACCGCACTGGCCGCGGTGCTCGCCGCGGTGCCGGCGGACCGCCCGCTGATCGGCGTGGTGCACGCCGCCGGCGTGCTGGACGACGGGGCGCTGGACGCGCTCACGCCGGAGCGCCTGAGGACGGTGCTGGCCGCGAAGGCGGCCGGCCTGGTCGTCCTGGACGAGCTGACGCGAAGCCACGAGCCGGAGTTCTTCGTCGCCTTCTCCTCGCTGGCGGGCGCCGTCGGCAGCGCCGGCCAGGGCAACTACGCCGCCGCCAACGCCTTCGTGGACGCCTGGATGGAGGGGCGGCGCGAGCGCGGCCTGCCGGGCGTCTCGGTCGCGTGGGGCCCGTGGGCGAACGAGGGCATGGCGGCCGACCCGGCCCTGGTGCAGCGGCTGCGGCGCGGCGGCCTGCCGCCGATGGACCCGGCGCTCGCCGTCACGGCGCTCGCCCGGGCGATCGGTCACGACGGGGCCGCCCTGGTGGTCGCCGACGTCGACTGGTCGCTGTTCGCGGCCGGTGCGGGCGGGCTGCGGCCCAGCGCCCTGCTGGCCGACCTGCCGGAGGCCGCCTCGGCCACGGCCGGCACCCGCGGCGCCGGACCGGCCGAGGAGTTCCGGGCCGAGCTGGCGGCGGCACCCGGGAGCAGGCGCTCCGGGCTGCTGCTGGACGCCGTGCGGTCCTGGACCGCGGCGGTGCTCGGCCACGGCTCGCCGGACGCGGTCGGCGCCGAGCAGGCGTTCCGCGACCTCGGATTCGACTCGGTGACGGCGGTGGAGTTCCGGAACCTGGCGAGCGCCCGGACGGGGCTGGCGCTGCCGGCCACCCTGGTCTTCGACCGTCCGACCCCGGCCGCGCTGGCGCGCCACCTCGGCGAGCAGCTGTTCGGCGCGGCCGAGCCGGCCGTGGCCGCCGATGTCGCCGAGGTCGCGGACCGCACCCGGGCCGAGGACGAGCCGATCGTGATCGTCGGCATGGCCTGCCGCTTCCCTGGCGGCGCCGGCTCCCCGGACGCGCTCTGGGAGCTGCTGTCCGACGGCGTCGACGCGATGACCGGCATCCCGTCCGACCGCGGCTGGGAGGCCGGCTGGACGGGCGTGGACGCGGCCGCCCGGGGCGGATTCCTGGAGGGCGTGGCCGAGTTCGACGCGGGCCTGTTCGGGATCTCGCCGCGCGAGGCGCTGGCGATGGACCCGCAGCAGCGCCTGCTGCTGGAGGCCTCCTGGGAGGCCTTCGAGTCCGCCGGAGTGGACCCGAGGGCGATGCGCGGCCGGCCGGTCGGTGTCTTCGCGGGCACCAACGGCCAGGACTACCCGCTGGTGCTCGCCGCCTCGGAGGAGGACGTGGACGGCCACGTGGCCACCGGCAACGCCGCCTCCGTGCTCTCCGGCCGGATCTCCTACGCGTTCGGGCTGGAGGGCCCGGCGATGACCGTGGACACCGCCTGTTCCTCCTCGCTGGTCGCCCTGCACCTCGCGGCCCAGGCGCTGCGCCGCGGCGAGTGCGAACTGGCCTTCGCGGGCGGCGTCTCGGTGATGTCGACCCCGGTGGTGTTCGCGGAGTTCGACCGCCAGGGCGGCCTCGCGGCGGACGGCCGCTGCAAGGCCTTCTCGGCGGAGGCGGACGGTACGGGCTGGGGCGAGGGCGTGGGCGTGCTGGTGCTGGAGCGGCTGTCCGACGCGCGGCGCAACGGCCACCGGGTGCTCGCGGTGGTCCGGGGGAGCGCCGTCAACCAGGACGGTGCGTCCAACGGGCTCACCGCGCCGAACGGGCCCTCGCAGGAGCGGGTGATCCGCCAGGCGCTGGCGGACGCCGGGCTGTCGGCCGCCGACGTGGACGTGGTCGAGGCGCACGGCACCGGCACCCGCCTCGGCGACCCGATCGAGGCCCAGGCGCTGCTGGCCACCTACGGCCGGGAGCGCACCGCGGAGCCCCTGCTGCTGGGCTCGGTGAAGTCCAACCTCGGGCACACCCAGGCCGCCGCCGGCGTCGCCGGGGTGATCAAGATGGTGCTGGCCCTGCGGCACGGCATCGTGCCGCCGACCCTGCACGTCGGCGAGCCGACCCCGCAGGTGGACTGGTCGGCCGGCGCGGTGGAGCTGGTGACGGAGCGCCGGGCGTGGCCCGCCGTGGACCGGCCGGCCCGCGCCGGTGTGTCCTCCTTCGGGATCAGCGGCACCAACGCCCACGTCATCCTGGAGGCCGCCGTCGAGCCGGACGGGGTGGAGGCCACGGCCGCCGTCGAGCCGGACGGGGTGGAGGCCACGGCCGTTGTCGAGCCGGACGCGGTGGAGGCTGTTTCCGCCGTCGAGTCGGGCGCGCTGCCCTGGCTGCTGTCCGGGCGCTCGGCCGCGGCGCTCGCCGCCCAGGCCGGGCGGCTGCGCTCCTTCGCGGCGCGGCGGGCCGAGCTGCGGCCGCAGGACGTGGCCCGGTCGCTGCTCTCCCGCGCCGGGCTGGAACACCGCGCCGTGGTGCTCGGCGCCGACCGGGACGCCCCGCTGGCGGCCCTGGCCGCGGGTCGACCGTCCGGCACTTTGGTGTCGGGCGTCGTGGCCGAGGGGCGGACGGCGTTCCTGTTCACTGGTCAGGGCGCGCAGCGGGTCGGGATGGGCCGGGAGCTGTACGAGGCCTTCCCCGCCTTCGCGGACGCCTTCGACGCGGTCTGCGGGGAACTGGACCTGCTGCTGGACCGGCCGGTGAAGGACGTGGTGTTCGACGGGGCGGAGGATCTGGACCGGACGGTGTGGGCGCAGGCCGGGCTGTTCGCGGTCGAGGTGGCGTCCTTCCGCCTGCTCGAATCCTGGGGCGTGACGCCCGACTTCCTGCTCGGGCACTCGATCGGCGAGATCGCCGCCGCCCACGTCGCCGGGGTGTTCCCGCTGGCCGACGCGTGCGCCCTGGTGGCGGCGCGCGGCCGGCTGATGCAGGCGCTGCCCGAGGGCGGGGCGATGCTGGCGGTCGAGGCCACCGAGGCCGAGGTCCGCGAGGCGATCGGCGAGCGGCTGGACGTCGCGGCCGTCAACGGGCCCACCTCGGTGGTGGTCTCCGGTTCGGTCGAGGCGGTGGAGGAGTTCGCCGCCCGGTGGAAGGCCGAGGGCCGCCGGATCCGCCGGCTGACCGTCTCGCACGCCTTCCATTCGGCCCTGATGGAGCCGATGCTCGCCGAATTCGCTTCGGTGCTGGCCGGGTTGACCTTCGCCGAGCCGAGCATCCCGGTCGTCTCCAACCTGACCGGGACGCTCGCCGAACCCGGGCTGCTCTCCACACCGGACTACTGGGTCCGCCAGGTCCGCGAGGCCGTCCGCTTCGCCGAGGGCGTCACCCGGCTGGCGGAGCAGGGCGTCACCCGGTACCTGGAGCTCGGCCCCGACGGCGTGCTCTGCGGGCTGGCACAGCAGTCGGTCGCGGCGGGCACCTTCGCTCCGCTGCTGCGCAAGGGCCGCGAGGAGCGGGACACCGCCCTGGAGGCGCTCGCCCGGCTCTGGACGGCGGGCGCCGAGGTCGACTGGTCGGCCGTGCTGCCGGAGGGCCGCCGGGTGGACCTGCCGACGTACGCCTTCCAGCGGGACCGGTACTGGCCGCGGTTGCCGCTCGCGGCGGCCGGCCGGGCCGACGGTGCCGCCGCGGTCCTGGACGACTGCCTCTACCGGATCGACTGGAAGCCGGTCGAGGTCCCGCCGGCGCGGCTCGACGGCGGCTGGCTGCTGGTCACCGACACCGAGGACGACGGCGCGTTCGCGGACACCCTGCTCACGCGACTGCCCGCCGACACCGCCCCGGTCCGACTCGCCGTCGGCGACCTCGACCGGGAGCAACTGGCGGAGCGGCTGCGCGCGCTGGCCGAGAAGGCCCGCGGGATCGCCTACCTGCCCACCGGGCTGGACCGCGGCCTCGTGCTGCTGCACGCCCTCGGCGACGCGGAGCTGGAGGCGCCGCTGTGGATGGTCACCCGGGGCGCGGTGGCCGTGGACACGGCGGACCGGGTCACCCGCCCCGAGCAGGCGCAGCTGTGGGGCTTCGGCCAGGCCGCGGCGCTGGAGCACCCGCGGAGCTGGGGCGGGCTGGTCGACCTGCCCGCCGAGCCGGACGCCGGCACCCTCGCGGCGCTCGCGGCGGTGCTCGACGGGGCGACCGGGGAGGACCAGCTCGCCCTGCGCGGTGAGCGGGTGCTCGCCCGCCGTCTGGTCCGCACCGACGCGGGTGCGGCCCCGGCGGAGCCCTGGCGGCCGTCGCGGCCCGGCACGGTGCTGGTCACCGGCGGTACCGGCGCGCTGGGCGCGGTCGTCGCCCGCTGGCTGGTCGGCCGGGGCGTCACCGACCTGGTCCTCACCGGCCGCCGCGGCTCCCGGACCCCGGGCGCCGCGGAGCTGACCGCCGAACTGACGGCGGCCGGCGCCCGGGTGACGGTGGCCGCGTGCGACGCCGCCGACCGGGAGGCGCTGGCGGCGACGCTGGCCGCGGTCCCGGCCGACCGTCCGCTGATCGGTGTCGTGCACGCGGCCGGTGTCGCCCAGTCGGCGATGCTGGCGCAGACCGGCGTCGAGGACATCGCGAGGATCACCGGAGGCAAGGTCGACGGCGCCGCCCACCTGGACGAGCTCACCGCGGAGGCGGACCTGGAGCTGTTCCTGGTCTTCTCCTCCATCGCCGCCACCTGGGGCAGCGGCGGGCAGGCCCTCTACGCGGCGGGCAACGCCTACCTGGACGCCCTGGCCCGGAACCGGCGGGACCGCGGTCTCGTCGGGACGTCGGTCGCGTGGGGCCCGTGGGCGGGCGCCGGGATGGCGGCCGACGGCGCGGAGGAGTACCTGCGCCGCCGCGGACTGACGCCGCTCGACCCGCAGTTCGCGCTCACCGCCCTGGCGGCGGCCGTGGACGGCGGCGCGGGCGCGCTGACCGTCGCCGACGTGGACTGGACCCGGTTCGCGCCCGCCTTCACCTCGGGCCGGCCGAGCCCGCTGCTGGGCGACCTGCCCGAGGCGGCCGACGGCCGGTCCCCGGCCGGGGACGCGGCTTCGGCCGGGGCTCCGGCGGCGGACGGCGGGGCGGACGGCGGGGCGCTGCGCGCCCGGCTGGCCGGGCTGGACGCCAAGGAGCGGACGGCCGTCCTGCTGGAGCTGGTCCGGGACGTGCTGGTCGAGGTGCTCCGCTACTCCGCGGCCGAACAGATCGACGAGACCAGGCCGTTCCGCGACCTCGGCTTCGACTCGCTCACGGCCGTCGAGTTCCGCAACCGGCTGGCGCGGGAGTGCGGTGTCGCGCTCCCGGCGACGATCGTCTTCGACCACCCGACCCCGGTCGCGCTGGCAGGCCACCTGCACGGCGCGCTCCCGGGCGGCGCCGAGTCGGTCGCGGACGTCGAGCCGCTGCTCGGGATGCTCGACGGGCTGGAGGCGGCGATGACCG
This sequence comes from Kitasatospora sp. NPDC048715, assembly GCF_043198905.1. NCBI lineage: Bacteria > Bacillati > Actinomycetota > Actinomycetes > Kitasatosporales > Streptomycetaceae > Kitasatospora > Kitasatospora sp. NPDC048715. The sequence continues at coordinate 117,481 of NZ_JBICVH010000008.1, read as the reverse complement.
TCAACCCGCTGGACGAGCTCTCCCGTTCCAGGGTCACCGTGCGCCTCCAGGCCTTCCTGGCCCGCTGGTCCGCCGGTGCCCAGGCGGAGGAGGACACCATCGCGGACCTCCTCGACGCCGCGGACGACGAGGAACTGCTCAACCTGGTCCGGGAGGAGCTGGGCAACAGCGACCTGGACTGAGCGGCCCAGCCCCGGAGGGCCCGCGGACGTGCCGGAACGCGGTGCCACCGAGTCGATCGGTGGCACCGCGCCGCGCCGGACCCGTCGAACGGCGCACGAGGAGAGCGGCTCGACCACGAAGAGGGCGGCCGGAGCACGAGGAGGGCGGCCGGAGCACATCGCTCCGGCCGCCCTTCCCCGTCCGTCAGGACCGCTCGACCCGCCGGGGGCCGTCCCGCCGTCAGGCCCCGTCCAGCACCTCCACCAGCGCCGTCAGGAACTCCTTCGGCCGTTCCAACTGCACGCTGTGCCCGGCGCCTTCGACCGCTACCTCGCGCACCCGCCCGCCGGCGGCGGCGTAGCGGTCCAGTACGGCGCGGGTCTGGGCCACCATCGGCTGGGCCGGGCAGGTGTCCGCGCCGGGCCAGCCCGGGACGGCACCGATGGCGCCCAGGTGGGCCAGGTCGAAGAGCGAGGTGTCGGAGACGATCACGTCGGCCGTGCCGCGGATCCACAGGATCGGCGGCTTCGGCTCGACCAGTTCCAGGCCGTCGATCCGGAAGTGGGTCGGCGCCATCGAGTTGAGCACCCCGCGTTCGCCGGGACCGAAGCCCGGCCAGGCCTCGCTCGTGCGGCTGTCGCCCGGGTAGTGGTCCTCCCCGGTCCGGGTGGTCAGCATCGCCGCCACGTAGTGGTCCGGCTCCGCCAGCGGCTCGCTGACGTAGGTGGTGTTCAGCACCGAGAGCGGCGCGAACGGCGAGTCGGCGCCCGTCTCGCCCTCGCGCAGCAGCCGGACGAAATCGGGGGCCGCGCCGCCGGCGCCGGAGCCCGCCCCGTCGGGCGAGTTGAGCCGCCCGTCCACCCCCTGGGTGCCGCCGAAGCCGTACGGGGAGACCGGGTTGACCAGGGTGAGCGAGCGGACCAGCTCCGGGTGGTCGCGCAGCAGTTGCAGCACCACGCCGCCGCCCATGCTCCAGCCGACCAGGTGGACCGGGCCCAGGGCCAGCGCCCGGAGGTAGGAGAGCAGGTCCTCGCTGTGGTCGCGCAGGCCCCGGGTGGCGTCCACCGGCAGCGGCTCGGTGCGGCCGAAGCCGCGCAGGTCGGGGGCCAGCGGGCGGTAGCGGGCGGGGAGCCCGGTCATGGTCGAGTGCCAGAAGACGCCGGAGGAGACGTTGCCGTGCACCAGGACCACGGGTTCCCCGGTGCGGCCCGCGATCTCGGCGTAGCCCACGGTGAGCCGGTCGGTGGCGATCAGTCGGTCGGTGATCATCCGGGATGTCCTCAGTTCAGCCAGCCGGCGACCTGCGCGCTCGCCGCGCTGTCCCAGCCGAGTTGCAGGTGGTTGGCGAGGGCGATCAGCGCGGTGCCGCCGACGGTGCCGTAGCCGGTGGTGTCCAGCGCGCTGGCCACGAAGACCACGCCGTCGCTGGGCCCGCGGTTCTCGTTGAAGATCCCGACGATGCTGGGCGTGCCGCCGGCCAGGAGGTAGGCCGTCACCGAGGAGGGCACCCCGGCCTGGTGCAGCGGGGCGATCAGCGAGCCGGCGTTGATCGCGGCCTGGATGCCGCCGCCGTCGGTGTAGAAGCCCTGGCCGCCGTAGTAGGTCGTGTACCAGTCCTGCTGGGTCTGGTCGATGCCGAACACCGAGTCCCAGCGGGCCAGCATCTGCCGCTGCCCCGGGTAGTTGTCGTAGCCGCCCGAGGGGGTGAAGGAGAACTCCGGGTGCGCGGTGTAGGTGCCGTAGCAGGTCATGCGCAGGTGCGGGGACGGGGCGTTGACGGCACCGCCGCACTGCGGCCAGATCGAGAAGTCGTGCGCCCACCCGTGCGCGAACGGGTAGTCGTAGCCGCCGTTCGGGCCGCCGAGGGTGATCAGCTTGCGCACGTCGCCCGCGTACGGGCGGCCCCAGGAGGGCTTCACCGAGGACACGTAGGCCCGCGAGGACATCTCGCCCTTGCTCCAGCCCACCACGTCCACCTGCGGGACGCCGAGCTTGGCACGGATCAGCGCGACGGCGTCGCCGACCTCCTGGGCCTGCATCAGGTTGTCGCCCTGCTTGTGCGCGAAGCCGATCGCGAAGACCCGGTAGCCCCGCCCGGCCAGGTTCTGCATCAGCCCGGTGTTCGGGCAGGACATGGAGCCGCAGCCGTAGCCGCCGGACTCGCCGGGGTTGGCCCAGGCGCGGTCCGGGTTGTCGTTGGCGCCGTGCACCAGCAGCACCGGGACCTGGTGCGCGCCGGTGTTCCAGCCCGGGGCCGAGTAGAGCAGGAAACGGCCGGAGAAGGGCTGCTTGACGCCGCCGAAGAAGGTGAGCCGCTGGCCGTCCTGGTCGCCGCGGCCGTCCGGCGGGTACTGCTCCTGCCGGAAGCCGGTGGTGGTGTCGAGGTAGCGCTCGACCCGGTCCCAGCCGTTGGCGACGGTGCTGTAGGTCGCCTCCAGGGTCAGGTTGGCCGGCACCGCGGCCGCGGCCGGCCCTGCCGGGACGGCTGCACCGGCCAGCGCCAGGACGCCCGCGAGCACCCAGCCCAGTCCTCTTCGCCTGCCACGCCCGTTCCTTCGCATACGCGTTCACTCCTCCACACCGGGGGCCAAGTGCGCGACACGCTACGGACGCCGCAGTGCCATCCCTATGGAGGCGTCACATACCTCCGGCGTTCCGGTATGGGTGTCCACCACCTGGCCGGGGGCGGGACCCGGCTCCACTCTTCACGGAGACCGGTCGCCGAGGTCCGCACCCGCCGGGCGGAGGACCTCGCCGTTCCTCCGCCGGACGGTCATGCGTCGGACCCGCCCTGGTGCCGCGGGTCGGCCGACAGGCTGATCGCCGAGGCGGGGCACAGGGCGACCGCCTCGCGAACCGCGTCCAACGCCCCGGCCGGAGGCTCGGGTTGCCGCACGAACGACGTGCCGTCGTCCTCGCGCTGGTCGAAGACCTCGCCGGCCGTCAGGACGCACATTCCGGAGCCGATGCAGCGTTCGGCGTCCACGGTGATCCTCATCGATCACGCGTCCCAGGTGACGGGGAGGCTCTTCACCCCGTAGATGTCCGCGATCTCCGGGCGCAGGGCGACCTCCTCGGGCGGTACGGCCAGGCGCAGCGTGGGGAAGCGGTCGAGCAGCGCGGGGAAGGCGACCCGCATCTCGATGCGGGCCAGCTGTTGGCCCAGGCACTGGTGGATGCCGTGGCCGAAGGCCAGGTGTCCGCCGTCCTGCCTCCGCAGGTCGAGCACATGGGGATCGGGGAAGCGCTCGGGGTCGCGGTTGGCGGTGTTGAACGAGAGGATCAGCCGCTCGCCGGCCCTGACGGTCCGGCCGCCGAGTTCGACGTCCTCCAGGGCCGTCCGCATGAAGGTCTTGGCGACGCTCAGGTACCGCAGCAGTTCCTCCACGGCCCGGTCGGCGAGCGCGGGATCGCCCCGCAGTGCGGCCAGTTGGTCCGGGTTGCGCAGCAGCGCGAAGGTTCCGAGGGCCAGCATGTTCGCGGTGGTGTCGAGACCGGCCGCGAGCAGGATCAGGCTGATCCCCTTCAGTTCCTCGTCGGTCAGATCGCTGTCGGTGAGGTCGCTGAGCACGTCGTCGGTGGGATCGGCGCGCTTGGCGGCCACCAGCTCGGCCAGGTACTCCTGGGTCGAGGCGTAGGCCGCCATCATGTCCTCGTCGCTCGTCTCCCCGTTCATGAACGAGTCGACCTGCTCCTGGAAGGAGCCCCGGTCCTCGTACGGCACCCCGAGCAGCTCGCAGATCACGATGGCGGGGATGGGCTTGGCGAACGCGGTCACCAGGTCCGCCGGGGGCCCGGCCGCCTCCATGGCGTCCAGGCGGGCGGTGGTGACCTGCTCGATGCGCTCGGTGAGCAGCCGCATCCGCCGTACGGTGAACCTGCCCGTCAGGGGCTTGCGGTAGCGGCTGTGCTGGGGCTCGTCCATGAGGACGAACTCCCCGGGCGGCGCCGGCGGGATCTGGAAGTCGCCGTAGTCGATGGTCGGGTGGAGCATCAGGTCCTTGCGCGAGCTGAACCTCGTGTCGGCCAGCACGGCCCTGACCAGGTCGTATCCGGTGACCAGCCAGCCGGGCTGCCCGCCGGGGAAGGTGTAGCGGCTCATCGGCGCGTGCCGGCGGGCGTCGGTCAGCTCGGCGGGCGGGTCGAAGGGACAGCCGGGGCGGCGTGCCACCGGCATGGTCGTGACGGTGTGCGGGGATTCACCCATGGCCGTTCCTCGTTTCGCGTTGCCGCACGTTCGGATAACTGGAAAGCTACGGCCGTTTCTGACTCGACGTCAATCGCGTGGAACGCGTCTTTCCAGCTCAGCGGCGGTAAATTGATGCAATGACGCTGAACTCGAACGCAATGGATCGTTGCAATGGATGAAGGTTAAGGCAATGCCGCGCCCGGGCTCGCCCACGAGTACGGGTCAGGCCGGGTAGCTGAACACGGCGGTGAGCTGCGGCAGCGCGTCCCAGCCGACGACCGCGCTGCCGGCGGACTCGGACAGCGCACGGATGTAGGTGCCCGCGTACCCCTCGTCGGTCAGGTAGACGCCCCAGGTCGCGAGCCAGTCCCGCACCTCGCCGGTCTCCGCGTCCTGCACCGGCTCCGGCTGCGCCGGGGCCTTGCGCTGCACCAGGAACCGTCGCCGGTCGCACTCCGTCAGGGCCCGCCGCCAGTCCCCGTCGGACGTCTCCCAGCCGGCGACGATGCCGCCGCCGCGCGCGTCGTTGTTCGGCTTGAGGATCAGGTCCTCCCGATGGGCGCGGCAGTAGTCGATCAGATCGACCACGTCGCCGTCCACCTCGACCGTGCCCTCGGCCATCGACCGCGTCCACGGCAGCATTCCGTCGACCAGGGCGAGCTCGTCCTCGGCCAGGGCGGCCCGGAACCGGGGGTCGTGCAGCATCGGCAGGATGCCCTTGTTGCCGTGCAGGTCGGTACAGATCGGGGTCAGCTGCACGGTCCGGCCCTCCTCGTGGGCGCGGAAGACCGGCTCCATGGCCGCGGCGACCTCGGGGTCGGCGAGGATCTGGTCCACCGACACGTAGCGGAGGATCACGTCCACCGGGGTGCCGTCCAGGTGGATCTTCCCGCCCGGCGAGCTCAACTCGCCCACCTCGGCCAGTCGCAGGTCGATTCCCTTGCCCCGCATGTACTCCTGGAAGGGCAGCATGTACTTCCGGTACCGGGCCACCCGGCCGTTGCTCTCCAGCATCACGACCACCGGTGTGCCGGCGGCGGACACGCTCTCGGCGCAGCGGGTGAGCATGCGGGCGATGCCCGCCCCGATGTCGGGGTAGGTCAGCCGGTGCTTCTCGGCGAACTCCCGGAACCTGGGCACGTCCATCAGCGCCCGCGGGATGTCGCCGGTCCGCTCCATGCCGCCGAGGTCGGCGCCGATGTTGAACTCCAGCAGCCGCCAGGAGTCGCCGTCGCGGTGCAGGTCGGCCCGGCCGTACGGGATCGGCGGCACGAGTCCGTTCCGGCGGACGATCTCCACCGACCGGCGGTCGAGCCCGAGCGCCTCGCCGTAGGCGAACACGTCGCCACCGTGGAGCCGGCCGGGCAGCGAGACGATCAGGTCGTGGAACCGCATGAGCCGGTCGGCGACGCCGCGGATCGAGGTCTCCTCGACGAACAGCGGCCGGCCGAGCACCCGCCCGTCGAAGGCCGCGGTGAAGTGCGGCGGGAACCGCAGGTGGTCGACGACCCCGCGCAGGCCGTCGCGTCCCTCGGCGGCGCATTCGTCCAGGTAGGACCGGGTGACGGGGCAGGGGTTCCGGTTCATGCGGTGACCGTTCGCTGGTAGAGGGTGGGCACCTTGCCGCGCTCGGTGCGCTCGAAGTCGCCGCGCTCGACGTGCTCCACGGTGAATCCCAGGCAGCGCGGGCCGGTGACGATCTGGTTGAGCTCGACGGTGTCCGCGAAGGCCGCGACCACCGCGTCGACGGTGATGTCCCCGGGTGTGCTCGGTGACAGCAGCAGCCGCACCCGGTACCGGTTGACGGTCCAGAGCACCTGAAACTGGCAGTCGGCGGGATCGGTGATGCCCAACCGGGCGAGCCGCGACATCAACTGGTCGGCGGAGACGGTCTCGGAGTCCACGTTCAGCGACTGCCGGGCCCGGCCGAGCAGGGTGAGCACGGAGGCCCGGCTGCCGCAGCGGCACGGCTGGGTGCTCAGCCGGCCCCGGTCGCCGATGGCGTAGCGGAACAGGGCCATGCCGGTGTCGCTCAGCGGCGTGACCAGGACCTCGCCCTCCTCGCCGTCGGCCACGGCGAGCCCGGTCTCCTCGTCGACGATCTCCACCACCATCGCGTCCTCGTGCACGTGGTGGTCGTTGCCGGACAGCCACTGGCACTGGTAGCCGATGGGCCCGGTCTCGGTGGTGGAGTAGGCCAGCGAGCGCACCGTCAGGCCGGGCAGGGCGGCGGTGAGCGCCGCGGTGCGGCCGGCGCCGAGGCTCTCCCCGATGTAGAGGTAGGTCCGCATCGAGGCGAGCAGGTCCGGGGGCGTTCCGGTGAGCAGGTCCACCCCGTACCCCGGCGGCGCGGCCAAGGTGTCGATCGCGTGCTCGGAGATCATCTTCGCCGTCTCCGCGACGCTGGTGACGTTGCCCAGGGGGTACACCCGCGCGCCGAGCAGCCGAGCGACCTCCTGGGTGAACAGGAAGGATCCGTTGAGTTCGGCCCCGTAGAGGCAGTTCGCCACCCGGCGGGGCGGCTCGGGCAGGGTCGCGCGCAGCCCGCGCGCGCCGAGCGCGGACACCTGCTCGTTGAACGCCCAGGAGTGGTACATCATCTTGACCTTGCTGGAGGTCCCGCTGGAACGAAGCACCATGCCGGGCTGGTCGCCGTCGATCAGGAACTCCACCGAGTGCGGCGGACAGCCGTCGGCCAGCGCGGACGGGGTCAGCACGGGCAGCTCCGGCAACCGGTCCAGGCTGTGCACGGAGTCGAGCCCGGGCCAGCGGCGCAGCACCGCGGGCGTGCGCCGGGCCGCGGCCACCAAGCGCGTGAAGTTGTGCGCCCGCAGTCGCTCGATCTCCTCCCGGCTGATGGCGTCCAGGTCGGCGGCGAGCCGAATGCCGGTGTTCATCGGGAACCTCCGTTGTGTGCTGATCTCGTCGCGCACGATCGCCGTGCCTGCCCGGACCGCTCCGCGCAGCGCGCGCGTTCCTGCCCGGGCGGCCCCGGCGCCGACGGGCCGGCCGCACCGGGCATTCGCGTGGCCCCATTCCCATTCCGTCGACGCCCGAACACTAGATTCCGTCGGACGACCGGACGACCGGCTTCTTTGCGTTATGGGGCGGTATTTTTTGCTGAGGGCGGCATTTGTTGCGCGAATTATCCGACCGTCGACGGGAGGCGTTCCGGTTCGTCCAACTCCCGCCAAACCCGGAACACGAACGGCCACAGCGAAACGAGCAGGCAGAGCCCGCCGAGCACGAGCACCGCGGCGGTCGGCCCGACCGCGTCCAGCAGCACCCCGGCCAGCAGCAGTCCCACCGGCATGGCCGCGTTGGCCGAGGCGTGGAACGCCGCGAACACCCGGCCGCGCAGCCCCTCGGGCACCCGGGCGTACTTGACCGCGGCGATCACCGGGTTGATCGGGCCGTTCGCCATCATGCAGGCCGAGACCACCAGCACCAGCAGCACCGGGTGCGGGTCGGCCGCCACGGCCAGGAAGACGGGCGCGCCGGAGACCAGGGAGCAGATCGCGAACACCCGCCACCGACGGCCGCCGTCGCCCAGCCAGCCGTACAGCGCCGTGCCCAGGATGCTGGCGCCGCTGGACGCGGCGATCAGCACGCCGACCAGCGTGCTGTCGTGCCACACGGTCAGTCCGTAGGCGGGCAGCAGCACCGAGAGCAGCCCGACGGTGAGGGCGTTCAAGGCCGCGCACTGCACGCCGATGACCAGCAGCAACCGGTCGCGCCGGAAGTGCTCGGCGGCCTGCTTGAGCTCCCGCAGGTAGCCGTGCGCGCCGCCGGCCGGCGCGGGCCCGGCGGCGGCCGCGGGCCGGACCAGGAGGCCCACCAGCGCCGCCGCGGTGAGCAGCGCCGCGCCGTCGGCCAGCAGGACCCAGGTGGGTCCGATCAGCCCGATCAGAATGCCGCCGAGCGGCGCGCCGAGCAGGTCTCCGGTGCGCAGCGCGGACTCCTCCGCGCTGGTGCCCCGCTCGACGCGGACGCTGGTCGCGGCCAGCACGGCGGGCAGCAGCACCTGTTTGGCGCTGCGGGAGGGCGCTCGCCCGGCGCCGATCCCGAACACCAGGACCACGAGCACCGGCAGCGACAGCAGGTCCAGTGCCTCCGCGGCCGGGATCGCGATCACCGCGACGGAGGCCGCCAGGTCGGCCATGATGCTGCCGCGCCACGCGCCGTACCGGTCCAGCAGCGGGCCGACCAGCACCACCGAGAGGACCAGCCCGAGCGTTTCGGCGGCGGCCACGGCCCCGGTCTGGAGGCCGCTGCCGGTTCTGGACAGCACGAACCAGGGAAGGGCGATCATCGTCATCGTCGCGCCGCACGAGGACACGCCGCACGCGGCGACGAGTGCGATCAACGGCAGTCGACGGATCACCGGCGTACTCCGCGGAACAAGGTGTTCACGATTCCCCTAAATGCCGATTTTCGGATGCTAGTATCCGCTGGACCATTCATCGAATAATCCAATTCGGAGTCTCACCCGTGGATCCTGTTGTCACTGACCGGCTGGTGCTGCGTTCCTTCACCGAGGCGGATATCGACGACCTGCACGACATCCAGCGCCGTCCGGACGTGACCCGGTACCTGCTGTGGGACGCCCGCACCCGCGAGGAGACGCGCACCGCGCTGGCCACCAGGATCTCGGAGTCCGAGCTGGCGGGGGAGGGCGACAACCTGGCCGTCGCGGTGGAGCTGCGCGAGTCCGGCCGGCTCATCGGCGAGTTCAACCTGGACTGGCTGAGCGCCGAACTGGGCCGCGCCGAGATCGGTTTCGTGATGAACCCCGACCACGGCGGCCGCGGGTACGCCACCGAAGCCGGCCGCGAGGTGCTGCGGCTGGCGTTCGAGCGGTACGGCTTCCACCGGGTGGTCGGCATGTGCAACGGGAACAACGTTTCGTCGATGCGGCTGATGGAGCGTCTCGGCATGCGCCGGGAGGCGTTCTTCGTACAGGGCGAGATGCTCAAGGGGCAGCGGGCGGACCTGGCCGTGTACGCGATGCTGGGCACCGAGTGGGCCGGCGCGGACGTCATCGCCGAGGGAACTCAGGTCGCCCGGGGATGACGTCCGCACGTCGTGGTGGCCGCCCGCCTAGAGGATGGTGGCCACCGCGGCGGGGTCGCTCGCGAGGAGGTAGTCCGTGAGCGTGTCGTAGCGTTCACGGAGCTGACGCTTGAGCACCTTGCCGGTGACGCCCTGCGGGATGTCGGTGACGGAGCCGGTCAGTTCGAGCACGGCCAGCGTCGGGTGGCCGGCCGCGCCGAGCACGGTGTTGGCCGAGGCGAGCAGCTGCGCCGGGTCGAGGTCCTCGCCGTGGGCGGCGACCAGGGCCACCGCGACCGTGTTCCCGCCGTGCCGGCCGGCCACGACCGTGCAGTCCACGATCACCGGCAGCTCGTTGAGCAGGAGCTCCTCCATCTGCACCGAGTGCGCGGGGCCCGCCGCGGTCGCGATGGTGTCCACCGCCCGGTCCACCTGGTAGAAGTCGCCGGCCTCGTCCTGGTACGCCAGGTCGCCGGACAGCCAGTACCCGGACAGCCGGCTGCGGTAGGTGGTGTCGGAGTCGTTCCAGTACCCCGCGGTGATGGTGGGGCCCTTGGCGCCCAGCAGTCCGATCTCGCCGCGGTCCGCCGCGGTGCCGTCCCGGCGCAGCACGACGACCTCGGACAGCGCGTCGGGACGGCCGATGCAGCGGTCGTTGCGCTCCGAGGCCAGCGATCGCGGCTGCACCATCAGGCCCCAGCCCAGTTCGGTGGCGCCGAAGCGGTCGTAGAACACCGCGGAGGGCAGCTCGGGGTCGCGCTTGCCCAGGATGGCCTTGAGGTGGGCCTCGTGGATGGCGTCGCCCATGGTCACCCAGCTGTCCACCGAGTCGACCGCGCCGTCGGCGACCTCGACGTCGGCCAGTTCCGTGAACGCGTGCGCGAAGGCCATCACCGTGGTCGGCCGGTACCGGCGGATGGCGTCGACCAGGTCGGCGCCGGTGGGGTCGTAGTGGGCGACCATGGGCGTGCCGGCCAGGACGGCGTAGTTGACGTACACCACCGAGCCCAGGTGCGACTGCGGCTGCGCGGCCATCATCAGGTCGTCGGGCGAGTCCAGGTAGTTCGTGAGCCGGAACCGCGGGCCGGCGACGCTGGACGCGTGCGTCTGCACCACCGGCTTGGGGAAGCCCGTGGTGCCCGACGAATGCAGGATCGAGACCGGGTCGTCGGGCGCGTGCCGGAACCGCGCGGCGGCGTCCAGCTCGGCCTGGGGCGGCGCGGGCACGTCCTCGGCCAGTACGACCCAGCGCGAGCCCGGCAGTTCGGCGAGCTCGGGGCCGAGGAGGTCGCGCCGGCCGCGGGTCGTGTACACGCCGACCGGCTCGGTGCGCCGGATCAGTTCGAGCGCGTTCTCCTTGGGGGCCTTGCTGTTGATCAGCACCGCGATCGCGCCGATGGTCGCCAGCGCGTGCAGGTGGACCGAGTAGGCGAAGGAGTCCTCGATGTGGACCGCGACCCGGTCCCGGGGCCGCACGCCCCGGTCGAGGTACCAGACCGACCAGCTCTGCACGAGCCGGTCCAGCCCGCGGAGGCTGAACTCGGTCGTCGTCCCGCCGTCGCAGGTGGCGACCGGCCGGCCGGTGGCGATGAACGGCAGGTCCGGGTTCGGGCTGACGGCCAGCGCCGACTCCAGGACGTTCCCGCCCCCGAGACGGGGATCCGCGGCGAGCTTCGCACGTGACTCGGCGGACAGCAGGGTTCGAGCGGACAAGGTCATCGGCGCGCCTTCCGGTGATGGTTTCCGGGAACCGATCGTCCGTGGGCGTGCCGGAAGCGACAAGGTCTTTCTTGCGCATGTGGACCTCGGTTGTTGCGCGAGACCGCGTTTGTTGCCGCAACCGCCGCGCGGGCTGCTGCGGACCGCCGTTGGCAGGTACATCTGGAAGAGCCCTTCGGTGGGCGAGACGATCACGAGGAGATTCCAGGTGACCATGGGGGATTCGGCGGCACGATCCGGCGGAGCGGACCGTCAACTCGAGGAACTGCGGGGCGAACTGGACGGCATCGACGCCCGTCTGCTGGACGTGCTGCGCGACCGGATCGACGTCTGTGTGCGCGTCGCCCACCACAAGAGGGAGCACGGCGTCCCGATGATGCAGCCGCACCGCATCGGCATCGTGCAGGAGCGGGCCGCGCGGTACGGCGAGCGCAACGGGATCGACCAGGACTTCCTGCGCCGGCTGTACGACCTGATCATCGCCGAGACCTGCCGGGTCGAGGACCTGGTCATGGGCAACACCCCGGCGAGCTAGGCACCACGGCCACACTGAAGGAAGGACAGACCGGGCAATGCGGATGTTGCTGATCGACAACTACGACTCGTTCACCTACAACCTGTACCAGCTGCTCGGCGAGGTGACCGGCCGGGCGCCGGTCGTGGTGCGCAACGACGCCGAATTCCCGGCGGAGCGGATGGCCGAGTTCGACGGCATCGTGGTGTCCCCCGGGCCCGGCCGGCCCGACCGGGCCCGTGACTTCGGCATCAGCTCCCGCGCCGTCCTCGAGTCGGGACGGCCGGTGCTCGGCGTGTGCCTCGGCCACCAGGGCATCGCGAACCTGTTCGGCGGAAAGGTCGGCCTCGCGCCCGAACCCATGCACGGCCGCAGCTCGCTGGTGCACCACACCGGCGACGGCGTCTTCGCCGGGCTGCCCACGCCGTTCTCGGTGGTGCGCTACCACTCGCTGACCGTCACCGACCTGCCCGAGGTGCTCGAACGCACCGCGTGGACCGAGGACGGCGTGCTGATGGGCCTGCGCCACCGGACGGACCCGCTGTGGGGCGTCCAGTTCCACCCCGAATCCATCAGCAGCGAGCACGGCAGGCTGCTGCTGGCGAACTTCCGCGACCTCGCGATGGACGCGCGCCCCGCTCCGGCCGTCGCCCCGCCTCCACCGGCCGCGCGGCCGAAGCCCGCTGACGCCACGTCGGATCTGCGCCTGCACGTGCGCGAGGCGGCGCACGAGCCGGACCCGGACGCGGCGCACCGGGAACTGTTCTCCGGCTCCACCCGCAGCTTCTGGCTGGACAGCAGCGAGACCCGCCACGAACGCTCGCGGTTCTCGATCATGGGCGACGACAGCGGACCGCTGGCCGAGTACGTCTCCTACGACGTCGGCCGGCAGCTGGTCACCGTCACCCACTCGGACGGCCGGGTCGAGGAGGTCCACCGGGACTTCTTCGGCTACCTCCAGGACAGTCTGGCCGCGCGATCGCTGCCGGCACCCGACGGTCTGCCGTTCGACTTCAACCTGGGCTACGTCGGTTACCTGGGCTACGAGTTGAAGGCCGAGACCGGTGGCTCCCGGGTGCACCGGGCCGACACCCCCGACGCCGCCCTGCTGTTCGCCGACCGCGCGCTGGTCGTCGACCACGTGGAACACCGGTCGTACCTGCTGGCGCTGAGCACGCCGGAGCACGAGGCGGCCGCGCTCGACTGGCTGGACGGGACGGCGGCCCGGCTGTCCCGGCTCGACGGGTCCGCCGTGGACGACTCGGGCCGCACGGGTGTACTGGCCGGCGCCGAGGCCGCCGACATGGCCGGCTGGGAGACCGCCCGTCCGCGCCACGACCGCGAGGGCTACCTCAAGCGGATCGAGGAGTGCCTCGACGAGATCCGGCTCGGCGAGTCGTACGAGATCTGCCTGACCAACACGGTCACCGTGGACGAGAGGATCGATCCCCGGCACACCTACTCCCGGCTGCGCCGGATCAGCCCGGTGCCCTACGGGGCCTTCCTGGACTTCGCCGAGGTCGCGGTGCTCAGCGCGTCGCCGGAGCGGTTCCTGCGGATCGGCGCCGACGGCGTCGTGGAGTCCAAGCCCATCAAGGGAACCCGGCCCCGCGGCGGCACCCCCGACCAGGACGAGCTGCTCAAGCTGGACCTCTCCACGCACGAGAAGGACCGCGCGGAGAACCTGATGATCGTCGACCTGGTGCGCAACGACCTGAACACGGTCTGCGAGATCGGCTCGGTGCACGTCCCGGTGCTGTTCGACGTGGAGACGTACGCGCCGGTGCACCAGCTGGTCTCCACCGTCCGCGGCACGCTGCGGGCGGAGGAGAGCGCGGTCGGCTGCGTGCGCGCGGCGTTCCCCGGCGGCTCCATGACCGGCGCGCCGAAGGTGCGCACGATGGAGATCATCGACCGGCTGGAGGAGGGCCCGCGCGGCGTCTACAGCGGTTCGCTGGGCTGGTTCGCCCTGTCCGGCGCCGCGGATCTGAGCATCGTGATACGGACCCTGGTCGCCACCGGCGAACGGATGAGCTTCGGCGTCGGCGGCGCGATCGTGGCGCTGTCGGACCCCGACGAGGAGTACGAGGAGACCGTGGTGAAATCGCGCGCGGTGCTCACCGCGGTCGCGGCGACGGCGCTGCGCCCCGCGCTGGGAGGACTGGCATGAGCGGGACCGGAGTTCGGTCGCTGCGGCGTTGCCTGGTGGCGGGCGGCGCCGGCGCGGTCGGCGGCATGTTCGCCTCGCTGCTGGCCGGTTCGGGCGCCGAGGTCGTCGTGGTGGACCCGGCCGGCGGCGACATCGCCGGGGACATCACCTCGCCCGGTGGCGCCCTGGTCGCGGAGCTGGGCAAGGCGGACCTGGTGCTGCTGGCGGTGCCCGAGCGCACGGGGCTGGCCGCGATCCCGCTCATCGCTCCGCACCTGCGTCCCGGCGCGCTGCTGGTGGACACGCTGTCCGTGAAGGACGCCGTGGTGACCGCGCTCCAGGGCGTCGAGGGCGTGCAGGCCGTCAGCCTGAACCCGATGTTCGCGCCGGCCCTGGGCATGCCCGGCAAGCCGGTCGCCACCGTCGTGGTGCACGACGGGCCGGCCGCGGCCGAACTGCTGCGGCTGCTCGCCGAGTGGGGCGGCCGACCGGTGCTGCTCGACGCCGAGCGGCACGACCGGCTCACCGCCGCCGCCCAGGTGCTCACCCACGCCAGCGTGCTCGGTTTCGGGCTGGCGCTGGAGGAACTCGGCACCGACATCGGCGAACTCGGCGAGATCGCCCCGCCGCCGCACGCGACCCTGCTGGCCCTGCTGGCCAGGATCGCCTCCGGGACACCGGAGGTGTACTGGGACATCCAGGTCGCCAATCCCGACGCCGCGCGGGCCCGCGGTGCGCTGGCCGCGTCCGTGCGCCGACTGGCCGACCTGATCGACGGCGGCGACGAAGCCGGGTTCGCCGCGGCGCAGGGCCGGCTGCGCGACCTCTTCGGCACCGCCCTGGACGAGCACCGCGACACCTGCGCCCACCTGTTCGACGCCCTGTCCGCGTCCACCCGAATCGAGGCGACATGATCCATCCGCAGCAGGAGACACAGCCGGCCAACTGGGTCGAGTCCCGCATCAACAAGACGTCCGACTCCCTGGACGTGGCGTTCGAGCAAGGCCTGACCGGGCACGTGGTCACCGGCCGCAAGCCCGGCAAGGTGGTCTGCCTGGCGGACGGCACCGAGGCGCTGGAGTTCGTGTCCTGCTCCTACCTGGGTCTTGAGGAGCACCCCGCGCTGGTGACGGCCGCCGAGGAGGCGCTGCGTCGCTTCGGCGTGCACCTGTCGACCTCCCGCAACCGGATGCGCCCGCACTACCTCGGCGAGTTGGAGGACCTGCTCTCCACGGTGTACCGCGGCAACAAGGTCGTCCCCTTCACCTCCGTCGGAACCGTCCACCTGGGACTGCTGCCGCTGCTCGGCGCCGGCGCGCTGCCCAGCTACCCGATCGCGCCCGGCGGCGCGACCTTCCTGGTGGACCGGACCGCGCACTCCTCGATGCAGGTGCTGCGGGGGGTCCTCGATCAGATCGGCCCCGCGCGCCGGTTCGACCTGGAGACGCCCGACTCGCTGGAGTCCGCGCTGCGCGACGCCCGTCGCGACGGGCGCACGCCGATCGTGCTGATCGACGGCGTCGGCTCGATGGGCGGTCTGATCGACGTCGCCGGGATCCTGGAGGCGCTGGCGCCCCACGGGGGACACCTCTACATCGACGACGCGCACGGCATCTCCGTCGCGGGCAAGCACGGCGCCGGCTACGCCTTCGAGGCGCTCGGCGACCGGCTGCCGCCCAACGTGGTCATCGCCGGCTCGCTGTCCAAGGCGTTCGGCGGCTGCGGCGGGTTCGCGGTGGTGCCGAGCGAGGACGACGTGCGCGTGCTGCGCAAGTTCGCGAACCCGCTGGTCTTCGGGCACTCGATCATGCTGCCGATGCTGGCCGCGAACGTCGCCTCGGCCCGGCTGCACCTCGACGGCGAGGTCGCCGCGCTGCAGGAGCGGCTGTGGCGCAACACCGAGGTGTTCGACGAGCTGACCGGCAACCGGCTCGTCAACGCCGGTCTGCGGTCCCCGGTGCGCGGTGCGCACTTCGACACCGAGGAGGCGGCCTTCCGCGCGGCCACCACGCTGAAGGAGGCCGGGGTGCTCATCCTGCCGGCCTTCTTCCCCACCGTGGCCAAGGGCACCGGTCTGATCCGCTTCGCCCTGTCCTCGCTGCACGAACGCGGCCATCTGGAGACGGCCGCGAACATCCTGGAAGGAGTCCGGAACGGATGACCGCCGACATTGGTGAACCGACGCTGGGTGCGTTCCTGACGGACGCCGAGAAGACCCTCGCCGAGGCCGGCGCCTGGCAGCCGCGCGGGGACGCCGAGAAGCTGGCCGAGTACGTGCTGGGCCGCGCCGTGGAGCGGCTGCCCCTCGACGCCACGCTCGGCCGGGAGGATCTGGCCCGGCTGCGGGAGCTGGTCGCCCGCCGGGCCGACCGCACGCCGGTGGAGTACCTGACCGGCCGTGCCGTGCTCGGCGGTGTCGAGGTCGCGGTGGGCCCGGGCGTCTTCGTGCCCCGCAAGCACACCGAGCCGCTGCTGGCCTGGGGGCTGGACGTGGTGAGCGGGGTGTCCAAGCCGCTCGCGGTGGACCTGTGCACCGGATCGGCGGCGATCGCCCTGGCGGTCGCGCACGCCCGGCCGGACGCGACCGTGCACGCCATCGAGCTCGACCCGGTGGCCCTGACCTGGGCGCGCCGCAACGCCGCGCGGCAGGCGGAGCTCGGCGACACCCCGATCATCCTGCACGCCGGCAATGTCACCGACACCGCGATGTTCGCCGACCTGGACGGCACGGTGGACCTGCTGCTGGCCAATCCGCCGTTCGTGGTGGACGGCGTCGTGCTGCCGCCGGAATGGCAGGAGCACCAGCCGTGGCCCGCGCTGTTCGGCGGCCAGGACGGACTCGTCGTGATCCGCGCGGTGGTGGCGGCCGCCACCCGGCTGCTGCGTTCCGGCGGCGGCGTCGCGATCGAGCACGACGACGAGCAGGCCGACGTGGTCATGTCCCTGCTGCGGGAACAGGACGCCTTCACCGGCATCAGCTACGGCGTGGACCACTGGGGCACCCCCCGGTACACCACCGCGCGCAGAAAGTAACGAGGAAGACCATGGAACACACGTCACCATCCGAGAGGCTCTCCCGCCGGCAGGTGCTGCGCGGCGGCGCGGTCGTCGCGGGCGCGGGCGCGCTGTGGCTGACCGCCGGCACGGTGCCCGCCGGCGCGGTGCCCGCGTCCGCGCAGACGCCGCAGCCGGACGGCCGTCCCGGCGAGGGCAGCGTGACCGTGCGGGACAGCGCCAACGTCGGGGTCGCGGTGTCCCCCGACGGCCGCCGGCTCGCGGTGGACATCGCCGGCGGCATCTGGCTGCTGCCGGCCGCGGGCGGCCGGGCCCAGCGGATCACGCCGGAGGAGCACGACGCGACCCGGCCGCACTGGTCGCCGGACGGGCGCCGGATCGTGTTCCAGTCCTTCCTCGACACCGCCTACGACGTGTGGATGATCAACGCCGACGGCACCGGGCTCACCCGGCTCACCACCGGCTGGGGCTTCGACCTGGAGCCGCGGTTCTCACCCGACGGCAAGCAGGTGGCCTTCGCCTCCGACCGCGACCACGTCAGCCGGATCTGGGTGCTGGACCTCGCCAGCGGGCAGCAGCGCGCCGTCACCGACGCCGACGAGGTGCACGCGGCCCCGGTGTGGTCCCCGGACGGCACGAAGCTGGCCTACGTCGTCGGTGACGGCGCCATCGAGGAGCTGGACCTGGGTTCGGGCCTGCGCAGGCAGCTGCCCGGCGTACCCGGCGACGCCATGGTGTACTCGCCGGTCTACGCCCCGGACGGCCAGGTCAGCTACCTGAGCGTGGGCGGCTCCGGGACCACGGTGATGCTCGGGGCCAAGGCGATCGTGACCGGCGAGGACCTGCCGCCGCTGCCGGTGTCGTGGACCTCGGTGCAGGAGTTCGTCTACAGCTCCGGCGGCCGGCTGCGCCGCCGCTCGCTCTCCGGGGCCGTGCGGGAGATCCCGTTCACCGCCGAACTGCCGTACTCGGCGCGGAACTACCAGCGCAAGCGGCGCAACCTCGTGTCGGACGCGTCGCGCCGGGCGAAGGGCATGGCCGACCCCGCGGTGTCGCGGGACGGCAAGCAGGTCGCGTTCCGCGCGCTGAACGCGCTGTGGCTGCTGCCGATCGGCGGCAGGCCCCGCAAGGTCGTGGACGACGGGTACTTCGCGGCCGACCCGGACTTCGCGCCCGACGGCAGGTCCCTGGTCTACGTCAGCGACCGCGCCGGCACCGCCAACCTGTGGCGGCTGGACCTGGCGACCGGGCGCTCCGACCGGCTCACCGATCTGCCCGGCGGCCAGCTCGCGCCGCGGTTCTCCCCGGACGGCGCGAAGATCGCCTACCAGGACGAGTCCGGTCAGACCTGGGTGTTCGACGTCGCCGACCGCTCGGTGCGCCAGGTGCTGCCCGCGCTCTACCAGCCGGGCCGGCCGACCTGGTCGCCGGACGGCGGCAGGATCGCGCTGGCCGCGCTGATGCCGTACTCCAAGCGCACCTCGAACGGCAACAACCAGGTGCTGACCGTGGACCTGGCCGACAACAAGGTCCGGTACCAGGAGATCGGGCCGGACCGGTCGATCAGCACCCGCGACAACGACGGCCCGCTGTGGACCTCCGACGGCCGGCACCTGGTGTTCGGCGCGGAGAGCCTCGCCTGGCGGGTCCCGGTGGCCGCCGACGGCACCATCACCGGCGAGCCGCAGCAGCTGACCGACGAGGTCACCGACTCGCTGTCGATCAGCGCGGACGGCACCGTCGTCTACCTGTGCAACGGCGTGCTGCGCACCGTCGGGCCCGACGGCGGCGCGGCCCGCACGATCACCGCCGACCTCACCTACCGTCCGGCACGGGTCAGCGAGCCCACGGTCGTGCGCGCGGGCGCGCTCTGGGACGGCACCTGCGAGCAGCTGCGCCGCGACGTCGACATCGTGGTGCGCGGCACGACGATCGAGGCGGTGCTGCCCAGGGGCGGCGGCGTGCCCAGCGGCGCGCGGATCGTGGACGCCTCCGGGCTGACGGTGATGCCCGGCCTGATCGACACCCACAACCACTGGAACATGCGCGGCAAGCAGTGGGGCGACCGGCAGGGGCGGCTGTGGCTGTCCTACGGCGTGACCACGAGCAAGTCGCCCGGCGACCTCGCGTACCAGATGGTGGAGAACCGGGAGGCGATGGAGGCCGGCACCAGGGTCGGCCCCCGCTACCTCGGCTCGGGGCAGGCGCTGGACGGCAGCCGGGCCTTCTACAACTGCATGCGGCCGGTCCACACCGCCCAGCAGCTGGAGCGGGAACTGGACCGCGCCGAAGGGCTGGACTACGACCAGATCAAGTCGTACATGCGGATGCCGGTGGCCTTCGAGCAGCGCATCGTGGCCAGGGCGCACGCGATGGGCGTGCCGGTCACCTCGCACTATCTGTACCCGGCGGCGCACACCGGCCTGGACGGCATGGAGCACCCCGGCGGCGGCCATCGGCTGAACTACTCGCGCACGCTGAGCTACGCCGGTTTCCGGATGTCGCAGGACGCGGTGGACCTGCTCGTGGCCAGCGGCATGTGGGTGTCGTCGACCATGATCTTCGCCAGCGAGCTGTACGCCGGCGACCGGTCGCTGGTGGAGGACGAGCGCACCAAGGTGCTGTTCCCGGACTGGGACTACCGGCGCCTGGTGGCCAAGGCCGACGGCGCCGCGCAGCCGGGTCCGGAGAGCGAGCTCGACCAGCGGATCACCAAGGGCATGGTGGACGCGCTGCTGCGGGTGCACCGCGGGGGCGGCCTGGTCGTCTTCGGCACCGACGCGCCGCTGGACGACGTCGGCGTCAGCGCGCACCAGAACCTGCGCGTGCTGGTGAAGTACGGGTTCACCCCGCGCGAGGCGCTGATGACCGCGACCGGCAACGCCGCCAGGGCGCTGGGCTACGGCGACCAGCTGGGCGCGGTGGCGCCGGGGAGGATCGCCGACCTGGTCATGGTCGAGGGCGACCCGCTGACCGACATCCGCGCCGCGGCCGCGGTGCGGTCGGTCATGGTGGCCGGCGTCACCCGCACGGTGCCGGAGATCCTCGCGCCGTTCCGGCCGGCCAAGGCGGCCAAGGCGGCGGAGGCGGCCGGGGCGACCGAGGCGGCCGCCGTGACCGTTCGCCCGGCCGCGCCGTCGGCCTCGCAGGACCCCGCTCACTACTGGCACCGTCCGGAGTGGAGCATGCGTCAGTGCTGCCAGCACTGACCGTGCGGTCGGGCTACCGGGACACGCCCCGGTAGCCCGACGCGGAGGTGCCCAACCACTTCTTGAACGTGCGCTGGAAGTGGCTCAGTTCCTGATAGCCGACCGTACGGGAGACATCGGTGATCGACATGGTGGTGTTGCGCAGCAGGTGTCCGGCCTCGGTCAGCCGCAGCGCGGTGACGAAGTCGATGAACCGCCAGCCGGTCTCCTGCTTGAAGCGGCGGGAGAAGTGATATTGGCTCATGTACGCACTGCGCGCGACGCGACCGAGTGTCAGACCGCTGTCCGCGTAGTTCCCCCGCAGGTAGGCCACGGCGGCCCGCATGTTCGGCGAGAGCGTGAGCCGGTCGGTGTCCGGCAGCTGAAGGTCCCGTCCGACCTTCGCGGGCTCGACCGCCGACTCGACCGGTTGCCGCGTGAGGAAGACCCGCTGGTCGGCGTGGCGGTAGCCGGGCAGCGTCCGGATGAGCTGGTGCGGGGGACGGATCTCGACACCGGCGGGCGCGATCAGCACCCGGCACTGGTGCAGCCAGGGCTGCAGCCGCGGCCAGGTGAACCTGTCGTCCTCCGTGCACAGTTCCGGGGTGAGCACCTCGGCGGCCCGGTCGGCGATCCGTGCCCAGTCCGCCAGGTCGAGCTGCCGCGGCGAGAGCAGGCTGTCGGCGCCCTCGTGCCGCATCCGCGCCACCGTGGCGTAGCTCTCGTCCCCGAGCGACAGCGCGAGGTCGCAGATGCCGTCGTAGGCCCGGCGCTGCAGCCGGCGGTCCACCCGCAGCGTGAACAGGCTTCCGACCATCTCGCAGGCCGTGTGCCAGTCGTCGAACACCACCACCTCGGCCAGCTCGACCTTGGGGCTCGTGTTGAAGTAGGTGGCGAAGTCCATGACGCCCAGCGCCTGCGCGTTGTAGTAGGCGACGATGTCGCTCAGCGAGCTCTGCCCGTGCAGCCGGCGCACCGCCGGCAGCTCCGGCAGCACGCTCGCGTGCGAGAGCACCCGGTCGCTGTCGTCGGTCAGGTAGGCCACGCTGCGTCCCCGTTCGAGCGCGTGACCGGCGACCAGCAGCCCGGCGAGCGAGCGGTCGTGGCCCGCCGGAACGTCCAGCATGACGTCCGCGTCGCTCATTCTGGCGCGGTACGCATCGAGCACGCGGTGCTCGGACTCACCGAGTTGTCGAGGATCCGTCAAGGCAGCGATCATTTTTCCCCCTTGTGCAGATGTAACTCGCTGACCGCGCGCGAAGGTGCCTCCCTGCCGTCGACGGGTGCCCGATCGGCACCACGTCACGGCCTGCGCGAACCGGACTCGACGGCGATCCCGGTGGCAGCGCGCGGACAGGTCACAGCGCCGAGGACGATTCCCCGGACGCGAGCAGAACCTCCCCAACGATTCCCGCCGGCCACGGCGTCCCCGGGCGTGAACCCGTTCGATGGTCACATCACGCCGCGAACGCGTCAACCCGCATCTGTGACCCCTGACCACCGCACTTCCCGCCGCGGGCCCCTGATCGTGACGGAGCGTCAGCCGGAACCGCGGAGAGGTCTCCCGTGTTCGCCGAGGGCGTCACGGTGCCAGTACACCCTGTCAAAGAAGGAGCAGTCATGTATCGCACCCTGATGCGGTCGAAGATCCACCGGGCCACGGTGACGCAGGCCGATCTGCACTACGTCGGCTCGCTGACCATCTGCGCCGACCTGATGGAGGCCGCCGACCTGGTGGCCGGCGAGAAGGTCGACATCGTCGACATCAACAACGGGCAGCGGCTGTCCACCTATGTAATCGAGGGGCCGCGCGGCAGCGGTGTGATCGGCATCAACGGCGCCGCCGCCCGGCTCATCGGCGTCGGCGACCTTGTGATCATCATCGCCTACGCGCAGGTGCACCAGGACGAACTCGGCAAGCTCGAACCCCGGGTGGTCTTCGTCGACGAGAACAACCGGATCCTGCACGAGGGCTCCGATCCGGCCGACGTGCCGGCGGAATCCGGCCTGGTCCGCGGTGACACCCTCGCGAACGGGAACTGAGCCGGGGTCACCGCGCAACGGGTCCATGGCATTTCGCCACGGCGTCCGGGCCGGGGCGGGGCGATCGCGTGCGCCGCGGTCGCCCCGGCCCGGCGCCGGCCGGCACCCGTCGGCTGACGCTGGCCGGCACCGGTTGGCCGCCGCGCACGGCTCCGGCCGAATAGGGGTCCGACCGCCGAAGTCCGGGGTCGCCTCCTCTGGTGTTCCGGCGCGGCGTCAGTAATATGACAGCCCCTCATGTTCTCCTCAGGAGGCTGTCATGCCCGACCGCTTCGACCTGCCGGCGGACTTCCGCTGGGGTGCCGCCACCGCCGCCCACCAGATCGAGGGGGCGGTGGAGGAGGACGGCCGCGGACCGTCCGTCTGGGACACCTTCACCGCCCGCCCCGGCGCCGTCCGCGACGGCCACACCGGCGAGGTGGCCTGCGACCACTACCACCGGTACCCCGAGGACATCGCCCTGATGAAGGGCCTCGGGCTCGACGGCTACCGCTTCTCCGTCGCCTGGTCCCGCGTCCTGCCCACCGGCGCCGGCGCGGTGAACCCCGCCGGCCTCGCCTTCTACGACCGCCTCGTGGACGCGCTGCTGGAGGCGGGCATCACCCCGCTGCCCACCCTCTTCCACTGGGACCTCCCGCAGGCCCTGGAAGACCACGGCGGCTGGCTGAACCGCGACACCGCGTACCGCTTCGCCGAATACGCCACCGTCGTGGCCGACCGCCTCGGCGACCGCGTCCCCGCCTGGATCACCCTCAACGAGCCCTTCGTCCACACCGTCTTCGGCTACGCCCTGGGCACCCACGCCCCCGGCCGCACCCTGATGTTCGAAGCCCTCCCCGCCGCCCACCATCAGTTCCTCGCCCATGGCCTGGCCGCCTCCGTCCTCCACGACCACGGCCTGGAGGCGATGCTCTCCAACAACCTCACCCCCGTCGAGCCGGCCTCCTCCGAGCCCGCCGACCTCGCCGCCGCAGCCGCCTACGACGCCCTCCACAACCGGCTGTTCACCGACCCCGTCCTCCTCGGCCGCTACCCCGACCTCTCCGCCCTCGGCGTCCCCGACGACATCTTCGGCGCCGTGCGCGACGGCGACCTCGACCTCATCCACACCCCCGGCCTGGACGGCCTCGGCCTCAACTTCTACAACCCCACCCGCGTCGCCGCCCCCACCGAACCCGGCCTGCCCTTCGACCTCGTCGACATCCCCGACGTCCCCCACACCGCCTTCGGCTGGCCCGTCGTCCCCGACGCCCTCACCCGCCTCCTCCTCTCCCTCCGCGACACCTACGGCAAGGCCCTCCCACCCATCACCATCACCGAGAACGGCTGCTCCGTCACCGAGGAGACCGTCCCCGACCAGCCCCGCATCGACTTCATGGCCGCCCACCTCGACGCCCTCGCCGCCGCTGTCGCCGAAGGCATCGACATCCGCGGCTACTACACCTGGTCCCTCCTCGACAACTTCGAATGGGCCGAGGGCTACCACCAGCGCTTCGGCCTGGTCCACGTCGACTTCGCGACGCAGAAGCGCACCCCGAAGGCCTCGTACGCCTGGTACCGCGACCTGATCGCCGCCCACCGGGCGCGGTATACGACCTAGGAGTCGGCAACTCTCCGGCGGAGGGGTACGAGCAGAGGTTCGACGCGTCCGAGTCCCGGTGGCCACCCCGACCCACCCCGTCGACACCCCCGGCGAACCGCACTGGTTCATCCGGGCGACGACGGGAGTACCCCGATGCGGCCGCCGACCGGGAACGTCCGCCCGGCCGGCCCGACGACCCCGTGCCCCTCGGCTTGGAGCGCACGGCTGATCCCGGCCCGGAGGTGCCGTGCCCGGACGGCCGGCCCGTGCGGTACCCGCGACGGTGGTGCCGGCCCGACCGGGGCGGTGCCTGCCCGGCGCCCGACGGGCCCCTCGACCAGTGGAAGCCCTCCGCGGGCCGGAGGGGCTATGGTCGAATACATGGGAGAGCGACAGGTCGCACCCATTGCGCCGGACCTGGTAATGACGACTGCCGGCGGCTCGCGGGTCCTCACCCCGAGCCGCTCGTACCACGTTGGCCGCGACCCGGTCAGCGAGATCCCGCTCAGTGACCCCCGGGTGTCATGGCACCACGCGGTGCTGCACCTCGGCGACGGACACTGGATGCTGGACGATCTGGACAGCGACAACGGCACCTGGTCCGGGGGCCGCCGGATCTCGCGCCTCGATCTCGGTGACCTCGGCACCGACAGTGTCATCCGGTTCGGCAGCCCCGGCGACGGCCCGGAGGTGGAGCTCACCTTGGCACCCCCGCAGCAGTCCGCCGTCCCGCGTCCCACTGCGCTGACTGCGATCACCGGCTCGTACCGGCCGCCCACCGGCATCCATCCGCTGATCGCCCGCACCCTGCGGATCGGCCGCGCACCCGACAACGACCTGGTCCTGGCCGACATCGAGGTTTCCCGCCACCACGCCGAACTGCACACCACCGCCGACGGCCGGTACGCGATCACCGATCTGCACAGCCACAACGGCACCTACCTCAACGGTCAACCGGTGGTGGAGGCCGTGATCGGCCCGGGAGACCTGCTGGGCATCGGCCACTCGGAGTTCTGCCTGGTCGACGGCGAACTCCAGGAGTTCGTCGACACCGGCGACATCACCCTCGACGTGGCCGACCTGGTGGTCACGGTCGGCGACGGCCGACTGCTCGACGGGATCAGCTTTCCGGTCGGCCTGGACTGCCTGCTGGCGGTCACCGGTCCGAGCGGCTCGGGCAAGTCGACCCTGCTGAACGCGCTCACCGGGCTGCGGCCCGCCGACGGTGGCACGGTGCGTTACGACGGTCGCGACCTCTACCGCGACTACGCCGAACTGCGCCACCGGATCGGCTTGGTGCCGCAGGACGACATCCTGCACACTCAGCTGACCGTCCGGCGCGCGCTCGGCTACGCCGCCGAACTGCGCTTCCCCGGCGACACCGGGGCGGCCGAGCGGAACGCCCGGGTCGACGAGGTGATCGCCGAACTGGGCCTGGAGAAGCGGGCCGACCTGGTGGTCGCCAGCCTCTCCGGCGGCCAGCGCAAGCGGGTCAGTGTGGCACTGGAACTGCTCACCAAGCCGTCGCTGCTCTTCCTCGACGAGCCGACCTCCGGCCTGGACCCGGGGATGGACCGCTCGGTGATGCAGATGCTCCGGGACCTGGCGGACGACGGTCGCACCGTCGTCGTGGTGACGCACAGCGTGCTGAGCCTCGATCTCTGTGACCGTCTGCTGATGCTCGCCCCGGGCGGTCGCACCGCGTACTACGGACCGCCCGGCGACGCTCTGGAGTACTTCGGGTGCTCGCAGTGGCCGCAGGTGTTCGAGAACTTCGAGACCCAGGAGGACCGCGACTGGATGGGCGAGTACCGGGCTTCGCCCGCGTACCGCCGGTACATCGACCCCGTGGAACGGCCCCGAGCCCCGGTCGCGCCGTCGGGGCCGGCCGAGTCGGACGGAATGCCGCCATCGGGGGCGGCCGGGCGCAGTGGTGTGCCCTCTGCACCGTCCGGGCAGCGCAGCCCGAGGTCCCCGCGGCCCGCGCGACGCCGTGCCTGGCCCGTACCGGTCGAGCCGCCCCCTCAGCCGCAGCGCTGGGACCGCCAGTTGGGCACCCTGGTGCGCCGCTACACCGCCGCACTGGCCGCCGACCGCACCTTCGCGGTGATCATGATCGCGCTGCCGTTCGTGATGGGCGTGCTGGCCCGGGCGTTGGCCGGCGGCAGGCTCACCGACAGCAGTGTGTTCAGTGCGCTGTTGATCCTCTGCGTCGGCGGGGTGCTCACCGGTGCCGCCAACGCGGTCCGCGAGCTGGTCAAGGAGCGGGTGATCTACCGGCGGGAGCGCGCCGTCGGGCTCTCCCGATCGGCGTACCTCTGCTCGAAGGTGGTGGTGCTCGGCACGGTCACGGTGGTTCAGGCCGTGGTGCTCACCATGGTCGCGTTGGCGGGAGTGCGGCTCAGACCCGAGGGTGGCAGCGGGGTCTTCCTGCCGCCGCTCGCCGAGATCGTCATCGTGATGGCGCTGCTCGCCGTCGCCGGAATGATGCTGGGACTGCTGATCTCGGCGCTGGTCGGCAAGGAAGAGGCCACCATGCCCCTGCTGGTGCTGCTGGCCATCGTGCAGGTCGTCTTCACCGGCACCCAGCTGCGCCTGTACGGGGTGCTGGGACTCGAACAGCTCTCCTGGCTGATGCCGTCCCGCTGGGCGATGGCGGCGATGGCCGCCACCGTCGATCTGCACGCCATCTCGCCCGGCAACAACCTGGCGGCCGATCCGCTGTTCCGGCACAGCGCGGGGACCTGGCTGCTGAGTACCGGAATGCTGCTGGTGCTCAGCCTGGCCTACGGCCTGGTGGTCTACTGGC
Source organism: Kitasatospora sp. NPDC048715 (assembly GCF_043198905.1). NCBI lineage: Bacteria > Bacillati > Actinomycetota > Actinomycetes > Kitasatosporales > Streptomycetaceae > Kitasatospora > Kitasatospora sp. NPDC048715. The sequence continues at coordinate 91,059 of NZ_JBICVH010000008.1, read as the reverse complement.
TGCTGCGGCGGACCGAGCCGGCGGTCATGCGTCGGGCCCGGAAGGTCGGCTGACGGACCCGCTCGTCAGCCGGACCGATCCGGGCGCTGCGTCGCCGCCTTCCGCCGTGACCGGCGGACCGCGGCGTCGTGGGGCGCCTGCGGTCCGCCGGTGCCGCTAGCCGACCACCGCCGGGGAGCGGGGGGCCTCGGGGGCGGGCTCCGGCTGGTAGAGCTCGGTGCGTCCTTCGACGTGGAGGTGGGGCAGACGGCGGTCGAGCCAGGCCGGCAGCCACCAGTTGCCGCGGCCGAGCAGGTGCATCACGGCCGGTACCAGCAGCAGTCGGACCAGCGTGGCGTCGATCAGGATGGCCGACCCCATGCCGACGCCGATGACCTTGATCGGCAGGTCGGGCGCCGGGACGAAGGCCGCGAACACGGCGACCATGATGGCCGCCGCCGCGGTGATCACCCGCGCGGTGCCCGCCAGTCCGCTGACGATGGACTCCGCGTTGTCGTCGGTGCGAAGCCAGGCCTCCCGCATCCGACTCACCAGGAAGACCTCGTAGTCCATCGAGAGGCCGAACAGGACGGCGAAGGTCAGCACCGGCACGAAGGCCGGCAGCGGGGTGGGGCTGTCGATGCCGATCAACCGGCCGGCGGTGCCCCCTTCAAGGACGAGGGCGACCACGCCGTACGCGGCGCCGACGGAGAGCAGGTTCATCACAGCGGCCTTGAGGGCGACGGCGAGGCTGCGGAAGGCCACCAGGAGCAGGAGCATCGACACCGTGACCACGCCGCCGACCAGCAGCGGGATGCGGCGGGCGATGTTGTCGGTGCTGTCGATCGCGCTGGCGGTCGCCCCGCCGACGTGCACCCGGACGCCGGGGCCGACCGCAGCCGGGATGACGTGATCGCGGAGGTCGCGGACCAGGGTCTTGGTGGAGCTGGACTGCGGACCGCTGTCCGGGACGACGGTGAGAAGCAGCGAGCGGCCGTCGGAGCCGGGCACCGGAGGCGTCACGGCCGTGACGCCGGGCACCGCCTTCAGCGCGGTGGGCAGCGCGGCCGTCGCCTCGGCGGGGGTGCCCGGCGCCAACTCGGCGACCAGGACCAGCGGTCCGTTGCTGCCCGGTCCGAAGCCGGCGGCCACCGCGTCGTACGCCAGCCGGTTCGAGCGCCCGGCGGGGTCGTTGCCTGCGTCGGGGAAGCCGAAGCGCACGCCCAGGAACGGCGCCGCGAGCGCCAGCAGGACGAGGACCCCGGTGACGGCACCGAGGACGCGGTGACGCTCGACGAGCCTGCTCCAGCGCAGCCAGCCGGCGCTCACCGAGCTCTCGCCCCGGGCGGCGCAGCGCTGGGGCAGCCGGAGGCGTTCGATGTGTCGGCCGAGGTAGCCGAGCAGGGCGGGGAAGAGCGTGGCGGACGCGGCGATCACGACGAACACGGAGAGGATCGCAGAGACCGCGGCGCCGCGCATGAACGACAGGCCCATCGCGAACAGTCCGAGCATGCTGACCACCACGGTCATTCCGGCGACCACGACCGCGCGGCCCGCGGTGTCCAGCGCGGCGACCGTGGCGGCCTCGGGTTCGAGCCCCTCGGCGCGCCACTCGCGGAACCGGGTTACCAGCAGCAGCGCGTAGTCGATGCCGACGCCGATGCCCAGCATCGCGGCGAGCGAGGTCGACCAGTCCGGGACCGGCATGATCGCGGCGAGGACCGGCAGCAGGACGCTGCTGACCGCGAGCCCGCCGAGCGCGGTGAGCAGCGGCAGGCCGGCGGCCACGACCGAGCCGAAGGTGATCACCAGGATCAGGGCGGCGGCCGCGATGCCGATGCCCTCCGAGCCGATCGCGCCCTGCTCGGCCTGCTGGACCGCCATGCCGCCGAGGTGGACTCGCAGGCCGCCGTCGACGGGGCGGGCGAGGTCGAGCAGCCGCTGGGTGTCCGCCTCGGGCATGTCGGGGGCGACGGCGACGTCCAGGTGGATCTGCCCGAGGGCGGTGCGGCCGTCGGCCGACACCTTGCCGCGCGGGCCGTACGGGTCGTCGATGCCGCTGACGTGCGGCACCTCGGCCATCCGGGCGAGCAGGTCCTCGACCCGGCCGCGGGTGGCGGCGTCGGTCACGCTGCCGTCCGAGGTCAGCACCAGGCTGATCGATTCACCGCCCAGCCCGGGGAAGTCCCGTGCCAGCAGCTGCTGGGCCTGCTTGGAGTCCGAGCCGGGCGCGGTGTAGTCGGCGCTGTACTTGGCGCCGAGGCCGGCCGAGAGGCCGAAGGCCGCGCCGGCGGCGAGCAGCCAGAGCAGCACCGTGCGGCCCCGGTTCCGGAAGCTCCAACCGGCTATTCGGCCGAGCGGGCCGGGCCTGTGCGACCCGCTCTCCCCGGCGGCTGTCCGCCGATCCTCGCGCAGTCCCTGGGACATGTGGTCCTCCGTGCGTCGTCAGGGGCTCCGCCCCGGGCAAAGCGTTACGCTTCATAACGTGCCTTACGAAGCGTAACGTTTCCCTCGACGGGTACGGATTGTCAACGCGGTGACTGGCGCGGCGAGCGGATGGAGAGGCGATGACGGATGGGGCGACCGACGGGAGCGGGGGGCGGAGCCGCCGTGAGCGCCTGCGCGCCGACACGGTGGAGGAGATCAAGCGCGCGGCTCTGAGCCTGATCGTCGAGCGCGGCGCCGCGAACCTCCGCTTCACCGACATCGCCCGCAGCATGGGGATGACCCCGCCCGCGCTGTACCGCTACTTCGCCGACCGGGACGAGCTGTTCACCGCCTTGGTCGCCGACTCGTACGACAGCCTGTCGGACGCGTTGACGGCGACCCGCGAGACCGTGCCGCCGGACGACCTGGACGGACGCTTCATGGCCACCTGCATCGGCTACCGCACCTGGGCGCAGCGGAATCCGGAGCGCTTCGCCCTCATCTTCGGCGCCCCCGTGCCCGGGTACGCGGCCCCACCGGACGGACCGACCGTGGCGGCCGGCCGGCGGGCGATGGAGCACATGGTCGAACTCGTTGCCGACACGGCCGAACGCGGCCGGCTCGGCAGCCCGCCGGTGCCGGACGCGGCGGAAGCCCTGATGCTGGCCTGGGCCACCGTGCACGGCTTCGTCACCCTTGAGGCGCACGGCCACTTCCACGCGCTCGACCAGCAAGCGCGGGACCGCCTCTTCGCTGTCCAGGCGGGCGTCGCCGCGCGCACCGCAGGCCTGTCGCCGGCCGTGGACCGGTGGTGACCACAACCCGCGCGGCAGACGGCCATGGCTTGGTCGGCGAGGCCAGAACCATTCGCGACTACTATGCCCCCCGACGCGCCGGCCGGTCCGAACTGGCCGCCACGCAACGAACTGGCACAATCCCCGGCCACGGCTTCACGAGCGGTTGCTCGACCTGGTGTGACCCGAGGGCGGTCGCCCGATGGCACCGGCCTTGACCGCGTCCGTTGTGATCGCGGCGGCCGGCTTGCCGTCCTCGACCTTGTTCCTTGAGTAGGGCAGGCCGCCTGCACCGAGGTGCCAGGAACTTCCGTTGTCTCCAACTGCTCTCTTAAGCGCGAGGATTGAAGATGGAGAACGGGCTTCTGGATCGAATGAGAGCCCGTCCGACGGGTCGAGGGCGGCAGCCACCAGCGGTCCGGTCTCGTCCACGTCGACCTCGCGACGCAGCGTCGCACGCCGAGGGCCTCGTACGCCTGGTACCGCCATCTGATCGTCGCGTACCGCGCCTGCCATTCACGGTAGTTGGACTGTCAAGCAGTGAGGCCGGGTACACCCGTTCCGGCCAGGATGCGCCAGGCCGGGATGCGGATGCTCCGAGTGACCGGGGCCGATTTGGCTCCGACGCCGCCCGAAGGCAATCCGACGAGGAGGTCGCAGCGAGCCTGGGCGAGCCGCAGGTGTCGGCCCGGTTCCTCGTCATACCGGGGGCCTTCGTCGATGACCAGCACCACGTTCTCATCGTTCCCTGAGACAGGATCACGTGTTGTTATCACGAAGTCGACGGTCGTCCCCCCGACGACAGCCGAACGCTCCACGGCGTGGATACCGTGGTCGGCGAGGTGGGCCTGGAGGCGGTCGGCGAGGTCGGTGTGCCCCGCGGTTGCGGTTGAAGCCTGGGGGACGGGATAGGGCGGAGCCGACCCGGGGGTTCGGTCGAGTTCGACCGGAACCGACCGGCGTGCCAGCTCGGCCGGCAGTCCGGCGTGCTGTTGCCAGAAGGCGCGGTGGCCGATGGTGATCAGCTGGGACTTGGCACGGGTGATCGCGACGTTCCAGAGGTTCATCTGGCTCGCCACCCAATGGATCGTGTTCTGTGGTGCGTTGTCGGTGGCGACGAGGGTGAGCACCATGACGTCACGCTGGCCGCCCTGGAAGGCGTGCACCGTTCCGACGAGGACGCGGTCGTCGCGCAGTCTCCGCTCCAAAAGCTCCTTCTGCGCCCGGAAGGGGGTCACGACACCGACCTTCGCATCAGCGGGCAGACGCCCCAACAGCTCGGACACCACCCGTTCGACGGCGGAGGCCTCCATGGTGTTGCACCAGGAGCCGCCGCGCAGGCCCCGGGCGGACTCCCCGGTGGGCACGTCGACCCACGACAGCGCGGCTCCGGGACCGTGGCCTCCCGCGAGGTCTAGGGCTGGCACCTGGTTCCGGACGTCGGTGAGCACCTTCAACCGCCCGGCGTAGCAGTGGCCGTTCACGACATCCGCGATCTCGGGGTGGCAGCGGTAGTGCTCATCGAGGAGCAACGCCGATGATGCACCCGCGCGGGCGGCGTCGTAGACGGAATGCGTCCGGTAGGAGAGCTGATGCTCCTCCAGCCATGCGGCACTCAGGCCGGCCCGCTGCCTGGCGGCCCCTTCCTGCTGGGGCGAGATCGAGGCGATGTGTCCGAGCTGCATGGGGTCGCCGATGATCAGCGCCCGTTTGGCACGCAACAGCAGGGGGAGGACCGACGGGACGGAACACTGGCTGGCTTCGTCGATGATGACGAGGTCGAAGAGCTTCGGCGTCTTCTCCAACTGGCGCACCGAGTGCGTGCTGATGGCCCAGCCCCTGACGTGCCTCAGCAGCTGCTTCTGGCTCTTCTGGTAGGACTTCCGCTGGCGAAGCGACTGGAGCCGCTCGTTCATTGCCTCCCTCGCCGCACGGAGGACCTCCGAGGACTTGGCCCGGGAAGCCTCGACGGACAGCGCGGAAAGCCGGTCGGCGATGGCCGGCAATCCCGCTGCCGCGGTCTGGTCGTCCGCAGCGTCCAGGTCGGACAGAAGGCCCCTCAGCTCGACTTCGGCACCCGCGAAGTCGGCCAGCCGGGTCAAGGCTTCGAACCCCTCGGGTGCGGAGCTCGGCCACGGCGAGCCCGCGCCCGCGACGGCAGCCTTGACGAATGCGGACGCTGCGCGCGATCGGCGCCAGCCGGGAGCGAGCCACCGTGCCCGAAGGACTCTGCGGGCACGGGCCTCCCATTGACGAAGAGCTTCGTCTTGGTTCGCCCAGGTGGCGCAGAGGGCAGTCTCGGACACTCCGAGCGTGTTCGCGTGGGACTCGCGCAGGCGGTGGAGCTCCGTCAGCCGGAGCTCCTTCAGCACCTGTCGCCCCATGACCTGACGCTGTTCACCGAGCCGGGCAGCGGTTGTCCGGAGTTCACCGGCGACGGTGGCCGAACTCCGTCCCGGGAGTTGAGGGGCTTCGCGAAGGAGCCGCTCTAGCTTCGAGGCTTCCTCCTGGAGCGCCTTGGGGTTTCCGGTGCGGATCAGCAGACCGGGCGCGATCTCCTCGCAGCGGGTCGCGATGACGTTGACGGCCTCGTTGTTCGTGGATGCCACGAGGACCGACTGTCCTGCCTGGACACAGGTCTCGACGAGTGCGGTCACCACCTCGCTCTTCCCAGTGCCCGGGGGTCCGGTGGCAACGGTGACGGGGTTGGCCATGGCCGAGCGGATCACTGCCTCCTGGTTCTCGTTGCACGGGCCGGAGGCCACCACGGTGACGGGCCCGTTGGCGGTGGCGTCGAGGCCGTGCCCCGACAGCAGGGACTCCAGAGCCGTCCCGGAGATCAGGTGTGGGTGAGCGGCCATGTGGTCCAGATTGTCCACGAGGCCCTGGGTCATCTGGGTGGAGCCCGATGTCACCAGCAACATGGCGGTATTGTGGGCACCGGGCCGAAGCGCGGTGACGACGCCTTCCCGGCTCAACGCCGAGACGTCCAGCGGTTCGAGCTCCGGCAGGCCGAGTTCCGTTAGCAGCTCGCGGACCGCCCGGACCATCTGGGCCCCGTTGCCCTCCTGCCACGTCGGCTGCCAACGGGCGACGAGTTCGGCGGCTTCCTCGGGGGTCATGAGCTCAGTGAGGAGCCCGATGTGCAGGGCCGGCACACCGTTCGGCCGGAGCGTTGCTTGGCCCTTCTCGTCCGGGACGAGCTCCGCCTGCTGGACCAGGAGGGGGGCCACTCGCATGGACAGCCGGCCACGGTTGGCGCGGTCGTCGGTCGGCAGGGAGATCGCTGGGTACCCGTACCAGAACGCGTTCTCCCGGCCGTCGTTGCGCTCCGCGATCCGAGGTGCGGGGAACGAGCGCTCCAGGCCGCTCTGGATCAGCTCCGGACCGGAGCCGAGCAGGAAGTAGCTGCTGCCTTCGCCGCCTTCACGCTGGGGGAGCATCTCCGAGGCGGCCTCTGTGGCGATGCAGCCGAGGTAGTAGCCGATGAGCCGCCGCCAATCGATTCCGGCACTCTCTTCGGCTGTTGCCCGGGAACGCGCCTTCAGCAAGGAGGATGAGGGGACGTTTCCCTGCGGGCTCAGCCCGGGCGCGGGCGGCAGGAAGACGGGCTGAGCCACCGAGCGGGCGAACGGGAGGTTGCGGGTGGCACGGATCGTGGATTTGGTGGGGCGCTGTTCCTCGGGCACGCCATTGCGGGCCATCTGCTGGGTGAGATAGGTGAAGAGGTCGTCCGGGCTGATCCAGCCGCTGTCCTTGATGCGCCCGTTGCGCAGTCCTTCGACGATCTCTCCTGTGAAGCGGGACGTCCCCAGCGTCGAACCGGGGGGCGCCATGGCGGAGGCGACCTGCAGCGCGTCCGACGCGGTGATGAAGTAGACCCCGGTGGGATGCAGGAGGGTGCTGCGTGTGATGCATGGTGACGACCGCTCCGTTTGGTCCGGGGAGCCCTCCGGTTCGGCACCCTTGGCGGTCCACCCCTGGACCACGGAGCCGCTGGAACAACAGTCCAGCAGGACGATCTTCGATGCGGCCCGGCACTCCTGCAGGGTCTGCTCCAGGAATTCGGCGGAGACTGCCGTTCCCGGGAGGTTCGATCGGTCGGAGTCCCGTGTGAGGAAGTACAGCTGGTTGTCCTCCTCGCAGAACTCCCCGTGGCCGCTGAAGTACACCAGCGCCGTCTCGCTCTGCTGGCGCTCCCCCAGGAAGTCTTCGAGGGCGCGGAGCATTTCGGCCCTGGTGGGCTCGGCCACTACCGCGCACTCGTTGTACATGCCGATCTCCGTGCTCTCTAGCACGGCGCGCATGTAGTGCAGGTCGGCTCGGACCGAGGGGAGGTCGTGGTAGGCATCGCTCTCGTACGTCGAGACACCGAGGAGGAGCGCGTAGCGGTCGTTCTCCACGGCGGGCTCAGCCTTCGGACCCGGTGGAGCCGTCCCGCTCCTCCGGGCCTGCCGAGCCCTCTGAGAGGAAGCGCTCCAGGAGGGCCGTGTCTTCACGCGCCTGCCTGCCGGAGACCGTGAGCGTCGCACCGTCCGATCGGCGAGTGACGCTGATCGTGCGGTTGGGGACGCGGGCGAGCCAGGTCTGTACGACCGAGACGGCGAGGGAGCCCCCGGAGATCAGAACACCGACCAACTCCACGACATCCGATCCCTTGTCCGCGGCGGCTGCCGACCGGGTGCCCGGAAGGCGGAGGGCCGCCTCGATTTCGCGGGCGGAGAGTGTTTCGGCCAGTTCGCGAGCCTCCCGCCGTGCACGCAGCGGGTCGCTGTCCACGAACTCGATCCGGTGGTGTGCTTCCTGAAGCTCTTCCACGATTCCCCCTCGCAACAGCCTGAGTATCGATTCGCACGCGGAGTGACGAGCGTAGTGGGGAATATGCCTGCGGGTTCGTCCTTTGGCGGAAACAGGATGACGTTCGACGTAAACGGTACGGGCGTGTAGGTGTACGGAACCGTTCGGTGCATGCGCGGTTGCGCGCCCCCTTCACCGGCGTGCGGGAACCGCCTCGGGATGGAAGCCGGCCTGTCCCTCCACCATCGAGGACCACGCCTGGTGTGCGGCCGAATCGAGCGGGCGGTGGCGGGGCACCGCCCGCTCGGTGCTCAGTCGTGAATCCGGTGGATGTGGACCGTGAGCTTCCGTCCGTTCTCCTCGTAGTCGACGGTGCTTCCGGCCGGGCGGCCGGCGAGCGCCTTGCCCAGGGCGGTGAAGGGACTGAGGTGAAGGGTCCCTTCGTCGAAGGGGCTTCCCGAGGTGATCTCGTACGCCTGCTCCCCGTCCTCGCCGTCGAAGCGCAGGGTCACCAGTCGGCCGGGACTGACGACGTCGGCCGGAGAAGTCCGGTCACCGGTGAGGTAGGCCTTGAGCACAGCGGCGCGAGCCTCCAGATCGGCCTGCTGGTCCCGCTCGCGCCGGAGCTGATCCGCTCGCGTGCGTGGCCCGGACCGATGGTCGGTCAGGATCCGCTGTTCCAGCCTCGCGCGAATCTGACTCAGCTCGTGGTCGATTCGCCGCCCCACCGGACCGGACAGCAGCCCCTGCCGGGCCGTGAGCGGAGCACCGAGTACCGGGCTTTCGGGAACCCGGTCCGACGGAGCGGGCGGCGACACGGAGTCGGACCGGTCCGAGGCCTGCTGGGCGGGAATGCGGATCGCCTCGTGCGGCTGCTCCGGAGGGCCGACCTCGCGTTCGACGGCTTCCTTGAGACGGGCTTCCGCGCCCGCCCGGTTGCGGTACCAGTCCGTGCCCCAGATCCGGTGCAACTTCCACCCCAGGCCGGAGAGCACGGACTCGCGGAGACGGTCACGGTCTCGTGCCACCCTGGAGGAGTGGTACATCGCACCGTCGCACTCGATGCCGAGTGCGTACCTGCCCGGCCGCCGGGGGTCGCGGATGCCCAGGTCGACCCGGTAGCCGGCCACGCCGACCTGCGGTCGAACGGTGTAGCCCCAGCCGCTCAGGACGTCCAGCACCGACTCCTCGAACGGGCTCTCGGGCGGCAGGTCGTCTTCCTGGAGTTCTTGCGCCAGGACGGACGGACCGTGCTTGGCGTATTTCAGGTAACGGGAGAAGTAGTGGAAGCTCTTGCCCCCGGTCTCGGAGAGTTCGTCGGGGTCGAAGGAGGCGACGACCTCGACCCGGTACCGCGCCCGGGTGACCGCGACGTTGAGACGGCGCCAGCCTCCCGCCCGGTTCATTGGACCGAAGTTGCGGGAGAGCTTGCCGTACTGGTCGGGGCCGTAACCGACCGACATGATGATGACGTCGCGCTCGTCGCCCTGGACGGTTTCCAGGTTCTTGATGAAGAAGCCGTCCAGCCGGTCCTCGGAGAAGTGGCCGTCCAGGTCGGGGCGGCCCTGCCTGGCGTCGTCGACCGCTTCCCGGACGGCGTCTGCCTGTGCCTGGGAGAGGGCGACCACGCCGAGCGAACGTCCCGAACGGGTGTCGAAGTGGTGGATCACCCGGCGGGCCACCTCTCTGGCCTCCAGTGGGTTGTTGCGCGCGCCGACGCCGGGCTGGTAGCACCCGTCCGCCGCTCGCAGGAAGGCCACGCCAACGTCGGGGCTGTCGGCCAGCGCACCCGGGAAGGTGGTCATCGACTGCTTGTAGAACTCGTGGTTGCTGAAGGCGATCAGGTGCTCGTGCCGGCTGCGGTAGTGCCAGCGCAGGGAGAGGTTCTTGATCATCCCGCTGCCCTTGGCCAGGGTCAGCAGGGACTCGTAGCTCGTCGGCCTGTCCTCCTCCTCGCCGGGGACTGCGTCGTCGTCCTCCTCGTCCTCGCCCGCGGTGAAGAACGCCGTGGGCGGGAGTTGCTTCTCGTCGCCTGCGACGATCAGGGCGCGGCCGCGGTAGACGCAGTTGATGGCGTCCTGCGGCAGTACCTGCGAGGCCTCGTCGAAGATGACCACGTCGAACGTGAAGTCCGGCGGGAGCAGCCTGCTGACCATCAACGGACTCATCATGAAGCAGGGCTTGACGAGCCGAACTGCCTTGTCCGCTTCGCTGAGCAGGGTGCGGACGGGCTTGTGGCGGGTTTTCTTGCGGCCCTCGGTGTTCAACAGCCTGGTGCCTGTGTCGCGCAGGATGCCCGGCCGGCGGGCGTCACAGGTCCGCGCCACCCGGACCCGTGCCTGCTCCAATAGGATCCGGTCGGCCCTCCGGAACTCCGTGACCCGGTCGTCACGGTCCTGGGAGCGGGTCCAGAGCAGCCGGGCGTCGTTCTCGATGACGCGGTCCGCCCAGGAACGGAGGACCGCCTTCTCCGTGACGGCGCGAAAGTTGTTCCTGTCGACGCCCTTTTTGACGGCTCGCACCACGAGGTCCCCGAGGTGCAGTGCGTCGAGTACCCGCCGGCCGCGCAAATACGCTGCCCATTCGTCCGGCCCGCCGCGGTCCCCATCCAACTGGGCCAGCAGGGCCTCGGCGGACGCGAGGTTCCGGGTCAAGGCGGGTTGCAGCTGTTGCTCTCGTTCGGCAATGAACAGCCCGGTCAGTTGGGCACTCGTTCGGGACCAGCCGGCCACGGCGTCTTCCAACTCGGCATCCCGCCGGGCAGCGTGGAGCGGTCCGGTGCTCTCGGCCGGGAAGACCTGGCCGGCTACGAGGCCGCAGGCCTTCCGCAATTCGGCGACCCAGGCGACAGCCGCCCGGAGTGCCGACGGATCAGTGGCGCGCCCACGGTAGAGGTCTTCGAGGAACTGCTGGTCCTGGGTGGTGAGAGCCTCGAACTCCTCGTTCGCCGCGACCGCGTCGCGGACCAGCTTCAAGGCGTTCAGCGCGCCGCGCAGGGTCCAGTCTACGCGGCCGGTCACCGAGCCGACGGTTCGCAGGACGTCCTTTGCCGCGTGGAGCAGCGGGAGCTGCTCCCGGCTCCACTGGGCGGCCGAGGCGATCGGTTCGTGCTCCAGAGTGTACGGAGCACCAACGGCCGATGGGGGGACCAACGAGTCCCGCCAGCGGATGAGGATGTCCGCTGCCTGGACGGCGGAGGTGTGCGCTGCGGCGCGAGGACTTCCGCCGTGGGCGAGTTCGTTACGCAGGGCCTCGTGGTTCGTCACCCGCGACGCGAGGGCCAGTATCTCCTCGGCCCGGGCGAGCAGGTCGGCGGCGGCGTCGAAGTCGGTGTCCTCGCCCGTCCAGAGGTGTGCCAGTGCCCGGCTCTCCGACCGGGCTTCTTGAGCGAGTGCCCGGTGGGCCTTCTGCCATTCGACCGCGTCGGGCAGCGCGGCGAGGACGTTCTTGGTGCACTTGCCGCCATCGGGAAGGAAGGTCCGGACGAGTCGACGGTCGGTTCGGCGCGCAGCCGAGAATCTGCCGGAGAAGGTCTGGTGAACCGTGGCGAAGCGTTGAGAGACCCCCTCCAGGGACTCCTCGTCCAGCACGCGATCGGTGAACACCCGCTGCGCCTTTACCCGTGCCCTTCGCAGGTTGTCGACTGCCTCGGACAATCGGGACAGCGCCGTCCGGGCAGCGCCGAGCCCCTCCGGCGCCAACCAACGCGCAGGCGGTTTCTGCGCAGGCGGGGCAGTCGAGAACTCGGCCAGCCGCGCTAGCCGGAGGGCGTCGTCGCAGGTGACGGGCTCTGACATGCCGTACATCCTGGCGGCGCCGCCGGCGAGTTGGCCGACTTGGTCCAGTGCGTCGGCGTCCGTCCCGAGCTGTGAGATCAGTGCCTCCGCCTGGTCGGCCGTCAGGACCGTCAGGTCCAGCGTGGAGGAGGGGACGGACGAGGGTGGGGACCACTCGATCTTCTCGACCTGCGAGCCGATCGAAGCCAGATCCAGCCACGCGGCGCCGAGCACGGCAGCCGCCCGTTCCTCTGCCCCCACAGCGCGGGAGAGCCGCTCGATGAACGACTCGACTGTGGAGCCGAGGTGAGGGAAGTTCAGACCTAGCCACGCGATGGGAAGGGCGGGACGTCTCCCGCCCGTGCGCAGTGCTTCGACCAGCCGGGCCGCGTCGTGGAGGCCCTCCCAGCCCATGGCATCGAGCAGGGGTGCGTGCGGGGCGAGAGCACGGCGCATGCCGTCGAGTTCCTCCAGAGCCCGGTCCAAGGCTTCGAGTTCGCCACGAACGCCGGTCAGTTCACGCCAGATGAAGGCCTCGCCCTCGACGGCGGGACGCCATGAGCGGGCGATCCAGCCGGCTGCCTCGGTGATCTGGTGCAGCGTCGCCTCCGTCAGGCCGCCGGCGTCGAAGGACCGTTCCGGGCGCAGCGGATAGACGTCCTCCAGGAGGGCGATGCGGCCCAGGACGGTGTGGAGGGAGGCACCGAGGCCGGCGCGGCGTTCGTTCATCGCTGCCGCGTAACCGGAGAGCTCTTCGCGGAGGTCCTTCGCCGTGGAGCGGTCGCTGTTCCTGGAACCGGGGAAGGATCGAGCGGGAGCTTCGAGGGCCCTGCCGAGTTCCTGAGCGACCTGCTTGCGGCCCATGGTGTTGCTGTGCAGGGCCAGCACGTAGTCGTCGAGACCCACGTCCTTGAGCCTGTTGCGCACGACATCGAGGGCAGCCGCCTTCTCACTGACGAAGAGGACGGTCCGCCCCTGGTCGAGGAGTCCGGCGATTATGTTGGTGATCGTCTGGCTCTTGCCGGTGCCGGGCGGTCCGTCCATGACGAAGCTCCGGCCCTCGACGGCTGCTGCCACGCACTGGCGTTGCGACGAATCGGAGTCGAGGACCAGAGGGGTCTGCTCGGGCGGCTGGAGCTGGTCGATCCGGTCGAGCGGAACCGGGTCGAAGTCGAATGTGCCGGCGGGGAGGTCCGAGCGTCCGCCCAGGCCGATCGCGCGAACCAGGTGGCTCTTCAGGATGCGGGCCCGATTGTCCTTGAGGTCGCGGTACATGGCCTCCTTGCTGGAGTTGAAGGCGTCGAGCACGACTCGGTCGTGAACCGACCAGCCCTCGCGCTTCGAGGCCTTCTGGCGAACCTGGTCCAGCAGCGCCGGGACCTCGTGGAGGTCGACCTGCTCGGCGCTCGGCCAGTCGACCCCGAGCTCCTCCATCTTGATCGCGAGAGCCGGGTTGAACGACACTTCCTCGTCGCCGTTGATCTCCAGCAGGTAGGAGTCGCCCTTCCACCGGCGGAGAGTGACGGGGACCAGCACCAGTGGCGAGACGACGCTCTCCGCCGACGGCGCCGGCCGCCATTCCAGGAAGGCAACGCCGAGATGGAGCACCCACAAGCCGTAGTCGTTGAACTTCTCCTTCGCGACAGTCACCAGCCGCCGTAGATGGCGGTCCTGCTCGGCCTGCGTCGACTTCGAAGTGACGAGTGCTATGCGCTGGACGGAGCGCCTGACACCCTCTCGGGAGGCTGGAGTGTCGATCGGCCGGCTCCCGGCCAGGGTTGCCGTTTGTCGCACTGGTTTGTCGAGCTGCACTGGCAAGGCTGACTGCCCTGCTCCGGAGTCCGATCCGGGCTCCTTGACCGGCGCGAAGACACATCCGTCGGACAGCCGGTCGAGGAGAGCAGACAGTCCCGGAGCGGTGATGTCCATGCCGGCCTGGCTCTTGGTGCGACGATAGCTCACCAGCCGGTTGCGGAAGCCGAGATCGATGAGGGCCTTCTGCCAGTGGTCGAGCAGTCCCTCCAACGGGTCTGTGCCACTCCGGCTTCCGGGGCGTCGGTGTTCCAAGCCGGACAACTCCGTTCTGTCACGTGCCGGGGAGCGCAGGTGAGCGCGCTGGACGAGCCTAGTGCGTGGTGCGTCGCCGGTGGCGTTTGTGGCCGATCTGAGACCCGGCGTTCGGGGCCCGGAGTCCGGCGGATCACTTGTCGTCGCCAGCGGAGCTGTGGCGGACGTGATCCCCTGTGGCAGGGGAGTCCCGTTCGGTTGCCGGGACGGCTCAGAACAGTTGGAGTTGCCCCTCCTCCTCCGGGTCCGTTTCGACCGCGAGGCCGGGGGCGGGGCAGAGCGAGGGATCCACGGCGGCGGCCGCGTCTCCCGAGTCGTCCTGCTCGGGTTCCTGTTCTCCGTCCTCGGCTCGCATCGGCAGTACGTACTCCTGTGCCAGGCCCGCCAAGTGCAGGGGGAGCGGCAGCGAGATGGGGTCGGTGTACTCGGGTGCATGGCGCAGTTGGTGCATGGCCAACGCAAGGGCCTCAGGACGATCGTCGTCCGCCGAAGTTCCGAACTTCGATTGGCAGCCGAGAACCGCAATCTCCACCAGCGCGGGGTTCCAGGCCTGCTTGCCGACTTCGTTCACCAGCCGTCCCTTGCTGTTCCGGCGCAGCGCGAGCCGATCGAGGGTGACGGACGTCTTGGTGAACGTGACTGGTTTGCGGGTGGTGCTGTAGAAAACCCGCTGTTCGAGCGGACGGTGGACTCCGGAAGGGACTTCCTCTCCCCAAAGCCCTGCATAGATGCCGTTGTCACCACTGTCCTCGGCCAGCCCCCAGCCCTGCGGTGTCTCGCGCCCGGCTCCCCCTCTGATCCTGACCAGGCGAAGCCCGGGGTCCAGCCCTCGTGGACCGGCTGCCCCGTCTTCCACTGCGTCCGGTTCCACCCGCCCGTCCTGCAGCCATGGCCAGTGCATCCGGCTGTTCTGGGAGTGGGTGATCAGCACGGTGCGGCTGCCTGAGGTCCGCAGGGAGAAGAGCATCCGCTGGATGAAGGAGGCGGTCTCGCGGCGCTGCTGGGCGAGGTTCGCTCGCCATGACGTTCGATTCGGGGCCGTCGGGCCGTCGGCGTTGTCCGGTGCGCTTCGTGGTTCTGGGATCAGAGGCTGATCGTCCGTTGGGTCGATCTCCGCCTTCCGGACCAGTCTGAGCAGCAGCTCCGGATACGAGATCCAGTCCTGCACGGTCGGGTCGTCGTCCCACCCCTGCACCTGCGCCAGTCCCACGTGCTCCGGCACTGGTGTGACCAGCACCGCCACCGGGAGGTGTTTCGGCAGTAGGGTCGGTCCGTCCTTCCGACGCTTGACCATCCACAGGGCTGCGTACCGCAGGCCTGCCGGCAGATCGACATCCTTCGACAACTGCGGCAGAGCACGCACCCCCAGTTGGCGCAGCCCGTCCTCCCACGCCGAGCGCAGCCGGTGAGCCAGGTTGTCGGCACTCTCCTGCTGGGCTCTGGGGGTGCGAGGGACGGTGTCCGGAACCACGGTGAACTGAGTGAGCACCCCGGAGTCAGCACACCCCAGGCGCATTGCGAACTTGGGGTCGCTGTCCGCGGGCTTGAACACGGTCGGGTGCGCGATTTCGACGAGCGCCAGTGCTGGTGTCCCGGGCACCGCGCCGTCCGCCAGGAGATGATCGCGGATCGCCGACCGCCGGGAACTCACGCCTTGCGCCAGGCGGGCTCCCCGCCCGCGCGTGGACGGGTTGAGGTCAAGTGGATCGGCCAGCCCCCCGGTCAGCGGCAGGCAACGAAGTCGGACGGTCAGTTCTGGTGCCTGCCATTCGAGTACGACGGGCGCTCCTGGGCCTGCGGCTTCGAAGGCGGCCTCCACCTGCTCTGCGCTTCCGACGGGCGCGCCACCGTCACCGTTGAGCCCCAGTGTGCCGATCAGGGCTTCCACTGCGTTCTTCCGCAACTCGCTGCTCTGCCACAACAGCCGGATCTCCACGGTCGGGTCCTCGCCGGTACCGGTTCTGCGGCGGGCATCGGCAGCAAGGGCCACCCGTCGGAGCCGGGTGGTGCCCTCGCGGTACTCGTTCGTGATGCTCTTGGGGCGAGCGTTGGCGGGTTGGCCCGAGCGGGTCCCGCAGCTTTTGAGGTCCGGCACACGCATCAGACCCTCGGGCAGAGCCTGTTCGGCCCAGGCGATGATGGCCGATCGTTGCTGCGGCATCAGACCGGTTCCCACGGCGTGGGCACCCATCCGTGTGCTCTGGACGACAGCGGCCTGGACGGCCGAACCGTTCTCGACCAGCCACGGTTCTGGCTCGGCGAGCAGTTTGTCCGGTGCTGGAAAGTCGGGATCCAAGGAGAGTCCGCGCAGCAGCCCTGCTGGGTCGTTGCCGAGCCAGTCGAAGGATTGCGTGTCCCGATCGCGCACCAGTCTGGCCACCGACCAGCGGCCACTGAGTGGGAGACCGGGCAGCCATGGCAAGCCTGGCCGCAGGTAGACCGAGGTGGCGCCCTGATAGCGCAGGTTGAGTCGGCCGGTGTCGGTTCGGGGGCGCGTGGCCCACCGGCGGACGCCCAAGTGGAGGTGGAGTCGTGGCCGTGGATCGAAGGGAACAGTGTGTAGTGTCACATTGAGCAGGACGGAGTACCACCAGGTCGCGCGGCCGGTGACGTGCGGCAATGGCTGTGACATTAGCTCGGCGCCCTGCTGGCGCGGTCCTCGTGCCACGGTTCGGAACTGCAGCTCACCTCCTTCGAACGGGTAGGGAGGAAGAGCTGCGATTCGTCGCGCCAACTCGTCGGTGGCAAGCTGGAACTGAAGCTCGGAGGGAACTGCGGTGCAGCCCTTGGTGGTAGGGGCTTGCATCAGAGCAACGCCGGGTACCGGCTGCCAGGAGGGAGGCTGCGCCTGAATGCCTGCGGCGACCTCCAGCAGCAGCCGATGGTGCTCCGGAGTGCCGAGCGATTCCGGTCGCCCCAGCGTTCGCAGCCAGACGGTCAGAAATCGGTGCAGTAGCGGGTCGGGCAGCGGGTGGTCGTCCCCTGACCGGCGATAGAGCCAGAAGTCGTCGAGGAAGGAGCCGTCAGCGCCGGACGGGGGGCGGTGTCGTGGACGGACGATCAGATCCGGTGCCAATGCTTGCAGCGCGCCATCCAGTCGTCGGGTGGGTGCCGTAGACCACCGGTGCTGCTCCACACGGCCGATGTTGCACAGCTCCAGTACTCCCGGATTCAGATGTTCAGGGAAGGGCAATGCCAGGTAGTCGACGGTCCAGGGGTTTGCATCCGGGGCGGTCAGGTAAGCGGCGCGGCGAAGGGTGTCGTACAGGGCCACGGGAACTCCTTGTCCGGTCGGCCGCATAGCGTGGTTGATGGGATCATGTCTCCAGGTCGCTCAGAGCGTCGAACAGCGGTTCGTAGAGAGCTTGGACCAGGGCGGCGTCAGCGGGTTCTGCACGTCCGTTGAAATAGGGCGTGAGGACTTGGCGAAGGCGGGAGAGCAGTCCGTCATCGCGCTCCCATTGGCGGCTTGCGGCAGAATGCTCGGGAGGCGTGGCGAGGGTGTGATCCATGAGGGCACTGGTGTCCGCTTCGTGGACGGCCGACTCCGGCGCCATCGAGACCGCCCGCGCCGGGGCGAAAGCGGCGTCCACGAAGACCACCCGTGCGGGGACCCCACCGCGGACGAGACGTCCGATGACCTGCCAGATCGTGGTCAGCTGGTCCCACGCGAACGACTCCTTCTCCCGAAGGGTGAGCCGGGAGTACATGTAGCGACGGGACAGCAGTCGTCGCCACTCGGCACGGGCTGCATGACGAAAGGCGAGCCCCGCGGAGTCCAGGTCGCCGGCGTTGGTGACGAGCTCGCTGAAGGTGCCCTGCTGCAGTCCGGAAATGTCACGTGAGAAGCGCGTCACCCAGTCGTTGATGGCGAAGACCGACAGGTAGAGGTCGTCGGGCACGGGGTGCGGACGAGCCAGGAACAGCACCGTCCCGAAGGCAGCCACCCTCTCCTCACCGGGCCGATTGGGGACTGTCAGGATGTTGTGCCCGCGTTCGACCGCCAGGAGCGGAGCTACCAGCAGCTCGGCCGTATCGTCTTCGGCGAACGAAGCCAGATCACCGCGGCGCACGGTTCCCGGGAGCGACGCCGCGAGGTCCTGGTCCAGGTCGGCGTCATCAGCGATCAGGACTCGGACACCCGTGCGCCAGCGGTCCATCTGCTGGAGTACCTCGGCGGCTGTCAGGGCGTCGCGGTAGCTCCCGACCAGGAGTAGGGCACGCTTTCGGTGCTGGTCGGAGATCCGGGCCAGTTCTCGTTGGAGAAGACCGTCGGTGTCGGCAGGCCCAGGCTTGCCGAGCTGCCACACCATGGCGCGCAGGACCTTGTCGTGGTTTTCCCGACGCTCGCCTGAGAGCCGGATCGGCGTGCCGTCGGAGTAGTAGACGAACTGGGTTCGGAACACGCTCTTCCGGATCTTGTCGATGGCGTCCGCCCTCGGTCGGAGCACTGCCCGGACCGGCGCGAGTACGTGCGCCCTGGTCGATGTGCCGGCCCAGCTCGAACCGGACATCAGCAGGACATTGGGGCCCGGTCGTCCTTGATCCGGGTCGGCACCGAGTCGGGGCAGGGAGTAGAGCAGCTCGCGGCCCACCCCGGCGCAGCGGAAGAACCGCAGGGTCCCGCTCCGGCGGCCGTCGGCATCCTTTGGGCCGTCGACTTCGTCTGGCAGGTACTGAAAGCCGAGGACGTTGCCCATGGGCGACTCGGGGACGATCGGGGCGTAGTCGAGCGGAGGTCGCCGGCTGAGGTCGTTGGCGCTGGCGTCAAGGTGAAGGGTGGCCTCGACCTGTGGCCACAGAAAGCTCACCTGGTCCAGTCGATGGTGCAAGGCCGCCAGCAGCAGCGTGAACTCCAACCTCTCGGCGTTGCACTCCAACCAGGCCGTGCTGCCACGCTGTTCTGCCGCAGCGCTCTCAACGTGATCGACTTCCGGCGCTCCGTCGAGCAGTCGGTCCAGAACCATGCGGACTCGGCCGCGCGTGTTCCGCTCTGCGAGGGTGTGCAACAGGTCCTGCGCGGCCGAAGTGAGCAGATCGGCGTCCGGACCGTGCGGTCCCACGTCACCGAGCGGGTCGTCGCGGAAGGCGTCCATGGCGTGAGTGAGTTGGTGGCGCCTCGCGGCCCATGGTTCGGCGCCCGCGGTCGGGGGAGGTGCGTCGTTCGGGGGCTGGGAAAGCGCTTCGTCAAGGTCGTAGAGGCCGAGTTCGTCGGCAAGGGTCTCCGAGGGGTCGTCGTGTTGGTGTGGGTACCAGTCGGCGAGCAGCTTCTCCTGGAGCGTCCAGGCGCTGAAGTAGTCGGTCTCGGCCCATGTCTGGAGGCCCGGGTTGGAAATGAGCATTGCGTACAGCCGGTTGGCGGCATTACTGACCACACCGAGTGAGGCGGCCCAACGCTGCACGTCGCGGTCGGCCAGCGGCAGGCGGCTCTGGCGGGCCAGCTCCTCGATCTTGTGAGTGTCCAGCCGGTCGAGCCAGGAGTCGAGCCCGCGCCCCGGCGCTACCAATGTCGCAGATGGGGCAAAGGCTCGGTCCAGCCCCATCTGCACACGGTCGACCTCGTCCACGATGATGATGTCGCTGCGCAGAGCTGCCAGTTCGAGGTATCGGATCCGTTCCTCGTTGAGGTTGCGTGGAACCGATGTCTGGACAAGGCTCATCGGATTGGCGACCCAGACCAGGGCGTCCACCAGCCTACGGGAGGCGTTGTGGCGGGGGCAGGCGCTCCACAGGGGGCACCCATGCGCCGTCGATTGCCAGTCGCTGTCGTGGTCTGCGCCAGGGACCTGGTCGGCGGACCGTGTCTCTCCGAGGTGCAGCACGGCCAGCTCGGCGTCCACGTCCGACTGGCTTCCTGCGGAACGTGCCGGGTGGAGGCCGGTGCAGGGAGCGTCGGTAAAACGGAGCGGGGCGTGTGCGTCGAGGCCCCGCAGTGCGTCCAGCGGGCATGCGGTACTGAGGTCAGTGAAGGCGGGGCTTTCGTGGAGGAGAAGTGAGGACTTGCCGCGCCCCGCAAGTCGTCGGTGCACGCGCTGGATGTGGCGTTCGCGCATGGTCCCGCCTATCACGGGGGCGGCGTCCAGATCCGGGCGGTCGTGGAACAAGTCCCGGAACTGGGCTGTGAGCGCGAGCTGTTCGGCTACATCGCCAACGACGAGGGTGGTCCTCAACCCGCGAAGCGCCGCCCACACAGCGATGAGCACCATCAAGGTGCTCTTGCCGGCCCCGACCATACCGATCAGGTGGATGATCTGGTCCAGCCGTAGGACAGTGGCGGGCTCGAAGCTGACGCCGTCGGAGTGACGGGTGTCCAGCCGCAAGCTGTTCAGCCGGTCCTCCCAGCGCTTCCGCTGGTGGGTTGGGCCCTGTTCCTGTTGATCCATCCACTGCGCTGTCACCATGAGCTCGGCCAAGGGGACGTCGATCGGTCCACCTTCACCGGGCCGGCCGACCTGAAGGTCATGGCCGTCCGGGGCGCTCAGGATCAACTCCTCCGGGATGGTGACGGAGGTGTATCGGCGATGCTCGGTGAATCGATGCGAGCCTGCTGCGGCCTGGGGTAGCGGGACGCGGGAGAACGGTGCGGCAGAGTCAAGCGCGTTGTCGTAGACGGCGAGGCGTCGTCCTGCGACGCGTGGTTCCACCCGGTATGCCGGACCGCCAAGGACGGGGACACGGTAAGCGCGCAGCCTCTCCGGAAGCCGTCGATAGGCGTCCAGGCTCTGCTGCCACAGGCGTCGGCGGCGCAGGGTCCAGAGCAGTTGCCGTGCATTGTAGAGAATCTCCCGATCACTGACCGTAAGCCCCAGACCGGATGCGCGCGCGAACGGGTAGCCACTGAGGAGGGTCCAAACGCTGTCGGCACCATCGTCGGGCGCAATGCGTTCCAACAGCCTCAGCCCAAGCTCGACCTGGCACAGGAGCGAAGGCTTGGTGTCCTGGTGTTCGGCGGGCCAGGGCTGGAGCGATCGAATCAGTGAGGAGTACCAGGAACTTCGGTCACGCACCGGATTCTCCGTCCAACCGGGCTTCCGGACCCCGGCGCCCGCGCAGTCTGGCGCGGGCTCGCCGCACCAGATCGTCGTCCACCAGGAGGTGCAGTCCTCGCGCCGAGGCGGGGTGCGCCCGCCGGAAGGCCCCCAGGTAGTCGGGGTGGCCTTGGACGCGGTACCGCGGAACGACCCAGCAGGCCTC
This sequence comes from Kitasatospora sp. NPDC048715, assembly GCF_043198905.1. Classification (NCBI taxonomy): domain Bacteria; kingdom Bacillati; phylum Actinomycetota; class Actinomycetes; order Kitasatosporales; family Streptomycetaceae; genus Kitasatospora; species Kitasatospora sp. NPDC048715. Next base: position 70,025 of record NZ_JBICVH010000008.1, on the reverse strand, counting down.
GTGATAGGGAGGCGTCTGAGGGACAGGCAATGCTTTGCGGCCGAGCAAGCCCGGATGAGCGCGGTCCTGGACCTTGATCGCCCACACGTGTCCGTCAGGGAAGGTCACCCGCAGGTCGTAGGCGTCATAGGCCGGCCACATTTCCACTGTGAGGCCCAAGTTGCGCAATGCATCCTCCAGGCCGACCTCGGCACGGCCCGGTCCGGTTACGAACTGTCGCAGTGGGCGCCGAAGTTGGCGGACCTTCCCAGCCAAGCTGAGCGCCAGCGGTCGGCCGGGTGTTGGCGGACCCTGCTGCCGACACTCGTCGCGCTCGCACCACCAACCGCCATCGGCGAGTGGGACGAGCAGGGTCCGGCAGCGCTCGCAGGGGGTGTAGCAGCCGTCACTCAGGTAGTGGTCGGGTGCGGTCGGGTAGATGGCGCTCAGCAGAGACTCTACTGGATACAGGTAGAGATCCCCGGCGAGCTCGGACCAGTTCGCCGAGGTCATCACTGGCTGATCGACCAGAATGCGTCGGAAGCGGGTGTAGGACTCGGGGGAGTCGACGGCGCGGCATGCCTGGAGAGCGACGGCGATGGCGCGGCGGTCGTACTGTTGTGCGGCGCTGTCCTTGCCGCCGTCGACCTTCCATTCGAGGCACAGCTCCGTGGGCATGCCCGAGCTACGGTCGATGAGGAGGTCGCCGGCTCCGAAGGCCTCCTCTGCCTCGTCGTCGGCGAGCTGCAGAGGCCAGCGGTCCAGCGCTCGGGTCCGGCACCAGCTGATCAGCTCGGGTAGTCCCGAAGGGGGCGTGACCTTCTCGCGGAGGCATTCCAGCACCACCTGGTCCAGGGCGCGCTGTGCCTCTGGAGGGTACGGGGGTGGGGGAGCCGCCTGCTCGCGTTGCTCGGCGATCTCGATGATGGCCGTCGCGAGGACGTGGAGCAGCGGTACGTTGATCATGCGCAAGTCTCGGATTCCCGCGTTAGTGGAGCCGGCTCCAGTAACGTGCGTTCGGCCAGGTGTTCGGCGCCGGATCGGCACCAGGCGCGGGCCGGACAGTCGGCGCAGTGCAATCCGGGGGTGGGGGCGAATCGTGTGTCATGCAGTAGTGGTTCGGCCAGCTCCGCGAGGAGCAGCCGGGCTTCCTCGACGGTCTCGGGACGGCTCGGGTCGAGCAGCTCCAGGCTGGGGCAATCTTCGTGCAGCAGCTCCAGTTCGACCCGGGAACGCCGGGTCATGTCGGGGTCTTCTCTTGACGCCAGCATCATGACGGCGACGGCTAGTTGTGGGTAGCGTCGCATCAGCGGAACGCCCTGACCAGGCAGGCGGGAGACGGTCTTGGTTTCGCGCCAGAACCAGCCGCCGTCCCTGGTGTAGAGCAGATCCGGTGTCGCGATAAGGACCACGCCGAGGCTCGGCATGAGGACAGCTGAGGTGTGCTGAACCAGGACCTTCTCCTCGGGGCCCAAGGTGTCCAGGGGGCACAAGGCGCGGTGCCAACTGAGCATGGCGGTGGCCTGGCGCGCGATCCGTCCGGTGAGCCGGTGTCCGCCGGCCTCCCAGTCGTCAGGGTCCACGGGGCCGGTGAGATGGCGACAGCTGTGCCCGGGCCCGGCGCTGTGCCGCTCGTTGAGCGAGGCGTCCACGGCTCGGCCTCGGCGTGTCTCCTCGGACTCGTTGTCCTCCGCGGAGCGGAGATTGAGTTGCCGGTCGAGGTGGTAGCGAGCCGGGCAGGCGTGGTAGGTCCGCAGATCCCAGGCGGAGACGTCCCTGCGGGAGCGATGCGGCGAGGGGGTTCCCGGCCATAGTCCTTCGGCCCGGCGCAGGGAACGACAGCCTTCGATGGCCTTGCAATCCGTGCAACTCGTCCCTGGCCGGGTTGCGATGTCGGCCTCGGCGCGGCTCAGCTGCGGGGTGGTGTGTGCGGCAAAGGCCGCGGCGGCCTCGTGCGTCGACCAGTCCAGAAGGAGTGTCGAGTCGCCCGCGGCGCAGCCGAATTCGTACACCCTGACGCGGTCGGGGCTGCGGAACGCCGACTCCTCCGGTCGGGTGTAGGGCTGGCCGAAGCGGGGACGTCGGCACGGCGTTCCTCGGAAGAGGACGTGGGCGATGGCGGCTTGCTCGGCGACCGACCGGTTCTGCTTCGCCTTCCCGTACGAAGGGAGCCACAGTTCACGGAGGCTTCCGTCGGCCGACTCGTAGCGCCGTCCCCAGGCCGTGTACTCGCGGACGGCCACGGTGTCGAGGTCGTCCGGGTCGGTGCGGTGACCCCGAAAGGCGACCCACTCGAGGTTCCGTAAGGGGTGCGTGGGCGGGACTCCGCTGGCGGATGCCTGCTGGTGCTGGCGGGCGGCGAGGAAGCGGGTGATGGCCTGTGAGGTCCACTCGAGCAAGGATGGATGAGCAGGTGGCCCGTATCCGAATGCTCCCTGGCTGGCGATGAGTTGATCGATCACCTGCTCAACTGGCTCTTCCTGATGCTCGATCCGGTCCAGGGCTGCCATGAAGGGCGCCATGCCGAAGGTCTGGAGTCCAGTCCGCCGAGGAGGTTGGCGCGAGCTCGGTCGGATCAGCGGTCGGAGCTTGGCTGCCTTGGCCCTTGGGCAGGCGTTCGGTTCCTCCCTTGCGGCCGTGCTGGACAGCCGGAGCAACCAGCCGTCTCCGGTCAGGCCTGGCGGCGGTATTGGGCGGTTCACGGGATCCTCCGTGGCAGATGGACGCCTTGCGTGGTGAAGCTGCCGGGGCATGACGACCGGAGGAGCATTGCAGAGGTAGCCGAACGGGGTCAACGCGTCACTGAGCGCCATGGATGCGTACTAAAGTGTGCGCGACATGCAGACGGCGTGCCCGAGTTGGTGCACGCTCGGCACGATTGGGGGACTGTGGACGACCACGAGCTGCATCCGGGCGAAAGGGTGGGCGTGCGCTACGAGGTGGTCGAGCCGAAGGGTAAGGGCGGCATGGCCCGGGTGTACCGCGCTCTCGACTTGGCCGACGGCGGTGGCGTGGCTTTGAAGTTCATGCGCTCGGATCGGGAATACCTCAAGCGGCTCGATCCTGACGAGCGGGAACGGGAGTGGAAGACGCTCGTTGCCCGCTTCGATCGGGAAGTCCGCCAACTCGGCAGGCTGCGCCACCCGGGCATCCCCAGGCTGCTGGGGCACGGAGAGCATCGGGGTGAGCGTTACCTCGTGATGGAGTACATCGACGGCCGGACGCTGTACGACATCCTCAAGCAGCGCAGTCCGTTGCCGCTCGCTGCGGCCGCGGCCACAGCGGTTCAAGTCGTCGACGCTCTCATGTGCATCCATGCCTTGCCGCTGGTGCACCGGGACATCAAGCCCATGAACATCATGATCGCCCTCTCGGGCCTGGTTTCCGTGGTCGACCTCGGCATTGCCAAACCGCTTGGCATCGGCGTTCCACAACTGACGCTGCATCAATCGACTCTCGGGAGCCATGGGTACAAGTCGCCTGAGCAGTTGATGGATCGACAGCCTACGGTGGCCAGCGACATCTACAGCCTCTGCTGTGTTCTCTACCTCCTCTTCGAGGGGAAACCCCCGCACGATGGCCAGAGCGAGGGCGCTCTGCGCGATCAGCACCTGCACGAGCAGCCGAAGCCGTTCGGTTCGGCGGTCCCGGCGGATGTGGCTGAGGTCATTCTGAGGGGGCTGGCAAAGGACTATCAGGAGCGGCCCTCGCTCAGCGAGATCCGCGAAGTGATGGCCAGACACCTCCCGGCGCCCGGCGATCCTCCTCCCTCGCCCCGCCTCGAATACGACTCGACCATTCCGTTCCGGCTATTGGAGAGCCCCCTTCCAGTGACCGAGACGGACGGCGAGGACGTCGAACCGCTGGAGGACATGCCGTGGGTTGGGCCGGCCGATCTCAGGAAGGCCATGGAGGCCGTCCAAGTGCTGCTGGACAGCAAGAATCCGGCAGGCGACGAAGTAGTGGAGCGCATCGAGGACCTTGCCAGGCTAGCGGTCCTCGGCCAGGGGCAGTTGGGTCTGCGACGTGCCGTGGTTCGGGACGCGCTCTTTCTGGCGGCCGACGGACTCAGGGCGGAGGCGGGGGCCGGGAGATATGCGTGCCGTCTGTATGAGGGGATCGCGCGGGACCTCGCGCACGCCGACGGGCCGGAGGAGCGTGCCGCCGCGATCACCGCACGGCTTCGCGCAGCCGAGTGTCGGTTGGATCTCGGTGAGAGCGCGCCGACACTTGCGGTCCTCGGGGAGGCGGCTCGGATCACGTCCGAGCTTCCTCCGGCCTTCCGGGGCGAGCCGGAACGCGCGCGTGGGGAGCTTGAGGAGATGTACGTCGCGCGGGCGCAGTCCGCCGAACAGGCGCGGCAGGTGGTCTGCGACCTGCGCCGGCAATTCACCTGATGGCCCTTGTAGCCGTGGAACCGCTCGAGTACACCTCGGCCTGAACGAGCGGCGCTACGAGGCCCTGAACACCGCCCTGCGCCAGCTCCGTACTCCAAAGCTACTCCAGCGTACGTCCGGGCCGTCGCCGTCTATCAACCCAGGGTTGCACGATTGCGATGTCGAGGGTTCTGGATGGGGTCTCGGTGCGTCCGCGTACTGTGGTGCCCGGCAGAGGGAAGGGGAGCCGTTGCGCAGGGTGCCGCCGGAGATGTTCCGGTTCACGACGGGGGAGAAGGCCGATTTCTACGGTGCGATCCTGCAGGCCTTCGGCGCGGCCAACGAGCGGCTGGAGACCGCGCTGGGGCTGGACGATGTGCGCGCCCGGCTGCGGACGGTCGGCTGGCTCGACGCGGTGGACGACGACGAGCTCCAGGACGCGCTGCGAAGGCTCAGGGAGTGGCAGCTGCTGGACGTCGTGCAGAACCACGCGGAGAACTACCGCACCGCCGAGGAGTACGAGCGCCGCAACCTCCAGTACTCGCTGACCCGGCGCGGTGAGGCCGCGTCCGCCGGGGTCGAGCACGCCCTGTCCGTCCTCGCCTCGTCCGGTGCGCTCCAGACGGCGGTGCTGGAGGCGATCACGGACCGGCTCGACGAGCTGTACGTCCTGCTGGGGGACTCCACGTCCTCGGACCGGCGGGTCTTCACGACGCTGCAGGAGCTGGAGGGCCACCTGGAGGCACTGCTGGCCAACACCAAGGCGTTCAACGGCGAGTTGCAGCGCCTGCTGCGCGCCGAAGGCGCTGACCTGGCGACCTTCCGGGAGGTGAAGGCCGCGACGGTGGGCTATCTCCAGGAGTTCCTCGTCAACCTCGACCAGCGGGGACAGGCGGTCGCCTCCGCCGTGGAGCGGGTCGAGGGGCGGGGCGTGAGCCTGCTGCACGAGCGGGCGCTGCGGGGTGCCGAGCTGCCGCCGGTCGCCGAGGGTGATCCCGCGCCGGCCTGGTTGGAGCGGCGCCGGGCGCGTTGGGAGGGGCTGCAGGCCTGGTTCCGGCCTGTGGACGGGGCACGACCCCGGGCGGAGCAACTGCATGACGTGGCGCGCCGCGCGATCGTGACGCTCCTGCAGGTCCTTGACCGGATCACCGAGTCACGGCGCCGCTCCTCCAGCGCCGTCCAGGACTTCCGGGAGCTGGCCCGCTGGTTCGCCGCGGCGCCCACCGAGGACGACCTGCACCGCCTCTGGTCGGCCGCCTTCGGCCTGGGGCCGGCCCGTCACGCGCATCTCGCCCACCCCGACCCGGAGTTGGTTCCCTCGTCGGGCAGCTGGGCCGAGGCTCCGCCGGTGGAGGTGTCGGCCCTGCTGCGGACCAGTGGCCGCACCGAGCGGTTCACCCGCACCGGGAAGGTGCGCGACATCGGCGGGATCAAGGCGGCCCGTGCCGAGCGGGCGCGGAAGGAACGCGCCGAACTCGAAGCGGCCTGGGACGTCCTGACCACTGACGGTCCGGTGCGGCTCTCCGGCATCGGCACGCTGGACCACGCCGTCTTCGACCGGCTGCTCGACCTCCTTGGCCGGGCGCTCGCCGGACGACCGGACGGCAGCGGAACGCGCCGGGCGGTCACCTCCGACGGCCGGGTCGAGATTCTCCTCCGGCCGCTGCCCGACGGCGGGCGGGCCGTTCTGCGGACACCTCGGGGGAAGCTGGAGGGACCGGACCACCTGGTGGAGATCCGCAGCGCGGGGAGCACATGGGAGCCCGCTGGGCGGGAGGCAGGATGAGCACCCTTGCGAACCAGCTGGTCCTGGCCGAGCGGCAGGACGTCGCCCGAGGCATCAAGCTGCTCCTCGGCCGGCCGCTGATCACCGAACGCGGAGACCCGTCCGCCTTCGAGGTGATCCGCCGTCGGCAGGACCCGTTGACGAAGTGGTTCGACTACCACTGCGGTTGGCAGCTGGCGGTGGAACCGCGCCTGGGGTACGCGCGCCTGCTCAAGATCCGGACCGTCCCCGACGCCTCGCGCCCCGCCCGTCGGCTGCGGTCCGGCAAGGCTCCGTTCGACCGCCGCCGCTACACCCTGCTGTGCGTCGTCGCGGCCGAGCTGCTCCCGGTCCCGGTGACGACGGTCGGCCTGCTCGCCGACCGGGTCGTCCAGGCCTGTGCCACCGACGAGGCGCTGCCGCCCTTCGACACGGCGAGCAGGCCCGAGCGCATGGCCTTCGTGGACGTCCTAAAGCTGCTGGAGGCGTACGGCGCGCTCCTCACCGTGGATGGCCTCACGGAGAGCTTCGTCGACTCGGCGAAGGCCAAGGTCCTCTACCGGGTGGACGCCACCGTACTGATGCGTCTCCTCGCCGCACCCGTCGGGCCGTCCCGGCTGGCCGTTCCGGCGGAGGACGTGCCGCTGCGCTTCGAGGAACTCCTGCGGGGCACGGTGCGCGAGAGCCGGTACGGTGGCGCCGACGCCTCCGATGCGCAGCGCAACCTCCGCCTGCGGCACGCGGTGCTGCGTCGGCTCTTCGACGATCCCGTCCTCCACCACGACGAGCTCGGCGCCGACGAAATGGCCTACCTCACCTCGCCGACCGGGCGCCAGATCGTCCGGCGCGCCGCCGAGCAGGGCGGGTTCGTGCTGGAGGAACGGGCCGACGGCCTGCTGCTCGTGGACCCGGACGGGATCGCCACCGACAGCCGCTTCCCGGACGACTCCGCGACGGCCCGTGTGGCGGCCCTGCTCCTGCTGGAACCGCTGACAGCCGCTCCGGACGGGCTGACACCGGAGCAGCTCGCGGCCGAGGCGAACGAACTCCTGCGGCGCTTCCCGCAGTGGGCGAAGAGCTACCAGTCGGAGGACGGCGCCCAGCGCCTCACGGCCGACGCCGTTCGCGTCCTCGGCGACTTCGGCCTGGCCCGCCGGATCGGCGACCGCACCGTCCCCCGGCCCGCGGCGTTCCGGTACCGGACCACCGTGCCCGACGGTCCCGCGACCTGACCAGGGAAGAAAGCCGATGACCGTGACACAGTTCCCGCAGCCCTCCGCGTTCCCGACGGCGGCCGCAGCAACGCGGTGGCAGCCCTCCAGGGCCGGCATCCTCAATGTCTGGCGCTACTACGACGAGGTCTTCACCTTCCACGAGGGCCGACTGCTCCTGCGGGGACAGAACGGCACCGGCAAGTCGAAGGCGCTGGAGGTGCTCCTGCCCTTCCTGCTCGACGCCAGCCTGCGACCCAACCGGCTGTCCACCTTCGGTGGATCCGAGCGCACCATGCACTGGAATCTGATGGGCGAGGGCGCCTCGGGCAAGACCCGCGTCGGGTACGTGTGGCTGGAGTTCGTCCGCGACGACGGAGAAGACGACAGCGGTTCCGGCTGGTTCACCTGCGGCGCCAGACTCCAGGCCAGCGTGCACACCACCGGTGTCACCGTCGACTACTTCACCACCGGCGCGCGGATCGACCGCCCAGGCGGTCTCTCCCTGCTCAACGACGCGGGCCAGCCGCTCACCCGTGCCGCGCTGGCCGAAGCGCTGCAAGGCCGGGGCGAGCTGCACGGATCACCGACCGACTACCGCAACACGGTCCGGAGCAGGCTCTTTTCCGGGCTGAGCGAGCAGCGCTACGACGCCCTGATCACCGCGCTGCTCCAGCTCCGCACCCCCAAGCTCTCGGAGCGCCTGGATCCGTCGCTGCTGTCCTCCCTGCTCTCGCGGGCCCTGCCCCCGCTCGGCCAGGGCGAGATCACCGAACTGGCCGAGGGCTTCGAACGCCTCGACCGCCAGCGTGAGCACCTGAAGGCCCTGGACGACGAGGTGGCCGCGGCCACCGCCGTCGCGACCCAGCAACGCGGCTACGCCCAGCGCGTCCTGCGCGCGGGGGCGGCGGCGCTCATTTCCGCGACGACCGAGATGGACAATCTCACCCGCATCGCCAGGGAGAGCGAGGAGGAGCACGCCGACGCCCTGCGCCGGCGCGATGAGGACAGAAGGGCGCGGGAGGAGCTCGAACACCGGCGACAGGAGATCGAGGGCACCGTCGAGGGGCTGCTCGACTCCGAGGCCTACCGACAGGGGCAGGAACTCGATCAGCTCCGTCGCAGGACCGACCAGGCCGCGGGAGCCGCCGCCCGTGCCCGCGCCGCCGCTGACCGGAAGGTTCAGGCGGCCGACGAGGACGCCGGGCGTGCCGACGAGGCACGGCTGCGCTCTGAGCAACGGGCTGAACACACCCGCGTGGCCAGGGAGGAGACGCGCGGCGCGGCACGGCGAGCAGCCATGGAGTCCGTCTGCACCGAGGTGCAGACGTTGCTAGGCGCCGCACCGGGGCCGTCCGGGGACGCGCAGGAGCAAGGGCGCACGGCACGCCGCCTGCTGCGCGGCGCGGTCGTCTCGCGGCACGGCCAGATCGCCGAGGTCCGCACCGCCGTCGAGTGTCACGAGCGTTCCCTCGCGGGCCGGACGGCGGCGGAGCAGCACCTCGACACGGCGCGCGAACGGCTGGCCGACGCGACTGCGAAGCGCGAGGCGAACGCCCACGCCTACGAGACGGCCGTCGATGCCCACGCCGACCGGCTGCGCCGGTGGGCAACGGCCGACTGCACCGAGCTGTTGATAGATGACGTCGAGGAGATCGCCTCCCGCGCCGCCGTCGAGACCGACGTCCTCGCGCTGGTCGAAGCCGCCGCCCGGGCCGTGGAGAGCTCCATCACCGTGGACGAGACGACTGCCCGCGCCGGCCGGGACAACGCCCGCGCCCGGCGTGACCTGGTCGTCGGGGAACTGGAGCGCACCGCGGCCGCGGCGGATCTCCCGCCGGTGCCGCCACGGACCCGCACGGCCGACCGGTCGGTCCTGCCGGGCGCGCCACTGTGGCGACTGCTGGTGTTCCGGCCGGACGTGCCGCCTGCCGACCAGGCAGGTATCGAAGCGGCTCTGGAAGCGGCCGGCCTGCTCGACGCCTGGATGACCCCCGACGGAGGCCTCGTCGTCTCCGGACACGACACCCTGGCCGACCCGGCATCGGCCCTTCCCGCACCGGGTCCCTCGCTGCTCGACGTCCTCGCTCCGGAACCCGACGGCCCGGTGCCGTCCGGCCGGGTACAGAGGCTGCTGGCCGGCATCGCCTACGGCCCCACGCTCCCGGCGGGCCACCCTGCCGCCGTGGCGGCCGACGGAAGCTGGCGGCTGGCGACGGTGGTCGGCTCCTGGACCAAGGAGGAGTCCAGCCACATCGGCGCCGCGGCCCGGGAACGCGCCAGGCAGCGACGGATCGCGGACCTCGCCGCCGAACTGGCCGAGGTCGAGACCAGCGTCACCGGCTTCGAGACGCGGCTGCGCGCCGTTGCCGACCGCCGGACGCGGCTCGGTGCCGACCTCCGCTGCCGGCCGCACCACCGGGAGGTGGAACAGGCCAAGCGGGTCTGGGAACGGTCCGAGTCCGAGGTGGGTGCCCGCGAGGATACCGTTCGCGAGGCCGTCGAACGCTTGGCGAGGCAGGAGGAGGTGGTTGCGGACGCGCTGCGCGTACTCGCCGTCGCCTCGGCCGAGCACGCCCTGCCGACCGAACGGGCCGCCCTGGACGCGACCGCCACGGCGATCGACGCGCTGCGCGAGCAGGCAGACGTCTGGCTCGATGCGCACCTGGCCTGGACGGCCGCCCAGCAGGCCTGGGACATCGCCCGCAGCCACGCCGAGGCGTCCCGGGGTACGGCAGCCGAGAGCCTGGGCGAGGCCGAGGACGCCGAGGCCGCCGCCCGCGGGCTCCGATCCGCGCTCCTGGCCGTCGAGAGCACCGTCGGCGAGGACTACCGCCAAGTGGCCGCCCGGATCAGCCACTTCCGAACGATGCTCGACCGGACCCGCCACGAGATCGACACCGGCAACCGGTCGCTCCTCGCCCTCGAAGGCCGGATCGGCGCGCTGGGCGCCACGACGGCCCAGGACGCGGCCCGGCGTGATGAGGCTGTGCTGGTCCGGAACGAGGCCGCCCACGGCTTCCGGCGCCTGTGCGTCCTCGGATTCCCCGAGGACGCGGGCCTCGACCTCGTCCTCACCTCCGTGGACGGCACTCGCGCGACCCTCGAAGCGGCACGCGAGACCGCCGCGACATGGCCCAACCTGCCGCACGGCACCAGGAACCTCGGCGACTCCCTGAACCGCCTCTCCGAGGCCGTCCACCGAGCCCGCCAGAGCCTCAGCAGCCGTGCCGACCTCGAATTCGAAGCCGAGGAGGACATCCACGTCCTCACCGCCACCGTCGACGGCATCCGTGTCGGCGCGACCAGCCTCCTCGCCATCCTCACCGGCGACCGTGACCGCAGCCAGGACGACATCACCGCCGCCGAACGGAGCCTCTTCGACCGAACCCTCACCGGCGACACCCGCCGCCACCTCGCTTCCCGGATCCGCCAGGCCGGTGAACTCGTCGAGCGGATGAACGGCCACCTCGAACGGGTCCGCACCGCCTCACGGGTGGCGGTCCGTCTGGTGTGGCAGATCCACCCCGACCTGCCCGCCGGCACCCGGACAGCCCGTGAACTGCTGCTCAAGGACCCGGCCCGGATCACCGAAGCCGACCGCGAGGCCCTGCACGCCTTCTTCCGGGGCCGTATCGAGGAGGCCAAGACCCGCAACACGGCGGCGACTTGGGAAGAGCAGCTCGCGGAGGTCCTCGACTACACGGCCTGGCACCAGTTCGTCGTCAAGCTGGACCGCGCCAACGGCGCCGGGTGGCAGCTGCTCACCAAGAAGCTCCACGGCGCGCTGTCGGGCGGCGAGAAGGCCATCGCACTCCACCTGCCGCTCTTCGCCGCGGTGGCCGCCCACTACGAGGCGGTGCCGGAGTCCCCGCGGCTGATCCTGCTCGACGAGGTCTTCGTCGGCGTCGACACCGTCAACCGAGGGCAGGTCTTCGCCCTCCTCGCGGCGCTCGACCTCGACCTGGTGCTCACCTCCGACCACGAGTGGTGCACCTACCGGGAGCTCTCCGGGATCGCCGTCCACCAGCTGATCACCGGAGGCGACGGCGACGATGCCGTCACCAGCGTCCGGTTCACCTGGACGGGTGCCGACCTGCTGCCCGACGAAGCCGGCCCGGAGGGATCGGCATGACAGGCCGCCATCCTCTCGACGTCCCCGAACTCAGGCCCCTCTGGTCGGCCGTCCACGATCGCCTGTCGACCGGCCGCCCCGTCAGCCGGGTGCGGTCGGGGCCGCTCGACGAAGCCGGCCGGGAGGCCCTGGCCGACCTCCTCGGACTGGACCGGCTCCCCGGTGCCGAACCGACGATCCCCCTCGCGGTACTGGAAGCCGCTGTGGTGGACGCCTGCGGTCGGCCGGTCCGGGAGGCGGTGGCCGCGATCATCGGCCCGATCGACGACCGGGCCGCCGAGCGTGAGCGCAGGACCGGTCAGCGCGACGCCCTGTGGGGCTGGTTGGCAGGGCACGAGGTGGTCACCGCCCAGCCCGTTCTTCTCGAATGGGTCGGCCATCTACGCGCCAATGGCCTCGTCGACGGCTCTCCCGACCGGACCAGGGGCCTCCTGACCGCCGCGCTGGCCGTCCTGGCCGCACTCCCGGCCGATGGCGAGCCACTGCCTGTGTTCGCCGCTCGCCTCCTCGGTGACTCGCACGCCCTCGACGACGGGACTCGGCTGTCCTCCCTCGTCCTGCGTGCACTGGCGGTGCTGTACGGCACCGACATGCCGGATGCCGCCGAGGGGCGACGTTCGCTCTGGAGCCGAGCCGGCGTCGCCGACGACGAACTGTCGGCCACCGTGCTCGCCGTCGGCCTCCGCCCCGAGGGAGCAGGCCCGGTCGCCGGGGTCTCCCGGATCTGCGCCGCGTCCGGTCACCCCATCAGCCTCACCCTCGCCCAGCTGCGCTCACCCGGCGAATTCACCGGTCCCGCAGGACCGGTGCACATCACCGAGAACCCCAGTGTGCTCGCCCTCGCCCTACGGCGCTTCGGCCGGCACTGCCCGCCACTGGTCTGCACCTCCGGCTGGCCCAACACCGCCGTGATCCACCTGCTGCGCCGACTCGCCGACGACGGCGCCTCCCTGCGCTACCACGGCGACTTCGACGGCGAGGGCATCCGCATCGCGGCTCACGTCATGGCCAAGGCCGGAGCCGTCCCCTGGCGGATGGCGGCCGACGACTACCGGGCCGCCGTGTCCCGGGTTCCCCGGGGCCCCGATCCGGGGCGCCTCACGCCCGCCCCGTGGGACCGGGCGCTCGTCGACTCCATCGCCGAACTGCGCAGCGCAGTGGTCGAGGAGGTGGTCGCCGACCTTCTCCTCGACGACTTGGCAGAGTACCGTCACGGATGGAACGACAGGCTGTTCGACGGGCCGAGGGCTACCACCAGTGCTTCGGCATCGTCCACGTCGACTTCGCGACGCAGCAGCGCACGCCGAAGGCCTCCTACGCCTGGTGCCTCGACCTGATCGCCGCCCACCGATCCGGGCACGGTTGATAGTTGGGCTCCGGGTTGGACGTGGCAACCGTCAGGATCGAGCAGGTCCGGCGGGGCTTCGTGAAACGCAAACCCATGGCTGCACACCGCACTCGGGGAGGATGACAGGGTGTTCGACGGGTCGGGCGGTCTTCGCCAGTGGTTCAGCCCGCGGCTCGATCAGGCACGGTTGGTTTGACCTGACTGAACGGGGGCAACCTCCACCGGCCGAGCGTCTACCACCGCAGGCTCCAGCACGTCTTCTCACCCCCGGTGACCGAGACGGCTGGACAGCGACATCAGGAAGCGTGCGGGGTCCCGGACGCCGGTCGTGACGTTTCCGGCTGGGCGAGCCTGGATGACGTGACATGGCAGACCACGACCGCCACGATCACCAGCGGCATGGCGGTGACGCCGTCGGACCCCAGCAGCAGGGTCGCCAGTAGTACGGAGGTCATCGGCAGCCTGAGCATGGCGACCGACATCGCGCCCATGCCCATGGCGGCGGAGGAGATGACGGGCAGCCCGGGCAGGTGGGAGAGCGCGATCCCTGCCGTGGCACCCAGGAACAGCGCTGGGAAGATCGGTCCTCCCCGGAATGCCGCCAATGACACACCGTAGGCGAGCCACTTGCACACGATTAGCAGTGTCAGTGCTCCCACCGAGTAACTCGTACTGTGGAGCAGCAGTTGGGGCAGCGCGGACTGACCGGAGAACAGGACGTCGGATGGCGGCTTCCCCACGCCCTCGGCGTACGCGATGGCGAGCCCTGCCACGGCGAGGCCGGCCACCGGTGTGAGCAGCAACCGTCTGTGGTTGACGCGCGGCTGGAGGAAGAGCGCGAGGCACCGGACTCCCGTGCCGGCGAACGCCGCCGCCACCCCGATGGCGAGAGCCCAGCCGAACTGGGCGACGTTCGGATGGCTCACTGCGGGAAGGCTGGGAATCGTCAGCGTGCCAGCCCCGACCCCGGTCCAGGCGCCGAGCCCGATGAAGACGAGATACCCGACTCCGGAGGCCAGCAGACCGGGCAGCAGTACGATCCCCAGCACCGGGCCGCCGAGTCCTGACGCCTCCATCAGCAGGAACGCTCCGAGCAGGGGCGAGCCCAGCAGGGCGCTGATGGCCGCGAAGCTTCCCGCGGCGCCGACCACGGCCTGGGCCCTGGCATCGACGCCCGGCTTGAGCAGCCGGACGACGTACACGGCCAGGCCTCCGCCGAGCGCGATCAGGGGCGCCTCGGGCCCGATCACCGCGCCGAAACCCAGCGACGCCAGCGCTGCGAGAAGGATCCCGGGCAGTTCGGCGGCCGCAGGGACGCCTGCGGTCTTGAGCCCCTCGGCCGGCTGGTGGCCGCCGTTGCCGGGCAGGTACTGGACGGTCAGTGCCACCAGAAGTCCTGCCAGCCCCATCAGGGGCAGCGGCCACCAGGGCGGTGCCCCGTGGAATCCCAGTCCGTTCGGCAGATCGGTGTAGAGCGCCTTCTGGAGCTGGTCGACGGCCTGGAGGAAGCCGTACGCGCCCGCCGACAGGAGCACGCCGAGGACGGCCGAGATGACCAGGAGCGCCAGGTAGCCCTTGGTCCGCAGGGGGCCGAATGGGTCGGCGGGCGGCGCCGCCGCAGGATCGCCCGTGGGCTCGTCCGGTGACATCAAGTCGCTTTCCCGACACCACCTACTGTGCCGACTCGGTCGATGCTGACAGCAGAAGGTCCGATTCCTCCACGCTTTGCTGAAGTCGGGACCGTCAAGGGTCATTCGAGCCGACATCTCCGGATCGTGCGGCGCTTTCTAGTCCGATTGCGTGGCGCTCACTACCGAACGGGTGAGCACTGCGTGGCGCTTCGGGCTCGTCGTGCCTGATGGTGCTTCTCTCGCCGAGAAGTGTGGAGCCTGGAAGAGCATGGGCACCGGGGCGGGCGGTCCGTCACTGCCCGCCGGGCCGCCCACAGATCCGAAGGAGAAGTCGTGGCAGGCAGTGTCGGTGAGAATCGCGGGGTGATCCACTCGCAGCTCCTGGCCGGGCAGAAGGCCCTGGTGACCGGTGCCAACTCCGGCATCGGCAAGGCCACGGCGATTGCTCTCGGCCGGGCCGGCGCGGACGTCGTCGTCAACTACGTTGTCGGCGCGGACGAGGCCGAGAAGGTGGTCGCGGAGATCGAGGCCTTCGGGGTCCGTGCCTACGCGCACGAGGCCGACGTGTCCGACGAGGAGCAGGTCGTCCAGATGGTCTCGGGCATGGTCGACGAGCTCGGCACCATCGACATCATGGTCGCCAACGCGGGCCTGCAGCGGGACGCTCCCGTCACGGAGATGACACTGGCCCAGTGGAACAAGGTCATCGACGTCAACCTCACCGGCCAGTTCCTCTGCGCCCGGGAGGCGGCCAAGGAGTTCCTGCGGCGTGGCGTCGTCCCGGAGGTGTCCCGCGCCGCCGGAAAGATCATCTGCATGAGCTCGGTCCACCAGATCATTCCCTGGTCGGGGCACGTGAACTACGCCTCCTCCAAGGGCGGCGTCGGCATGATGATGCAGACGCTCGCCCAAGAGCTGGCGCCCAAGAAGATCCGGGTGAACGCGGTCGCCCCCGGCGCCATCCGCACCCCCATCAACAAGGACGCCTGGGACACCCCCGAGGCCGAGGCCGACCTCCTCCGGCTGATCCCCTATCGCCGCGTCGGTGACCCGGAGGACATCGCCAACGCCGTCGTGGCAGTGGCCTCCGACCTGCTCGACTACGTGGTGGGCACGACGCTCTACGTGGACGGCGGAATGACGCTCTTCCCCGGCTTCGCAACCGGCGGCTGACACCGCGATGGAGGACCACATCACGCCCCGCCGAGTGGTGATCCTCGGCGGGGGATTCGCCGGGTTGTTCGCCGCCCGGGCGCTGCGCCGGTCGCCCGTCGCCGTGACCCTCGTCGACCGCTGCGCCCGGACTGAGTCGACCACGGACGCCCGGGAGCGGCAGGCGTGGCTCACCTTCGCGCTCGTCGGGGCCGGGCCGACCGGAGTCGAACTCGCCGGGCAGATCCGCGAGATCGCCGGCCACACGCTCGAAAGGCAGTTCCGCACGATCGAGCCCGGGCAGGCGCGGGTGCTGCTCCTCGAGGGGGCCGACTCCGTGCTGGCCGCGTTCGGGCCGACCCTGGCCCGCCGCGCGGCCGGGACACTGAAGGGCCTCGGGGTCGAGCTCCACATGGGAGCGATGGTCATCGGCGTGGACGAGCGCGGCCTGACGGCGCGTGACCGTGCCGGCGCGATCACCCGGATCGACGCGCGCACCGTGCTGTGGACGGCGGGCATGGAGGCGCCACCGCTCGCCGGGGTGCTGGCCCGGGCGACCGGCGCCCAGCAGGACCGGGCCGGCCGGATCCTCGTCGAGCCCGACCTCACGATCGCCGGCCACCCGGAGATCCGCGTGGTGGGCGACCTGATGAGTCTGAACAGGCTGCCGGGCCTGGCCGAGGTCGCGATGCAATCGGGTGCCTGTACGGGCCGCGCGATCCGCCGCGCCGTGGAAGGCCGGACCAAACAGCCGAAGCCCTTCAGATACCTGGACCTCGGCAGCGCCGCCTACATCTCCCGGGGCCGGGCGGTCGTCAAGGTCGGACGGCTGAACGTGTCAGGGGTCACGGGCTGGCTGGCCTGGTTGTTCATCCACATCGCCTTCCTCACCGGCTTCCGCAGCAGGATCGGAGCGCTGCTCACCTGGTTGATCGTGTTCGCCTCCGGGTCCCGCCGCGAGCGCGCTTTCACCTCCGCCGGAACCCGCGCCCCGACCGACCCGGCCCCGCCGGCTCACTGACCCAGCGCCACACGGATCGAGCCATCGAGGCACACATGCACAGCACCACACTTCTTCTCGCGAACACCCCACCCCAGACGTTGCCCGCGCGCGAGCTGATGGCCTTCACCCTGGGCTCCCACATCCTCCTGGTCCCGTTCGGTGTCGCGCTGCCTTTCATCACGCTCCTGATGCACTATCGCGGGCTGCGCAAGGGTGACGTCGTGGCCCTGAAGCTGGCCCGGCGCTGGTCGGCGGTGATGGCCGTGCAGTTCGCCATCGGGATCGTCACCGGTACTATCCTCTCCTTCGAGTTCGGACTGCTGTGGCCGAGGATGATGGGCCGCTGGGGGGACGTGTTCGGTCTCGGATTCGGCGTCGAGGCCTGGGCGTTCTTCCTTGAAGCCGTCCTCATCGCGATCTACCTGTACGGCTGGCGCAGGCTCAGGCCCTGGACGCACTTCTGGCTCGGCACGCCGCTGCCGCTGGCCGCGCTGCTGGGAGCCTTCGGCATCATCGCGGCGAACTCCTGGATGAACACCCCGCAGGGCTTCACTCTCGACGCCCAGGGCAACCCGGTCGATGTCACGGTGCGGCAGGCGATCTTCACACCGATCTTCGGCCCGCAGTACTGGCACTTCGCGGTGGCGATGTTCCTGACCGCCGGCTACGTGGTCGCCGGGGTCTACGCGGTCGGCTGGCTGCGCGGACGCCGCGACCGGTACCACAGGCTCGGCTTCACCGTGCCGTTCACCGTCGCCGCGATCCTCACGCCGGTCCAGTTCTTCCTGGGCGACAATCTCGCCCGGCAGGTCTTCCACAAGCAGCCGGTCAAGTTCGCCGCCGCCGAGATCGTCTGGAACACCGACACCCACGTGCCGGAGTACCTGTTCGGGCGCCTCAACGAGGACGGAACGATCTCCGGCGGCATCAAGATCCCCCAACTCGACTCCATCCTGGCCGGATTCAAGCCCAGCACCCAGGTCACCGGCCTGACCTCGGTGGCCGCCGACGACCGCCCCACCGCCACCCAGGCGACCATCGTCCACTGGGCCTTCGACATCATGGCGACCATCGGCAGCCTGCTGATCCTGCTCGCCCTCTGGTATGCGTGGTGCTGGTGGCGCCGCCGTGATCTCCCCCGATCCCGGTGGTTCTTCCGCTGCGCTGCCGTCGCCGGGGCCGCCAGTCTGCTGACCGTGGAGTGCGGCTGGATCACCACCGAGGTCGGCCGCCAACCCTGGATCGTCTACTTCAACATGCGGGTCTCCGACGCGGTCACCGCCACCCGCGTGAGTTCACTGTGGACGATGTTCGGCATCGTGGTGGCCGTGTATGTGCTCATTTTCGGTGCCTTCCTCGCCGTGCTGCTGAAGATGCGCACCCGCTGGCGGATCGCCGACGAGAGCCCGGCCGGGCAGGCCGGCGCGCTCGGTCCGGAGGCCGGCACTCCGTACGGCCCAAGGGAAGGGACCATGGCAACCACCGGAGCCGCGCCGGATCCCGGTACGCCGCAGTCACCTGGTGGTGCGTCATGATGGCCGACGCGATCTCCTGGGTCCTGGTGCTGGCAGTCGCCGCCTACGCCTGCGCCGGGGGCACCGACTACGGCGCCGGGTTCTGGGATCTGCTGGCCGGGGGAGCCGAGCGCGGCGAGCGGCCCCGCTGGCTGATCGACCATGCCATGGCACCCGTCTGGGAGGCCAACAACGTCTGGCTGATCTTCGTCTTCATCATCATGTGGACCGGCTTCCCCACGATGTTCCAGGCCGTGTTCGGTGCCATGTGGCTGCCGCTGGCCCTGGCCGCCATCGGCCTGGTCCTGCGCGGCGCAGGCTTCGCCCTGCGCAAGCCGACCCGGAGCCTGGCCGGACGGCGGATCTACGGCGCGGTCTTCGCGGTCTCCTCACTGCTCACCCCCTTCTTCTTCGGCGTGGTCATCGGCGGCATCGCCTCCGGCCGGGTCGCGCCCGGGACCACGGCCTCCTCCGACGCCTGGGCCAATCCCACGTCCATCGTCGCCGGGCTGCTCACCGTCGCGGCCACCGCGTACCTCGGCGCCGTCTTCCTCACCGCGGACGCGCGCCGCTTCGGAGCCGACGACCTGGTCCGGTACTTCCGGTTCCGAGCGCTCTGCAGCCTCGCAGCCATCGTGGTGCTGGCGGTCATTGGCATCCCCGTCACCCACCACGACGCCGAGTACGTCTGGCACGGCCTTACCCATGGAGCCGGGTTGGCGCTCGTGATCCTCGCCGCCCTCGCCGCCGCCCTCACCGCACTGCTGCTCGCGCGGCGGGAGTACCGCTGGTGCCGCTACACCTCGGTGGCCGGCGTCGCTCTGACCGTGGCCGCCTGGGGCCTCGCCCAGCGCCCGTACCTGCTGCCCACATCGTTGACGGTGGCACAGGCCGCGGGAGCCGCCCACACGTTGCGCTGGTTGGCGATCGTCACGGTGATCGCGGTCGTGCTGGTCGGGCCGGCCCTCGTCCTGCTCTACCGTCTCGACACGCTCGGCGACCTGGAGCCCCTCACCGACTCCGATACGCGAGGGGCTCAGGCACCGGGCGACAACCCCTAGCCCGACCGGGCACCCCTCCGGTTCGGCCGCTGTCCTGTGCGGACCTGAGGGCGTTCAGCGCAGCCGGTCGATCAGATGGTCGCCGACCCGCAGGGCGTTGGCGATGGCGGTCAGTGACGGGTTCACCGCGCCGATGCTCGGGAAGAAGGCGGTGTCGACGACGTAGAGGTTGTCCAGGTCGTGCGCTTTGCAGTTGACGTCCAGGGCCGAGCTTCTCGGGTCGTCGCCGAACCTCACGGTGCCGGCCTGGTGGGCGGTGGCCCCGATCGGCATTCCCTTGTGCAGGTAGATGCTGTGGTCGAGCAGGCGGTGCTCGTGCATGCCCAGCTGCCCGAGCATGCCCTGCAGCTTGTGCTGCAGCTTCCTCAGCCCGGTCGTGTTGTTCTTCTCGTCGATCGACAGGTGGACGTTCCCGTCGCCGTCGAGGGTGACGCGGCTGTCGGGCAGCGGCAGGTCCTCACCGCACAGCCAGAAGTCGACCGCATGGTGCGCGAGTACCTCGAACGGCATGTTCGGCGAGAACTTGCCGGCCCACCGCGGCGCCTCACCGTGGATCTGCTCGGCGTCCGACTTGCCGAGCATCTGGATGCCGCCGAGCGGGTAGTCGAAGTCGTCCGAGCCGAGGTACCAGTCGTTGAGCGCCAGGGTCTTCTGGAACTGGGTGGGGTTGGGTTCCTTCGAGATCGCCATCAGGGCCAGGTTGTTGTGCCGCATGTAGTGCCGTCCCACCACGTCCGAGCTGTTGGCCAGCCCGTTCGGGTGCCGGTCGTCGGCCGAACGCAGGAGCAGGGCGGCGGAGTTCACTGCTCCGCAGGCGACGACCACGATGTCGGCGCTGAACCCCGTCGCCGAGCCGTCCGCGAGTTCCACGACCACGCCGGTGACGGTGCGTCCGGTCGGATCGGTCTCCAGGCGGCGCACATCGGCGCCCGTGATCATCGAGACGTTGTCGTGCTTCAGCGCTGGATCGACGCAGACCACCTGGGCATCGGCCTTGCCGTTCACCAGGCAGGGGAAGCCGTCGACCCGGTTGCAGCGGATGCAGACGCTGTCATGGGTCGCCCGCCCGTTCTCCTTCTGCGTGAGGTTCACGCCGATCGGCAGATGGAAGGGATGCAGCCCCTGCTTCTCCAGGTCGTCGCTGAGCTGCTGGATGCGCGGCTCGTGCTCCACCGGAGGGTAGGCGTACGGCGCGTCGGCCGGACCCTCCGTGGGGTCCTCGCCGTGCTTGCCGTGCACCAGGTAGAGGTGCTCGGCCTGGGTGTAGTAGGGCTCCAGGTCCTCGTAGCGGATGGGCCAGGCGGGCGAGATGCCGTCGTGGTGGCGCAGCTCGCCGAAGTCCTGGGGGCGCAGCCGGAAGAGCGCGGCGCCGTAGAACTTGGTGTTGCCACCGACGTAGTAGTTGACCTCCGGGGTGAACTCGTGGCCGTGCCGGTCGTACCAGGTCTCCTGCGCCAGGTACTTGCCCTGCACGAACACCTTGGTGGAGTCCCAGTTGTCGATCTCGCGAGGCAGGTAGTCCCCGCGCTCCAGGATCAGCACCCGCTTGCCGGAGGGCGCCAGCCGGTGGGCGAGCGTGCCGCCACCCGCGCCGGTGCCGATGATGATGACGTCGTAGTGTTGGGTGTCGGCCACGATGGGCTCCCGTTCTCGAAGTGTTCGCACGTCACAGGATCGCGATGGGATTGACGGGTGATCCGGTGGCGCCGGGAAGCCGGAGCGGGGCGATCACGCAGAGGAACGACCAGCGGTCCTGCTCCTCGCAGATCGGCACCAGATCCTCGAACTGCAGGTAGTCCAGCAGGTGCAGTCCCATGGCGTGGATGCCGAGAACGTGCACCGGGAAGGCCACACCCTCCGTGGTGCCGGGAGCGGTGTCGTTGTTGCCGTCGCTGCCGAGCACCGCGACCTGCCGGTCCGCCAGGAACTCCATCGCGGTGGGGTGAAGCCCGGCGCGAGCCTTGGTCGCGTTCCACGGCCCGAGTTCGCGGTGACGGCGGCGATGGCCGACCCGCACGAAGAGCAGGTCCCCTCGAGTGACCCGCAGATGCTGCGCGGTCTCGGCGGCGGCCAGTTCCTCTCCGGTCACGTGGTCGCCGGGTTCGAGCCACGGCACGCCGCGCAGACGGGGGATGTCGAGCAGCACGCCGCGGCCGACGATTCCGTCCCGCGCCACGTCGATGGACAGCTTCGTCGCCCCGGTCACGGTCAGGCTGCTCGCGGCCACGCCGTTGTGCAGTGTGCCGTCGTAGACGACGTGACACAGGGCGTCGATGTGGCTGTCGGCGTCGCCGTGCACGTTCATGGCGAAGCGGTCCGCAGCGAACTGCAGGCCGTTCGCCTCGATGTTGCCGTCGACGACGCCGGTCATCTGGTGCTCGCACGGCTCGGGATTGCCGGGGCGCACCCGGGTTTCCATGACGGCGGCGAGCGTGACGGTGCGACCTGATCGGACCTCACCGGCAGCTGCCAGCACCTGCGTCGGTGCGAGGGTGTCCAGTGCGCCGCGGTCGGCGGTGTCCCGCAAGGCCTCGCGTCGCACGCGCTGGTAGAGCGCGCGGAACTCGGCCGAACTCAGCGGTGGTGGGCCGGCGGATCCTGTGTGCGTCGTCATGGATGCTCAGCGGGTCTGTTCGCGGTCGAGTGCTTCGTCGAGGGTGGTGGCGGCCATGATCAGCGAGAGGTGGGTGAACGCCTGTGGGAAGTTGCCCAGTTGCTCCCCGCGCGGCCCGACCTCCTCAGCGAAGAGACCGACGTGGTTGGCGTAGGTCTGCATCTTCTCGAAGGCGTAGCGCCCCTGCTCGGTCCGGCCGGCCCGGGCCATCGCATCGACGTAGAGGAAGGTGCAGAGGCTGAACGTGCCCTCGGAGCCTCGCAGACCGTCCGGTGAGGCGGCCGGGTCGTAGCGGTAGACGAGGCTGTCGGAGACGAGTTTGCGGTCGATGGCGTCCAGCGTGGACAGCCAGCCCGGGCCCTTGGGAGCGAGGAAGCGGACCCGGGGGATGAGCAGCAAGGACGCGTCCAGGACGTCCCCGTCGTAGTGCTGGACGAGAGCCTGCTCCTTGTCGCTCCACCCGCGGGTCATCACCTGCTCGAGGATGGCGTTGCGGGCGGTGGTCCAGCGCGCGAGGTCGGCGGGCCTGCTGAACTCGGTGGCCAGACGCAGCCCGACGTCGAAGGCGGCCCAGCACATCACCCGGCTGTAGGTGAAGTCCTTGCGTCCGCCACGGGTCTCCCAGATGCCCTCGTCGGGACGGTCCCAGGAGTCGGCGAGCCAGTCCAGGGTGGCGGCGAGCGCCTTCCACCCGTGATAGCCCGTCTGTTGGCCCACCGTGCCGCCCTCGGCCAGGGCGTAGAGCGCCTCGCCGTAGATGTCGAGCTGCAGCTGGTCCATGGCGGCGTTGCCGGCCCGGACCGGGGCCGAGCCGCGGTAGCCCTCGAAGTGGTCGAGGATCACTTCGGGGATGTCGGGATCGCCGTCGACCCGGTACATGATCTGCAGACGCTCGCCGTCGGAGCTCGCTCGTTCGGCCAAGCGATCGCGCAGCCAGTGGGTGAACCGGGTGGCCTCCTCGACGAATCCGAGGTCGAGCAGTGCTCGGACGGACAGTGAGCCGTCACGGACCCAGGTGTAGCGGTAGTCCCAGTTGCGCTCGCCGCCGACCTGCTCGGGAAGGCCCATGGTCGCCGCGGCGACCGGGGCGCCCGTGGGGTGGTAGGTGAGCAGTTTGAGCGTGATGGCGGAGCGGTTCACCATGTTCGGCCATCGGCCGCGGTAGGTGGAGGTGCGCAGCCAGCCCTGCCAGAAGTTGCCGATGTCGAAGAGCTGGTCGTTGAGCTCCTCCACGGTGATCGGCGCGGGCGGGGCCCCGTCCGGGCCGCAGACGGTGAAGGCGGCACCCGCCAGCTGCCCGGCGTTCAGCGTGACCTCTCCGCGCACGTCGTCCCCGTTGCGTTCCACGGGGAAGGTGCTCTGCAGGTATCCGGCAAGTTCCGGGGCACGGAACACCGCGGTCTCGCCCTGGAGATCGAGTACGTGAGTGGCGCGGCCGTAGTCGAACCGCGGTCGGCAGTCCAGGACGAACCGCACGGTGCCCCGCACCGCGCGCACGACGCGAATCAGCGTGTGCCGGTCGGTGGGCTTGCCCGTCCGGTCGGGCGGCATGCAGTCGACGACCTCGCCGACCCCGTCGGGGGACATGAACCGGGTCACCAGGACGGCCGTGTCGGGGTAGTAGAGCTGCTTGTACGTGACCTCCGTCTCTTCCGGTGCGAAGAGGAAGTAGCCGCCCCGGTCGTGGTCGAGCAGGGCGGCGAAGATGCTGGGCGAGTCGAAGCGAGGAGCTGCGAACCAGTCGACGACCCCTTGCGACGAGACCAGCGCGGCGGTCTGCAGGTCGCCCACCAGGCCGTGGTCGGCTATAGGCGGGTAGCGGTCCATGGTGTCTCCGCAATCTCGGGAGGACCCCCTGCGTTCCACTATCCGACCAGCCGCGCGCACGCGCTCCACGACAGGTGCCGACGACTCCCGGAATCCGCTGTGACCAGGAAGGGCGCGTCTGCCCGCCTGGTACTCCAGACGGAGCAGCCACGTGCCTGCCCGGCGTCGGCGGGCAGGACCGGGACAGGCCGCGGCCCAGACCGCCCGGAAGCGGTACCGGCCGGGCCGCTCGACTTGCCGACGATCGTCCCCCCGGCGGTACTGGCCTCGGGCGGTACGCACGCGCCGCCACTGGACTTCCCCGGCTGCGGAGGGGCTACATGGAGATGGTCCATCTCCGGCTGGTGACTCCGCCGGACGTCACCGACGAGACGGTCGACATGCTGACCGGCGACCGTTACGTCTTCAACCTGGTCGTGCTCGCGGGTACGGCACGTCACCCGGACGGCGACGCCATCGAGTGCGACGTGCTGGCAGGTGCGGCGAACGAGGTCCTGCGCAACCTCCGTGAGCTGGACGTCGACCGGCGTGGCTCGGTCGTGATCGAGTCGGTCGACATGGCGTTCTCCGGACTCGCGGAGGAGGCGGAGACACACCAGCTCGGGGCGCTCGCGCATGCACCGGTGTGGGAGGCGGTCGAGGCGCGTATCCGGGCCGAGGGGACCTATCTGCCGAGCTTCTACGTCTATCTGATCATCGCTGGAATCATCGGCTCGGTGGGAATCCTCACCAACTCCCAGATCCTGATCGTCGCGGCAATGGTCGTGGGGCCCGAGTACGGCGCCATCACCAGCGTGGCTCTGGGCATAGACCGGAGGAACGGGCCGCGGATTCGGCAAGGGCTGTTTGCGCTGCTCGTCGGCTTCTCGCTGGCCGTGGCCTTCACGCTCCTGTTCTCGTTACTGGTCCGGGGTCTGGGAATTCAGCCGAAGGCGTTCACGCTGGGTGTCAGGCCGGTCTCCGACCTGATCAACACGCCGAACTTCTTCTCCTTGGCCGTCGCAGTGCTCGCCGGCATGGTCGGGATCATGTCGCTGACCCAGGCCAGGACGAGCGCCCTGCTCGGCGTGTTCATCTCGGTCACCACGGTCCCGGCGGCCGCTGACATCGGCGTGTCCTGTGCCTTCGCGAGCTGGAGCGAGGCGCGTGGCTCACTGCTGCAGCTTCTGCTCAACATCGTCGTGCTGATCGCGGTGGGTGTCCTCACACTCAGGTTCCAACGAGCGATCTGGCGGCAGATCAGCCTTCGAAACAGCCGTTGACACCCACGGCGGCACTGCGGGAGGCGACAGCCCAAGAGTGGTCCGAGGATCGTGGCATGGCAACGAAGCGCGGAATCACCGCGCCGGACGACGATCCTCGTGGTTCTGGGCGTTTCCGGGTCAGGCAAGAGCACGTTGGGGGCCATGCTGGCCGAACGGCTCGGGCTGTCGGGGAGCGGGGATCTCATCGAGAGCTTCACCGGACGGTTGATGAGGACGCCCACCGCGCCAGGAATCGTCTCAAAGGGCGAACCCACCGAGCTCTTCCGGAGGTGGGATCGTGTCTCGCTTGATTTGGACCCTGCGCGCCCGCACCCTGCCGATCGAGGGGCCTGCACCTGTCGGGCCGCCACGGCGCCCGGGTTCGTGGGTTGTGCCCACCCTCGGGCAGTGCGAGGAGGCCGCGTGCGCGAGAGCCGGACCGGACGGCAGCTGACGTTGCGTCATGGGAGTCAGTCCGTGGTCATCGTCGAACTGGGCGGTGCCCTTCGGGACTACGCGACCGGCGGACGTCCGGTGCTCGACGGCTTCGCTGCCGACGACCGGATCACGGGAGGACGCGGCCAACTCCTGGTGCCGTGGCCGAACCGGGTCAGGGGCGGCCGCTACCGATGGCACGGACAGGACCTGCAACTGCCGCTGACCGAGCCGGTGAACGGCAACGCGATCCACGGTCTGCTCCGCTGGACCTCGTGGCAGGTGCTGGAGGAGGCGGACAGCCGAGCCGTGCTGGAAGTCACGCTGTGGCCGCAGCCGGGCTATCCCTTCCACCTGCGGGTCCGAGCCGAGTACGTCCTGGGCGACGAGGGCCTCGAGGTGGCCGTGACCGCTCTGAACCAGGGCGCGAGCGTCGCACCGTACGGGGTGGGCCAGCATCCCTACCTCACCGTCGGCACGGCCACGGTCGACGACGCGGTGCTGACCGTTCCGGCGCGGAGTTGGGTCCGCACCGATGACCTGGGCCTGCCCGTGGCCGTCGAACCGGTCGCGGGCACGCCGTACGACTTCCGCACACCGAGGGCGATCGGCGCCCAGCACCTGGACACCCCGTTCGGCGATCTCGACCGGGACGCCCGTGGTCGTGCCGTGGTACGCCTGGCCCACCCGTCGGGGGAACACGGTACGGATGTCTGGCTCGGCGAGGGGGCGGACTTCCTGCAGGTGTACACCGGCGACACCCTGCCGGAGGGGGAACGTCGTCGCGCGGTCGCCATTGAACCGATGTCCTGTCCGCCGGACGCCCTCCGCAACGGTGCGTCGATCGTCGCCCTCGGACCGGGCGAGCGGCACACCGTCAGATGGGGCATCTCGCCATGGGGGAAGTGACCGAGGCCATGGTTCCTCGACCTCGTCCTCATCGGCCTGGCGATCACTCCGGAACCGGTGCCGATCGCCGCGTTCATCCTGATCCTCCAGGCGCGGAACGGCGTACGCAACGGGCTTGCCGTCCTGCTCGCGTGGCTCGCGCGCCTGGCTGTGGTAATCGGAGCCGTCCTCCTGTCCACCCGAGGCACGCCGCCCCGTTCGTGATGGAGCTTCCGACGACGTTCGCGTCCGCTTCGGGGGGAGCCGGACTCGCGCCGATGCGCACCTGGTGGGCGGAACGCGAGGACCGGGCGATCGTCACCCTGACGCCGCTGCTCGGCCGCTGGCCGGCCGGCAAGAGCCGCTACCAGCCCCTCCGGTGAACTGGCCTGCCGGAGTAATGACATGACGACGAACCAGATCCTCATCGGGACGAGCCTGATCCTGGTGCTCGCCGTCGGCTCGCAGATCCTGGCCAGCCGACTGCACGTCCCCGCCCTGATCGTCCTGCTGCCCGTCGGCTTCACCGCAGGCGCGCTGACCAGCGACGTCGATCCCCAGCGACTGCTCGGCGCAGCCTTCTCGCCTCTGGTGTCGCTCGCCGTGGCGGTGATCCTCTACGACGCCGGTCTCGGGCTCGACCTGGCGAAGTTGCAGGGGCACATGCGCCGCGTCGTCATCCGGCTGATCTGGATCGGGGTGCTTCTCACCT
Source organism: Kitasatospora sp. NPDC048715 (assembly GCF_043198905.1). NCBI lineage: Bacteria > Bacillati > Actinomycetota > Actinomycetes > Kitasatosporales > Streptomycetaceae > Kitasatospora > Kitasatospora sp. NPDC048715. The sequence continues at coordinate 43,130 of NZ_JBICVH010000008.1, read as the reverse complement.
GGGCGATCGGCACGCTCGTGTCGAAACCGCTGCTCGGCCTGGACTACGGAGCGGCCGTGATGCTCGGGGCCATCCTGGTGGTCTCGGGGCCGACTGTCGTGGGACCGCTGCTCAGCTTCGTCCGCCCGACGGACCGGCTGCGGCACCTCCTGGTCTGGGAGGGCTCGCTGATCGATCCGGTGGGTGCGATCCTGGGCGCGCTCGTCTTCCACGCGGTCGACGCCAGTACCAGGGGTCGGTTCGGGAGCGGGGCGGCACACTTCCTGGGGAGCGTGGGCGTCGGCCTGGCCGGTGGGGCCGTCGGAGCGGTCCTGCTGTGGGCGCTGGTGCAGGGACTGCGGCTGGGCGAGGTGCTCGGCACCGCCGCGCAGCTCGCCGTGGTGATCGGCGTGGCGGCGGTCTGCGACGTGCTCCGCGAAGACACCGGGCTGATCGCCGCAGTCGTGATGGGCCTGGCTGTCACCAACCTGCGACGCTTCGACTTCCCAGTGCGTCGGCCGTTCTTCGAGACACTGGTCACACTGATCCTCGGGGTGCTCTTCGTCTCCATCTCGGCCACCGTGACACCGCAGTCGCTGCGGCACGTACTGCTCCCCGCGCTGAGCCTGTCGGCCGTCCTGGTTGCCGTCGCCAGGCCGCTGGTGGCTCTGGTGTCCACGCTCGGCACTGACATTCCCCGCAGGGAGCGTGCCTTCCTCGGCTGGATGGCGCCGCGCGGCATCATCGCGGCATCAACCGCCTCGACCTTCTCGGCCGGCCTCGTCAACAAGGGGATCGTCGGCGCCTCGAAGATCCTCCCGGCTACCTTCGTGGTCATCGTCGCCACGGTGACGCTCTACGGGCTGACCGCGACGCTCGTCGCCCGACGCCTGGGGGTCGTGCGCTCGGGCCGTTCCCGGCCGCTGCTGGTGGGCGGTGAGCCCTGGGTGGTCGACCTGGGCCTGGCCCTGAAAGCCGCTGGTCTTCAGGTGCTGCTTTGGGCCGGTCTCGAAGAACAGCGTGAGCGCATCGAACAAGCCGGACTCGAGCTGGCACCCGGAGAACTGCTGGCGGCAGCCACCGGGGAGGGCGCCGAGCTGGAGGGCATCACCGTGGTACTGCTTCTCACTGCCGAGGACGACTTCAACGCACTGGCGTCGGTGGTCCTGCGGGGAAGCGTGGAAGGACCGGTCTACCGGATCGGGCCTCCAGCAGCCAGCCACGGCGTCGTCGCCCCGTTCCTGGGCGGTGACATCCTGTTCGGTGCCGGGCTCACCAGGCCTCGGCTGATGCGCCGGTACGGTGCCGGGGCCGACGTCGTGGCGCAACCGGTGAACGGCGCGACGCCGGCAGGGCACGACGCCCTGTTCGTGGTGCGCACCGACGGCCGCCTGGTTCCGGTCACCGAACACGACATCCCGTCTCCGCAGACGGGAGACACCGTCGTGATCCTTGGCCCGGCCCCCGCCGGCCGTGCGGAACGGATCTGAGCTTCGGCCGGCATTGCCCGCCACTGGTCTGCATCTCCGGCTGGCCCAACACCGCCGTGATCGACCTGCTGCGCCGACTCTCCGACGACGGCGCATTCCTGCGCTACCACGGCGACTTCGACGGCGAGGGCATCCGCATCGCGGTCGAGGAGGTGGTTGCCGACCTTCTCCTCGACGGCTTGGCAGAGTACCGTCACGGATGGAACGGCAGCTTGTTCGATGGGCCGAGGGCTACCACCAGCGCTTCGGCATCGTCCACGTCGACTTCGCGACGCAGCGGCGCACGCCGAAGGCCTCGTACGCCTGGTACCGCGACCTGATCGCCGCCCACCGGGCGAAGCTCGCGGCGCGGTAGCGGACCGGAATCGGGGTTCTGTCCCCCGTGAGAGCTACGCGCAGGTGTCCCCTGTGAGGTGACGACTCCTGATCACCGTCTCCCTAACGTTCAGTTCAGCCGCGGCGCCTTGGTCGCGGACCGGACTGGGAACCGGAAACGGAACCGAAGAGGGAGTCGTCATGAAACCGGTGTGGCAGGTCCTGGCCGTGGTCCTGGTCGGTGCGGTCTGCGGCCAAAGTGCCGCCGCGGTCCAGGACAACCCGTGGCTCTCGCTCCTCGTGGGCAGCTTGACGGTCGTGCTCTCGGTGCTCGTCTACCGATGGGTCGTGGGGCGCACCGAGCGGCGCCCGGTCACGGAACTGGCCCGCGGGGGAGCGCCCGGGGCGCTCCTGCGGGGGCTGGTGATCGGGGTCGCGATGTTCGGATCCGTCATCGCGAACATCTACTTCCTCGGGGACTACGAGGTGCACGGCCTCGGCTCGCCGACCGGGGCGATCGGGCTGGTCGGCTTCATGGCGGGCGCCGCCGTCACGGAGGAGCTGATGTTCCGCGGCCTGCTCTTCCGGCTCGTGGAGCGCGGCCTCGGAACGTACCTCGCGCTGGCCCTGTCCGGCACCGTGTTCGGTGCGTCCCACCTGCTCAACAAGGACGCCACCCTGCTGGGCGGCCTCGCCATCGCCATCGAGGCCGGCGGCATGCTCGCCGCCGCGTACGCCGCCACCCGCTCCCTGTGGCTGCCGATCGGCCTGCACTTCGGCTGGAACTTCGCGGAGTCCGGCATCTTCGGCACCGAGGTCTCGGGCAACGGCGACACGCACGGACTGCTGGGCGCCTCGACGTCGGGGGCCAAGCTGATCACCGGCGGCGAGTTCGGCCCGGAGGCCAGCGTGTACGCGACGCTGTTCGGCGCGCTGCTCACAGTCGTCTTCCTGTGGCTGGCCCGTCGGCGCGGCCACATCGTCCCCCGCCGGCGTGCCGAGCGCGTCGACGCCCTGGCTACACTCGCCCGGTGATGAGCCTTCAGGGGGCCGGTCAGGTGTGGCGCCGGCTCGACGTCACCCTCCGCGACCTCCCTCTCGGGACACTGTTCCTGGTCGCGTCGTTCCTGCCGGGTCTGAGCGGCCACGGGACGCAGGTCGGGGATCTGCCGACCCGCCCCTTCGACGCGCTGGCCGTGGTGGCCCTCGCGCTCGAATGCCTCTCCCTCGTGGTGCGCCGGCGGTGGCCGGTCAGCTGTCTCGCGCTGGTGGCGTGCGGCTTCGCCCTTGACCAGTTGTGCGGCTACCACTCGGCCGCCGGCACCGCCCTGCCCGTCGCGCTGATCAGTGCCGGCTTCCATCTGGAGCGGCGCCGGCGCACCACCGTGGTCCTGCTGTCCGTGGCGTACGTGCCGCTGGCGATCGCGCTCGCCCGGCTCGGTTCGGGCGGCGAGACGGCGACGGGGTTCGTGACGTTCTACCTGGCGCTCGCCCTGGCCTGGGGAGCCGGGGCGTGGCTGCGTTCCGCGCGGGCCGCGGAGGCCGCCCGCCGCGAGCGTGTGGCTGCCGAGACCCGAACTGCCGAACGCGGCCGCATCGCCCGCGAGTTGCACGACGTGGTGACCCACCACGTGACCGCGATGGTCGTCCAGGCCGAGGCCGCCCGCTACCTGACCGCCGCACCCGAGCGGCTGGAGCAGTCCCTGACCGCTGTCAGCGACACCGGCCGCCGCGCCCTCACCGACCTGCGTCACCTGCTGGACCTGCTCAACCCCGGTCACGGCACCGACCACGGCACCGACCACGGCACCGACCACGGCGTCGGCCCGGCGGAGGCCGCGCAGGCCAGGACACCGGCCGTCGGCAGGGTCCTCACGCTCGTCGAGCAGACCCGCCGGGCCGGACAGCCCGTGGACTTCACCGAGCGGGGCACAGCGCCCGCCTCGACCGGCAGCGCCGACCTCGTCGCCTACCGGGTGGTGCAGGAAGCACTGACCAACGCCCTCAAGTACGCTCACGGCAGCCGCACTTCCGTGCGGGTTCAGCGCTGCGAGAGGGAGATCACCGTGGAGGTCAGCACGGACGGAACCGGCTCACCCGCCGCCACCGCCACCGCCGTCGCCTCCGGCAGCGGACGGGGCCTGGCGGGCCTGCGCGAGCGCGTCGACGTTCTGGGCGGCGACTTCAGCGCCGGCCGCGGCCCGGACGGCGGCTTCACCGTCCGGGCGCGCATCCCCGCCGACGGCACCTCGTGAGCGCACCGATCCGGGTCCTGGTCTGCGACGACCAGATGCTGGTCCGCACCGGCCTGGTCACCATCATTGGCGCCCAGCCCGACATGGAGGTGGCGGGCGAGTGCGGAGACGGACGGACCGGGGTCGACCTCGCCCGCAAGGTGCGACCCGACGTCGTCGTGATGGACATCCGCATGCCGGTCCTCGACGGCCTCGAAGCCACCCGCCTGCTGGCCGGCGTCGGAGTGCCCCACCCCGCCAAGGTCCTCGTGGTGACCACGTTCAACCTGGACGAATACGTCTACGAGGCACTGCGCGTCGGCGCCAGCGGCTTCCTCCTCAAGGACGCCCCTCCGGACCGACTGCTCCACGGCATCCGGACCGTGGCCACCGGAGCGGCCCTCCTCGACCCCGACGTGACACGCCGCCTCGTCGGGCGCTACGCCGCCCGCATCCGCCCCGCCGAGAAGACCCACCGAGACATCCCGCTCACACCTCGCGAACTGGAAGTTCTCCGCCTCATCGCGGACGGCCTCTCCAACCGCGAGATCGCCGCAACCCTCGTCATCAGCCAGGAGACCGTCAAGACCTTCGTCTCCCGCATCCTCACCAAACTTCAACTCCGTGACCGGGTCCAGGCCGTCGTCCATGCCTACCGCCACGGCCTGGTCACCTGACCGGGCATTCCGTCCCCGGTCGAGCGGGTCCGGACCTTCCACGAGCACCACGTCGTCGCGGTCCGGGACTTCGTGTCACTGCTCAAGTGCCCGCAGCGGCAACCGACCTGCGTGGAGCCGTAGTTGAGGCGTTGTTCGACTACAGTGCCCCGGTCGGTCGGTCGGTCGGTCGGTCGGTCGGTCGGTCGGTCGGCCCGGCAGGCCTCGGGGCCTGCCGGGCCGTAACCGGTCGCTCGGGGTGCTCAGTTCGTCGCGTCCGGCTTGACGAGGTCCGGGAGCTTCGTCTCGAAGAGCGCGTCGAACGTCAGCGAGGGCAGGATGTGGCCCTGGTTGGCGGCATCGTTGGCCACGCCGGCGGCCCACGAGGCGGTCGCGAAGCGCTGGTTGGGGGTGCCGTGGTGGCCGGGGCTGGAGAAGGCGCAGTCGCCGACCTGGTAGAAGGACTTCTCGGAGTCCAGCAGGCGCTTGGCGTTGAGGGCCTCGCCGCGCGAGTGGGTGAGGAAGTAGGTGCCGTACGCGTCCGCCATCAGCTCGACGCGGCGGCTGCCCTCCGGCGTGCCGTCCCGGTCGCCGATCAGGTCGTCCTCGTACTGCACGTGGTGGCCGAACTCGTGGGCGAGGATGGCGCGCGGGGCGGTGGTGCCCAGACCGATGGCCCGCATGGCCTCCAGGATGCCGTCACCCATGACGATGCGGTCGCCGATGCCCGCCGGGTGCGGGGCGCCCTTCTCGGAGAAGGCGAACGCGTTGAGGGTGAAGAACGGGTTGTCGCCGCCCTGGAGGACCGGGTCGAGGTTGATCACGTCGATGATCAGCGAGGCCAGGCCCAGCGCCACCTTGCGGTTCTCCTCCGGGATGCCGTACATCAGGCTCACCACGGGGGCCAGCCGCTCCGGGGAGGAGAAGAGCTCGCGGCCGTGCATCGGCACGAGCTGGATGTCGTCGGAGTGGATGTCCCAGAACCTCTTCAGGTCCTTGCTCTCGGACGTCAGCTCGTTGGTGTACTCGCCGTTGACGCCGAAGGTGTTGGACTTCGACTCGCTGCCGAAGTACAGCGCGTCGTAGGTGGGCATGTCGAACACGCCCAGGAAGTAGAGGAAGAAGAGCGGCTCGAAGTTGGCGCCCTGGAGCAGGGTGCGCTGGTAGTCCCTCAGCGCGTTGCTCTCGCACTGGTAGTCACCCGGGTTGATGACGCTGTCGCGGAGGGCGGCCCACTGGGTGTCGTGGATGCCGAACGCGGCCGTGGCGGCATCGCGGTGCTGCTGCCAGTCGGCGGGCAGCTGGGCCAGGGCCTGGTCGGCGAGGGCCTTCAGGTCCGGGGAGAGGCGGGAGGTGTCGAACGTGGAGCCGGGGGCGGCGGAGGTGACGGCGGCTGACGTGGCGGCGGGGGGCGTCGTGGTGTCGGCGGCCACGGCCGGCAGGGCGGCACCGAGGGTGCAGGTCGCCGCGGTCACCACGGTGACGGCCCAGGCGAGGGTCTTCTTCACGAGTGAACTCCTAGATGTGCGAGACGACATGGGGGTTTCCGGCGGAGGGGGGGAACGGTCGGCTGTGCCGTATGCAGAGTTTGCGAGGAACGGATCTGTTACTGAAGAGTTCGCTGTGTCGAAATCCGGCATGGCAGGAAGCAGACAGGTCCCACATGTCCTCGGAGAGCACCGGACCACCACGTCCTCGGGGAGCACCGGACGACCGCGCCCACCGTGCTGAAACGGACGCGGGGGCTGTGTCCGACGGCACTCGCCCGGTGGGGACCGTACGTGCGAGAATTGGCATATGCATTCGATTGTTGGTATAGATATCAGCAAAACGGCCGAGAATGCCTACCTCGCCCTCGTCGAGCGCGGCCCGGCGGCGGTGCCGGAACTGGCGAGCGCCCTGAGCGTGAGCTCGCGTGCCATGAGCACCGCGATCGGCGAACTGACCGGGCTCGGCCTGGTGGAACCGGACGGACCGCAGCTGGTCGCCCGCCCCCCGCGGGCTGCCCTCGACGCGGTGGTGGAGAGCCGCAGCAGGGAACTCGCCGCGCTGCGCAGCGGCATCGAGGAGCTGTCCCGCTTCTGGCGCGACCACCACGTCGGAGGAGCCGACTACATCGAGATCGCCCGGACGGCGGCGGCCCGCAGCGCACTCGTCCGGCGGCTCTACGACGAGGCCACCGAGCAGATCCGCGCCCTGACCATCGGTTACACCGGCCGATCGGCGCAGTCCAACACCCTGGCCCCGGGAAGTCGGGACGCCCTGGCACGCGGCGTCACGTGTTCGGTCGTCTACGGATCCCACGTCCTGCGCGACCGGGCCGCCAGGGCGGCCGTCCGGACCTCCGTGGAACTCGGCGAGCGAGCACGGGTCTTTCCCGACGTTCCGCTGAACATGGCCGTGTGCGACGACCGCTTCGCCCTGGTGTGTCCTCCCGCGAGCGACTGGGACCGCCGTCACCACATCCTCGTGCAGCGGTCGGACCTCCTCGACGCGCTGATCGGCATCTTCGAGTCGTTCTGGCAGATCGCCGTCCCGCTGCCCGCCGCCGAGACGGGGGACGATCTCGCGACGACTGCCACCGCCGAGAACCGGCGGCTCCTCAGCTTTCTCAGCGGTGGCCTGACCGACGAGTCGATCGCCCGCGAACTCGGCGTCAGCGAGCGGACGGTGGCCCGCCGCATCACCCGTCTCCAGGAGCTGCTCGGCGCGCGGACCCGCTTCCAGCTCGGCGTCCAGGCGAGCCGTCGCGGCTGGCTCTGAGCCGGGCGGCACCGCACGCGCGCCGTGACGCGGCGGCGCTTCGGCCGGCGCTGCCCGTCACCGGTCCGTACCTCCGGCCGGCTTGCCGACCTTCTCCTCGACGGCTTGGCGGAGTACCGTCACGGATGGAACGACAGGCTGTTCGACGGGCCGAGGGCTACCGCCAGCGCTTCGGCCTGGTCCACGTCGACTTCGCGACGCGGCACCGCACCCCGAAGGCCTCGTACGGCTGGTACCGCGACCTGATCGCCGCGCACCGGGCCCGCCGTTCGGGGTGGTCGGCTTCCGGTCGGCTTCCGGTCGGTGCTGGTGATTCAGTCGGCTTCTGGGCGCGGTTCCACCGTCATGAGGAGGTTGTCGGGGTGGTTGGTGCTGGTCATGACGCCCCGGACCCGTGCTCCCGGGGCGGGCGTCAGCCGCCAGCGGCTCGCCACGGTCGCGGCCACGGTCAGCATCTCGGTGCGCGCGAAGGACTCCCCGATGCACAGGTGGTGGCCGGCGCCGAAGGGGACGAACGCGCCGCGCGGGGCGGGGGGCCGGTCGGGCAGCCAGCGGTCGGGGTCGAAGCGCAGGGGATGGGGGAAGTGCCGGGGGTTCCGGTGGAGGACGAGGGCGCTGAAGATGAACTCGGTGCCTTCGCGGAAGCGGTAGCCGCCGAGTTCGACGTCGGTGATCGCGCGGCGGATCGTGATGCCTCCGGGGTTGCGCATCCGAAGGGCCTCGTCGACGACGCGACGGGTGTGGCCGAGCCGGGGCAACTGGTCGGCGGTGAGGGGGAGTACGGCGTGGTCGTGCAGCTCCTGGTGGAGTCGCCGGTCGAGGTGCGGGTGCCGGCCCAGTTCGTGGAAGAGCCAGGCGAGCCCGCCGGCGGCGGTCTCGGTGCCGGCCACCAGCAGGGTGATGAGTTCGTCGTGGAGCTGGCGGTCGGTCATGGCCTCGCCGCTGTCGGCGTCCCGGGCCTGCAGGAGCATCGACAGCAGGTCCGGTCGCCCGCTCGTGCGGTCGGCCCGGTCGGCCCGGTCGGCCCGGTCGGCGTGGATCAGGTGGTCGATGGCGCGGCGCAGCCGGTCGTGGGCGTCGGCGAGGCGGCGGTTGCCCGGTGTGGGGAGCCGGTGCCACAGGTTCGTGGGGTCCAGCACCCGGGTGTACATGCCGTGCAGGACGACGGGCATGGCGTGGCGGATCTCGGCGGCGGCGGAGGCGTCGAGGGAGGTGGAGAACAGCGTCGAGGTGACGATGGCGAGGGACAGCTCCAGCATCTGCCGGGTGACGTCGACCACCTGACCGGGCCGCCAGGAGTCGGCGCGCTCGGCGGCCAGCCGCGCCATGGTGTCGACGTAGTGGGCGATCTGCTGGTGGAGGAACGCCGGTTGCACCAGGCGCCGTTGGCGGAGGTGGAAGGCCCCTTCGGAGGTGGCGAGTCCGTTCCCGAGGTAGGGGCGGAGCTTGTCGAAGGAGCGGCCCTTGGCGTAGTTCGCCGCTTCGGTGACCAGTACGCGGTGGACCAGGTCGGGGCCGGTCAGCACATAGCTGGGCTTCGGGCCGAGGTGGGTGGCCACGATCGGGTCGTAGGCGGTGAGGCTGTCGAGGAACTCCAGCGGACGCCGCCACAGTGCGAGCGCGTGGCCGATCAGCGGGAGCCGTCCGGGTGCGACGGGAGGGGCCGGTGGTCGGCTGGCGGTGGGCATCGTCGTTCCTCCGGTGAGGGGTCGGGACCCAGTCTGCGGTCCGGCGCACCACCTGCGCACCCTTCGCACCGGGGCGCGCTGGTGGACTTCACGGCGCACGGAAGCGGATTCACACCTTGTCCGTACAACTTGATGCGTTCGTCTGCCGTACGGCGGCCGGTCATGAACGGGCCGCCGGTTGGTACCCCGCGCGCGCTGTCCTTGGGGGCGCCGTCCTCCACCCTCCTGACATGCTGAGGTCAATCCACCCATGGCAGAGCTGAATCGTCGTCGCTTCCTCCAACTCGCCGGTGCCACCGTCGCGTTCTCGTCGCTCTCGCAGAGCATCGCGCGCGCCGCGTCCATCGCCCCGCAGGGGAGCACCGGCACCCTCCAGGACGTCGAGCACATCGTCGTGCTGATGCAGGAGAACCGTTCGTTCGACCACTACTTCGGGGCGCTGAAGGGCGTCCGGGGCTTCGGCGACCCCCGCCCGGTCACCCTGCCGAGCGGCAGCTCGGTGTGGCACCAGACGGACGGCCTCAAGCGGGAGGTGCTGCCGTTCCGGCCCCAGGTCAGCGACCTCGGGATGCAGTTCGTCCAGGACCTCAACCACGACTGGGCCGGCGGCCACAAGGCCTTCAACAGTGGCAAGTACGACCAGTGGGTGCCCGCCAAGACGGCCACCACGATGGCCTACCTGACCCGCCAGGACATCCCCTTCCACTACGCGCTCGCCGACGCGTTCACCATCTGCGACGCCTACCACTGCTCGTTCATCGGCTCCACCGACCCGAACCGCTACTACATGTGGACGGGCTGCACCGGCAACGGGGTCGCCGGCAACGGTCCGGTCCTCGGCAACCAGGAGGCCGGCTACAGCTGGACGACCTACCCCGAGCGGCTGGAGAAGGCCGGGATCTCCTGGAAGATCTACCAGGACGTCGGCGACGGACTGGACGCGGCCGGCTCGTGGGGCTGGATCGGCGACGCGTACCGCGGGAACTACGGCGACAACTCGCTGCTCTACTTCAACAACTACCGCAACGCCAAGCCGGGCGACCCGCTGTACGACAAGGCCCGCACCGGCACCAACGCCAAGGCGGGCGACGGCCTGTTCGACCACCTGCGGCGCGACGTGCAGGCCGGCACCCTGCCGAAGATCTCGTGGATCGCCGCCCCCGAGGCCTTCACCGAGCACCCCAACTGGCCCGCCAACTACGGCGCCTGGTACGTCTCCCAGGTGCTGGACGCGCTGACGTCCAACCCCGACGTGTGGGCCAGGACGGCGCTGTTCATCACCTACGACGAGAACGACGGCTTCTTCGACCACGTCGTGCCGCCGTTCCCGCCCTCCTCCGCCTCGCAGGGCCTGTCCACCGTGGCGACCACCGCCGACTACTTCGGCGGCGGCATCGGCTACTCGGCCGGACCGTACGGGCTCGGCCAGCGGGTCCCGATGCTGGTCGTCTCGCCCTGGAGCACCGGCGGCTACAGCTGCTCGGAGACCTTCGACCACACCTCGATCATCCGCTTCATGGAGCGCCGCTTCGGCGTCCAGGAGCCCAACATCTCGCCCTGGCGGCGCGCCATCTGCGGCGACCTGACCTCCGCCTTCGACTTCACCGCGTCGAACACGACCGCGGCGGCGCTCCCCTCGACGGCCGGCTACGCCCCGGCGGACCGCAACCGCCACCCGGACTACGTGCCCACCCCGCCCGCCACCGGCACCATGCCGAAGCAGGAGGCGGGCGCGAAGCCCACCCGCCCGCTGGCGTACGCGCCGTACGTGGACGGGGCGGCCGACACCGCCGCGGGCAAGTACCGCCTCACCTTCAGCGCGGGCGCGGCGGCGGGCGCCCAGTTCCTGGTGACCTCGCCCAACCGCACCGACGGTCCGTGGACGTACACCACGGAGGCGGGCCGGACGATCGCGGACGCCTGGAACACCACGTACTCCAAGGGCGTCACGGACCTCACCGTGTTCGGCCCCAACGGCTTCCTGCGCCGCTTCCGCAACCCCGGCAAGACCGCCGGGCCCGAGGTCGCCGCCCGCCACAACGCGACCACCGGCAACCTCGACCTCACCCTCACCAACGCGGGCGCCGCGGACGTCGTGCTGACCCTCACCAACGCCTACGGCGGCACGCCGCAGGCCCTCACCGTCCGCCGGGGTGCGACCGTCACGTGCACCGTCGACCTGAGCGCCTGCCGCAACTGGTACGACGTGACCGTCACTTCGGGCGCGACCGCCGACTTCGTGCGCCGCCTCGCCGGCCACGTCGAGACCGGCGCCCCCGGCCTCTCCGACCCGGGCATCGTCACCTACTGACGGCACCGCGCACGGCGCCGCCCCGGGCACGAGGGTGCCCGGGGCGACGCCGTGCGGGCCCTCTTCGGACGGCGGGCGGCTGCCCGACGGAGGCCGGCGGAGTGCGGGCGGCTCAGAGGAAGTACAGCCGGTTCAGCGGGACTTCCTCGGCGGGGGAGGACCGCAGCGGCGTGCCGTCGAGGGTGACGAGACCCTCGCGCGAGTCGACGAGGACCTCGCCGAGGCGGGTGTTGCGGACCATGTCGCGCGGGCCGATCCCGCGGGTGTGGCGGACCGCGACGCGGCGGCGCCGGGTGGTCATGGTGTCGTAGGGGCGGTCCCGGGTGCCGGACTCGGCGGCGGCGCGGCTGGTGAAGGCGACGGAGAGGTCGGCCGGCGTGGCGCCGTGAGCGCCGAACAGGGGCCCCAGGACGAGCGGTTGGCAGGTCTCGGTGGCGGCGTTGGGGTCACCGGTGACGCCGTAGGCGGGAAAGCCCGCCTTGAGGACCAGCTGCGGCTTGGCGCCGAAGGAGGCCGGCTGCCACAGCACGATGTCGGCGAGCTTGCCGATCTCGATCGAGCCGACCTCGTGGGAGAGGCCGTGGGCGATGGCCGGGTTGACGGTGAGCTTGGCGATGTAGCGCAGCACGCGCTCGTTGTCGTCGTCCGGGCCGTCGCCCTCCAGCGGGCCGCGCTCCGCCTTCATCTTGCCGGCCACGGCGAAGGTGCGGCGCACCGTCTCGCCGGCCCGGCCCATGCCCTGGGCGTCGGAGGAGGTGATGCCGATGGCCCCGAGGTCGTGCAGGACGTCCTCGGCGCCCATGGTGCCGGCCCGGATGCGGTCGCGGGCCATCGCGGCGTCGCCGGGCAGGTCGGTCTTGAGACCGTGGACGGAGACGATCATGCCGTAGTGCTCGGCCACCGCGTCCCGCCCGAAGGGCAGGGTGGGGTTGGTGGAGGAGCCGATGACGTTCGGCACGCCGGCCATCTTGAGCACGTTGGGGACGTGCCCGCCGCCGCAGCCCTCGATGTGGAAGGCGTGGATGGTCCGCCCGTCGAGGACGCTCAGGGTGTCCTCGACCGAGAGGCACTCGTTCAACCCGTCGGTGTGCAGGGCCACTTGGACGTCATGGGCCTCGGCGACGGACAGCGCGGTGTCCAGGGCGCGGGTGTGCGCGCCCATGTCCTCGTGGACCTTGAAGCCGCAGGCCCCGCCCTCGGCGAGGGCTTCGACGAGCGGGGCGGGGTGGGAGGACGAACCGCGGCCCAGGAAGCCGATGTTGACGGGCCAGGCGTCGAAGGAGTTGAAGGCGTGGCGCAGTGCCCAGGGCGAGTTGACGCCGACGCCCCAGGCGGGGCCGAACTCCTGGCCGATGACGGTGGTGACGCCGGAGGCCAGCGAGGCCTCCATGATCCGCGGGGACATCAGGTGGACATGGGTGTCGATGGCGCCGGCGGTGGCGATCAGGCCCTCGCCGGAGACGATGGCCGTCCCGGTGCCGACGACCACGTCCACGCCGTCCAGGGTGTCCGGGTTGCCGGCCCGCCCGATGGAGGCGATCCGGCCCTCCCGGATGCCGATCGAGGTCTTGCGGATGCCCTGGATCGCGTCGATCACCAGCACGTTGCTGATGACGAGGTCGCAGGTGTCCCGGACGGCGGCGGCCTTGAGGTGCAGGCCGTCGCGGGCGGTCTTGCCGAAGCCGACGAGGAACTCGTCGCCCGGCCGCTGGGAGTCGGATTCGACCCGGACGACCAGACCGCTGTCGCCGAGCCGGACCCGGTCCCCGGCGCGCGGGCCGTGCACGGCGGTGTACTCGGACGCTTCGATGCTGCTGCTCACGGCTGGTTCTCCTGCCCGTCGTCGACTGCTCCGGGGCGGCCCTGTTCGGCGGCTCCGGAGCGGCCCTGTTCGGCCGCTCCGAGGTAGCCCTGCTCGGCCGCCCGGCGCAGGGCCTCCTGCCGTGCCCGCGGCGAGTCCAGCGGGCCGTCCACGAGCCCCGCGAAACCGATCGCGACGCGCTCGCCGCCGATCGGCACCAGGTCGACCTCGACGGTGGCGCCGGGGTCGAAGCGCACCGAGGAGCCGGCCGGTACCGCGAGGTGGGTGCCGTAGGCGGCGGCGCGGTCGAAGGCGAGCCGAGGGTTGACCTCGAAGAAGTGGAAGTGCGAGGTGACCGAGATCGGCACGTCCGCGGTGTTGCGCACGGTAAGGGTGTGCACGGGCTCCGGCCCGGGCGCGGTGCGGCCGTCGCCGTGGCCGTGGCCGCTCGTGCCGTCGCCGGGGTCGCCGTGGTGGAGGACGGCGCCCGGCGCGGCCGCGCCGAGGGTGCCGCCGCCGAACGGGTCGGCGATGACGGCGAGCCGGGTGCCGTCCTCGAAGACGGCCTCGACCTGGATCTCGGTGACCAGGTCGGGGACGCCGGGCAGCACATCGTCGGCGGCGAGGACGGAGCGTCCCCGCCGGACGGCCTCGGCCAGCCGGAGGCCGTCGCGGGCGGCCTCGCAGACGGTGTCCGAAATGAGTGCCACGGCCTCGGGGACGTTGAGCCGCAGGCCGCGGGCGCGGCGGGCGCGGGCGAGTTCGGCGGCCGTGAAGATCAGCAGCCGGTCGCGTTCGGTGGGGGTCAGCTGCACAGGGGTTCCCTTCTCCCTCGGTGCGGGACGGTGCGGGACGGTGCGGGACAGAGGGGGACAGAGGGGGACGGGTGCGGGACGGCGGGGTCAGCCGGCGGGCTGGTCGTGGGTGGCGCAGTGGATGCCGCCCCCGCCGCCGGCGATGGTGTCGATCGGCAGGGGGACGATCTCGCGGCCCGGGAACTGGTCCCTGAAGACCTCCTGGGCGTGGCCGTCGGCCTTGGCGTCACCGAACTTCGGCAGGTAGACGCCCTTGTTGCCGATGTAGAAGTTCATGTACGAGGAGACGAAGGCGTCGCCCCGGCCGGTGATCCGGTCCGGGTCGGGCTGGCCGATCTCGATCACCTTGAGCTTCCGGCCGGCGGCGTCGGTGGCCTCGGCGAGGACGGCGCGGGCCTGGTCGGCTGAGCGGGACCAGACGTCCGGCGGGGTGCCGGGGAAGGCCCGGTCCAGCAGGACGACCCCGGGGGCGGCGTAGCGGGCGAGGCAGTCGACGTGGGCGTCGGTGATGTCCTTGCCCTTGACGCCCGCGAGCCAGATCACCTTGGTGAGGCCCAGTGCCCGCTTGAGTTCCGCCTCGATCTCGTCGCGGGTGCGGCCCGGGTTGCGGTTCTCGTTGACCACGGAGCTCTCGGTGACCAGCAGCGTGCCCTCGCCGTCGGTCTCGAAGGAGCCGCCCTCGGCGGTGACCGGGGTCTCGATCCGCTCGATCCCGTATTTCTCCAGGACGGTGCGGGCGATCCGGCCGTCGTTGGTGTGCTCCTGCTTTCCGCCCCAGCCGCTGAAGTTGAAGTCGACGCCCTGGACCTTTCCGCCCTCCTCCACGAAGACCGGGACGGTGTCGCGGGCCCACAGGTCGTCGACGGGGACGGAGAGCAGCTCGACGTCCGAGCCGCAGGCGTTGCGGGCCGAGGCCTCCTGGCCGGGGCGGACGAGCAGGACCACCGGTTCGCGCTCGCCGATGGCCCTGGCCACCGAGGCGATGTCCCGGCGGACGGCCCCGAGCTGCTCGCCCCAGACGTTCTCGGAGGCGGGCCAGGCCATGAAGGTCCGCTCGTGCTTCTCCCACTCGCCGCCGAGCCGGCGTCCGCGGGCCGGTGCCGGGGCGGGGGTGGACGCGGGGGGATGTGCGGGCGCTTGCGTCGGCGCCTGGCCGGGGGTGCCGGAGGCAGTCGGGGCCGCGGAGTCGGCCGGGTCGTCGCCGGAGGCGGCGCAGGCGGTCGCACCGAGGGCGATGGCGCCGGCGCCGGCGAGCGAGCGCAGTACCGTGCGGCGGGCGAGGGAGGGCTGGGACACGCTGGACTCCGGTGGGGCTGGGGGTGGTTCCGGTTCGGCGGGAGGGGCGGGCTCCGGGGGAGCGGTCGCGCGGCGCCGGTTGGGCGGTGGACGAGGTCGTCCCGGTGGACGGGGTCGTCCGGCATCACCGAGACTGAACTCTCGCATTGACTGAAAAATCAGTCAAGCTTTACGGTGAAGTCACCCAAACCACCCCGAGACGACCGGGCCGCCGAACGGACGGCCCGGTCACGACGATGAAAGGCCGGGTGAGGCGGCGATGCTGCGCAATGGTCTGGAACCCTGGCACGTGCTGGTGACGGTGGCCGTGCTGGTGCTGCTGTTCGGCTCCAAGAAGCTGCCCGACATGGCGCGCGGACTGGGGAAGTCGATGCGGATCCTGAAGTCCGAGACGGCGGCCCTGCGGGAGGAGGCGGCCCCGCCCGGCGGCGCCCCGGCGGGCGAGGGCCAGTCCGGCGGTGCCCCATCCGGCGGGACCCAGCCGGGTGGAGCCGCGTCAGGCACCGGCCGGTCAGGCACGGCCCCCTCCGGTGGCGGCGGTCCGTCCGGCGGCGGTCCGGCCGAACCGGCCCGGCACCCCTGACCGTCCCGTCGGCCGCGTACCGCCCGGGACGTCCGAGAGCCGCCGCTCCCCACCAGTCGGTGCGGGAGCGGCGGCTCTCAGCCGTTGCGGCGGTACTGGTCCAGGGACACCCTGACCGGCCCGTCCGCGCCGGCGGTCGACAGCACCCGGACCACGGCGAGGTCCCGGCCGTCCGCGGACCGGACGCAGAACGCGCCGCGCGGTCCGACGGCGCCGAACGGCACCCGCCCGGCCGGCCGGGCGCCGAGCCCCTTGAGGCAGTCGGCGACGCCCAGGCCGGCGTCCCGGCCGATGAAGGTGTCGGCGGCCTCCGGGACGAGGAACTCGCCGTCGCCGCGGCCGACGTACCAGATCGCGCTGTCGACCGGGACGACGGTCCCGGTGGCGAGGTCGAACTCGTAGGAGGAGTCCGCCGAGGTCAGCTCGACCCCGCGGTAGACGGCGGCGTAGTCGGTGACGGGCGGCGGTGCGGAAGCGGTCGGCGCGGTCGGGGCCGACCGGGTGGGGGACGGGGATCCGGTGGGGGCCGACGGGCCGGGCGGGGCCGGGGTGACCGGTGCGGCGGTGCCGGACACCGGGGCCTCCTCGGTGGCGGCCTCCACCTGGTCCGGGTCGTCGAGCAGGAACACCGCCGACGCGGCGCCGACGGTCAGGGCCACGGCGGCGATCAGCGCCGTTCGTCCGAGGGCCCCTCTGCGGCCTCCTCCGGCCCGGGCGCGCCTCGCCGGGCCGCCCCCGGCCGAGGGCACCGGGACGGAGCCGGACGCCGAGGGCGCCGGCACCCGCCCGGAGGCCGCGGCGGGCTCCGGCAGCGGCCCGGACGCGACGACGGTGGGGGTCGGGACGGCCACCGGGGCGAGGACCGTACGGGCCGAGGCCCAGCCCGGCCCGTCCGTCCGGTCGCCCGGATCACCGAAACTTCCCTGCCCGCCGGAACCGCCCGGATCACCGATACCGCCCTGCCCGCCGGAATCACCCCGCTCGGCCTCGGCCGGCACCTGCGGCAGCTCGGCGTGCCGGGTCATCTGGCTGGTCAGACGGTGCGGCAGCCAGTCGTCGCCGAACCTGAGGTGCCCGCCGACCGCCGGGTGGCTCCGGGCGGCGGCGATCACCTCGGCGGTGGTCGGCCGGTCCTCGGGCCGCTTGGCGAGGCAGTGCAGCAGCAGCTCGCGCAGGCCCGCCGGGACCGGGGTGAGGTCCGGCTCCTCGTGGACGGTCCGGTAGAGCGTCGACGGGTCCGGTCCGTCGCCGAAGGGCGGGTTGCCGCCGGCGACGTGGACGGCGAGGGCGCCGAGGGCGTACACGTCGGTGGCCGGGGTCGCGGGCCGGCCCATCGCCTGTTCGGGTGCCATGTAGGCGGGCGAGCCGATGCGCAGCCCGGTGCCGGTGAGCGCGGTGGCGTCGGCGGCCCGGGCGATGCCGAAGTCGATCACCCGGGGGCCGTCCGGGGCGATCAGCACGTTGCCCGGTTTGAGGTCGCGGTGCACCACCCCCGTGGCGTGGATCGCCTGCAGCGCCTCGGCGATGCCGGCGATCAGCAGCAGGACGGTCCGTTCGGGGAGCGGGCCGAAGCGCCGGACCACCTGCTGCAGGGACGGGCCCGGCACGTACGTGGTGGCCAGCCACGGCGGGGCGGCCTCCACGCCGGCGTCCACGAGCTGGGCGGTGAACAGTCCGTGGATGCGTCTGGCGCTGGCCACCTCCTGGGCGAACCGGGCGCGGAACTCCGGGTCCTCGGCCAGTTCGGGCCGCACCACCTTGAGTGCGACCGGCCGCCCGCCGGGGGTGTAGGAGAGGTAGACCCGGCCCATGCCGCCGGCCCCGAGCCGCGCGTACAGCCGGTAGCCGCCGACCTCGCGCGGGTCGTCCGGGGTCAGCTCCTGGAAGACCGGCTGGAGGGCGAAAGGGGATCGGTCAGCGGACATGCGGGCTGCCTCTCTCGGCGGTCGGGACGTCGGCGGTCGGTGGTGTCGGCGGTCGGGACGTCGGCGGTCGGGGACTCGGGCGCGCGGGGCCCGACGGCCGCGGAAGCGGCGTGCGGCGGGCACGGCCTCGCAGAGTTTAGAGGTTCCGTCAGGATTGGCCGAATCCGTCGCCGCCGGCTCGTCCGGGGCCCCGCCGGTCCCGGCGTCCCCGCCGCCCCCGGCGCCTCACCGGGGGTCGCCCAGCTCCGCCTCGATCGCCCCGCGCAGCAGGCGGCGGGCGTGCTCGACCGGCAGCGAGCCGCTGAGCCAGCGCACGCTCAGGCCCTCGACGAGTGCGGTCAGCCGTTCGGCGGCCGCCGCGTGCGCCGGCGCGGTACCGCCCGGATCGGCCCGGGCGAGCAGTTCGGCGACGTCGTGCACCCAGGTGTGGGTGGTTCGCGCGAGGTCCTCGCGAAGCTCCGGGTCGAAGACCGCGGTGGCTCTCAACTCGCCCCAGGCGGTGCTGTTCTCCCGTACTTCGACGGTGTCCTGGAGCTCCAGGAGCAGCACCTGTTCCAGGTCGGCGCGGGGGTCCTCGGTCCGGGGCACCGGGTCCGGTTCGGCGGTGTAGTGGTCGGCGCGGTCGCTGATGAAGTCGAGCGTCCGGCGCAGCAGGCCGGCCCGGTCGGTGAAGTGGTAGTAGATCAACGAGGTGGACACCCCGGCTTCGCTCGCCAGCTCGCCCACCCGTAGTCCGCGTACGCCGCGCCGGGCGATGACCCTGGTGGCGGCCTTGAGTATTTCTGTCCGACGGTCCGACATGGGCGCCCACTCTATGTGCTCCTCGGCTGGTCGGGCCAGCTGCCTGATGATCGTTTCAGGGTTTTCGAGGAGTCCTGCATCAAAAGCTTGACTGAATTTTCAGTACGGTAGAGGATGCGGGGCAACCCCCCACCTCCCACGTCATCCAGGGAGCGCCATGCACACCCCCACACCCTCACGACGCGGCCTGCTCCGGCTGGGCGCCGCCGCCGTACCCCTGATCGCCCTGGGGACGGCCCTTCCGGCCACCGCCCGGGCCGCGACCGCCGGCCCGCCAGGTGCCCCCGCCGCGGCGGACGCCGTCGCCCCGGCCGCGGCGGGCAGCACCACGCGGCTGCGGATGCCCGCCGAGAGCGACCGGCACGACCGCACCTTCATGGCCTGGCCGGCCCTGTCCTCGATCTGGCGGACCCAGCTCTCGGCGGTCCGCGACGACATCGCCCGCGTCGCGTACGAGATCTCCCGCTACGAGCCCGTCGTCATGGTCGCCCGCCCCGGCCAGGCGGCCGACGCGCGCTACTACTGCGGCCCCGGCGCCTACCACGCGATCACCGTGGTCGAGATCTCCAACGACGACCTGTGGATCCGCGACTTCGGCCCGACCTTCGTGGTCGCACCGGGCGCCGTCGCCGGCGTCGACACCAACTTCAACGGCTGGGGCAAGACCGGCACCCCCTACTACCAGCGCTACACCGAGGACGCCGCGGTCGCCGCCGCCCTCCTCGCCGAGTACGGCGTCGACCGCGTCCGGGCCCCCTTCGTCGGCGAGGGCGGCGCCCTGGAGACGGACGGCCAGGGCACCCTGCTGGCCACCGTCAGCTCGCTGGTGAACCCCAACCGCAACCCCGGGATGTCCCAGGACCAGGTCGAACAGGCCCTGAAGGCGTCGCTCGGGATGGACAAGGTGATCTGGCTGGCCGGTCTGGCGGGCCAGGACATCACGGACTACCACATCGACTGCCTGGCGCGCTTCACCGCGCCCGGCCGGGTGCTCCTCGACCGGCCCGGCCCCGGCACCGACCGGATCTGGATCGACGTCTACGAGCAGGCCAGGCAGGTCCTGCGGACCGCGACCGACGCCCAGGGCCGCCCGCTGACCGTCGTGGAACTCCCCGGCCCGAACCGCGCCCGGATCCGCGGCCGCGGCAAGGACTTCCTGTCCAGCTACACCAACTTCTACGTCGCCAACGGCGCCGTGTTCGTCCCGCAGTTCGGCGACGCCGACGCCGACGCCCGGGCCTACGCGATCCTGCGGGCCGAGTTCCCCGGCCGCGACGTCGTCCAGCTGAACATCGACACCATCGCCTCCGGCGGTGGCGGCATCCACTGCGCCACCCAGTCCCAGCCGGCCGTCCCGCCGGCGCTCTGAGACCCCCTGGCGGCCCGTCCGGTACCCCACGGAGGCGGGCCGCCGGGGATCCTTCCGCTCCCACCACCCTCCCCCTCGACCGGCCCGCGCCCCGAACGCGCCGGACCGGCCGGGGACCGACCAGAAGAGGTTTCCCGTGACGTACCGAATGCCCGCGGAGTGGACCGAGCACGAGGGCTGCCTGATGGCCTGGCCCGTCCGCCCGGACCTGTGGGGCGACACCCTGGCCGAGGTGAAGCG
Source organism: Kitasatospora sp. NPDC048715 (assembly GCF_043198905.1). Taxonomy (NCBI): domain Bacteria; kingdom Bacillati; phylum Actinomycetota; class Actinomycetes; order Kitasatosporales; family Streptomycetaceae; genus Kitasatospora; species Kitasatospora sp. NPDC048715. Next base: position 22,864 of record NZ_JBICVH010000008.1, on the reverse strand, counting down.
CGAGTACGCGGCGGTCGCCCGCGCCATCGCGGAGTTCGAACCGGTCACCATGGTGGCCCCGCCCGGCCACGGCGACGAGGCGCGCGCCCACTGCGGCACGGGCACCGGCACCGGCACCGGCATCACCGTCGTCGAACTCCCCACCGACGACTCCTGGTTCCGCGACTCCGCGCCGATCTTCGTCCTCGACGGCGACGGCCGCCGGGCCGGCGTGGACTTCCGCTTCAACGCCTGGGGCCGCAAGCACAGCCCCTGGGACGCCGACGACCGGATCAGCGGCCTGCTGCTGGAGCACCTCGGCACCCCGGCGATCCGCTCCGGGATGATCCTCGAAGGCGGTGCGATCACCGTCGACGGCGAGGGCACGCTGATCACCACCGAGCAGTGCCTGCTCCACCCCAACCGCAACCCGGAGATGACCCGGCAGGAGATCGAGGCCGAGCTGAAGGCCCGGCTCGGCGTCACCACGATCGTCTGGCTGCCGTACGGCGGGGCGCTGGACACCGAGACCGACGGGCACGTCGACGGCGTCTGCGCCTTCGTCGCCCCCGGCAAGGTCGTGGTGCAGCTCCCGGCCGATCCCGACCACCCGGACTACGTGCGGATGCGGGCCAACCGCGCCGTGCTGGAGCACTCCACGGACGCCCAGGGCCGGCCCTTCGAGATCGTCGACCTGCCGCAGGCCGCCTTCGTCGAGGTCGACGGCCGGGAGGTGGAGGTCGGCTACCTGAACTTCTACCTCGCCAACGGCGGCGTCGTGGTGCCGGTCGCCGACCACCCCGAGGACGCGGCGGCGCTGGCCGTGCTGGCCGCCGCCTACCCGGACCGCAAGGTCGTCGGCGTGCGCGCCCGGGTGATCGCCTACGGCGGCGGCGGCGTCCACTGCATCACCCAGCAGATCCCGGCCGCCACGCGGACCACCGCCACGCAGGCCGATGCCACGCAGGCCACCGCCACGCAGGCCGATGCCACGCAGACCACCGCCACGCCGTCCGCGGCTGCTCGCGCCTGACCCTCGCCAGCGAACGGAGAAAACCCTCATGACTCCCACCGCGCCCGCGAGACGCACCGCGGCCCGGCGGCGGCTCGTCCTCGCCACCGCCCTGCTCTCGGCCGCGGCCCTGGTCGCCGCCTGCTCCGGCCCGCCCCGCGGCGCCGGCGGGTCGGCCGTACAGCTCTCCGCCGACACCCCGGCGGCCAAGGGCGAGCTCGACTCCTTCACCTGGGCCACCTACGCCGAACCGCCCACCCTGGACTACGTCCAGGCCTTCGACTACCCGCAGAACACCGTGCTCGCCAACGTCTGCGAGAGCCTGATGCGCTGGACGCCCCAGCTCACCCTGGCCCCCGGCCTGGCCGAGAAGGCGTCCAGCCCCGACCCGACCACCTGGGTCTACGACCTGCGGGCCGGCGTGCACTTCCACGACGGCACGGTGATGACCGCCGACGACGTCGTGTACAGCCTCGGCCGGCAGACCAACCCGGACAACGCCTCCGCCTGGGCGCAGGTGTTCCAGAACGTCGACTCCGTCACCGCGACCGGCCCGCTCCAGGTCACCGTCAAGCTCAAGCAGCCCGACTCCCAGTTCCCGCAGTACATGGCGACGGCCGCCGGCGTGGTCGCCGCCAGGGCCGGGGTGGAGGCGGCCGGCAAGGACTACGGCACCAGCGGCGGCCTCGACTGCACCGGCCCCTTCAAGCTGGGCGGTTGGGCCAAGGGCCAGTCGATCGAACTCCAGCGCTTCGACGGCTACTGGGGCACCAGGGCCAAGGCCGGGAAGGTCGTCTTCAGCTTCCTCACCGACGCGTCCGCCCGCACCAACGCGATGCTCACCGGGGACGTCGACGGCGGCTACCTGATCCCCACCGAGAGCTACGACCGGCTGAAGAAGGACGGCCCGGGCACGCTCTACTTCGGCGAGGGCCTGAGCACCGTCAACGTCAACGTCACCAGCATGCACGGCCCGCTCGGCGACCTGCGCGTCCGCCAGGCCCTGTCCCTGGCCCTCGACCGCTCCGGCTTCGTCAAGGCCGGCCTCTCCGGCGCCGGCACCGTCACCGGCTCCCTCACCACCAGGGCGGCCTGGGGCGCGGCCCCCGACGACGTCCGCAGGACGGCCTTCGACGGCCTCACCCCCACGGCGCAGGACATCGACAAGGCCAAGGCCCTGGTCAAGGAGGCCGGCGCGAGCGGCCGGACGATCGTCATGGCCACCAGCACCATCGGCCAGGACGTCTCCCTGCTCGCCACCGCCGTCCAGGCCGCCGGGGCGAGGATCGGGCTGGACGTCCAGCTGAGGACGATCGCCCCGAACGCCTTCACCGCGCTGTTCACCGACCCCAAGGCGCGCGAGGGCATCGACCTGTTCCCGGAGACGTACTACGACTCCATCACCGACCCGCTCGACCTGCTCGTCAACTTCCGGACCGGCGCCTACCAGAACTTCGCCGGGTACAGCGACAAGGCCTACGACGACCTCGTCGACCAGGCCACCGCCGAGTACGACCCGGCCAGGCGCGGCGCGATCGAGGCGAAGCTCCAGCAGACCGCCTCCCAGCAGCTGCTCTGGATCCCGGTCGCCGAGTGGCCGACCGCCGTCTTCCTCAACAAGCGCATCACCGGCGCCCCCACCACCATCGCGTACATGTACTACCCGTGGGCCGCCGACGTGGGGGCCGCCCGGTGAACTTCCTGAGATTCGCCGCCCGGCGACTGGCGGAGATGGCCGCGACCCTGCTCGGCGCCTCCTTCGTGGTCTTCGGCGCGATGTACCTGGCGCCGGGCAACCCGGCGAGTTTCCTCCTGTCGGGCCGGTCGGCCTCGCCGGCCGCCCTGCAGGCGATCAACGACCAGTACCACCTCGACGACCCGTTCCTGGTCCGGTACTTCCGCTGGCTCGGCCAGGTGCTGCAGGGGGACTTCGGACGCTCCATCACCTACCGCACCGACGTCTCCACGCTGCTCGCCGACCGCCTGCCGGCGACCCTGACGCTGGTGGCCATGGCCCTGGTGGTGGTCGTCGTCATCGGTCTGGCGCTCGGCTGGATCGGCGCGGTGCGCGGCGGCGCGACCGACTCGGCGATCCTGCTCTCCACCACGCTCGCCGTCGGCACCCCCTCCTTCGTCGCGGCCGTCCTACTGCAGGGCCTGTTCGCGGTCAAGCTGGGCTGGTTCCCCACCAGCGGCACCGGCGACGGCTTCGCCGACCTGCTGTGGCACCTCACCCTGCCCGCGGTCGCCCTCGCGCTGTACCTGATCGGGATGCTCGCCCGGGTCACCCGCTCGGCGATGCTGGACGCCCTGGAGGGCGAGCACGTCACCGTCGCCCGCAGCCGGGGCGTGCCCGAACGCGAGGTGATCCGCCGCCACGTGTTCCGCAACTCGCTGGGCACCGTGCTGACCACCGGCGGCCTGATCGTCTCCACCCTGCTGGTCTGCACGATCCTGGTGGAGTCGGCCTTCAGTGTCGGCGGCATCGGCCAGCTCCTCGAACTGTCCACCACCACCAAGGACTTCCCGACCGTCCAGGCCATCTCCCTGCTCGTCGTCGCCCTGTTCATGACCGTGAACCTGGTCGTCGACCTGCTCCACCCGCTGGTCGACCCCCGGGTCGCCCTCGGCACGAGGAGGTCCGACGCATGAGTGTCGCCCTCGCCCGCCGGCCCGGTCTCGGCCGCCTCAAGGCCGCCCGCGCCCCGCTCCACCTGGCCTGCCTGGGCATCGTCGCCCTGGTGGTGCTCGCCGCCCTGCTCGCCCCCTGGATCGCACCGGACGACCCCAACGCCGTCGACCTCGGCAACGCCCTGGCCGGCCCCTCGCCCGACCACCTGCTCGGCGTCGACACCGCCGGCCGCGACACCCTCTCCCGGCTCCTGCTCGGAGCCCGCACCTCCCTGCTCGGCCCGCTCGGCGTGGTCGCCTTCTCCACCGTCGCGGGCGTGGCCGTCGGCCTGGCCGCGGGCTGGCGGGGCGGCTGGCTCGACTCCGTCCTGTCCCGCAGCACCGAACTCGTCTTCGCCTTCCCCGGCATGCTGCTCGCCATCCTGATCGTCTCGGTGTACGGGGAGGGCCTGCTCGCCCCCGTCGTCGCCCTGGCGGTCGCCTACCTGCCGTACGTCTCCCGGCTCACCCGCTCGCTCGTCCTCGCCGAACGGTCCCGCCCCTACGTCAGCGCCTACCAGGTCCAGGGCCACTCCACCCTGCAGATCTGTCTGCGGCACGTCCTGCCCAACATCGCCCCGATCGTCCTCGCCCAGTCCACGATCAACTTCGGCTACGCCCTGATGGACCTCGCGGGCCTCTCCTTCCTCGGCCTCGGCGTCCCCGCGCTCACCCCCGACTGGGGGCGGATGGTCTTCGACGGCCAGACCGCGATCCAGCACGGCTACCCGCTCTCCGCGATCCTGCCGTGCGTCCTCATCGTGCTCACCGTCGTCGCCTTCAACGTCGTCGGCGAGCGCTGGGCCGACCGCGTCGCCCGGAGGACCCCATGAACCGCAGCAGCCACGAACCGGAGCAGCGTGTGAACGCCCTCGACGTCCGGGGCCTGCGGCTCCGCCTGCCCGGCACCGCCCGACCCGTCCTCGACGGCGTCGACCTCACCGTGGGCCCGGGGGAGACCGTCGCCCTGGTCGGCGAGTCCGGCTCCGGCAAGAGCCTCACCTCCCGCAGCGCCCTCGGCCTGCTGCCGCCCGGCGCCACCGCCGAGGGCAGCGTCCTGGTCGACGGGGAGGACGTCCTGACCATGGGCCCCGACCGGCTGCGCGCCCTGCGCACCGGCCGGGCCGCCATGATCTTCCAGGACCCCCGGGCGGCCATCAACCCACTGCGCCGCGTCGGCGACTTCCTCACCGAGAGCGTCCGCCTCACCGGCGCCATGGGCCGGGAGGACGCCGACCGGCGCGCCGCCGAACTGCTCGACGCCGTCGGCCTCGGCCCGGAACTGCTGAACCGCCACCCCGGGCAGCTGTCCGGCGGCATGCTCCAACGCGTCATGATCGCCGCCGCGCTGATGGGCGACCCGGTCCTGCTGCTCGCCGACGAGCCCACCACCGCGCTCGACGTCACCAGCCAGGCCGAGGTCATCGCACTCCTCGGGGAGCTGCGCCGACGCTTCGGCACCGGCCTGCTGTTCGTCACCCACGACCTCGGCCTCGCCGCCGCCATCAGCGACCGCGTCTACGTCATGTACGCCGGGCGGATCGCCGAGACGGGCCCCGCCGCAGCGCTCTTCGAGAGTCCCCGCCACCCCTACACCGCCGCGCTGCTGGCCTCCACCCCGGGGCTGGAGTCCGACAGCCGCCGCCTCGCCGCGATCGACGGCCAACCGCCGGACCTGCGCCAGGAGTTGACCGGATGCGCGTTCGCCGCGCGGTGCCGGTACGCGACCTCCCGGTGCCGCGAGGAGACCCCCGTGGCGCTCCCGGTCGCCTGCCACCACCCGCTCGAAGGGAGCCGCGCCGATGCCTGAGGCCGCACTGGAGGTCACCGGACTGTGCCGGACCTTCGGCACCGTACGGGCGGTGGACGACGTCACCTTCACCCTCGCCGCCGGCGGATCGCTCGGCATCGTGGGCGAGTCGGGCTCCGGCAAGACCACCACCGCCCGGATCGTCGTCGGCCTCGAACAGGCCGACGAGGGGCGGGTCGCCGTCCGGGGCCGGGCCCGCGGCGGCCGGGTGCGGGGGAGGGCCGAGCGGCTGGCCCGCGCCCGCGAGGTCCAGATGGTCTTCCAGGACCCGTACCTCTCCCTGGACCCGCGCACCAGCGTCGAGGCCGTGCTCCGCGAGACCCTGCGGCTGCACTTCCCCGGCACCGACCACGAGGCCCGGATCCGGGAACTCCTCGACCAGGTCGGCCTCGGCACCCGGGCGGCCGACGCGCTGCCCCGGCAGCTCTCCGGCGGCCAGCGCCAACGCGTCGCCATCGCCCGGGCGCTGGCCGTCCAGCCGGCCGTCCTGGTGCTGGACGAGGCGGTCGCCGCCCTGGACGTGTCCGTGCAGGCGCAGGTGCTGAACCTGCTCGCCGACATCCGCGAACAGACCGGCATCGGCTACCTGTTCATCACCCACGACCTCGGCGTCGTCCGCTGCGTGACCGACGAGGTCGTCGTCATGCGCCACGGACGGATCGTCGAATCCGGCCCCACCGCCCACGTCCTGGACTCCCCGCAGCACGCCTACACCCGGCTGCTGCTGGAGTCCGTCCCCCGGCCCGGCTGGGATCCCGACCGGATCGCCGCCGCGCGCCGCGCCCTGTAAGACGGCCCCGGCCCGGCAGGTGGTGGGACCCGCCGGGCCGGGGTGACCGAGCAACACCGGCGGGCGACGCCGGGCGGCAGCGAACCTGCCGGCCCGGCGCCACCGCCGCAGGAAGGACGACCGTGCAGGTCACCACCGACGACACCAGCGCGACCGACCGGGCCGCGCACCGAGCCCCCCGCCGCCGTTGGCGGTTCGCCGCCGTCCTGGCGGTGGTCATCACCCTCTGCGGGTCGGGGATCGGGCTGTACCTCAACGAGCGCGACACCCGCGAACAGACCAGGGAACTCGCGATCCCGTCGACGCCCGACTGGATCGAACTGGACGTCACCGCCCAGGACGTGGACCCGACCGCCCAGCAGCTGACCCTCTACGTCACGCCCGTCCCGCACGGCAGGTTCGCCGCCGGGCCGGACTCCCAGACATTCGCCCGCCCCGTCGAGATCACCGTCACCGGCACCCCCAGGGTGACCATCCGGGCGGCCGAGGGGGAGGCCGCGGCGTCCCAGCTCGTCCAGGTGGGGACGTACGACGGCACCAAGACGGACTACCCGTTCGACCGCTACCGCACCGAGGCCGGCTTCACCGCCACCAGCGGGGGCGCGGCCGTGCCGGTCGGCCTGGTCCTCACCGACACCGACCCGTTCTTCGTCCTGCGCCCGCAGGTCACCACCGCGAGCTCCGGTGCCGTGACCCTGGACGCGCGGATCACCCGGTCCCGCAGCACCTTCATCCTCTCCTGGTTCATGATCGCGGCCATGTGGGCCATCGCCCTGGCCGTCCTCGGCGCCGCCGAGGTGCTGTACCGCAAGCGCGAGGGGCTGGTCTGGCCCTCCCTGGGCTGGATGGCGGCGAGCCTGTTCGCCCTGATCGGCATGCGCAACGCGGCCCCCGGGTCGCCGCCGATCGGATCACTGATCGACTACGTGGCGTTCTTCTGGGCCGAGGGCGTCATCGCCGCCAGCCTGGCCTGCACCGCCTGGTCCGGCATCCGCACCGAGCACCGGCTGCGCCGCGAGCGGGAGGCGGCCGCCTGACGTGATCCGAAAGAGAGGGCCGAGGGGCCGTGAGCGGATTCCCCCGAACGGCGGGTGCGCGCCGCGCCGGAATCTGACCTTCCGGTCAGTAGCCTGCGGAGCCGAACCCCGACACCAACCGGAACGAGGCCCCATGGCTCACCCCCGGCCGTCCCGCCGCTCACTCCTGCGGTCCGGGGCCGCGCTCGCCGCGCTGGCCCTGGCCGGTGGCTGCTCCTCCGACGGCGGATCGGAGGAGCAGTCCGACCGGAGCGGTACGGCTTCGGGCGCGGCCCCGTCCACGAGCCCGGCGGCCGGGGGGTGGGCCATGCCGGCCGAGTCCGGCCCGCACACCCGCACCTTCATGGCCTGGCCGGCGCTGGAGGAGGTGTGGGGCGACCAGCTGCCCGGGGTCCGGCAGGACATCGCGGGGCTGGCCCAGGCGATCGCCGGCTTCGAACCGGTCGTCCTGCTGGCCCGCCCCGACCAGGCGGCCCAGGCCCGGCAGGCCGTCGGCTCCTCGGTCGAGGTGCTCGAACTGAAGGTCGACGACCTGTGGGCCCGGGACACCGGCCCGACCTTCGTCACCGGCCCGCAGGGGCTGGCCGGGGTCGACTTCAACTTCAACGGCTGGGGCGACAAGCAGACCCACGCCAATGACAGCCTGGTCGCCCGCTACCTCCTCGACCACTACCGCATCACCCGCATCCAGGCGCCGATCACCGGCGAGGGCGGCGGCATCGAGGTGGACGGCGAGGGGACGCTGATGGCCACCGAGAGCTCCTGGGTCAACGGCAACCGCAACCCCGGCAAGTCCCGCGACCAGATCGAGGCGAGCCTCAAGGACCTGCTCGGCGTCGAGAAGGTGATCTGGTTCCAGGGCGTCGCCGGGCAGGACATCACCGACTGCCACGTCGACGCCCTCGCCCGCTTCGCCGAGCCGGGCACCGTGGTCCTGCACCGTCCCGCCGCCGACGCCCCGCCGGACGTCTGGACCACCGCCTCCGCGCAGGCGCTGCAGGTGCTGCAGACGGAGACGGACGCCCAGGGCCGCACGCTCAAGGTGGTCGACCTCCCCGAGCCCGACACCGCCCTGATCCCGGGCGCGGGCAAGGACTTCCTGGCCACGTACATCAACTACTACGTCTGCAACGGCGGCGTCATCGTCCCGCGCTTCGGGGACCAGGCCACCGACGACCGGGCGGCCGGCATCCTCGGCGACCTCCACCCGGGCCGCAAGGTCACCCAGGTCGGCATCAACCACATCGCCTCGGGCGGCGGGGGCATCCACTGCGCCACCCAGCAGCAGCCCGTGGCGCCCGGCTCCACCCCGTGACCGGTCGGGCTGCGGAGGGTCGGGCGGCGCGGGGGCGGGCCGCGCGGGTCGGGCTCCGGACGGTCGGGTGACGCGGGTCCGGGCGGCGTGCGGTCCCTCCGCGGACCGTCAGGCGCCGGACGGCCGGGGGGTGGACGGCCGGGGGGTGGACGACAGCGATTCCAGCAGGGTCCGCAGCACCCGCTCGGCGTCCACCGTCCCGTCCAGCGACCCGATGGCGGCGAGTCCGTCCACGGCGGCGGCGAAGGCCTCCCCGAGCGGGACCGGGTCGCCGCCGTCGCCGCGTTCCTCCAGCAGGCAGCGGAACAGGCCCACGAAGGAGGCCCGCCAGCGCGCGTACTCGGCCTCCAGGCTCGCGCGGACGCGTTCGTCGTTGAGGGCGAGCCAGTGCAGGGCGGCGTGCAGTCGGGCCAGGTCGGGGCTCTCGGGCCGGGTGAGCAGCGTCAGGACCCGCTCGGAGCGCTCGGCGTAGCCGCCGGGACCGGCGACCGCCTCCTCCAGCGGCGTGATCCACTCGGGCCGGATGTCCGCCACGACCGCGACGATCAGGTCGGTGCGGTCCGCGAAGTGGTAGTGGCACATCCCGTGCGAGACCCCGCACAGCGCGGCCACGTTGCGGGTGGTGAACCGCCCGGCGCCGTCGCCCGCGAGCAGGGTGCGGGCCGCGGCGATCAGCCGGGCCCGGGTCTGCTCGCCCTTGGCGGAAGCGCGGGTCCGGCCGGGGCCGCCCGCCGCGGAGGCCGTTCGTGCGGCCGTGCCTGTCGCCTGTGTCGCCATGGCCGTCACTGTAACGACCGGGGGAGTGCCGCAGGGGCGCATCGGGAACGATGGCTGCGCAAAGTATTGACCGAGCGCTTGGCCAGTTTTACCTTTTCGGTCAACTGCTGCACAAGCAGTGGACGTTGACATGGAGGCAGTGATGGACGACCGCTCCAGAACCGAGACGACGGCCGCGGAGGGGCTCGGCCGCCGCCGGTTCCTGACGGCCGCCGGGATCGTCGTCGCCGGCACCGCGCTGACGGCCGCGACCGGCGGGCCGGCCCAGGCGGCGCACCGCCGCACCGCCACGGGTGCCGCCGCCGGCGCCGGCCTCGCCGCGGGCTTCCGGGTGCCGCTGGACACCGTCCGGCACACCCGCACCTGGATGGCCTGGCCGGACAGCAGCACCATCTGGCGCAACAAGCTCGGCGGTGTCCAGTCGAACATCGCCCTCATCGCCAGAACCATCGCGAAGTACGAGCCGGTCACCATGTGCGCCAACCCGGCCAGTGTGGCCAAGGCGCGGTCGATGTGCGGCTCGACCGTCACCGTCATCGGGGACGTCCCGGTCGACGACTGCTGGATGCGCGACACCGGCCCGGTCTTCCGCACCGACGGCGCGGGCGGCCTGGACACGATCGGCCTCAACTTCAACGGCTGGGGCAACCACCAGAACCCGCACGGCAACGACGCCCTGGTCGCCGGGCGCGTCGCCGCCTACCTCGGCCTGCCGTTCACCGCCGCCGGGCTGGTCGCCGAGGGCGGCGCCATCGAGACGGACGCGGCCGGGACGCTGATGGCCACCCGGAGCAGCATCCTCAACGCCAACCGCAACCCCGGCATGTCCCAGGCCGCGGTCGAGAGCGCGATGTGCGCCGCCTACGGCGCCACCAAGGTGATCTGGTTCAACGGTGTCGCCGGCCAGGACATCACCGACGACCACGTGGACGCCACCTCCCGCTTCCTCGGCGCGGGGACGGCCGCGGTCCAGATGCCGCTGGCGAGCGACACCGACGCCTGGTCGAACGACGCACGGCAGCAGTACCGGATCCTGACCACCTCCACCAGCGCCCAGGGAACTCCGTTCGGGGTCAGCCAGATCCAGGGGCCCGACTACAACCTGATCCGCTCGACCGACCCCAACTTCGTCGGCTCCTACGCCAACTACTACCTGTGCAACAACGCGGTGATCGCGGCGCAGTTCGGCGACACCAAGGCCGACAGTGCCGCCCGGGCCGCCCTGGCCCGGATGTTCCCCGGCCGCACCGTCGAACAGCTGAACATCGACAGCCTGGGCGCGGGCGGCGGCGGGATCCACTGCGTCACCCAGCAGCAGCCCGCGGCGTGACGAGGCGGGGCCGGGTCCGGCCCGCCGACCGGACCCGGCCCCGGGCGCCGGGCCGACCCTCCGGGACGACCCGGGGAGCCGGCCCGCCGCCCGCTCAGCCCAGGGCGGGGATGTCGTGGGTGGCGCAGTGGATGCCACCGCCGCCGGCCGCGATCGCGTCGATCTTGACCGGCACGATCTCCCTGCCCGGGAAGTACTGCTTCATGATCTGCTGGGCCCGGTCGTCGGCCCTGGCATCGCCGAACTTCGGCAGGTAGACGCCCTTCGTGCCGATGTAGAAGTTCATGTACGAGGAGACGAAGGCGTCACCGCGCCCGGTGATCCGGTCCGGGTCCGGCTGCTGGAGCTCCACCACCTGGAGCTTGCGGCCGGTCGCGTCGGTGGCGTCCTTGAAGACGGCGCGGGCCTGGTCGGCCGAGCGGGACCAGACGTCCGGCGGGGTGCCGGGGAAGGCCTGGTCGAGCAGGACGACGCCGGGGGCGGCGAAGCGGGTCAGGCAGTCGACGTGGGCGTCGGTGATGTCCTTGCCCTTGACGCCCGCCAGCCAGATCACCTTGCTCACGCCGAGGACCCGCTTCAGCTCGGCCTCGACCTGGTCCCGGGTCATGCCCGGGTTGCGGTTGTCGTTGACGACGGAGCTCTCGGTCACCATCAGGGTGCCCTGGCCGTCGGTCTCGAAGGAGCCGCCCTCGGCGACCAGCCGGGTCTCGACCCGCTCCACGCCGTACTTGGCCAGTACCGTCCGGGCGACCTTGGCGTCGTTGCCGCGCTGCTGCTTGCCGCCCCAGCCGTTGAAGTTGAAGTCGACGCCCTTGACCGTGCCGCCCTCCTCGACGAACACCGGCAGGGTGTCCCGGGCCCACAGGTCGTCGACGGCGATCGGCACCACCTCGACGGCCGAGCCGCAGGCCTTCCGGGCGGCGTCCTGCTGCTCGGGGCGGGCCATCAGCACGACCGGTTCGCGCGCCGCGATGGCCTGGGCCAGGCCGGCGACGTCCCGGCGGACGTCCGGCAGCTGCTCGCCCCAGATGTTCTCGGAGGCCGGCCAGGACATCACGGTGCGCAGGTGCTTCTCCCACTCGGCGCCGAAGCGGCGCACACCGGGGGTGCCGCCGGGCTGCGGGGGCGGCAGGGTGGCGCCGTCCTCGATGCCGTTGGGGTCGCAGGCGGTGAGGCCGAGGGTGAGGGCGCCGACACCGGCGCCGACACCGGCGAGGCGGCGCATCAGGGTACGGCGGGACAGGGCAGGGGACATACGGGCACTCCGGCTGTGGTGGTCGGTGCGGTGGAGGATGTGCGGTGCGGCGGCCGCGGCTGCGACGCGGGCCGCCCGGTGGCTACGGCAGCGGTTCGTGCATGGTCGAGCAGTGGATGCCGCCGCCGCCGGCCATCAGGCGGTCGACGTCGATCTGCACCACCTCGCGGCCGGGGAAGGCCGCGGCGAGCGTCTCCCGGGCGGCGGCGTCCTTGTACGCGTCGCCGAACTCGGCGGTGATGACGCCCCCGTTGACGAGGACGAAGTTGAGGTAGGAGTCGACGAACTTGGAGCTGCGGGAGCGGACGGTGTCCGGGCCGTGCACCGGGATGACGTGCAGGCGGCGGCCCCGGGCGTCGGTGGCGGCGGAGAGGATCGCGAACTGCTCGCGGGCGTCCCGTGCCCAGGAGTCGTTGCGGTCCGCCGGCGGCAGCTGCACCATCACCACGCCGGGGCGGACGAACCGGGAGGTGACGTCCACGTGGTCGTCGGTGATGTCCTCGCCCCTGATGCCCGGCAGCCAGATCATGGTGTCCGCGCCGTAGGCCTCCAGGACGGACTCCTCGATCTCGGCCCGGCTCATGCCGCGGTTGCGGTTCTTGTTGACCAGGCTGCTCTCGGTGGCCATCACCGTGCCGTCGCCGTCGGTCTCGATCGCGCCGCCCTCGCCGACGAAGTCCGCGTAGGTGTGGCGCAGGCCGCGGCGGGCGGCGAGGCGCTCGGCGACCCGGGCGTCGTCGTGGTGCACCTGCTTGTTGCCCCAGCCGTTGAAGTTGAGGATCACGGCGTCCAGGCCGCCGTACCCGTCCCGGCGGAACACCGGCGCGGTGTCGCGCATCCACAGGTCGTCGGTGGGGATGGCGGTGATCACCTCCACCCCGGAGCCGCACCGGGACCGGGCCTTGCCGGCGGTCCAGTCGTCGGGGGCGCACATCACCACCGGCTCGAACTCGGCGATCGTGCGGGCGATCAGGGCGATGTCCTCCTGGACGCCGCCCAGGCGCAGTCCCCACACGCCCCTGCGGGAGGGCCAGGACATCCAGGTCCGCGCGTGCGGGACGTCGTCCGCCGGCACCCAGGGGTACGGCCCGGTGGAGCGGTCGTCGGGGTAGTGGGTCATGAGGGTCTCCAGATCGTGCGACGGTGCCGGGAAGGGCGCCGAGGGCCGCCGGATCCCACTCTTCGCGCCGCGACGCGGTGGCGCACCACGGGGACGGGCCGGCGGCAGCACCCTTCCTGCGGCTTCAGGCTCGCACTGACTGAAAGTTCAGTCAAACTCATGGGCGCGCCATAACGCATCCTTGACGGGCTCCCCGCGCAGCGTGACAAGCCCTGCGCGGTCCGTACGGCTCAGGACCCGAGCCGGGCCACCTCGACCTCGATCGCCTCGGTCAGCAGGGTGCGGGCGTGCGCCAGCGGCAGGCTGCCGCTGAGCCAGCGCGTGCTCAGCCCCTCCAGCAGCGCGGTCAGCCGCTCCGCCGCGCCGGCCAGCGCGACCGCGGAGGCCATCGGCCGCACGTCGCCGAGCAGTTCCGCGACCTCCTGCACCCAGATCCGGGTGGCCCGCGCCAGGTCCTCGCGCAGCGTCTCGTCGAACACCGCGCTCGCCCGCAGCTCGCCCCAGGCGGTGCTGTTCTCCCGCACCTCCGGGGTGTCCTGGAGCTCCAGCAGCAGCGTCTGCTCCAACTCCTCGCGGGGCGTCAGCGGCGGGGCGTCCTCGGCACGTTCGGTCGTGTACCGCTCCGCCCGGTCGTTGATGAACTCCAGCGTCTGCCGGAGGATCCCCGTACGGTCCTTGAAGTGGTAGTAGATCAGCGCGGTGGACACACCCGCCTCGGCCGCGAGCTCCTCCACCCGCAGTCCGCGCACCCCGCGCCGCGCGATCACCCGCGCCGCTGCTTCCATGATCGACGTTTTACGACTGGCCACGATCCACCACCTTACCGGCGGCGCGGGCGCCGGTCCCGCCCTCCGGCTGACCGACCGATCAGCCGGAGCCGGCGGCCCGGGCGCGGAATGTGGCGCAGGTCACGCCGGATCCAGAACCCGGGCGCCGGATCTCGCGTCTGGCTGGTGTGAGATCACGCAGGAGAGCACTGGACGAGGTGGACGAGGAGCGCCTCCTCCGGCTGGTGGCCAGGGGAGACCGCGGGGCGTTCGACGAGCTGTACCGGCGTACGTCGCCATGGCTGGCGGTGCGGCTGCGCCGCCGCTGCGCGGACGAGCAGATCGTCGCCGAAGTCATGCAGGAGACCTATCTCGCGGTGTGGCGCGCGGCCGGCGCGTTCGCCGGGAGCGCGGTCGGCGGGACGGCCGTCGGGTGGCTGTGGACGATCGCGGCACGCCGCCTCGTCGACGCGTTCCGGCGCCGCGCCCACCACGCCGAACCGCCGGTCGCCGCGGCCGAGCGGGCCGTGGTGCCCGCGGCCGAGGAGGAGGCGCTCGCCGGGACCGTCGGCGGCGACGTCGGCGACGCCCTGAGACGGCTGGCGCCGGAACTCCGCGAGGTACTGCAGGCCACGGTGCTCGACGGGCTCTCCGTCCGCGAGACCGCCGTCCTGCTCAGACTGCCCGAAGGCACGGTCAAGACCCGTGCCCGTCGGGCCCGGATCGCGATGCGGGAGGCACTCGCATGAGCAGGGAACACGCGTCCAGGCAGTTGATCGACGACTACGCACGTGGCGACACGACGATCGCGGCGGACACGGTCTGGGCACTGGAGGCCCACCTGGAGACCTGCGCGCCCTGCCGGAGCCGGCTGGCGGCCTCCGTGGCCACCGGGGTACCCGGCATCGCCGCGCTCGTCGACACCGTCCGGGCCGGCCTGGAACCGCAGTTGGACGCGGCGGCCGCAGTGGCCCCGCGGCGGCACCGGCCGGGATGGGTGTCGTCCTGGCTGACGCCGGTGATGACCCCGTGGCTGGCCATGACCGCCGTCGTCACCCTGCTGGCGCTGCTGCTGGACGCGGCCGCGCCGGCGGAGCGCTTCGGCGGCGCCTCACTGGTGTCGCTGATCGCGCCGGTGCTGCCGCTGTGCGGCGTCGCCGCGTCGTGGTCCAGCGGCCTGGACCCGGCACACGAACTGACCGCCTCGACCGCCCGGGCCGGTCTGCCCCTGCTGCTCAGGCGCACCACCGCGGTCCTCGTGGTGGTCCTGCCCCCGCTGCTGCTGGGGGGATGGCTGACCGGGACCATGACGGCCGCGCAGTGGCTGCTGCCCTCCCTGGCCTTCACCTCCACCGCCCTGGCACTGGGCAGCGTGGTCGGGGTGACCCGCGCCGCCGTCGGGCTGGCGCTCGCCTGGGGCGCCGTCGTCCTGGCCCCCGCGTCGCTCACCGGCCGCGTCCCCTCCGTCCTGCAACTGGCCCTGCAACCGGACCGGTTGCCCCTGTGGGGGCTGCTCCTCGCGCTCGGCGCCGGCGCCGTGATCGCCCGCAGGGACGCGTACTCGACGCTGTGAAACCCATGTCCACCCTCGAACGTCCACCATCGAAAGGGACCACCGCATGACACCCGTGACGAGCGCGGCCGACACCGCGCCGAAGACCTACGCCTGGGAGATCCGGGCCGACGGCCTGAAGGTCCGCGTCGGACGGAACAAGATGGCCGTCGACGGCCTCGACCTCTCCCTGGGCATCGGCGCCCACGGCCTCCTGGGGCCCAACGGGGCGGGGAAGACCACCCTGATCCGGACCCTGGCCACGGTGCTTCGCCCCACCGAGGGCGAACTGGAGATGCTCGGCACCTCCCTGGGCCGGGCGGGCGACCACCGGGCCCTGCGCCGCCGCATCGGCTACCTCCCGCAGGACTTCGGCTACTACAAGCGCTTCACGGTGCGCGAGTTCGTCGAGTACATGGCCTGGTTGAAGGAGGTCCCGAAGAAGGACGTCCCCGAGGCCGTCCAGCGCGCCGTGGAACGGGTGGGCCTGGCCGACCGCGCCGACCACCGGATGAAGACCCTCTCCGGCGGCATGGTGCGGCGGGCCGGCATCGCCCAGGCCATCGTCAATTCCCCGGCGGTGCTGCTGCTGGACGAGCCGACGGCCGGCCTCGACCCGGCACAGCGGCTGCGCTTCCGCGAGCTGCTGCACGACCTGGGCCGCGACACCTGCGTGGTCGTCTCCACCCACCTGGTCGAGGACGTCGCCGCGGCCTGCTCCGACGTGGTCCTGTTCGCCGACGGCCGCCTCGTCTTCCAGGGCACGCCGGACGAACTGGCCGCCGCGGGCAGCACCGAGCACCCCGGCGACAGCCCCCTGGAGCGCGGCTACTCGGCGCTGCTCCGCACCTCCGGACAGCAGGGGAGCGCCTGGTGAACCGACGTGTGCTGCGAACCGAACTGAAGCGCTCGGCCGCCCCGTGGGCCGGAGCCGTCGTCCTGGGCGGCAGCCTGGCGGTCTTCCTCCTGTACGACGGAATCTGGTCGAGGGGCACCGCCGGGTGGACGGCCCAGTGGACCACCATGGCCATGTGGACCCGTTCCCTGCTGGCCTTCTGGCTGCCGCTCGTGGTCGGCATCGGGGCGGTGTACGGACTGCGTGAACCCCGCTCGCGGATGACCGAACTGCTGACGACCACGCCGCTGCCGGCCTGGCGCCGTGCGGCGCTGCCGGCGGGTGCGATCGCGCTCGCGCTGGCAGTGGGCTTCGGCCTCCTCGTCGTCGTGGGCGGAGCGCAGGTGGCGTTCGGCCCGACCACCTACATGGGCCTCGGCTGGCTGCCGATCTCGCTGGTGGCGGTCCTGGGCCTCGTCGCGGCCGCCGTGTTCGCCATGGGCGTCGCGCGGACGCTGCCCTCCGTCCTCACCCCGCCCGCCCTGGTGGTGGCCTGCCTCGCGGTGACGGGCATGCTGCGCATACGGATCGAAGGGGAGGTGCCGGAGAGCAGGACGTCGAACCGGATCGGCCTGCTGTCCCCGGTGACCGCGGACCCGCGGCAGATGCTGCTGACCCTCTCCGACTCCGTCCACCTCGGCCAGACGGTCTGGCTGCTCGGCCTGCTCGCCACCGGCCTCGCGCTGCTGGCGGCCGCCACCCGCCGGGCCCGGCTGCTCGCGGTGGCCCCCGTCCTGGCCGGCGCCGCCGTGGCCCTGCTGGTCCTGCCGGCCGCCGCGCGCGACAGCTACGTCGTCGACAAGGCCGCCGCGGCCATGGTGTGCGACGGACCGGTGTGCGTGACGCGGGCCAGCCGCTCGCACCTGGCCGAGCTCGCGCCGCGCGGCCGGGAGGCGCTGCGCGTGCTGCACGAGTCCCTGGGCGACAAGGCGCCGACCTCGGTACGGGAGGACACCGCGCTGCGCGCGCTCGGCGATCCCCGCTCGCTCCCCGCCGACGCGGTGCTGGTCGACTTCGACGATCAGCTGTTCATCGATGCGACCGGCAACGACCTGACCCGCGCACTGGTCGCCCAGGGGCTGGCACCGAGCTGCCACGCCCGCACCTCCCGGGAGGGCGGGTCACAGAACGACGTCGCCCTCCAGAGCGCCGTCGTGAGCTGGGCCCTCGGTGACCCCGCCCTCCGGCCGATGGCGGAGCAGGACACCGACGCGTTCTCGCGCAGGGCATGGGCGGACGCCGACGCCCTCTGGCAGGAGCTGAAGGGGATGGCGCCCGCCGAGCAGCGCTCGCGGATCGCCGAGCTGCGCACCGCCGCCCTCTCCTGCACGGCAAGGCTGCGCGAGGTGCCGGTGGGAGGTGTGTCGCGATGAGGTGGCTGACGCTGTACGCGCGTTCACGGCAGGTGCCCGCCTCGGCCGCCGCGGTCGTGCTCGTCGCGCTGGCGGTGTGGGCCCTCACCCGGGGCTACGGCACGGGCGCGACGGATGCGATGGACCCGACCGCGTTCTACCTGCTCACCGCGGGCGTGGCGGCCGGCTCCGTCGGGCTCGGCGGGCAGGACCTCGCACTGGACCGGACGGCCGCGATCCGCTGGGCGCCCCGCCGGGCCGCGCACACGGTGCTGATCGGCGCGGCCGCCGGTGCGGCGCTGCTGGCGGTCCAGGCGGTGGGCCCGACGTTCGTCCCCACCGAGGTCGTCGTCCGGGACAGCGCGGGCCTGGTCGGCCTGGCCGCGCTCGGGGCGGTGCTCTGCGGGGCGCACCTGGCCTGGGTCCTGCCGACCGGCTGGCTGGCGTTCGCCGTCCTCGTCCCGCCGCTGCCGCCCACCACCGTGGGGAAGGCCTTCGGCTGGATGACCTTTCCCCCCGGCACGGAGGCGTCCACCTGGACCGCGGTGGCGCTGCTGGTGACCGGCGGCGCGCTGTACGCCGCTGTCGGCCCGAGGCGCTGACCCAGGGCCCGCCCGCGAGTTCGGCGAGGTCCTCGGGCGAGCGGGCGCAGGTCGCGGAGGGGGAATGTCAAGGATCTTCACTCCTTCGAGTGGTGGCCGATCGTCGATCGGTCGGCAGGGGTCCCCCGGCGGTCAAGACTGACCCCCGAAACGAGCGTCAGCTTTCGGAGGGGGAACGGTGTCGACCATCGGAATGTCCGGCATACCCGGCGCGGTCGGAGCGGATCGACGGCTGCTGGTCAGCGTCTTCGACCCGCAGGAGGCGCGGGAGGCGGTCCTCGGCGGTGCGCGGATCATCGACAGCGAGGATCCGCGCAGCGCGCTCGGGACCATCAAGCCGCGCCGGATCATGGACATCGCGGACGCGGTGCTGGCCGCCCGGCGGGACCTCCCGGTCCAGTTGAGCACCAACATCGGTGAGGACCAGCTGCTGTTCCGGCGCGCGGAGAACGGCCTGGCCCTGCCCAAGTCGGCGTACGAGCAGGTCGGCAAGGCGGCGCAGGCCGCCCTCGGAGTCGCCCTGGCGATGGGCACCCGGGTGCATCCCTGCGGGATCGTCAAGGTCGGCCTGGACGGCATGCGGACCGGTGAACTGGCCGAGGTGCTCGGCGAGATCACGACGACGCTGCGCCGGAGCGAGCAGTTGTCGCACACCCGGGTGATGTCCGTACTGTTCGCCCAGGACCTCGACCTGTGGGACGCCCGCAAGACGCTGCCGCAGGTGCGGCGCGCCCTGGTGGGCCTGCGGGAGTACTACCCGTGCGCGCCGTCCACGCCCGGGGCGTTCGACCTCGCCGAATACGCGGACGCGCTGCTCGACGTGCACGGCGGGCCGCTCTTCGACGGCCGGCGGCCGGACCTGGCCGGGCTGAGGGCGTCCGGCGCCCTGCCGGCGGAGGCGCCCACCGGTTTCGTGGCCGTCAACGAGCCCTTCGCCCACCGGAGTCACGGCCTGACGCCGGGCCGTCGCACCGACCGGGAGGCGATCC
The DNA here is from genome assembly GCF_043198905.1 of Kitasatospora sp. NPDC048715. Lineage (NCBI taxonomy): Bacteria > Bacillati > Actinomycetota > Actinomycetes > Kitasatosporales > Streptomycetaceae > Kitasatospora > Kitasatospora sp. NPDC048715. The sequence continues at coordinate 3,612 of NZ_JBICVH010000008.1, read as the reverse complement.
GCGCGGTGGTCGAGGCCAGCGCCGCGGCCGGTGCCGACGCGATCATGGTGGACACCAGCATCCTGCTGAAGGTCGCCCGGATCGGACTGGTCTCCACCGCCGGCAGCCCGGAGCTCGCGGACCTCGACCGCCACGACACCGACCGGCACGGTCTGGCCAGGGCCGGAATCCTCTCGCTGGAGGAGATCCGGTTCTTCGTGGAGCTGTGCCACGCCCACGGCCTGGAGGCGAACCTGGCCGGCTCGGTGCAGAGCCACCACGCCCAGCAGGTCTGGCGGCTGGTCCCGGAGCTCGACCAGCTCTCCGCCCGCGGCGGCGTCAGCGCCCTGGCCCGAGACCCGTACGGGAGCACCGGCCGGGGCACCCGGCACGAGCGGACCGTCCGCCGCACCCTGGTGGGCGGGCTGGTCCCGCCCGAGCAGGGCGGCCGGCTGGTGGTGCCGCGGCGGATGACGGAGCAGCCCGGGGCGCTCGACGACGTGGCGGACCTGCTCAAGCGCCACCCCGGCCTCGACGCGTACTCCTCCGACGACCACGGGGTGCTGGCGCCGCTCGGCTGACGGACGACCGTTCCGGTGTCCTGGCCGAGTCCCCCGGATGCCGTTCATCGCCCGTTCGCCGTACGCCGAGGCGCAGTTGGTGGGATCGTCCTGTCAGTACACCAACAAGAAGGAGTGTTCCCCTTGGCCACTCACCCCAGGCGCGGCGCCCGCTCGCGAACCCTCCCGGCACTGGCGGCGGCGCTGTGCGGGATCGTCGGCGCCACCGCGCTCGGCACCACCCCGGCGGCGGCCGCCGCCGACCAGCGTCACCCGATCTACGCCATCGCGCACCGGGTCGACACCCTGGACGGCGTGGACGCCGCGATCAACCACGGCGCCAACGCCATCGAGATCGACGTCTGCGCCTGGTGGAACCCGAACGAGTGGCGCGCCTACCACGACTGTTCCTCGGCCGGCGAGAACCGGCTCGGCCCCAGCTTCGACAGCATGCTCGACCGCATCGTCTCCAACGCCGACGCGGGACGCCGGCTGTCGCTGGTCTGGCTGGACATCAAGGACCCCAACTACTGCGGCGAGGAGCCCAACCGCACCTGCAGCGTCGCCGGACTGCGCGACAAGGCCCAGCGGCTGACGGCCGCCGGCATCCAGGTGCTCTACGGCTTCTACGAGTACCACGGCGGCAGCACCCCGGACGCCGGCGGCCGGGGCTGGAAGAGCCTGGAGGGCAGGCTCGGCCCGCTGGAGGGCATCACCACGACCGGTACCCGCGACCAGGTGCAGAGCGCCTTCGCCAAGTCCGGCGCCGGCTTCCCGGCCGGCCGCCGGGCGATGGACTACGGCGACAGCGACATCACCAAGGGCTTCGGCAACTGCACGGAGGCCACCTACAACACCTGCGCGGAACTGAAGAAGGGAGCCGCCGACCGGGCCGCCGGACGACTCGCGGCCACCCTCTCCTGGACGACCACCTACAACGACCCCTGGTACGTCGACAAGCTGCTGGGCGACGCGCAGGTGGACGGCATCATCGCCGGCTACGGCGCCTTCACCGGCGTGCGGGAGTACGACAACAGCTGGCAGTGCGCCAACGCCGTCAACCTGGTCAAGGACTGGGTGAACCGCCACAGCGGCACCCACCGCATGGCCACCAGCGGCGACCGCCTGTTCAAGTAGGAGACGGCCCGGCCCGACCCGACCGCACTCGGCGCAGGCCGGGTGCGGTCGGCCGCTCTTTGGCGGGGTGACAGCCGGTGGGGTGGCAGCCGCTGGGCGGCGGTCAGCAGGTCGGGGCGGCGGGCGCGGCCAGCGGTTCGTCGTCGGTGCCCGGCGCCAGGCCGCGGAGCAGGTGGGTGAGCAGGTCGTCGAAGACCTCGTCCAGGGCCGGGCCGGAGAGCCGACCGCTCGCGGTCTGGGCGGCCACGCCGTGGACGGCGGTGAAGAGGATGGCGCCGATCCGGTCGGCGTCGCCGGCCCGGATCAGCCCCTGGGCCTGGCCGAGGGCGATGAGCGCGCGGAGGTCGTCCTTCAGCGGCTGCCAGGCGAGCTCCAGTCCGTCCGTCACGGCGGGGTCGTGCTTGCGGGCGAAGGCCAGCTCCAGCAGTGCGCCGTGGTCGGCGGCGAAGTCGACGTACGCGCGGGCGACGGCGAAGGCCCGCTCGCGGAAGCCGTCCCCACTCCTGGCGAGACCGCTGCGGGCCGTGGCGGTGAGCCGCTGGACGCCGGCGAGCGCGAGGGCGTCGAGCAGGGCGCGCCGGTCCTTGAAGTGGCGGCTGGGCGCGGCGTGGCTCACGTCGAGCGAGCGGGCGAGCTCGCGCAGGGACAGCGCGTCGGCGCCCTGCTCGCGCAGGGTCTGTTCGGCGCGTTCCAGTAGCGCGGCGCGGAGGTCTCCGTGGTGGTAGTGGCCCGTTCGCATGGGCATCAGCATACGAGCATGTAGTCATTGACAACATTGTTGTCGGTGTCTACATTGGGGCCCGTGGAGCGGACCCGGGTGTTCGCCGACCGCCGACTGCCGAGCGCCAACTGCCAGCCGCCAACCACAACCGCACCCCGTCGTATCGAGGAGAGTCATGGACTTCGCCCGCAAGACCACCCTGATCACGGGAGCGTCCACCGGCATCGGGGCCGCCTTCGCCCGCGAGCTCGCCGCCCGCGGGTCGGACCTCGTCGTCGTCGCCCGCAGCGAGGACAAGCTGAACCGCCTCCAGCAGGAGCTGACAGCGGCGCACGGCGTCACCGTGCACGTCGTCCCGCTCGACCTCGCCCGCCCCGGCGCCGCCGCGGAGCTGCAGGACCGCGTCGAGAAGCTGGAGGTGACGGTCGACGTCCTGATCAACAACGCGGGCTTCGCGACCTTCGGCACCGTCGCCACGAGCGATCCGACGAGGATGGCCGAGGAGGTGCAGCTCAACTGCGCCACGCTCACCGACCTGACCGCCCGGCTGCTGCCCGGCATGGTCGAGCGCGGCCGGGGCGCGGTGGTCAACGTGGCGAGTACGGCCGCATTCCAGCCGATTCCCCGGATGGCCGTCTACGGCGCGACCAAGGCGTACGTGCTTTCCTTCACCGAAGCCCTGGCGAACGAACTCCGCGGCAGCAACGTCCGCGCCCTGGCGATCTGCCCCGGTGCCACCGACACCCCCTTCTTCGACGTCGCCGGCGAGCAGGCCGCTGTGGGCATCCGCCGACGGCCCGAGCAGGTCGTCGCCACCACGCTGGCGGCGCTGGAGAAGGGGCGGCCGAGCGTCGTCGACGGCTTCCTCAACCGTCTCGGGACCCTGGCGCCCCGGCTCCTGCCGCGACGCGCCACGGTTGCGGTCGCCGAGCGGGTCACCCGGCCGAGCCCGGCGGTCTGAGCATTTGGTCTCCGCCCCGGAGGGGAGTAGTGTTCTCCGGGTTGCCCCACGGGACGGCCCCTCGGAACAAGCTCGAATAGTAATTCGAGAATGACCGGGGAAAACGGACCGAAAAGCTCTGATAGAGTTCGGGAGCGCCGAAAGGCGAAAGCGAATCGAATGAATGAAACTCCGGAAAACGGAGCGGAAAACATCTGATAAGCTGGAAACACGAAAGAACGAAGCCCGGAGGGTCCGCTGGAAGGCGGTCCGAA
>NZ_JBICVH010000007.1:0-411643 GCF_043198905.1 Kitasatospora sp. NPDC048715 | reverse complement strand
GCCGAAGGTCTCGGCCGCCCAGGCGAGGACCTCCTGCGCGGAGGCCTCCTCCAACTCACGGCCTGCTCTCTCCGCCAACGACGCGTAGTCAGTCGCGGTCATGCAGTCGTCCCCCATTGTCGAAAGCTGTTCCTCGCCCGCCCGGTGCGGTGGGGCCCGCGGCTCGGCGGATGCCCGAGGAGTCCGGGGAATCCCGGATCAAGCGGCCCCGTGGCCGGTGGCAGGAAATCCGAACGGGCCGTCTCCTGTGAAGTTCTGACGGCTCAGCGATCGCGCATTGTCATGCAATGTCCACGCCAACAGTTTCAAACTGTTCCCCCACCCGGCCCGGCGGGTGGTCGGTGCGGCGACCTGGAATGCCGCGGAGTGCTGGAACTCGCCCCCGAGTTCGGGCGGGAATGCGTCTGTGGACTTCCCGCCGAATCCCCGCGCGGGGCCCGTGGGCCGATCCGATTCGACCGGGCTCCCCGTGCCCACCTCCCCGTGTCGGGCAGCCCATTCGGTCATGCGGCCGAAACAGAGCATAGATCGCTTCGGTAGGGAGCGCCAGCCGTATCCGCCGGTTCTTTGATCTTGACGGAGCGTCTGATCCGCTGCCGTGGGGCTGGATTCGTGCAGCGTACGGGCGGTGCGACCTCGACCCGACGGTTGCGGCCGGGTCGGGCGGCGGGGGTTCGGGCCCCGGGGGCCGGTGGGGTCGTATGGCGGCAATGCCCGTTTTCTGCACGCTGGCCGCCCTTTCGCACTCTTTCTTCACAGGTGTCGGGGAAGAGGTGGTCTTGCATTTCGCTTGTGAGGAACTCCGACGATGCTTGACGCACCCCTGGTCGCTCATTACGGTGATCATCAATTCAATGGACTCCGGCAGGGTGGGGCGGCGGATCACGCGGCAGCCCGGGCCGGCCGGAGTGCGAAACGGGGGAGTGGTCGAGGGTGGTGTTGTCCATGCGAACGGATATGCCCGGCATCTGCTGAGGCCGCCTCGGGTCGGAGGGTTGAAGGCGCGTTGCCGCCTCCCCTTCCTTTTGTCTGCCCGAGTACTTTTCACTGCCGTTCCGGCAGGTTTCCAGTGGTTTCCTTCACGGCTTCACGTGTGTCACTTCAGGCTGCTCCGAAAGCGGGATAAAGCGTGGCAACAAAGTCTCGTCCGGATTTCTCCGTGTCCATTGTCAATGATGTTCGTGCACGAGCTGACGAGTTTCCGGAGAAGCCGGCGATCATCATGCTGGCCGAGGGGGAGAGCGAGCTCGACCGGCTGTCGTTCGCCGAGTACGACCGCCGCGCCCGGGCGTTCGCCGCGGGGCTCCAGGCCCGCGGCCTGGCCGGCGAGCGCGTGCTCATCCTGCTGCCCCAGGGCGTCGACTACGCCGTCGCCTTCCTGGGTTGCCTCTACGCGCAGGCGATCGCGGTGCCCGCCTTCCCGCCGACCCGGAGCCGCAAGGGGGCCCGGGTCGAAGGCATCGTCGACGACTGCGACCCGCGGCTCGCCGTGGTGGGGGCCGACCGGGTCCGGTCGATGGTCGGTGAACTCCCCTCCTCCTGCGCCGTGATGACGACCAGTGAGCTCACCGCGGCGGACCCGGAGGACTGGCGCGAGCCCGAACTCCGCCCGGACGACGTCGGCTACCTCCAGTACACCTCCGGCTCGACGGGGCGCCCGCGCGGTGTGATGGTCACCCACCGGAACATCGTCCAGCAGCTCGACATGCTCGCCGACGGGCTGGAGCTGGGGCCGGACGAGGTGTCGCTGTCCTGGCTGCCGCTCTTCCACGACTTCGGCCTGGTGGCCGGCCTGCTGTTCCCGCTGCGGGCCGGTGCGACGAACGTGCTGCTGGCGCCGATCGACTTCGTCCAGGAGCCGTTGCGCTGGCTCGCCGCGGCCACCCGCTACCGGGCCGCGCTGACCTTCGGCCCCAACTTCGCGCTGGACCTGTGCTGCGACCGCATCCGCCCCGAGGACCGCGAGGGCCTGGACCTCTCCGCGCTCCGCACGCTGATGATCGGCGCCGAACCGATTCGCCCGCAGTCGATCGAGCGGTTCGCCGCCGAGTTCGCCCCGTTCCGATGTCGCGCCGACATCTTCACCCCGGCCTACGGAATGGCCGAATCCACGCTCGCCGTGACGGTGCGCCGGCGCGACGAGCCGCTGGGACTCGCCTCCTTCGACATCGAGGAGCTGGGGCGCGGACGGCTGCGGCGCGTGGCGGACGGCGCGCCGGGAAGCCGCCTCCTGCCGAGCAACGGCGACGTCCTGCCGGACACCGGACTGCTGGTCGTCGACCCGGAGACCCGGACCCCCGTCCCCGACGGGCAGTGCGGTGAACTCTGGCTGAGCGGCGACACCGTGAGCCCCGGCTACTGGCGGAACGCCGAGGCGACCGAGGCCGCCTTCGGGGCCCGTCTGGCCGACGGCAGCGGCCCGTACCTGCGCACCGGGGACCTGGGCGGGCGGCTCGGCCCGCACACGTACATCACCGGACGGCGCAAGGACCTGATCGTGGTCCGCGGTGTCAACCACTACCCGCACGACATCGAGCTGACCGTCGCGGACTCCCACCCGGCCCTCGAACGCGACAAGGGCGTCGCCTTCCCGGTGGAGGACGCCGAGGGCGTCGAACAGCTGGTCGTGGTCAGCGAACTGACCCGGGAGGGATTCCGCGGCGCCGACCGCGACGAGGTCGTCCGCAGCATCCGGCTCGCCGTCGTCGAGGAGCACGGACTCGACCCGCGGACCGTGGTGCTGATCCGCCCGGCCCAGCTCCCGCTGACGTCGAGCGGCAAGGTCCGCCGGCAGGAGTGCAAGCGGCTCTTCCTGGAGGACGGGCTCAAGCCGGTCCACGTCTCCTCCGTGGCGGCCGTCCTCGACACCCCCGCGGACGCCGCGCCGGAGCGCTCCCGGAAGGCCGTGGCCGACTGGCTGACCGAGCGGATCGCCGGTCTGCGCCGGCTCACCCCCCGGGAGGTCCCGCAGGACGCCCCCTTCGGCTCCTTCGGGCTCGACTCCGCGGGGCTCGCCGGACTCGCCGCCGACCTCCGGGCCTGGCTCGGCGCCCCGGTCGACGCCAAGGACCTCTACAACCACCCCACCGTCGCGGCGCTGGCCGCCGCGCTCACGGGCGACCGGGCCGGTTCGACCGACGAGACCGACGAGGCCGACGGAACGGACAAGACCGAGCGGACCGACAAGACCGAGCGGACCGACAAGGCCGCCCGGACCGAGCGGGCCGGATCCGCCGGGGCGGCCGACGACCGCGAGGCGATCGCCGTCGTCGGCATGGCCTGCCGGATGCCCGGTGCCCAGGACGTCGAGGCGTTCTGGCAGCTGCTGCTGGACGGCCGGGACGCGGTGACCGAGGTCCCGGCGCACCGCCGTCTGCTCGGCTACCGGCTGGAGCACGGGGAGCCGGGCCGGGGCGGATTCGTCGACGGGGCCGAGGAGTTCGACGCGGCCTTCTTCGGGGTCTCCCGCGACGAGGCCCGCCGGACGGACCCGCAGCAGCGGCTGCTGCTGACCACGGTGTGGCAGGCCCTGGAGGACGCCGGCGTGGACCCGCAGGCGCTGGCCGGGGGCCGCACGGGCGTCTTCGTCGGGATCAGCACCAACGACTACGGCCGGCTCCAGGCCAGGGCCGGCGTCCCGGTCACGGCCCACGACGGGACCGGCAACGCGTCGAGCATCGCGGCCAACCGGATCTCCTACCTGTGGGACCTGCGCGGCCCCAGCCAGGTGGTGGACACGGCCTGCTCGTCCTCCCTGGTGGCCCTCCACCAGGCGTGCACCAGCCTGCGGCTCGGCGAGTGCGACCTCGCCGTCGTGGCCGGCGTCAACCTGCTCCTGGACCCGGGGCTGACCACGGTCTTCACCGAGGCGGGCATGCTCGCGCCGGACGGCCGGTGCAAGACCTTCGACGCGGCGGCGGACGGCTACGTGCGCGGCGAGGGCTGCGGCGTCGTGGTGCTCCGGCGGGCGTCCGACGCGGTCGCCGCCGACGACCGGATCCGCGCCCTGGTCGAGGGTTCGGCCGTCTCCTCCGACGGGCGCAGCAGCACGCTGACCGCGCCGAACGGACCGTCCCAGGAGGCCGTGCTGCGGTCCGCCCTGCGGTCCGCCCGCCTGACCGCGGAGGAGGTCGGCTACGTCGAGGCCCACGGCACCGGCACCCGGCTCGGCGACCCGATCGAGATGGGCGCGCTGCGCGCCGTGTACGGCGGGTCGGCCGGCCCGGACCTCCACGTCGGCTCGGTGAAGAGCAACATCGGCCACCTGGAGGCCGCGGCGGGCATGGCCGGCCTGATCAAGGCGGTGCTCTGCCTGGAGCACCGGCGGATCCCGGCCTCCCTGCACGTCGACACGGTCAACCCGCTGATCGGACTGGACGGTTCCCGGCTGCGGATCCCGCGCGCGACGACGGAGTGGCCCGAGGGCCCCGCCCGGGCGGCGGCCGTCAGCTCCTTCGGCTTCGGCGGCACCAACGCCCATGTGATCCTCTCCGGCGCGCCGGCCCGGCGGGCCCGGGTGGAGGCCGCGGAGGGCGGCGAGTGGTCCTTCCTCCCGGTCTCGGCGAAGAGCGGGCCCGCCCTGCGCCGGCTGGCCGCCGACTACGCCGGGGTGCTGGCGGGGGAGGGCGGCGCCGCCCCGGCATGGAGCGCGCTGGTCCACACGGCGGGCGCCCGGCGCCAGCACCACGACCACCGGCTCGCCGTGCTGGCCCGGTCGGACCGGGAGGCCGCGGAGGCCCTGGAGGCGTACCGCGACGGCCTGCCGTCCCCCGCGGTGGTGCACGGCGTCGCGCACGGCGGCGGTCCCGGGCCGGTGGCCTTCGTGTTCACCGGCCAGGGCGCGCAGTACCCCGGGATGGCCAAGGCGCTGTACTTCGGGCACGCGGCCTTCCGCACGGCGCTCGACGAGGTCGACGCGCTGGTGCGCGCGGAGCTCGGCGTCTCCCTGCTGCCGACGCTGTGCGACGCCCCGGGCCCGCGGCTGGACCTGGAACGGACCGAGTTCGCCCAGCCGGCCCTGTTCGCCGTGGACTACGCGCTGGCCGAGCTGTGGCGCGCCTGCGGGGTGCGGCCCGACGCCGTGGCCGGGCACAGCCTCGGCGAGTACGTGGCGGCCTGCGTCGCCGGCGTGCTGAGCCTGCCCGACGCGGTCCGGCTGGTGGTCGCCCGCGCCGGTCTGATGCAGGAGCTGGCGGAGGCCGGGTCGATGTACGCGGTCCACGCCGGCCGCGAGCTGGTCGCGCAGCTGTGCGCGGACCTTCCCGAGGACCGTTCGGTGGTGCTCGCGGCCCTCAACGGGCCGGAGGACGTGGTGGTCTCGGGCACGGTGCGGGCGGCCGCCGACCTGGCGGCCGACTGGGAGCGGCGGGGCGCGAAGGTCACCCGGCTGCACGGCACCCGGGCGTTCCACTCGCCGCTGATGGAGGGGCCGGTCGCGCGGTTCGAGCGGATCGCCGCGACGGTCGACTTCCGTACCCCCCGGATCCCCGTGGTGGCCAACCTGACCGGCGCCGTCGAACGGGAGTTCTCGGCCGCCTACTTCGCCCGGCACGCGCTCGAACCGGTGCGGTTCGGCGACTGCCTGGCCGCCCTGGCCGCGCTCGGCTGCACCACCGTCGTCGAGTGCGGGCCGCACCCGGTGCTCGGTCCGCTCGTCGAGGCCGTGCTCACCGACGCCGTCGGCCTGCCGACGCTGCACCGGGACGACACCGACGACCGCCGCTTCCGGCGCGGGCTGGCCGAGTGGTACGTCCGGGGCGGCCGGGTCGACTGGGCCGGGGTCCTGCGGGACCGGGACGGGGAGCACGGCCGGCCGCCGCGGCCGGTCCCGCTGCCGGGCCACCCGCTCGCCCCGACCCGGCACTGGTTCACCGACGGCGGCGACGGACGGCACCCGCTGCTCGGCGCGCCGGTCGAGCTGGCCGGTGCCGGGAGCCACTGGTTCTCCCGCACGCTGACCGCCGGGCAGCCGTGGTACCTCGACGAGCACCGGGTGGCCGGGCGGCCGGTGCTGCCCGCCGCCGCGATGACGGAGTGGGCCGACGCGGCCGTCCGCGAGGTCGCCGGTGACGGGCCCCGGACGCTGGAGGGCGTGTCCTTCACCGCCTTCCTCGCCCTGCCGCAGGACGCGCCCGTCACCGCCCAGGCGGTCGTCGAGCCCCTGCCGGACGGCCACCGGGTCCGCGGCTTCGCGCGGGTGTCCGGGGCGGCCGCGTGGACGGGGCACGTCACGGTGGAGGCCGCCCGGCCCGCCGCGCCGGCCCCGGACACCCGGGTCGACCCCGGCCTCCTGCGGGCCGACCTGGCCGAGCGGGACGTCGACGCCCTGTACGGGACGCTGCGCGCCCGGGGCCTCCAGTACGGCCCGGCCTTCCGCGCCCTCCGGGCGCTGTGGGCGGGCGGGAAGGAGGCCGTCGGCCTGGTGGAGGCGGACCTCCCGGCCGAGGACCGGGCGGCGTACCGGGCGCACCCCGTCCTGCTCGACGCGTGCTTCCACACGACCGCCGCGTTCCTCGGCGACACCGGGGACCTGCTCCTGCCGGTGGGCATCGACCGGATCACCGTCCACCGTCCGCTGCCCGCGCGGCTGTGGTGCGTGGCCCGGGACGCCGGGACCGGCGCCGACGGCGAACGCTCCTTCGACCTGGACCTGGTGTCCGAGGACGGCGAACGGCTGGCCACCGTCGAGGCGCTGCGGCTGCGGCCGGTCGCGCCGGAGCGGATCGCGGCGGCGGCCGGAGCGGCGGTTGGAGCGGCGGCCGGGGCCGCGGTGCGGGGCTACCGCACCGACTGGGTGCCGGCGCCGGAGGCGGGTACCGCCGGCCGGCCGGGCACCTGGCTGGTCTGCGGGACGGACGCGTCGCTGGTGGACGGCTGGTGCGCCGAGGCGGCCGTCCCGGCCCTGGGTCTGCTGATCGCCCCGGACGCCTCGGACGAGGCGGTGGCCCGGCTGTTCGCCGAGGCCCGCGGCCGGGTGGACGGGGTCGCCGGACTGGTCCTCCAGAGCGCCGGGGACGACGCCGTCGTGCTCGCCGGCACGGCCTTCGCGATCCTGCGCGGGTTCCTGCGGGAGTTCGGCGCGGACCGGCCCGACCTGGTCGTCTGCTCGACCGGCGCGGTGCGGGTGCCGCAGGCGCCGACCCGCCCGGACGCCGGCCAGGCGCCGCTGACCGGACTGGCCAAGGCGGTCGTCGCCGAGTACCCCGACCTCACCTGCGTCCAGGTGGACCTCGAACCGCGCCGGACCCCGCCGACGCTGGCCGGACTGCTGGCGCGGGTCGCCGGCCTCGCGGGGCGCGGCCACCTGGCGGTGCGGGACGGCCGCTGGTACGCCGCCCGGCTGCGGGAGGCCGCGCTCGGCGGCTCGCCGGCGGCGCCCGTCCGGGCGGACGGCAGCTACCTGGTCACCGGCGGGCTCGGCGCGCTGGGCCTGGCCACCGCCCGTCGGCTCGCCGACCTGGGCGCGCGCTGCCTGGTGCTGACGGGCCGTTCCGTGCCGGCCGAACCCCCGCGGGAGGTCGCGGAGCTGCGGGCCGCCGGTGTGCGGGTCGAGCTCTGGCCCGCCGACGTGGCCGACCTGCCGGCGATGACCGGCCTGTTCGGGCGGATCGGCCGGGAGCTGCCCCCGCTGCGCGGCGTCGTCCACGCCGCCGGGACCACCGACGACGCCCCGCTGGTCGACCTCGACCGCGGCCGCTTCGCCGAGGTCCTGCGGCCCAAGGTCCGGGGCGCGCAGCACCTGCACACCCTGACCGCCGACGCCGGGCTCGACTTCCTGGTGCTCTACTCCTCGCTCGCCTCGATGACCGGCTCGGCCGGCCAGGCCAACTACGCCGCCGCCAACGCCTTCCTGGACGCTCTCGCCGAACAGCGGTGCCACGACGGGCAGCCGGCCCTCAGCATCAACTGGGGCCCGTGGGCCGAGGCCGGCCTGGCCGCCCGCCCGGAGCTGCTCGCCCGGCTCGCCCGCGCCGGCATCACCGGGATCGGCACCGACGAGGCCCTGACGGCCTTCGGGCGCGTGCTGGGCGGCGGCCTGCCGGTGGTGGGCCTGGCGGCGGTCGACTGGGCCGCGTTCACGGCCGCCGACGACCGGCGGCCGCCGTACACCCTGCTGAGCGGCCTGGCCCCGGAGCGGGCCGCCGAGCCGTCCCTCGACGGGCGGTCGCCGCAGGCGCCGGCGGAGCCGGCCGGGCACCGCACCGCCGAGCAGGTGGTCGAGCTCGCCCTGCGCGACCCGCGGGCCGGGCGGGCCGCCGTCACCGAGGAACTGCTGGCCGCCGCCGGCGAGCTGCTGGGCCTCACGGCGCGCCAGCGGGACGAGCTGCGCCCGACCTTCGGGCACCGGCGGCTGAACGAGCTGGGTCTGGACTCGCTGACCGCGGTCCGGCTGCGCAACCGGCTGCTGGCGGACTTCTCCGCGGACGTCCCGCCCTCCTTCGTGTTCGGCGGCAACACCGTCGCCGACGTGGTCGACCTGATCCTGCGGCAGATCACGCTCCGGAGCCTGGTCGCCGCCGACGACGGCGGGGCCGACGAGGCCGGGGACGTCGAGGTCCTCACCTTCTGATCCGCCCGCGGGCCGTGCCGTCGGCCGCCCCGGGACGTCCCGCGGTCTCCGAGGACCGCGGGCCGTCCCGGCGGCCCCGCCCCCGCACCACCGGGCGCCGTCGCGCCCCGTTCCCCACCACCCGACTTCGCCCAGCCTCCCCGCGGGGCCCGGCCCGCCAGGGCCCGCGCCCCCGACCGCCCGAACAGGAGTTCCCGGAATGACAGCACACGGACGGCACGGCGACCCGGCCGAGCTGCTCGGCCGGCTCGCCCAGCACGGCGTCCGGCTGCGGCTGGTCGACGGCGACCGCATCGAGGTGCGCGCCGCCGCCGGCTCGCTTCCCGACCACATCCGGCACGAACTCGCCGAGAACAAGGCCGAGTTGATCGCGCTCCTGAAGCAGGGCGACACCGCCCGGCAGGCCGGCGCGCTGCCGCGGGCGGTACCCGACCCCGAGCGGCGCCACGACCCGTTCCCCCCGTCCGACCTGCAGATGTCCTTCCTGGTCGGCAGCACCGCCCAGTTCGAGTACCACGTCCGGCCGCACCAGTACATGGAGTTCGACTTCGCGGAGCTCGACCCGGAGCGCTTCGAGGCCGCGCTCAACCGGATGCTGCACCGCCAGCGCGGCAGCCTGGTGGTGGTGCGGGAGGACCTCCAACTGGAGACCGTCCGCGACCCGGCGCCCGTACGGGTGCGGGTGGCGGACCTGCGGCAGGCCGGCGAGGCCGAGGCGATGGCCGCCGTCGAGCGGACCCGCGACGAGATGCAGGCGGCCGAACTCCCGCTGGACACCTGGCCCTGGATGGACGTGCGGATCACCCGCTACGGCGACGGCCGGGCCCGGCTGCACTACAACAACAACAACTTCTTCAGCGACGGTCCGGGCACCGGCCGCTTCCTGGACAGCGTGCTGCGCGCCTACCACGACCCGTCCGAGGCCGTGGACGACCTCGAACTGGGCTACCGCGACTGCGTGCTGGCGCTGGCCGCGCTGGAGGAGTCGGAGCGCGGCGAGGCCTCCCGGGCGTACTGGTGCGACCGGATGGCCGACTGGCCCGAGGCGCCGAACCTGCCGCTGGTGAGCGGCGCGGACACCCGGACCCGGGCCCGGCTGACCCGGCGCGAGTTCACCCTGGACGCCGAGCAGTGGGCCCGCTTCAAGCGGCGCGCCACGGACCACGGCGTCACCCCCACCAACGCGGTGTACGCGGTCTACGCCGAGACGGTGGCGCACTGGAGCGGCTCGCGGCACTTCCTGCTCAACAACATGATGACCCACCGGCTGCCGATCCACCCCCAGATCACCGAGGTGGTCGGCAACTTCGCCTCGCTCTACCCGCTGGAGGTGGACTGGCGGCACGACGAGCCGTTCCACGACCGGGCGCGGCGGCTGCAGACCCGGGTCATGACCGACATGGAGCACACCTACTGGAGCGGGGTGAAGGTGCTCCAGACCCTCAACCAGGTGCGCCGCACCCCGGGCCGGGCGGCCTGCCCGTTCGTGGTCGGCAGCGGCCTGTTCATGGGGCACCTGGACCAGCCGGTCTTCAGCCACCTGGAGACGCCCCAGGTGCTGCTCGACAACCAGTTCTGGGAGCAGAGCGACGGCGGCCTGTGGGTGGTCTGGGACCTCATCGAGGCGATGTTCCCCGCCGGGCTGATCGACGCCATGCACGCCGCCTACCGCGACCTGCTCCTGCTGCTCGCCGAGGACCCGGCCGCCTGGGAGCACCGCTCCTTCGACCTGCTGCCGGCCGCCCAGCGCGAGCGGCGGGCCGCCGTCAACGACACGGCAGGCCCCGTACCCACGGGCCTGCTCGACCGCGCGCTCGCCCGGCAGGCCGCGCAGCGGCCCGACACCGCGGCCGTGCTGACCGCGGACGGCGCCGTGGACTACGGGCGACTGCACGCCCGCGCCCAGGAGCTGGCCGCCCGGCTGGCCGCGGCCGGGGTGCGCCCCGGGGACAAGGTCGCCGTCGTCCTGCCGAAGGGCGACGAGCAGATCGCCGCCGTGTACGGCGTGCTCGCGGCCGGCGCCGCCTACGTGCCCATCGACCCCGCCTGGCCGCGGGAACGCGTGGGCGAACTGCTCGCCGACACCCCCGCGGCGGCCGTGGTCACCTCGGCCGGGGAACGGGAGTCGATCGCCGCCGTCGCCGCCTGCCCGGTGCTGACGGCGGGGGAGCCCGCCGCCGAAGCGGGTCCCGCACCGGCCCGGGCGGGCGATGCGGGCGACACCGCGTACGTCATCTACACCTCGGGGTCGAGCGGAAGGCCCAAGGGCGCGGTGCTCGACCACCGCGGGCCGCTGAACACCGTGGTCGACATCAACCGCCGGTTCGGCATCGGCCCCGGCGACGTGGTCCTCGGGGTGTCCTCGCTCTGCTTCGACCTGTCCGTCTACGACGTCTTCGGCACCGCCGAGGCCGGCGCGACCCTGCTGCTGCCGCCGCCCGGGTCGGCCGACCCGGGGCAGTGGGCCGACCTGGTGCGCGAGCACGGCGTCACGGTCTGGAACTCGGTACCGGCGATCATGCAGCTGTTCGCCGAGGCCGCCGAGCAGGCCGGGCTGACCTTCCCCGCGCTGCGCGTGGTCCTGCTCAGCGGCGACTGGATCCCCGTCCGGCTCCCGGCGCTGATCCGGCGGATCGCGCCCGGGGCGCGCGTGGTCAGCCTCGGCGGCGCCACCGAGGCGTCGATCTGGTCCATCCACCACCCGATCGACCGGGTGGACCCGAACTGGGCGAGCATCCCCTACGGCCGCCCCCTGGGCAACCAGACCTGGCGGGTGCTGGACCGGACCGGCCGCGACGCCCCCGACTGGGTCACCGGCGACCTGTACATCGGCGGCACCGGAGTCGCGCTCGGCTACCTCAACGACCCCGCCCGGACGGCCGCCTCCTTCGTCACCGACCCGGCCACCGGCGAGCGGCTCTACCGCACCGGCGACCTCGGCCGCTACCGCCCCGACGGCGACATCGAGTTCCTGGGCCGCGCCGACTTCCAGGTCAAGATCCAGGGCTTCCGGGTGGAACCGGGCGAGATCGAGCACGCCCTGGCCCGGCACCCGGCCGTACGGAACGCCGTCGTCGTCGCCCGCACCGCAGGCTCGGGACGCCAGCTCGCCGGCTACGCCGTGGCCGAGCGGGGCGCACCGCGTCCGGAACCCGAGGAACTGCGCGGCTTCCTGGCCGAACGGCTGCCCGGCCACCTCGTGCCGAGCTTCGTCGTCGTGCTCGACGACCTGCCGCTCACCGCCAACGGCAAGCTGGACCGCCGCGCGCTGGAGGCCATGGGCCCGGCCTGCGACGGGCAGGACCGGACGTACACCGCCCCCCGGACGGAGACCGAGAAGGTCCTCGTGGAGATCTGGGAGTCGGTCCTCGGCATCGAGTCGGTCGGTGTCCACGACGACTTCTTCGAGCTCGGCGGGCAGTCCTTCGCGGCGCTGCGCGTCATCGGCCTGGTCGGCCAGCGGCTCGGGCTGCGCGCCCCGCTCGGGGCGCTGCTGGAGCACCGGACGGTCGCCGAGCTCGCCGTCCTCCTGGAGGCCGGGCAGGAGGAGTGGTCCCCGCTGGTGGCGCTCGACGCCACCGGCGACGGAACGCCCTGGCTGCTGGTGCACCCGGCGGGCGGGAACGTGCTCTGCTACCGGGGCCTGGCGGAACTGCTCGACGGCCCCGCCCACGCCTTCCAGGCGCCCGGCCCGGGCGTGGGCCGGGATCCGCTGGACACGGTGGAGGAGCTGGCCGAGTGCTACGCGCGGGCGCTGCTCGCCGTCCGCCCGCACGGGCCGTACCGGGTGGCCGGCTGGTCCTCCGGATCGGTGATCGCCTTCGAACTGGTCCGGCTGCTGGAGCAGCGGGGCGAGACGGTGGAGCGCTTCGTGGTGATCGACTCCCCGGCCCCCGAGCGGGCCGCCGCCCCAGAGGTCCGGGAGACGGACGGGGCCCGGGAGACGGACGAGGCGGCCGTGCTGCTCTGGTTCCTGGAGGACCTGGACATCGGCTTCGACCCGGCGGCCGTGCGCCCCGGGGCGGCCGCCGAGGTGGCCGCGGCCCCGGCGGCGGAACGGCTCGCCCGGGCCGTGGCGCTGGCCCGCGAACAGGGGCTCGACCTCCCGGACGCCGCCGACCTGGCCCTCAGCTGGCCGGTGTTCCGGGGAATCATCACCGCCTGCCACCGCTACCGCGCCGGGACGATCACGGCCGACACCACCGTGATCCGGGCGGCGCACGGGAGGGTCAGCGAGTTCGCCGACCACCCCCACGCGGACTCCGCCGAGTGGGGCTGGGCCCCGCTCACCACCGGCCGGACCACCGCCGACCGGACCGACGGCACCCACCACACCCTGCTCACCGGCACCCGTGTCGCGGCCGTCGCCGCACTCATGACCACGTGTCCGGCTCAGCACTGACCCCAGGGGGACGACCCGCGATGGACCACGACCTGATCTCGGAACTCCAGCACCTGGGCATCAAGCTGAGGCTCTCCGGCGACAGCCTCGAAGTGATCGCGCCGCCCGGCGCGGTCACCGCCCGGATCCGGGACGAACTCCGGGCCCGGCGCGGCGAGCTGATCGACCTGCTGCGCGCGGCCGGACAGGGCGCCGGCCCGGCGCCGCTCACCGCGCGGCCCGACCAGCGGCACGAGCCGTTCCCGCTCACCGACATCCAGCACGCCTACTGGATCGGCCACAACCGGGCGCTCGAACTGGGCGGGGTGGCCACCCACTTCTACTTCGAGCTCGACCGCGACGGCCTGGAGGTGGACCGTCTGGAGCGCAGCCTGCGCAAGGTCATCGCCCGGCACGACATGCTGCGCGCGGTGATCGGCCCGGACGGCCGCCAGCGGGTGCTGCCCGAGGTCCCGGACTACGAGATCCGCCACTACGACCGGGCGGACGCCACCGAGGACGCCTTCGAGGAGCACCTGCGCTCGCTGCGGGCCGAACTGGACCACCAGGTCCTCGCCCCCGACACCTGGCCGCTGTTCGACATCCGCGCCACCCGGCACCGCGAGGGGCTGCGCCTGCACGTCAGCCTCGACCTGCTGATCATGGACGCCTACAGCTTCGACCTGTTCTTCCGCGACTGGCAGCGCCACTACGAGGACGAGCAGTGGACGCCGGAGCCGTTCGCGATCGGCTACCGGGACTTCGTCCTCGCCGAGGAGGAGAAGCGCGGCGGCGCCCGGTACCGGGCCGCCGAGAAGTACTGGCTGGACCGCCTCGACGAACTGCCCCCGGCCCCGGACCTGCCGCTGGCGATCCAGCCCGGCTCGGCCGAGCGGACCGTCTTCACCCGCCGCCGGGCCTCGCTGCCCCGCGAGCAGTGGGAGCTGGTCAAGAAGACCGCCAGGGAGCGCGGCCTGACCCCCTCGTCGGTCCTGCTGGCGGCCTTCGCCGACGTGCTGCGCCAGTGGACGTCGCAGGGCGACTTCACCCTCAACCTGACCCTGTTCAACCGGCCCGCCGAGGCGCACCCGCAGATCGGCGGGATCATCGGCGACTTCACCTCGCTGACCCTGCTGCGGATCAGCGGCGGCCAGGACGAGAGCTTCGCCCGGCGCACCGCCGGCTTCCAGCAGCAGCTGATGCGGGACCTGGAGCACCTGTCGTACAGCGGCGTGCGCGTGCTGCGCGAGCGGGCCCGCCGGCTCGGCAGCGGCCTCGGCGCCGGCATGCCGATCGTCTTCACCAGCGCCCTCGGCTTCTCGGGCGACGCCGACACGATGGACGGCATGGCGTTCTTCGGCGACTACCGCCACGGGGTGAGCCAGACCCCGCAGGTCTGGCTCGACCACCAGGTGCTGGAGGAGAACGGCGAACTGGTCTTCAACTGGGACGCGGTGGAGGCGCTGTTCCCCGAGGGCCTGCTCGACGACATGTTCGCCGCCTTCCGGACCCTGCTCGGCCGGCTGAGCGACGATCCGGTCCTCTGGGACGACCTGGCCCCCACGGTCGGGGCCCCGGCCGCGCAGCTGGAGGAGCGCGAGCGGGTCAACGCCACCGCCCTCGACCTGCCCGGCGGGACGCTGCTGAGCCTCGTGGCCGACCAGGCGCGGCGCACCCCGGACGCCACGGCCGTCGTCTCCGAGGGCGGCACGCTCTCCTACGGCGACGTGCTGGCCTCGGCGCACCGGCTCGGCCACCGGCTCGCCGGCCTCGGCGCCGCCCGCGGCGAACTGGTCGGCGTGGTGCTGGACAGGGGCCCGGAGCAGATCCCGGCGGTCCTCGGGGTGACGGCCTCCGGCGCGGCCTACCTGCCGATCGATCCGCAGTGGCCCGCGGCGCGCCGCCGGCAGCTGCTGGAGTCCGGCCGGGCCGCCCTGGTGGTCACCTCGGCCCGCCACCGGGACGAGCTGGAGTGGCCCGCCGGGACGGTCCTGGTGACCCTGGACGACGAGGAGACGCTGGCACAGCCGGCCACCGAGCCGCCGACCGCGCCGGCCCCGGAGGACCTCGCCTACGTGATCTTCACCTCCGGCTCCACCGGCGTCCCCAAGGGCGTGATGATCGACCACCGGGGGGCCGTCAACACCGTTCGGGACATCAACCGCCGCTTCTCGGTCGGACCGGCCGACCGGGTGCTCGCCCTCTCGGCGCTCACCTTCGACCTGTCCGTCTACGACGTCTTCGGCACCCTCGCGGCCGGCGGCACCGTCGTCGTGCCGAGCCCCGAGCGCTCGCACGACCCGCTGCACTGGGCCGAGCTGGCCGAGCGCCACGGCGTCACGGTGTGGAACTCGGTGCCCGCCCTGATGCAGCTGTGGGCGGACTCCTCGGCCCGCCTGTCCGACGAGCGGGCCGGCGACCTGCGGCTGGTGCTGCTCAGCGGCGACTGGATCCCGGTCGCGCTGCCCGACGCCGTCCGCGCCCGGCACCCGCGCGCCGAGGTGGTCAGCCTGGGCGGGGCGACCGAGGCCTCCATCTGGTCGGTGCACTACCCGATCGGTCGGGTGCCGGCCGAGTGGGCCAGGATCCCCTACGGCAAGCCGCTGGCCAACCAGACCCTGCACGTCCTCGACGACCGGTTCCGGGACCGCCCGCTCTGGGCCACCGGGGAGATCTGGATCGGCGGCACCGGCGTGGCGAAGGGCTACTGGGCGGACCCGCAGCGCACCGCGGAGCGCTTCGTGCGCCACCCGGAGACCGGCGAGACGCTCTACCGCACCGGGGACCTGGGCCGCTACCTGCCCGGCGGGGACATCGAGTTCCTCGGCCGCCGGGACTTCCAGGTGAAGCTCAACGGCTACCGGGTGGAACTCGGCGAGATCGCCGCCACCCTGGAACGGCTCCCGGGCGTCGGCCGGGCGATCGCCCGGGTCGACACCAACCCCGCCACCGGCCGCCGCCAGCTCGTGGCCTACGCCGTCCCGGCCAGGCCCGGCTCCGACCCCGGCTCCGACCCCGGGGCCGCGGCATCCGGCGGCCCGGTGCGCCCGGATCCGGCCGTACTGCTGGCGGAGCTGGCCGAGCGCCTCCCCGACTACATGGTCCCCAAGCACTGCCTGCTCGTCGACGCGATCCCGCTGAGCGCCAACGGGAAGGTCGACGCCGCCGCGCTGCCGGCGCCGTGGAGCGAACTGGACGAGCAGGAACTCGTCGCCCCCCGCGACGAGTTCGAGGCGGCCGTGCTCGCGGTCTGGGCCGAGGTCATGGAGTTCGACGGCTTCGGGGTCGAGGACAACTTCTTCGAACTCGGCGGCGACTCCCTGCACGCCGTGCACATCCTCACCAAGGTGCGGGAGGCGTTCCAGTGGGAGGGCGACACCGAGGAAGGCCTCCAACTGCTCTTCGAGAACCCCACGGTGGCCGGACTGGCCGCCCTGGTCAAGGACCGGCGGGGGGCGTGAGCAGGTGAGCACGGAGAGCGGGATCCCGTACTGGGACGACGTGGTCGTCGGCGCGGGCTCGGCGGGGGCGGTGCTCGCCGCACGCCTGTCGCAACGGCCCGGGCGCCGGGTACTGCTGATCGAGGCCGGGGAACTCCCGGACGGCGACGGCGCGTCCGACGACCGGGCCGGGGTGCCCGTCCTGACCGGCCGCAACTGGGACTTCACCGCCAAGGCGTCCGAGGGCGCCAGGCGCGGGTTCCCGTACGGGGTCGGCAAGGTGGTCGGCGGCTCCTCCGCCGTCAACGGCGCGCTCGCGCTGCGCCCGCTGCCCGCGGACCTCGACGCCTGGGCGGCCGCCGGCAACCCGGAGTGGACCTGGGAGCGGATGCTGCCGTACCTGGTCGCCCTGGAGACGGACCACGACGCCGAGGGGCCGGCGCACGGCACGCGGGGACCGGTGCCGATCCGCCGGACCGGCGAGGACGCGCTCGCCACCACGGCCCGGGCCTTCCTGAACGGCTGCGCCCGGCTCGGCGTGCCCGTCCTGGCGGACCTCAACTCCGGCGCCGCGCTCGGCGCCGGCGTCACGCCCGCCAACGCCGTCGACGACCGCCGGATCTCGACGGCCGAGAGCCACCTGCGACCCGCCCGGGAGCGGGGCGACGGCCCGACCCTGTGGACCGGCAGCACGGCGACCCGGGTCCTGCTGGACGCGCGGAACCGGGCCACCGGGGTCGAGGTGCGGCGCGACGGACGGCTCCGGCAGGTGGCGGCCGGCCGGGTGACCCTGGCCGCCGGGGCGGTCAACACCCCGGCGGTGCTCCAGCGTTCGGGCATCGGCGACCCGCGGCTGCTGGCCGCCCTGGGCATCACCCCCGCACTGGACCTGCCCGGCGTGGGACGCAACCTCGTCGACCACCCGGCGGTCGTGCTCTGGTCCGAGCCCCGCGCCGGGGTCTGCCGGGCCGGGGACAGCTGGCACCAGGTCACCGCCCGCTGCGCCGCCGACCCGGCCGGCGCCGCGGCGGACCTGGGGCTGTTCCTGCTGGACGCGGTGCCCGTCGCGGCGAACCCGCTGATCGCCGGCATGCTCCGCGCCGAACTGGCCGTCGGGCTGTCGGCCATGGTGCTGCGGCCCGCCTCCCGCGGCTCGGTGACGATCCGGGATGCGGACGCCGCCACCCCGCCGGAGATCCTGCTCGGCCTGGCGACCGACCCGGCCGACGTCGACCTGCTGATGGCCGCCGTCCGGCAGGCCTGGGAGCTGCTGCGGTCGGCGCCGATGGCGGGGCTGCTGGAGCGGGTGCTGGTCTGGACCGACCGGATGGTCCGGGATGACCGGCTGCTGCGCGGCGCCGTGACCAGGTTCGTCTCGCCGAGCTGGCACGCCGTCGGCACCGCCCGGATGGGGCCGGCCGACGACCCGGAGGCGGTGGTGGACCAGCGCTGCCGGGTGCACGGCGCCGAGGGACTGTACGTCGTCGACGCCTCGGTGCTCCCGGTGATGCCCAGCGCCCCGCCCAACCTGACCTGCCTCGCACTCGCCGAAAGGGTGGCCCGATGGATGGACTGACCGGGATCCCGGCCGCCCCCCGGGCCGGGGAGTGGGCCGTGCGCCGCCGGGGACGGCCCCCGGCCCGGCTCCGGCTCTTCTGCCTGCCGCACGCGGGCGGCGGCGCGGCCGCCTTCCGCTCCTGGGCCCCGCACCTGGGCCCGGAGATCGAGGTCGTGCCGATCCGGCTGCCGGGGCGCGAGTCCCGCTTCCGGGAACGCCCCCACGACCGGCTCGGCGACCTGCTGCCGCCGCTGCTGCGCGACGTCGCCCCGCTGCTCGACGGGCCGCACGCCTGGTTCGGCCACAGCATGGGCGCGGGCATCGCCTTCGAGGTCTGCCGGGCCCTGCACCGGCTCGGCCTGCCCGAACCGCGGCGGCTCCTGGTGGCCGGCCTGCCGGCGCCGCAGCTCCCGCGCCGGGCGACCCCGGTGCACGACGCGCCCGCGCCCGAACTCTTCGAGCGGATCGGGGCGTTGAACGGGCACGGCGCCGAGGCCCGGGCCGGCAACCCGCTGCTGAACGTCATGCTGCCCACCCTGCGGGCCGACTTCGCGGTGGCCGAGACCCATGTGCACCGGCCCGGCCCGCCGCTGGACTGCCCGATCACCGTCTACGGCGGCCGCTCGGACGCCTCCACGACCGAGGACGAACTCCGGGCCTGGGGCCCGCACTCCACCGCCGGCACCACCGTCCGCCTCTTCGACGGCGGGCACTTCTTCCCGCACGACGCCCCGGAGGCGTTCCTGCCGGTCCTGGCGCGGGACCTGCTCGGCCGCCGGCCGGCGCCCGCCCCGGAGCGGGTCTGACGGGCCCCTCCGGGCGGGTGGTGCACAGCCGAACCTTTAGCGCCCGCACCGAGGCTGACGCACCGTCGGCCGGTCCGCCCCCACCGGCCGAACCCCGCCGCTCCGCCCGCCCGGCCCGGCACCCCCGACCGGGGCCGGGCGGGCGGAGCGCGAGAGGACGCCGGGGCAGGGTGCGGAGCCTCGGCCGCCGGGCGCCGCCCGGCCGAGAGGAGACCCAGCACCATGACGCGCTACCTCACCCGCACCCCGCCGCCCCCGGGACGACTGCGGGTGTTCTGCTTCCCGTACGCGGGCGGCGGGGCCTCGGCCTACGCGGGCTGGCAGCGCCGGATCACCGCGGACGCGGAGCTGCTCCCGGTCCAACTGCCCGGCCGGGAGGGGCGGATGGCGGAGCCGCGGTTCACCGACCTGGACGACCTGGTCGCCGACCTCGACGCGGAGCTCGGGCCGGAACTCGACCACCCGCACGTGCTCTACGGGCACAGCATGGGCGCCCTGATCGCCTTCGCGCTCGCCCAGCACCGCCACGCCCGCGGCGCCAGGCTGCCCGCGGCCCTGGTGCTCGGCGGCCACCGGGCGCCGCACCTGCCGGCGCCGCTGCCCGACGAGCCCGACATCCCCGACGCCGACCTGGTGCGGACCCTGGACGCCTACGGCGGACTGCCCCGGATCCTGCTGGACCACCCGGAGTGGCTCGCCGCCCTGCTGCCGATCGTCCGCGACGACCTGCGGCTGTGCGCCGCCGCCGGCACCGTCGCCCGCACGCCGCTGCCGGTGGCGCTGCACGCCTTCGGCGGGGCCGAGGACCGGCTGGTCACGGTGCCCGAGGTCCGGGAGTGGGCGCGCTACTCCACCCGGGAGAGCGAGATCAACGTGGTGCCCGGCGGCCACTTCTTCCCCCGGGAGGCGCCCGGGTTCCCGGAGCTCCTCTCCGCCGTGCTGCGCCGCTACGAGGCGGCCCCCGGCGCGATTCCCGGCACGCCCCCCGGGCCGGCCGGGGCCGGGCAGGGCTGACCGGAGCCGGGACGGCGCGCTTTTAGCGGTGCCAAAGCCCCCTCTCGGACGATGCGGAACGAGGCCGGGGGGCCGCGCACCGCCAGATGCCCGACCACCCGTCACCGTCACCGACTAGGGGGAGCATTGACCACGCGCACGTTCGAGACCGTAGCCGTACCCGGGGTCGCCACCGCCGCCGGCTCGGAGCACGCCGCCCGGATCGCCAACGCGGCCGAGGAGTTCCTCGGCGCCGCTGCCGCCGCCCGCCCGGACGCACCCGCCGTACGGGACCGCTACGGCGCCTGGACGTACGCCGAGCTGGACGCCGCCGCCGACTCCTTCGCCCGGATCCTGGCCGGCCACGGCATCCGGCCGGGCGACCGGGTGCTGGCCCGGGTGGGCAGCGGCCGCGAGTTCACCGCCCTGCTCTTCGGGGCCTGGCGGCGCGGCGCCGTGCTGGTTCCCGTCAACCCGGCGATGCGGGCCTTCCACCTGGGGCCGGTGCTGGCCGACTCGGCGCCGTCGCTGATCGTGGCGGAGGCGGCGGAGCGGGAGCAGGCCGACGGGCTGCGCTGGCCCGCCGGGGTGCCCGTCGCCGTGGTCTCCGAGCTGGACCTCTCCGGGCCCGCCGACCCGGCCGGGCGCGGCGAGGCGCTGGTGCCCGCCGACCGGCTGGCGCTGCTGATCTACACCTCCGGCAGCACCGCCGCGCCCAAGGCCGTGGCCTGCCCGCACGCCCAGGTGGTGTTCGCCGCGCGGGCGATCGCCCGGCGGCTGAACTACCGCCCGGACGACGTCGTGCTGACCGCCGTGCCGCTCTCCTTCGACTACGGCCTCTACCAGGTGCTGCTCTCGGCGCTGGCCGGGGCCGAACTGCTGCTGTCCGGCCCGGAGGGCCACGCCCGGCTGCTCGGGTTCGCCCGCGACCACGGCGCCACCGTGGTGCCGCTGGTGCCCTCGCTCGGCGAACTGCTGGTGCGCCTGGCCTCCCGGGACCCGCGGCCCACCGGGGTCCGGCTGTTCACCAACACCGGTGCCGCGCTCAACCCGCCGCTGATCGCCTCGCTGCGGGAGGCCTTCCCCGGCGCGGCGGTGGCCCCGATGTACGGCACCACCGAGTGCAAGCGGATCACCGTCCTGGAGCCCGACGGCGACCTGGCCCGGCCCGGCTCGGTGGGGCGCGCGCTGCCCGGCACCGAGGTGCTGACGCTGGACGACGACGGCCGGCCGCTGCCGCCGCACGAGATCGGCGAGATCGCCGTCCGCGGCCCGCACGTGATGGCCGGCTACTGGCAGGCCCCGGAGCCCACCGCGCAGCGGTTCCGGGTGAGCCCGGAGGACGGCCGGGTCACGCTCCGCACCGGCGACTACGGCTGGCTGGACGAGGACGGCCACCTGTACTTCCAGGGCCGGCGCGACGACCTGTTCAAGCGGCGCGGCTCGCGGATGAGCACGGTGGAGATCGAGGCCGCCGTCCTGGACATCGACGGGGTTCGCGAGGCGGCCCTGCTCGCCCCGGAGGAGGACCGGGACATGGTGCTGTTCGTGGTCGGCGAGGTCACCGCCGAGCAGGTGCTGGGCCGGCTGGCCGACCGGCTGGAGGCGGCCAAGGTCCCGGACCTCTGCCGGGTGCTGCCCGCGCTGCCGCTCACCGCCAACGGCAAGACGGACGGCAAGGCGCTGCGCGCCCTGCTGGCGGGGGAGCCGGCCTGACCGTCCGGCCGGAGCGCCGCGCCGCGCCGGTGACGTGCAGTCAGCGGACGGGCACGCCCCGCTCAAGCGAGAGCCAAGGGCCTTCGCCGAGGGTGGGGCGGCCGTGTCCGCCTCTGCGCCCGCGCTGCCGCACCACGGCCGCGCGACGGAAGGAATACCGATGTTCACCGCTCTGGGCTCCGCTCTGCACGGGCGACGGAGAGCCTCCCTGCTGCTGACCCTGCTGATCACCGTGCTGGCCGCGGTCTTCGGCGGCTCCGTCGGGGACAGGCTCACCAACGGGCTGTCCGACTACGACGACCCGGGCGGCGGCAACGTCGTCGCCCGGGAGACGATCACCCGCGCCACCGGCATCGACTCCCAGCAGGGCTACCTGCTGCTGGTCCGCACCGACGAGCAGCTGCGCGGTGCCGGCGCGCCCCCGGCCGCCGTGACCGCGGCCGTCCGGCTGCTGAAGGACCGGCCCGAGGTCGAGCGGGTCGTCGACTACTCGGCCGACCCCGCGCTGATCTCCCGGGACGGGCACAGCACGGTGGTCGTCGGCGCCGTGCGCCCGATGGCCGAACCGGAGACCAAGGCCGCCGAGCAGGAGCTCCAGCGGGCCGTCAAGGACGACCCGGCGCTGAACGGCCGGGCCTGGCTCGGCGGCGCCACGCCCGGCCACGTCCAGGTGGCCCAGGTCTCCGACACCGACCTGGCCGAGGCCGAGGGCCTGGCCACGCCGGTCATCCTGATCGCGCTGTTCCTGGTCTTCCGCGGCCTGGTGGCCGCCCTCGTCCCCCTGCTGGGCGCCGTCGTCTCGCTGCTGCTCACCATGGCCGGCCTGCGGATCGCCACCACCGCGATGGACGTCTCCACCGGGGCGATGAGCCTGGCCTTCGCCCTGGGCCTGGGGCTGTCCATCGACTTCGGCCTGCTGATCGTCACCCGCTACCGGGAGGAGCTGGCCGAGCACGGCCCCGGCGCCGAGGCGCTGCGGCGGACGGTCGCCACCGCCGGGCGCACCGTGCTGTTCAGCGCGCTCACGGTGGCGGCCGCGCTGCTCGCGATCATGGTGTTCCCGCACCCGTACCTGCGGTCCATGGGCCTGGCCGGCGTCATCACTGTCGTCTCGGCGGCCCTGTTCGCCCTGCTCGGACTGCCCGCGCTGCTCGCCGTGCTGGGCCACCGGATCAACGCGCTGGCGCCGCGCCGCTGGCAGCGGTCGGCGGCGGCCGGGCAGGCCACCGCCGGGCGCTGGCACCGGCTGGCCTCGGCGGTGATGCGCAGGCCCGCGGTCTTCACGCTGGTCGCCACCGCCGTCCTGCTGCTCGTCGCCTCCCCGCTCACCGGGGTGCGGTTCACCGGCGTCGACCCGACCTCGCTCCCCAAGGACATCAGCGCCGGGCAGGTCGCCGCGCGGCTCGGCGGCGACTTCGACGAAATCGCCACCAGCCCGTTGCAGATCGTCCTCGACACCGCCGACGACACCGGGCTCCAGGAGTACGCCCGGCGGGTCGCCGCGGTGCCCGGGGTGGAGTCGGTGGGCGAGCCGCAGCGGCTGGACGCCGCGCACTGGGAGATCGACGCCGTCCTCGCCGGCAACCCGCTGGACGGTCCGGCACTGCGGGCCGGCGAGCGGGTCCAGGACGTGGCGGCGCCCGTCACCGCCCGCTTCACCGGGACGACGGCGGACTTCCTCGCCCAGCGGGGCAGCATCGCCAACCGCCTGCCCCCGGCGTTCGGCGTGCTGGCCGGTGTGACGGTGCTGCTGCTGTTCGCCTTCTCCGGATCGGTGCTGCTGCCGCTGCTGGCCCTGGTGATGAACCTGCTCTCCACCGGCGCCGCGTTCGGCTTCCTGGTGTGGGTCTTCCAGGACGGCAACCTCGGCTTCGCCGCCCACAGCGGGCTGGAGACCACCACGCCCGTGCTGGTCTTCGCGCTCGCCTTCGGCCTCTCCACCGACTACAACGTCTTCCTGCTGGGGCGGATCAAGGAGGCCCGGGCCGCGGGCCGCGGCGACCGGGAGGCGGTCGCCGACGGCCTGGCGCAGATCGGCTCCACCGTCACCAGCGCCGCCGCGCTGTTCTGCGTCGCGGTGGGCGCGCTGGCGATGTCCCGGCTGGTGTTCGTCCAGGAGCTGGGCCTCGGCGCGGCGTTCTCCGTCCTGCTGGACGCCACGGTGGTGCGGGCGCTGCTGGTGCCCGCGCTGATGGCGCTGCTCGGCTCCGCCACCTGGTGGGCCCCCGGTCCGCTGCGCAGGCTGCACGCGGCGCTGCGGCTGGACCGCATGGAGGGCCCGGCCGCCCCGGAGCCGGCCGCCCCGGAGCCGGCCGCCGCGCCGGCCACCGGGAGGGTGCGCCGGCCGGTCGGCTGACCGACACGCCGGCGGCCTGAAGGCGGCGTACGACGGCCCGTCCTCCCTCCGGTGAGGGGGACGGGCCGTCGCGCCGGTCGCGGGTCAGTGCTGGAGCAGCCACCAGATCCGGTCGTACGCGGCGACGTGGTACACGGCCAGGACGATCAGGAACCACTGGGCGGTCCTGCGCATCCCGGCGTGCCACAGCCCCGCCGCGGCACCGCCGAACACGGCGAACTCCAGCAGCAGGCGGATCGGCCCCGGGGTGTCGAAGGTGGTCTCGCCGCTGCGGGCCTCGTCGCCCGCGGTGGCGAAGTCGCCCCAGACGACGGCCACCACCACGGGTATCGCGACCACCGCCAGGTACTTCAGCGCGCCGGGCGCCTTGCGCCAGCCCCACACGCCGAAGCCGTACAGGGCGAACAGCTCCAGCAGGAAGCGCAGGCCCAGGAAGACCGGGGTGTAGGCCAGGGCCAGGTCCGTCGTCGTGTTCACCGCTCGCCCTCCACCGTGCTCTTCAGCGCGCCCAGCCAGCCCCGCAGGACCGCCGACAGCTTCTCGCTGCTGTAGTACAGGCCGACCAGCGCGCCGCCGATCGACTCCTCGGACCGCACCACGGTGCCGCCCCCGGGCGCCGGCCGCAGCAGGAACCGGTGCACGCCCCGCGAGCCGGCCAGCCGACCGGTCCAGGCGATCTCCCGCCCGGGCGTCACCACGGCCAGCGTGGACCGGATGCGCATGCCGTTCAGCACCCAGCGGAAGGTCAGGTCCGCGGCCGGCCCCGCGCCGTCCAGGGCGGCCTCCCTGACGCCCGGCACCCAGCCCGGCCAGCCCGGCACGTCGGTGAGCACCCGCCAGACCTCGTCCGGCGGTGCGGCCACCGTCACCTCGCTCGCCGCGACCACAGGGGCCCGTTCGTCGATCCGCCCGCCCTTCGCGTACTCCTCGTGCAGGGTCCGGATCGGTGGGCCGACGTACATGGCCCGGCTGAGCAGCGAGCCTCTGGAAACGGTCATGGGAAAACACCTCCGCTGAAAACGGGCGAGCAGGCGTGACGGAGGCAGGCGCGATCCTTCCCCCGTCACTCGAATCGCGCTTGATCATTACCTTACGGGGCCGGGTTGACGGTCCGTCGGGGAGCGCGCGGGGTCGACCGGGGAAGCGCTCCGCGGCGCCGGTCCGGCCGGCGGCTCCGACCGGCCCGGCAGCAGGACGGCGCCGAGCACGGCGCCCACCGCCACCACCGCGGCGGCGGTGCCGAGCCCGGCCGCCGCGGCGTGGTCGAAGGCCTGCCGCGCCGCGGCCGCGAGTGCGTCCCCGGCCCGGCCGCCGGTGCGCTCCGCGAGCTCCAGGGCGTCGTGCAGCGAGCGGTCGGCCGGGTCCGGCAGCCCGGCCGCCCCGCTCGCGTAGCGGCGGGCGAGCACCGTGCCGACCAGCGCCACCCCCAGCGCGTTGCCCAGCTCCTGCAAGGTGTCGTTGAGGGCCGCGCCGGAGCCCGAACGGGCCTCGGGGACGAGGGAGATCACCGTGTCGGTCACCGGCGTCATGGCCAGCCCGAAGCCGATCCCGGTGACCACCAGGCCGGCCAGCACCGGCGGGTAGCCGCCGTCCACCACACCGACCACGACGATGCCGGCCGCCGCCAGCGCCAGTCCCGCGCCGACCGCCCCGCGCGGGCCGTGACGGCGGGTCAGCCGACCGGAGAGGAAGGCCCCGACACCCACCGAGAGGGCGCTCGGCAGCATTCCGAGCCCGGCCCGCAGCGGGCTGAGCCCGAGGCCGAACTGCAGCCGCTGGGTGAGCACGAAGAACGTGCCGGCCACGCCGGTCATCAGCAGCAGGTTCCCGCCCCCGGCGCCGACGAAGGCCGGCCTGCGCAGCAGGGCCAGGTCCACCATCGGGTGCGGGTGCCGGCGTTCCCAGGCGACGAAGGCGACCGCGGCGGCCCCGCCGGCGGCCAGCGCCGCCAGCACGCCCGGCGAGGTCCAGCCGTGCCCGGAGGCCTGGATCGCCCCGTACACCACCCCGCCCATGGCGCCGGCGCCCAGCAGGGCGCCCACCGGGTCGGCCGGGCGCGGGGCCGGATCGGCCGACTCCGGCAGCAGCACGGCGCCCGCCACCAGCACCAGCACCGCCGGCACCAGGCTCACCGCGAACACCGACCCCCACCAGAAGCGGTCCACCAGCGCGCCGCCCAGGACCGGGCCGGCCGCCACGCCGAGCGCCGAGACCGAGCCCCAGACGGCGATCGCCCGGGCGCGTTCGCGGGCCGGGAAGACGTTCACCAGGATCGCCAGGGTGCCCGGCATCACGAACGCCGCCCCGAGCCCCATCACGGCCCGTGCGGCGAGCAGTTGGGACGGTCCGTCGGCGAACAGCGCCACCAGGGAACCGGCCCCGAACGTCGCGGTGCCGGCCAGGGTGGCCCGCTTGCGGCCGTAGCGGTCGCCGAGCGTCCCGGCGGTCAGCAGGGCCCCGGCGAACACCAGGGTGTACGCGTCGACGATCCACTGCGCCTGCGACATGCCCGCGCCGGTGCTGCGGATGAGCTGCGGCACCGCCACGTTGAGCAGGCTGTTGTTGAGCAGGATCGCGAACAGCGCGGCGGACAGCACCGCGAGCACCCACCACCGGCGCGGGTCGGGGGGCGCCTCGTCCCCGGGGGATTGCTGCATGCTCGGCTCCCGTCGTCGGCAGGGCCGGCCCCGGTCGCGGGGCCGTCGCGCCCCAGGCTGGTCGGCCGGGCTGAAGCCGGGCTTGTGCGCGGCCCGGGCGCGGGTCGCCCGCCGGGTTTTAGCGGCACCCAAGTTGGCGCTCGGAGGATGCCGTGGACGGCGGGGTGAGGGCTCGACTCCATCGCCCGACGGACCGTCACGAGGAATGGAGACCCCATGCGCTGGCAAAACGTGTATGTGTCGGGGACCGGAGCCTGGCTGCCGCCGGCGGTCTCCGCGCGCTCCGCCGTCGACTCGGGTGAGTACGACCCCGAGCAGTTCGAGGCCGACGGGCTGCTGTCGGTCCGGGTGGCCCCGGACGACGTGGCGCCGCCCGACATGGCGGTGCAGGCCGCCACCACCGCGCTCAAGCGCTCCGGTGCCTCCCCGGAGGACGTCGCGCTGCTGGTGCACAGCTACATCTACTTCCAGGGCATCGACGGCTGGCCGGCCGCCTCCTACGTGGCCAACCACGCCGTCGGCCCCCGGGTGACCGCGCTGGAGCTGAAGCAGGAGTGCAACGCCGGCCTCGCCGGCCTGGAGCTCGCCGCCCACCGGCTGGCGTCGGCGGAGCCCGGCACCAGCGCGGTGCTCACCACGGCCGACCGCTTCGGCGCGCCGCTGATGCGCCGCTGGCGGCAGGAGCAGGGCATCGTCTACGGCGACGGCGCCGCCGCCGTGGTGCTGAGCAACCGGGGCGGGTTCGCCCGGCTGGTGTCCACCGCGACGGTCTCGGACAACTCGCTGGAGGCCGTGGTCCGGGGCAGGGGCTTCGAGCCGCTGCCCACCGGCGAGCAGCAGACCCTCAGCGAGCGGGTCGGCCACTACGTGCAGCAGCACGGCAGCCTGCGCGAGGCGACCGAGCGGCTCGTCGGCGTGGTCGGCGAGGCCATCGACACCGCCCTCGCGGACGCCGGCACCGACCGTCAGGGCCTGGCCTGGACGGTCATCCCGGCGACCGGACGCAGCAAGATGGAGTGGCAGGTGCAGAAGATGCTCGGGGTCTCCGAGGAGCGCACCACCTGGGAGTTCGCCCGCCGGGCCGGACACCTCGGCGCCGCCGACCAGTTCGCCGGGCTGAACGACCTGGCCGAGACGGGCGTGCTGCGCCCCGGCGACAAGGTCCTGGTGGTCGGCAGCGGATCCGGCTTCACCTGCACCTGCGCCGTGCTGGAGATCCTGGCGGAGCCCGAGTGGCGGGCCGCGGGCGGCCCCGGTGCCGAGGTGGGCCCGTGACCGCGGGCGCGTTCACCGATCCCGAACTGGTCGCGGCGTACGGCAGCCCGCTGTACGTCTACGACGCGGCCCGGGTCCGGGCCGCCGCCCGGGACCTGCGCGAGGCCGTCCCGCAGCCCTCCCGGATCTACTACTCCCTGAAGGCCAACCCCCACCCCGCCCTGGTCGCCGAACTGCGCCGCGGCGGCGTGCACGCCGAGGTCACCTCGCGCGGCGAGCTGGCCGCGGCGCTGGAGGCGGGGCACCCGGCCGGGGAACTGCTGTACTCCGGGCCGGGCAAGGTGGCGGCCGAGCTGGACGAGGCGGTGCGCGCCGGGGTGCGCGCCTTCTCCGTCGAGTCCTTCGGGGACCTGGAGCGGGTCGGCGCGGCCGCCGCCGCCCATGACGCGGTGGCCGACTGCGTGCTGCGGATCAACGCCGCCGGCGCGCCGGGCACCGCGGGGCTGCGGATGACCGGCGGCCCCTCCCAGTTCGGCTTCGACCTGGACTGGCTCGCGAAGGAGGCCGACCGGCTGCGGGTCGCCGGCACCCGGGTCGTCGGGCTGCACTTCTTCCCGCTGACCAACTCCGCGGACGAGGACGGCCTGATCGCCGAACTGGCCCAGAGCGTGCGCACCGCCGCCCACCTGCGCGACCGGCTCGGCATCGAGCTGGAGCTGCTGGACCTCGGCGGCGGCTTCGCCTGCCCGTACGCGACGGCCGGCGAGCGGCCGGTGTACCGGCGGCTGCGGGAGGCCCTGGCCGAGGTGCTGGACGAGAACCTGCCCGGCTGGCGCGAGGGGCGGCCGGTGATCGCCTTCGAGTCCGGCCGCTACCTGGTCGGCGACAGCGGGCGGCTGCTGAGCACCGTGACCGACGTCAAGCCGAGCCGGGGCAGCACCTACGCGGTGCTCGACGCCGGGATCAACCACCTCGGGGGGCTGTCCGGTCTGGGCCGGCTGCTGCCCCTGCGGGCCCAGCCGACCGGGCCGGCCCGGACCCCGGCCGCCGGGGAGCCGGCCGAGCCGGTGACCCTGGCCGGTCCGCTCTGCACCCCGGCGGACATCCTGGCCCGGGCCGTGGAACTGCCCGGGGTCCGTTCCGGCGACCTGCTCGCCGTCCCCAACGTGGGCGCGTACGGCCTCACCGCCAGCCTGCTCGGCTTCCTCGGCCACCGGGCCCCGGCCGAGGTACTGGTCGACGGCGACCGCGTGGTCTCCGCGACCCGGCTGGCGCTGCAGCGCCGGGCCCTGGAGCCCGGCGACGACGCCGCCCGCACCACCGACCCATCCACCGCACGGAGGTAGCACCCATGACCGACGAGACCCGCCAGGACCGGCCGTGGGACACGGCCTTCGAGGAACTGCTGCTCCAGACCCTGCCCCGGCTCGCCGCCCGCGGCCCGCTGACGGGTGACGCCAGCCTGCGCGCCGCGGGCCTGGACTCGCTCGCCATGGTCGAGCTCCTCGTCCAGGTGGAGCAGGTGTACGGGATCAGCATCCCGGACGGCGAGCTGGTGGCCGACACCTTCGCCACCCCGGCGCAGCTGTGGGACGTGATCGCCGGGCTGCGCGGCGGACGCGTGGCCGACCCGGCCTGACGCCGTCCCCGACCGACCGACCGCCCGTCCCCGAACCGCCCCGGGCCCGTCCCGGGAGCCGCCCCGCAGCGGCGGCTCCCGGGACGGGCCCCGGCGCCAGCACAGGAGTTTCCATGCGCCCCATCCAGTCCCGGAGCACGCGGTGATCTCCGCGGCGATCGTCGCGGTCGTGGTCCGCGTGGCGTTCTGGGTCCGGTCCCGGCTGCGCCGGCGGCAGGCCGAGGCCGAGCAGCCCGCCACGGGCGCGGCCGGGGCGGCCGTCGCGGCCGCCCCGGAGCCCGGGCCGGTGTCCACCGCGCCCGACCGGGCGGCGTCGGGCCGCTGAGCAGGGCCTCGCCGGCAGGCGGCTCCCGGGTCCGCGAGTTCCGTCTCGCGGACCCGGGAGCCGTTTCCGTCCTCCCCGGACACCTGGCCCGCACACCCCGGCCCGGCGCACCGTACCCGGGCCCGGCGAACGACGAGCAGCCCCCGGACTCCGGTCCGGGGGCTGCTCGTCGTCAGGGGCGGGGACGCGCCGGGGTCACCACACCACGGGCAGCGCGCTGATGCCGTGCACCAGCATGCCCGAGGGGCGCGGCAGGTCCTCCGGGGCCACGGCCAGCTTCAGGGTGGGGAAGCGCTGGAACAGCGAGCCGATCGCGATCTGGAGCTCCAGCCGGGCCAGGCCCGCGCCGATGCAGTAGTGGGTGCCGTGGCTGAACGCGAAGTGCGGGTTGCTCGGCCGGTGGAAGTCGAGCTCGTCCGGGTCGGTGTACTGGCGGCGGTCGCGGTTGGCGGAGGCCAGGCCGGGCAGCACCGCGGAGCCCTTGGGGATCACCACGCCGCCCAGTTCGAGCTCCTCGGTGGTGATCCGCAGCAGCCCCTCGTCGCCCGGCGGGTAGGCGCGCAGCAGCTCCTCCACCGCGGCGTCGATCAGCTCCGGGTTCGCCTGCAGCTCGGCCAGCCGCTCCGGGTTGGTGAGCAGCGCGACCACGCTGTTGGCGATCTGGTTGACCGTGGTCTCGTGGCCGGCCACCAGCAGGCTGATCCCGAGGAAGATCAGCTCCTCGTGGCTGAGCCGGTCGCCGTCCTCGTCGTGGATGGAGACCAGGGCGGACAGCAGGCCGTCGTCCGGCTGCTGCCGCTTGGCCTCGACCAGCTCGGAGAGGTAGGTGAACAGGCCGACCTGGGCCTCCAGCATCTCCTCCTTGGTCCGCGAGGTGGTCGCCAGGAAGGCGCTGGACCAGGCGGAGAACTTCTCCCGGTCCTCGAACGGCACCCCGAGCAGCTCGCAGATCACGGTCACCGGCAGCGGGAAGGCGAGCGCCGGGATGAGGTCCACCGGCCCCTCGCTCGCGGCCATGGCGTCCAGCAGGGCGTCGGTGTGCTCCTGGATCCGGGGCCGCAGGGCGGCCACCCGGCGGACGGTGAACTCCCGGGAGACCAGCTTGCGCACCCGGGTGTGCTCCGGCGGGTCCATGTTCAGCAGGCTCTTGAACTTCTGCGGCGCCGCCGCGAGCCGGGGCGCACCGTCCTCCAGGGTGGCGGCCCGGCTGAAGCGCGGGTCCGAGAACACGGTGCGCACGTCGTCGTACCGGGTGACCAGGTACGCGTGGTCGCCGCTGGGCATGCGCACCTCGGCCACCGGCCGGTTCTCCCGGAGGTGGCCGTAGAACGGGCAGGCCTGCATCGCGGACGGGCGCTCGAACGGGTAGTCCGGCACCTCCTGGGCCTCCGGGGCGGGTGCTGCGTCGGGCTGTGCGGTCATCGGTGGTTCCTCTCCGAATCTGTGGTTGTCGGTCAGCTCACGGAGCCCGTGCGGTGGGGGGCCACGGGCAGGACGGCGCGTCCGCTCCGGTGCGCGTCCTGGAGCGGGTAGTAGATGCCGGCGACGATCCTGCGCTTGAGGAGGCTGTTGGAGCTCACCAGGCGGTAGGCCAGCCGGCGCAGCGCCACCGGGACGGGATCGCTCAGCGCGAACGCCCGCTCCTGGCGCATCTGGAGGCCGCGGGAGCGGGCCACGTGCCCCTCCCGCACGTGCTGGAACCGGCGGCAGGCGGCGTGCAGGGCGCCCGGTCCGCCGTCGCCGGCCAACGCCTCGGCGACCAGCGGCGCCAGGACCACCGCGTCGGCGATCGCGTGGTTGACGCCCTGTCCCAGCACCGGGGTCAGGGTGTGCGCGGCGTCGCCCACCAGCACCAGGCCGGGCTGCGACCAGTGCGGCACCACGGTGGTGAAGATGTCCAGCATGGAGGTGTCCGACCAGCTGGTGACGGACTCCCGCACTCCGGCGGAGACCTCCGGGGCGAGCTCGTCGACCCGGGCGTACAGCGACTCGATGCCCTGCCTGCGCATCTCGCGCAGGCCGCCCTTGGGGATGTTGAAGCCCACCCGCACCAGGTCGGGCACGGTCGGGATGAACAGTCCGTGGCGGTCGCCCTGGATGCGGACCCGGTAGGTGTGCGGGTCCCAGGCCTCGGGCTGCGGCACCTTGAACCAGACGAAGTCCCGTTCCAGCGGGATCTTCTCGTACGGCAGCCCCGCCATCTCGCGGACCTTGCTGAAGCGGCCGTCGGCCGCCACCGTCAGCGCCGCGTGGACCTCGGACTCGCCCTCGGGGCCGCGGACCCGGACGCCGGTCACCGCCGTGCCGTCCCGCAGCAGTTCCACCGCGGTGGTCCGGCGCAGCAGGGTGAAGCCCGGCAGCGCGGCGGCCTCGTCGGCCAGCGCGGTCAGCAGCGGGGGCTGCGGCAGCTCCATCGGGAACGGGCAGGGCTGGTCGAAGGCCGCGAACTCGGCCTTCAGCACCGGTCGGCCGCCGTCGAGGATCTCCATCCGGCGGGTCTCCAGGGTGCTGTCCCTGACCTTGTCCAGGATGCCGAGCCGCTCCAGCAGCCACACCGAGTCCGGCGAGATCGACTCGCCCCGGAACGAGCGGTCGAAGTGGGCGCTCTGCTCCACCACGGTGACCGACACCGACCGGCGGGCCAGCTCCAGCGCCAGCGTCAGCCCGGCGGGACCGGCGCCGACGATGCACACCTGGGTGCTCACCGGCCTGGATCCGGCCGTATCTGTCATGGCTTGCTCCTCGCGTGTGGGTGGATCCGGAGGCACGGTCTCGGCCGCCACCCTTCGCGGACCGGCTAAAGCCCTCCTTGCGAAGCGCTCCCGGCCCGCGCGCAAGGACGCCTTAAGAGGGTCCGCGCAGGCTCGGCGCGTCCATCAGAGGCAGCGAAGGAGAGACCGTGACCGCGGTTGTGAACACGGCCACCGGCGAGCGGACCGGGCCGCTGGACCGGCTGCGCGCCCTGCACGGCGAGGGGCGGCTGGCCGAGGAGTACCCGCAGGTGCCCGGGCTGCTGGCCGAGCTGGCGGCGGGCGCGCCGGCCGGGACGCCCGGGCGGGACCTGGCCCGGGCCGGGCAGTTGCTGGCCCGGCTCGACCCGGCCGAGGTGCTGGCCCGCCACGAAGGGCTGGAGGCGGTCGGCGTGGCCGTCACCGGCCACTCCACGCTCGGCGCCCTCACCGCCCCGCTCACCGCCGAGCTCGCCCGCCACGGCTTCGTGGCGAAGGCGACGACCGCCGACTACGGCTCCTGGCTGCGGGACCTGCAGGACACCGGCAGCGAGCTGTACGCGGCGGGCGTGGACCTCGCCCTGTGCGTGCTGGACGCCCAGCTGGTGTTCGACGAACTGCCGCACCCCTGGCGGGCGGAGGACCTGGAGGACGCGGTCGCGGCCAAGCTGCGCCTGCTGACCGCGCTGGCCGCCCGCTACGTCGGGCACGGCAGCGGCACCCTGGTGCTCAACACGGTGCCGCTGCTGCCCGTCCACACCCGTCAGCTGGTCGACGCGCGCTCACGGGCGCGGATCGGCATCGCGTGGCGGGAGTTCAACGCCGGGCTGCTGCGGATCGCCCTGGACCACGAGCGGGTGCGCGTGGTCGACCTGGACCCGCTGGTCGCCGCGGGCGGACCGGTGAACGAGCCCCGGCTGGCCGCCTACGCCAAGGCGCAGCTCGGCGAGGAGCTGCTCGCGGCGTACGCCCGCGAGGTCGGCCACCTGGTGCGCGGCCTGCGCGGCCGGGCCAGGAAGGTGCTGGTGGTCGACCTCGACAACACCCTGTGGGACGGCATCCTGGGCGACGACGGTCCGGAGGGCATCGCCGCGGCCACCACCTACCGGGGCGAGGCGTTCGGCCGCTTCCAGCGGGTGGTGGCCCAAATAGGGGCCCAGGGCGTCCTGTTGGCGGTGTCCAGCAAGAACGACCAGGAGGCGGTGCTGGGGGTGCTGCGCGACCACCCCGACATGGTGCTCCGGGAGGGCGACTTCGTCCGGGTGAACGCCAACTGGGAGCCCAAGGACGGCAATCTGCTGGACATCGCGCGCCGGCTCAACCTGGGCGTGGACAGCTTCGTCTTCGTCGACGACTCGCCGTTCGAGTGCGGGCTGGTCGCGAGCAGCCTGCCCCAGGTGGCCGTCGTCCGGCTGGACGAGGAGCCGGCGCTGCACGTGGAGCGGCTGCTCGCGGACGGCTGGTTCGACGTGGCCGCGCTCACCGCGGAGGACCGGGTCCGCGCGGACCAGTACCGCTCCGAGGCCGCCCGGCAGGACCTGCTGGACGACGCCGGCTCGATGGAGGACTACCTGGCCCGGCTCGACGTGCGGGTCTCGCTCTCGCCGGTGCGGGAGCACGAGGTGGCCAGGGCCTCCCAGATCACCCTGCGCACCAACCAGTTCAACCTCACCACCGAGCGGCTCCAGGCGGCCGACGTCCGGGCCCGGATGGACGCGGCGGAGCACCTGGTGCTCGCGGTCCGCGCCACCGACCGGTTCGGCGACAACGGGCTGGTGGGCCTGGTCCTGGTGCGCACGGCCCAGGACGGCTGGCACATCGACAACGCCCTGCTGAGCTGCCGGGTCTTCGCCCGGGGCATCGAACAGGCCGCGCTGGCCGCCGTGCTGGAGCGCGCCCGGCGGGCCGGGGCGCCGGCCGTGCGCGCCCGCTTCCGGCCCACCGCCAAGAACGGCAAGGTGCGCGGGCTCTACCCGTCGCTGGGCTTCGTGCCCACCGGTGAGGACGCGGCCGGGGAGGTGTCCTTCCGGCACGACCTGGAGGTCCTGCCCGAGGTGCCGGGGCACGTCGCCCTGACCGCGGACTTCGACCGGGCCCCGGACCGGGGGGCGTAGCGGTGGGGCCGGGGGAGCGGCGGCGTGCGGCGCTGCGGCGGTGGGCCGCCGGCTGGGTCCGGGCGCTGGCCAACCTGGGCGCGATGTTCGGGGCGGTCACGGTCGAGTACCACCTGACCGTCGGCCGGGAGCCGGCGCCCGCGCCGTTGGAGGAACCGCCGGCGGACCACCCCGAGCGCCTGCTGCGCGGGGTCCCGCTGTCGGAGCGGGAGCAGGAGCTGTGGGCCCAACTGGAGGGCCTGCGCAGGCGCGTGTAGCGCAACGGCGGCTTTAGTGCTCGAACTGATGATCGGTCCGGACGTGTCGACCGAACGAGGGGGATTGACGGTGGCGGGTTTCCGATCGTTCGCGGAGCTGGTGCTCGCGCGGGCGGCAGAGCGTGGGGATGCGGACGCCTACCTGTTCCTGGAGAACGGGGTGCGGGGGGTGGAACCGGAACGGCTCACGTACGCGGGCCTGGACCGGTCGGCGAAGGAGCTGGCGGCCTGGCTGCAGGACCGGGGGATGACCGGCCGGCAGGTGCTGCTGCTGTACCCGTCGGGACTGGAGTTCCTGACGGCGTTCGTCGGCTGCCTGTACGCGGGCGCGGTGGCCGTCCCGGCGCCCCTGCCCACGGAGCAGGGCCAGCACTTCCAGCGGGTGTCCGGGATCGTCCGGGACGCCCGGGTCGGCGCCGTGCTGACCATCGGCAAGCACGCGCCGGACGTCGGGGCGTGGCTGGCGGACGAGGGCTTCTCCGACGTGCTCTGCCTCGCCACGGACGGGCCGGTGGGCGACGCCGCCGCCTGGCGCGACCCGGGGCTGCGCCCCGAGGACCTGGCCTTCCTCCAGTACACCTCCGGCTCGACCAGCGAGCCCAAGGGCGTGATGGTCTCGCACGCCAACCTGCTGGCCAACGAGGCCGCCATCCAGCGCTCCACCGGCAGCGGCCCGGACACCGTGCTGGGCGGCTGGCTGCCCTTCTACCACGACATGGGCCTGATCGGGCACGTGCTCCAGCCGCTGTGGCTGGGCACCAGCGCGGTGCTGATGTCCCCGACCTCCTTCCTGCGCCGTCCGGTGCGCTGGCTGGAACTGATCGGCGAGCACCGGGTGACCATCTCCGCCGCCCCCAACTTCGCCTACGACCTCTGCCTGCGGCGGGTGACCGACGCCCACCTGGAGGGCATCGACCTGTCCAGCTGGCAGGTCGCCTGCAACGGCGCGGAGCCGGTCCGCGCCGACACCCTGCGGGCCTTCGCCGAGCGCTTCGGGCCGTACGGCTTCCGGGCCGACACGTTCTTCCCCTGCTACGGCATGGCCGAGACCACGCTGCTGGTCTCCGGCAAGCGGCACGGCCGGCCGGCGGTGCTGCGCGAGGTGGACGCCGCGGGCCTGGAGGCGGGCCGGCTGGAGGGGCCGTTCCTCCGGGAGCCGACGCGGGCCCTGGCCTCCAGCGGCGTCGTGGGCTCCGAGGACTTCGAGGTGCGCATCGTCGACCCGCAGACCCGTGCGGAACGCCCCGAGCGCGAGGTCGGCGAGATCTGGGTGCGCGGCGCCAGCGTCTCCTCCGGCTACTGGGACCGCCCCGAGGTCAACGCGGAGGTGTTCGGCGCCCGGATCGCCGGCGCGGAGGAGCTCGGCCGCTGGCTGCGGACCGGCGACCTGGGCGCGGTGGAGCGCGGCGAACTGTTCGTCACCGGCCGGCTGAAGGAGATGATCCTGATCAACGGCCGCAACATCTACCCGTACGACGTGGAGAACGCGGTGCGCGCCCTGGAGCCGACGGCCTTCGGCGCCGGAGCGGTCTTCGCCGTCGACACCGGCCAGGAGCACCTGGTGGTGATCCACGAGGTCCGCCCGAGCGCCCTGGCGGACCAGGACCTCAAGAAGCTCACCGCCACCGTCCAGGCCCTGGTCAGCCGGGAGTTCGCGGTGCCCGCGGGCAACGTCCTGCTGGTGCGCCCGGGCACCGTCCGCCGCACCACCAGCGGCAAGATCCAGCGGACCCTGATGCGCAAGCTGTTCCTGGAGGGCGCCGTCACCCCGCTGCACGCCGTGCTCGACCCGGCGGTGCGCGAGCTCGTCGGCACCCGCGACCCGGAACCGGTGGGCTGACATGGACCACGCGCCGTACCGCGTCGCCGAGGAGCTCGAACAGTTCCTCGGCGACCCGGACGCCCCCGGCACCGTGTTCTCGTACGCCCGCAGCCTGGAGCTGGACGAGAGCGAGACCTTCCCGGCCGACATCTGCCGGGTCCTGGAGGACTGGCGCCTCCAGGACCACTACGTGCCCGCCGAGCACGGCGGCCGGCTCACCGACTACGAGACCGTCATGCAGGTCATGCGGACCGTCGCCCGCCGCGACCTCACCGTGGCGATCGGCCACGGCAAGACCTACCTGGGCGGCGTCTGCGTCTGGGTGTCGGGCAGCCCCGAGCAGGCCGCCCGGCTGGCCGCGGACATCCGCGCCGGCGTCCCGGTGTCGCTGGGCCTCACCGAGCGGGCGCACGGCAGCGACCTGCTCGCCGACGAGGTGCACGGCGAACCGGACGGCGCCGGGGGCTGGCTGGTCAGCGGCGAGAAGTGGCTGATCAACAACGCCACCCGGGGCAGCGTCCTGTCCGCGCTCGTACGCACCGACCCGGCCGGCGGCCCGCGCGGGTTCAGCGTGCTGCTGATGGACAAGCGCGGCCTCGGCCCGGAGCACTACCGCTGCCTCGACAAGATCCGCACCCACGGCATCCGCGGCGCCGACATCAGCGGCATCGCCTACGACCGGGCCCCGGTGCCGGCCACCGCCCTCGTCGGCACCGAGGGCGGCGGCCTGGAGACGGTGCTCAAGGCGCTCCAGCTGACCCGGACGATGTGCGCCGCGCTGTCGCTGGGCGCCGCCGACCACGCCCTCGCGCTGGCCCTGGACTTCGCCGAGCGGCGGGAGCTGTACGGCCGCCGCCTGGTGGACCTGCCGCAGGCGCGGCAGGTGCTCGCCTCGGCCGCCGCCGACGTGCTGGTCGGCGAGGCGCTGGCGACGGTCGCGATCCGTTCGGTCCACACCCTCACCGGCGAGCTCGGCGTGGCCGCCGCCGCCACCAAGTACCTGGTGCCCACCGGCACCGAGCAGGTCATCGCCGAACTGACCCGGCTGCTGGGCGCCCGCGCCTTCCTCAAGGGGGAGCACGCCGGCGGCATGTTCCAGAAGGTCGACCGGGACCACCGGATCGTCGGACTCTTCGACGGCAACACCCTGGTCAACCTCAACTCCCTGGTCAACCAGTTCCGTTCACTGTCCCGCGGCTGGGAACGGGGCACCGGGGACACCGCCGGGGCCGCCACCGCCTTCGACCTGGCCGCGCCGCTGCCGGCCCTGGACCCGTCCCGGCTCTCCCTGGTCGCCAAGGGCGGCAGCGGCATCGTCGCGTCGCTGCCGGCCTCCGTGGCCGCCCTGCGCGCCGAGGCCGGGCACGACCCCGCGCTCGACGGCGCCCTGGAGGCCGCCGAACTGCTGCTCGCCGCGACCGGCCGCGTCCACGCCGAGATGGCCGCCCACCGCTCCCCGGTCTCCGACGTGCCGACCGCCGCCTTCGAGGTCGCCCGGCGCTACAGCCTCTGCCTGGCGGGCGCCGCCTGCCTGGGCCTGTGGGCGCACAACCACCGGGCCGCCGCCCGGGGACGCACCGGCGCGCTCTGGCGCGACGGCGTCTGGCTGTGGCCCGCCCTGGACCGGCTGCTGGTCCGGCTCGGCGAGCAGGACGGCCCCCGGCCGGAGGCCTACCCCGCGCTGCTGGCACGGCTGCGCGACACCCGGGCGGCCGGCGAGCTGCACTCCCTGCTCCCGCTGCGGCTGCACCGCCCCGCACCCACCGACGACCGTCCTGCCGAGGGGGCGCCATGCTGACCGATTCCGCGGCCCCCGGACTCCCCCGTCCGGAGGCCCCCGCCGACCGCCCCCGGGAGGGGGCCCAGGAGACCGCGGCCCGGGACCGGGTCGCCGAACTCGAACGCCGCTTCGGCGACCCGGGCGACCCGGCCAACCCGGTCGGCACCGAACGGCTGCTGGCCGCCGACGAGGCCGGCGAGCTGTCCGGGGCCGGCGAACAACTGCTGGACGACCTCCGCCTGACCGCCGAATTCGTCCCCGCCGAACTCGGCGGGCGGCTCACCCGGATCGACACCCTGGCCCGCACCCTGCGGCCGGTCTTCCGGCGCGACGTCGCACTCGGCCTCGGCTACGGCGTCACCTCGTTCATGGCGGCCGTCAACGTCTGGACCGCGGGCAGCGCGCAGCAGCGCGCCCGGCTGGCCGAACTGCTGCTCGGCGGCGCCAAGGTCTCGGTCGCCTACCACGAGCTGGCGCACGGCAACGACTTCCTGCGCAACGACTTCCGGGCCCGGCCCGAGCCCGGCGGCTACCGGCTGCACGGCCGCAAACAGGTCATCAACAACGCCGACCGGGCCGCCGCCTTCGCGCTGTTCGCCCGCACCGACGACGCGCCCGGCGCCCGCAGCCACTCGGTCCTGCTGGCGGAGCGCGACCAGCTCGACCCGGCCCGCTTCGCCACCCTGCCCCGCCACCCCACCGCCGGGGTGCGCGGCTGCCGGATCTCCGGCCTGGACTTCGACGACTGCCCCGTCCCGGCCGCCACCCTGGTCGGCGAGCAGGGCCAGGGCGCGGAACTGGCGCTGCGCTCCTTCCAGATCACCCGCAGCGTCCTGCCCGGGATGGCGCTCGGAGCCGCCGACACCGGCCTGCGAACCGTCGTCGGGTTCGCCCTGGGCCGGCGCCTCTACCGGCGCCCGGTGGCGGAGATCCCGCACGCCCGCTCCACCCTCACCGGCGCCTTCCTGGACCTGCTGGTCTGCGACAGCCTCTCGCTGGTCGGAACCCGCGCCGTGCACCTCCTGCCGGAGGAGACCAGCGTGTCCGCCGCCGTCGTCAAGTACCTGGTGCCCAAGGTGCTGACGGAGGTCATGCACGACCTGTCGATCGTGCTCGGCGCCCGGTTCTACCTCCGCGACGGCGAGTTCGGCGCCTTCCAGAAGCACCTGCGCGACCTCCCGGTGCTCAGCCTCGGCCACGCCGGCTCGGCGGCCTGCCAGGCCACCGTCGTCCCGCAGCTGGCCAGGCTCGCCCGGCGGGCCTGGTTCACCGGCGACGAGGCGCCCGCGGCGCTCTTCGAGACCCGCACGGACCTGCCCGGGATCCCCTTCGACCGGCTCACCCTCGCCGCCGGACGGGACAGCCTCAGCGCCTCGCTGGTCGCCTCCCGCGACGACCGGCCCGACCCGGCGCCCGAGGAGCGGGCCCTGCGGACCCTCGCGCTCGCCATGGTGGACGAGCTGCGGCGGATCCAGCAGGACAGCCTCGCCCTCGCCCCCCAGGACCGCACCGCCCTGGCCGGCCCCGGCGCCTTCGCCCTGGCCGACCGCTACGCGGTGGTCCTCGCCGCGGCCGCCGTCCTCGGCGTCCGGCGCGCGGCCCGGGCCGACGGCACCGACCCCTTCCTCGCCGACCCCTCCTGGGCCGCGGCCGCCCTGCACCGGCTCGCCCGGCGCCTCGGACGCCGCCCGGCCGACCTGCCGGCCGGCTGCGAGGAGAAGGTCCACCAGGAACTGCTGCGCCGCTTCCACGAGCGCCGCGGCTACGACCTCTACGACACCCCGCTGGCCGGCTGACCGGCCGCCCCGTCCTTTCCCACGCAGCGAGGAGCACCTCATGACCGTCCCCACCACCGGCCTTCCGGCCACCCTCGGCGAGCACACCGTCGAGACCCTGACCGGCTGGCTCGCCGACCGGATCTCCCTCTACCTGAAGCGCCCGGCCGACGAGATCGCCCCCGGCGTCCCGCTCGCCGAGTACGGCCTGGACTCGGTCGCCGCGCTGAGCCTGTGCGGCGACATCGAGGAGGACTTCGACCTCGTCCTGGAGCCCACCGTGGCCTGGGACTACCCGACCGTCGACGCGCTCGCCGGATACCTGGTGGAGGAGCTGCGCGCCACCGTGGGAGAGGCATGATGCAGCCCGTCGCCATCGTCGGCATCGACTGCCGCTTCCCCGGCGCACCGGACCCCGCCGCGTACTGGGACCTGCTGATGCGCTCCGGTGACGGCGTCGGACGGGTGCCCGAACAGCGGTGGAACGCCGACGACTTCTACTCGCCCGAAGGCGCCGAGGGGCACTCCAACACCACCAGCGGCGGCTTCATCACCGACCCGGACGCCTTCGACCACGAGTTCTTCGCGATCTCGCCGCGCGAGGCCGCCGCGATGGACCCCCAGCAGCGGCTGGTCCTGCAGTGCGCCTGGCGCGCGGTCGAGGACGCCGGAATCGCGCCGCAGAGCCTGGCCGGGACCGACACCGGGGTCTTCGTCGGCATCATGGGCAACGAGTGGGCCCACCTCCACCTCACCGACTACGCGCGGGTCACCGCGCAGGTCGGATCCGGCAACGGCTACTGCATGACCGCCAACCGGATCTCCTACCACCTCGACCTCAAGGGCCCGAGCCTGGCCGTGGACACGGCCTGCTCCTCCTCGCTGGTCGCCGTCCACCTGGCGTGCAACGCCCTGCTCGCGGGGGAGTGCGACACCGCCGTCGCGGCCGGGGTGAACATCGCCCTCACGCCGGCCCTCGGCATCTTCTACACCCAGGCCGGGCTCTCCGCG
Source organism: Kitasatospora sp. NPDC048715 (assembly GCF_043198905.1). Classification (NCBI taxonomy): domain Bacteria; kingdom Bacillati; phylum Actinomycetota; class Actinomycetes; order Kitasatosporales; family Streptomycetaceae; genus Kitasatospora; species Kitasatospora sp. NPDC048715. The sequence goes on along the minus strand of NZ_JBICVH010000007.1, from coordinate 370,500 downwards.
CCCGACGGCCGCTGCAAGCCCTTCAGTGCCGACGCCGACGGCATCGGCCGCGGCGAGGGCGTCGGCGCGGTGGTGCTGCGCCGCCTCGAGGACGCGATCGCCGACGGGCAGCCGGTGTACGCGGTGATCCGCGGCACCGCCGTCAACCAGGACGGGCGCAGCAACGGCCTCACCGCGCCCAACCGCTGGTCGCAGCAGGAGGTGCTGGCCTCCGCCTACCGCCGGGCCGGGGTCGAGCCGTCCGACGTCGCCTTCACCGAGGGCCACGGCACCGGCACCGTGCTCGGCGACATGATCGAGGTCAAGGCGCTCGGCGACCTGCACGCCGACCGCACCGGCAAGCCGCTGGCCCTCGGCTCGGTCAAGGGCAACCTCGGCCACACCGAGGGCGCCGCCGGGATCGCCGGACTCATCAAGGTGGCGCTCTCCCTGCACCACCGGGTGGTGCCCGCCAGCCGGTTCGCCGCCAGGGAGAACCCGGCGCTGAAACTCTCCAAGTACGGCCTGCGGCTGCTCAAGGCGCCCCTGCGGCTGGCGGCCGGAACCACCGTCGGCGGCCTCAGCAGCTTCGGCATGGGCGGCACCAACGCCCACGCGGTGCTGGAGTCCGCGCCCGGCGGCGCCGCCCGGCCCACGGCCGGATCCGCCGCCCGGCCCACCGGCCTCGGGGCGGCGGTGTTCACCCTGACCGCGCCCACCGCGCAGGCGCTGCGCCGCAACCTGGTGGCGCAGGCCGACGCCCTCCAGCGCCACCGGGTGACCCCGGTCGGCGCCGTGGGCTGGAGCAGCACCCGGCTCAAGACCGGCCACCGGCACCGCTTCGCCGTACCGGCCACCGACACCGCCGACCTGGCGGCCGTCCTGCGCCGGGCGGCCGACGACGAGGACCTGCTGACCCGCCTCACCGGCGGGCCGGGCGGGCGCCCGCGGGTGGCCCTGCTCTTCACCGGGCAGGGCTCGCAGTACCCGGGCATGGCGGCCGGCCTCTACCGCGACGCCCCGCTGTTCCGCCGCCACCTCGACCGGGCGGACGAGGCGCTCCGGCCGCACACCGAGGGCTCGGTGCGCGACCTGCTGCTCGCCGCGGACCCCGCCGTCCACCGCACCGGCTGGGCGCAGCCGTCCCTGTTCGCGGTCGGCTACGCGCTGGCCGCCACCCTGACCGAACTCGGGGTGCGCCCCGGGATGCTGCTCGGCCACAGCATCGGCGAGTACGCGGCCGCGGTGCTCGCCGACGCGCTGCCGCTGGAGCAGGCGGCCCGGCTGGTCTCGGCGCGCGGCCGGCTGATGCAGGAACTCCCCGCGGGCGGCGGGATGCTGGCGGTGCGCGCGGAGGCCGCCGTCCTGGCCGAGCGGATCGCCGGCGAACCGCTGATCGGGATCGCCGCCGTCAACGGGCCCACGGCCACCGTGCTCTCCGGAGACCTCGCGGCGCTGGCCCGGATCGAGGAGGAGCTGACCCGCGCCGGGGTGCGCTCGCGCCGCCTGGAGGTCTCGCACGCCTTCCACTCGCCGTTGATGGAGCCCGTGCTGGAACGCTTCGCCGCGGTCGCGGAGGAGGCCGGCGGGAGCGTCCCGGCCCTGCCGGTGTACTCCACGCTGCGCGGCAGGCTGCTGGAGGCCGAGCCGATGGACGCGGCCTACTGGGTCGAGCACATCGGCGCTCCGGTGCTGTTCGCGGACGCCGCACGGCAGTTGCTCGCGGAGGCGCCGACCCACCTGCTGGAGGTCGGCCCGCGGCCGGTGCTCGTCCCGATGGCCCGCCGGCTGGGCGGTGCCCCCGCCGGGGCGGGCCCGCGCGGCGTCCTGCCGGTGCCGGGCGAGCAGGCCGGCGGGCGGGAGCTGGCCGAGGCCGTCGCCGAGCTGTTCCGCGGCGGGGCCGACCCGGACTGGCACGCGGTGTACGCCGAGGAGGACCGCAGGGCGCACCGGCTGGCCCCGTACGCCTTCGCCGACGACCGCCGGTTCTGGGCCCGCCCGCCCGTTCGGTCCACGTCCGTTCCGTCCGCCTCCGACCCGTCCGCGCTCGTCCCGTCCGCGACCGTCCCGTCCGCCGCCGACCCGCGGCCGGCCGGGTCCGACCCGGGCCTCCGGGCCCCGGACCCGGTGGCCGGCGCCGTCCTGGCCGCCGTGGCGCAGGTGGGCAGCTACGCGCCCGAGGAGATCACCCCGCACGCACGGCTCTTCGAGGACCTCGGCTTCGACTCGGTGATGGTCATGGAGCTCAAGAAGCGCATCGAGGAGCGGCTGACCGGCCTCGAACCGCTGAGCGTGGAGGACCTGTTGCCCCGGCTGTCCTCGGTCGGCGACCTCATCGGCTTCCTGGGCGAACGGCACACCGCCGCCGTCTGAACCCGTCCCGCAGAAAGGACCGCACACCATGCAGCCGCCACCCGAGCGCGATCCCGTCCAGGCGTACCTCGCCTCGGTCGGGACCGCCCTGCCCGGCGACCCGGTCGACAACGCCGCGCTCGCCAAGGTGCTGGGGGTCAACGAGGAGTGGATCGACCTCTTCATCGGCACCCGCACCCGCCACTTCGCCCGCGACCTCGCCACCGGCACGGTGCGCTGGTCGCTCGCCGACCTGTGCGCCCAGGCCGGCGCCCGGGCCGTCGCCGCCGCCGGGATCGACCCGGCGGAGATCGGTTTCGTGGTGCTCGGCACCGCGACCCCGGACCACCTGATGCCCGCCACCGTCAACCACATCGCCGACCAGCTCGGCCTGGACCAGGTGCCCACGTACCAGCTCCAGTCCGGCTGCGCCGGTGCCGTCCAGGCGCTCGGGCTCGGCCGGACCCTGATCGCCGGCGAGGGCCACCGGGCCGGCCTGGTGATCGGCGGCGACGTCTGCAGCAAGCACCTCGACCTCGACCGGGACCTGGCCGGCGCGGCGCCGAGCGACCTGGTCAACTACGTGCTCTTCGGCGACGGCGCCGGCGCCGCGGTGCTCACCGCCGAGCCCAGGGGCGAGGCGGTGGCGCTGCGCCGGGTGCTCAACCGGTTCACCGGCCTCGGCCGGGAACCCGGCCAGGTCATCGACTGGTTCGGCCTGGCCGACCGGTACGACGACCGGCAGGCCGTCCGGGAGGACTACAAGGCCATCGAGGAGTTCGTCCCGGTGATGGCGGTGGAGATCCTCTGGGAGCTGCTCGACGACCTGGACTGGTCCGCCGAGGAGCTCGACTACCTGCTGCCCCCGCAGCTCTCCGGCCGGATGACCCGCCGCATCCACGAGCAGCTCGACGTGCCCGGTGCCACCGAGGTGTCCTGCGTCGCGGACACCGGCAACAACGGCAACGCGCTGCCCTTCCTCCAGCTGGAGCGGCTGCTGGGGCAGATGTCCCGCGGCGAGAAGGCCCTCGCGGTGGCCGTGGAGTCCAGCAAGTGGATCAAGGCGGGCTTCGCCCTGGAGAAGATGTGACACTCCGTCACCGATTGGACGCATGATGCAGACCGTCGACGAGTTCGCCCGCCTGGTCCGCGAGGAACTGGGCATCCCGCTGGCGGACGGGGACATCGCCGCCGACCTCGACCGGATCCCCGAGTGGGACTCCCTCTACCTGCTCAAGCTGGTCACCGCGCTGGAGCGGAGCACCGGCCGCCCGCTGCCGGTCGGACGGGTGATGGAGGCCCGCAGCCTGGAGGAGATCTACCGGCTGGCGGTCGACCGGTGACCGCCGCCCGCCCGCACCCCGAGCGCCGCCGGCGGCACACCCTCTACTTCCTGGAGCACGCCGCCCGGCAGCGCCCGGTGCACCTGGACACCGAGGTCGACATGACCCGCGTCCAGCACCACCGCGCCGAGGCCGGGGCGGCCGGGAACCGCTACTCGGTGGTCGCCTACCTGCTGCACGCCACCGGCCGCGTGCTGGACCGCCACCCCGAGGCCAACGCCGTCCTGGCCCCGGGCTGGCCCGGCCTGCGGGGCCCCCGGACGGTCCGCTTCACCGGCGTCACCGCCAAGCTCGCCCTCGACCGCCCGGTGGACGGCGAGCGCACCGTGCTCTCCGCACTGCTGCCGGGCCTGGAGAGCGCCGACCTGCCCGCCATCCAGGCGCGGATCGACCGCTACCGGGACATCGCCGCCGCCGACCTCCCGGAGTTCCGCGGCGTGCGGATGCTGGGCCGGCTGCCGGTCCCGCTCGGCCGGCTGGCCTTCGCCGCCGCGCTGCGCAGCCCCCGGCGCCGCCCCGGCGTCCTGGGCACCGTCGCGGTCAGCTCGCTCGGGCACCGCCCGGTGGACGGCTTCCACGCCAGCGGAGGCACCGCGGTGACGCTGAACGCCGGCCGGGTGCTCGACCGGCCCGTGGTGCGGGACGGCCGGGTCGAGGTGGCCCCGCTGATGCGGCTCGGCCTCACCTTCGACCACCGGGTCATCGACGGCGCCCTCGCCGCCGACGTCCTCGCCGACCTCAAGCAGGCCCTGGAGGGCTTCGAGGACGGCGCGGGCCCGGACCGCCCCGCCGGCGCCGCGGGGACGGCCTGAGCCGCCACCCGCACGGTCCTTCCGGGCGGGGCCGGGCCGGGGCCGCCCCCGGCCCGGCCCGCGCCGACCACCCCGCCCCCGCCCCCGCCCCCCGCCTACCGCCCACCCGAGGACGCACCATGGACCATCTGGCAGAGCTCAAGGAGTTCGCCCGGCTGCACGGACGCGGCCAGGGCCTGACGGAGCAGTACGTCCGGTCCGTACTGTCCCGGATCACCGGGGACGAACCCGGCGACCCCGGCTCCTGGGCGCGGGTGTGGACCGCCGAGGGCGACCGGCTGCGGGCCGGCCGCCCGCTCGACGCCTGCCGGCGCTACGCGCTCGCCCGCTTCCCGTACCACGGCGACGAGGACCGGCTGGAGGCCCAGCGCCGCTGCGTCGACGCCTTCGACACCTGGCGGCGCACCGGCCGCAACGGCATCGAGCGGCTGGAGTTCGAACACCCGGACGGCAACCTGGCGGCCTGGGCGTCCGGCCTGTCGGCCGACCGGCCGCGGCCGCTGCTGCTGATCATGGGAGGCATCGTCAGCGTCAAGGAGCAGTGGGCTCCGACGCTTCCGCTGTTCGCCCGGCTCGGCTTCGCCGCCGTCGCCACCGAACTGCCCGGGGTCGGCGAGAACACGCTTCCCTACCGTGCCGACTCCTGGCGCCTGCTGCCGTACCTGCTGGACCGGCTGGCCGACCGCGCGCGGGTCGCCGAGACGGCGGCGCTCGCCCTCAGCTTCAGCGGGCACCTGGCGCTGCGGGCCGCCGCCGAGGACCCCCGCATCCGCAGCATCCACACCGTCGGGGCGCCCGTCGCCGGGTTCTTCACCGACTCCGCCTGGTGGCCCGAGGTCCCCGGCATCACCGTGGAGACCCTGCGCCGGCTCACCCGGACCGCGGACCGGGACGAACTCCGGGACGTCCTGGCCGACTTCCCGCTCACCCCGGCCCAGCTCGGATCCGTGGACATCCCGGTCGACTACGTGGCCAGTTCCCGCGACGAGATCATCCCGCAGGGCGAGCACCGCCGGCTCGCGCTGCTGGCACCGCGGGCCCGGTTCAAGGTCTTCGACGACGTCCACGGCTCCCCGGGACACGTCGGGGCGATGCGCCGGTGGCTGATCCTCTCCCTGCTGCGCGCCCGCCTGAGCGAGGGGCGGCGCCGGCCGCCGGCCGGCGCCGCCCGGGCGCGGACGGTCGGGTCTCGCTGAGGGCCGGCCCGCGCGGGCCGGCCCTCAGCGCGGCTCAGAGCCGCTGGGGGAGCTGCCGGGCGAGCGGCCCGCCGGTCCGCCCGGCGCCGGCCGGGGCGAACGACGGGCGGCCCGGGTCGAGCAGCCACATGCCCGGGCGGACCTCCACGGCGGCCGCCCGCCCGTCCGGACCGGCGATCCGCTCCGCGGTGCGGCGGGCGTAGGTGGCCCAGCGGCGGTCGCCGAGCCGTTCGGCGGCCCTCCCGCACTCGTCGAGCAGCCGGAGCGCGCCGAGCGGGAGCCCCTGGTGCAGGTTCACCATCGCCAGACCGCCCAGCGCGGCCACGACCCCCCGCAGGTCGTGGCCGGCCGAGCAGAGGGCCAGCGCCCGGCCGTACCGCCGGGCGGCGGTCGTCAGGCGGCCCCGGCCGAGCAGCACGTCGGCCTCGCCGATCCGGCAGCGCGCGGCCCCGAGCCGGTCTCCGGCCAGGCCGAACAGCCGGCGGGCCTCGCCGTACCGGCCGAGCGCCCGGTCCGCCTCGCGCCGCTGCCAGGCGAGGTCGCCCAGGGAGTGGAGCACCGCCGCCTCGGCGGCCGGGGAGCCCGCCCGGCGCGCGGCGTCCAGCGCGAGCCGGTGGGAGGTCTCCCACTGGTCCCAGACCGCGCAGGTCTGGAAGTACCCGGCGGTACTGCCCGCCAGCTCCCACACCAGGGGCCACAGCCCGGCCGCGTGCGCCAGCCGCACCGACTGCACCAGCCCGGCGGCCTCCTGCCGGAACCAGGCCAGCGGCGCGCACGGCGCCGGTGCCCGGCCGCCCGCGCCGGACGGCGGCGCCGCGGCCGGCTCCTCGGGCTGCCGGCTGCGGCCGGGCGTGAGCAGCGCGTCGGCCCGGCGGGCGAGGGACAGGTAGGCGGCGCCCAGCCGCGCCGTCGCCGCGCGCAGCGAGTCCGTGCGCTCCTGCTGGCGCAGTTCCCCGGAGAGCACCCGCAGCAGCTCGTGGAAGCCGTAGCGGACCTGCCCGTCCGGCTGCGGCCTGGTCTCCAGCAGCTGGGCGCGGACCAGGCCCTCCACCAGCTCCTCGGCGACCGGCGCCTCGACGTCGAGCAGCGCCGCCACCGTCCACAGCGCGAAGTCGGGCACGGGGGCCAGCCCCAGCAGCCGGAACGCCCGCTGCTGCTCGGGCCGCGCCTCCTGGTACGCCGTCATCAGGCAGGCCCGCAGGTCGAGGTCGCCCTCGCGCAGCCGCTCCAGCCGGGTCCGTTCGTCGCGCAGCCGGGCCGCCAGGCCCTCGGCGGTGGTGTGCGGACGGGCGACCAGCGAGGCCGCCGCGACCCGCAGGGCCAGCGGCAGGTGGCCGCAGAGCCCGGCGATCTCCGCCACCGCCACCGGGTCGGCCGCCATCAGTTCCCCGCCGGCGACGTGGAGCATCTCCATCGCCTCGTCCGGGCGCAGCGGCTGGAGGACGAGGTGCCGGGCGCCGTCGAGGGCGGAGAGCATCCGCCGGCCGGTGACGATCACCGAGCAGTCGCCGACCGCCGACAGCAGGGGGCGGATCTGCTCCTCCGAGCCGGCATCGTCGAGCACCAGCAGCGGCCGGCGCCCCCGTAAGGCGCGCTGCAGTGCCGCGGTGAGCTGCCCGCGGTCCGCCGGGACCTGGTCCGCCGCGCCGTGGTCGCCCCCACCGAGCCCGCGCAGCAGGGCGGTTGTCGCCTCGTCGGCGGTCAGCGGCCGGCCGAGCGGCCCGCGCAGCCGGACCAGGACCTGGCCGTCCGGGAACGCGTCCGCGACCTGCCGGGCCAGCTGCACCGCGAACGCGGTCTTGCCCACGCCGGCCCGTCCGGCCACCGCCACCAGCCGCACCGGCGGCCGGCCGGCCTCGCCGCGCAGCATCCGCTCGGCCGAGGCGGTCTCCTCGTGGCGTCCGATGAGCCTCTCCGTCCCGCCGGGCAGCCCCCGCAGCGGCCCGGTGGTCGGGGAGGCGGCCCGGGCGACGGACCCGCCGGCCGGCTCGGGAGGTCTCCAGTCGAGGGACGGGTCCGAGCGCAGGATCCGCTCCTGGAGGCGCTTGAGCGAGCGCCCGGGTTCCACGCCGAGCTCCTCGACCAGCGAGCGCCGCAGCCTGGCGTAGACCCGCAGGGCGTCCGACTGGCGGTCGGTGCGGTACAGCACCACCATCAGGTGGCCGTGCAGCGCCTCCCGCAGCGGGTGCTCGGTGGCCAGCGCCATCAGTTCCCCGGCGAGCTTGCGGTGGTGGCCGAGCCGCAGGTCCGCCCGGATCCGCTGGTCGAGCGACTCCATCCGCAGCTCGTCCAGCCGGATGGCGGTGCTCTCCAGGCGCACCCCGTGCGGCACGCCGGACAGCGCCGGGCCGGTCCACACCGCCAGCGCGTCGTGCAGCAGCCGGGAGGCGGCGGCGAAGTCGCCCTGCTCGTAGGCGGTACGGCCGGCCACCCGCAGCGTCTCGAAGCGGGCCAGGTCGAAGTCCTCCTCGGGCACCCGCAGCAGGTACCCCGGGGACCGGGTGAGCAGCAGTTCCTCGGTCTCCAGCCCGGGGGGTCTGCCCTCGGCCAGCAGCTTGCGCAGCTGGGAGATGTACACCTGGAGGGTGGTGGTCGCGGTGCGGGGCGGTTCGGTCCCCCAGAGCTCGTCGATCAGGCTGTCCGAGGAGATGACCTCCCCGGCGCGCACCAGCAGGGTCGCGAGCAGCGCGCGCGGTTTGGCGGCGGACGGCGTGCGGGGGGACAGCGAGACCGGCCCCAGGATCCGGAAGCGCATCACATGGTCCTTTCGATCGGCCGGGTTCAGCAGTCCTGCAGGAGGGAGGCGGAGGCACTGGCGACGACCCGGCTGCCCTGGCTGAAGGCGACCCGCATCCGGGCGACCGGCCGGCCGGCCGCGTCCCGGGTGGGGCGGCGGGAGGAGACCGTGCAGGCGAGCGGCAGGTCGGTGTCCCCGAGGCCCCGGTAGGAGGTCCGCCAGTGGGTCAGGACGGCGTGGCCGGGCTCGAAGCCGTGCAGCTCCGCGGCCACCAGCAGGGACGCCTGCCGGGAGGCCTCCAGGAACAGCGACCCGGGGATCGGGCCGCCGGCCGCCGCGCGGAAGAGCCCGTGCTCCGGGGCCGGGTCGACCGGCAGCAGGAACTCCCCGTCGAGGACCCTGAGCGGCGGACCGACCAGCACGTTGCGCGGGTCGCTCCGTCCGACGCGGGCCGGGCGCAGCGCCCCGTCCGCGCCGGGCGCGGACACCGCGCAGGAGTCGTTCAGGCTCTCGCGCCGGCCCCGGGCGCGGTGGCTGCGGTGCACCCCGGGCATGACGAACACCAGCCTGGTCCGGTTGAGTCCGCAGTTCACTCCGTCGATGGCCACCCGGGCCACGCACTCCAGGCCGCGCGGGACGCCGTTGACCACGTCGCCCGGGGTCAGGGTGAGCTCCATGGCGAGGTGGGCGGCCCGCCCGGTGCGGCGCCACGGCGAGAGGTCCAGGACGTCGACGCTGCTGGAGGCGAAGGCCTCGGGCCGGTCGGCCGGGACCCGGAAGTACTGCTGGGCGATGAAGTGCGCCGCCTGGTGCATCGTCTCCGCCGGGAACAGGACGTCGTGGAAGGTGCCCGGACCGTCGGTGAACAGCTCGTGGTCGTCCGGCAGTTCGGCCGACAGCACGAAGTGCTGCTCCTCCGGGGCGGTGGTGTCCAGGGCGAAGCCCTCGGCGGTGGAGGGGCGGCGCAGCAGGTGCAGCGGCGCGGCGGGCCGGCCGCCGGTGGGGAAGGGCCCGACCGGTCGGGCGGGCGGGTAGGGGAACGGGAGCGCTGTATCCATGGCAGTGGTCCTCGGGTCGGTGGCGCCCGGAGCGTCGGGTCGGGTGGGGGCCGGGGCCCCCGGGGCTACCCGTGCGGCGCGGAGACCGTCCGCAACGGCGCGGAGGTGACCACGCGCAGGGACCGCGCGGCCTCGACCGAGTCGCAGCCGGCCAGTCCGAGCGCGTCCCGCAGCTCCTCGGTCAGCATGCGCAGGACGCCGCCGACCCCGGCCTGGCCGCCGGTGGCGAGGCCCCAGAACACCGGGCGGCCGACCAGGACGCCGTCGGCGCCGAGCGCCAGGGCCTTGACGATGTCGCTGCCGGTGCGCACCGCGCCGTCGACCAGGACCTCGCAGCGGCCGTCCACGGCGTCCCGGATCTCCGGGAGCACCGCCATCGGCGGTACGGCGCCGTCGAGTTGGCGCCCGCCGTGGTTGGAGACGACGATCGCGTCGACCCCCTGGTCCGCCGCCTGCCGGGCGTCCCGGGGATCGAGGAGGCCCTTGAGGACCAGCCGGAGTCCGGTGCGCTCGCGGAGCCGTTCGATGTGCCGCCAGGAGAGCGAGGCGGTCATGAAGGCCTTGGTGTGCTCCGCCACCGCGGACGTCCGGGACCGCTGGGCGTGGGCCCGGGAGGCCGAGCCGTCACCGAGGTGGGCGGCCTGGACGTCCAGCGGCAGGGTGAACTGGTTGCGCACGTCGCGCAGCCGGCGTCCCATCCAGGGCAGGTCCACGGTCAGCATCAGCGCCTCGCAGCCGGCCTGCTCGGCCCGGTCGACGAGGTCGAACAGCCTGGCCTCGTCGTTGAGCCAGTACAGCTGGAGCCAGAGCCGGCCGCCCTGGGCGGCGATCTCCTCCAGCGGGTAGCTGCTCAGGGTCCCGGTGACGAAGGGGACGCCGGCGTCCCGGGCCGCGCGGGCCACGGCGAGTTCGCCGTCCGGGTGCACCAGCCGGTGGTAGGCCATCGGGGCGACGGCGATCGGCGCCGCGGCGTCCCGGCCCAGCAGCGGGGACGCGGTGACGCAGTCGGCGACGTCCCGCAGGACCCGCGGCACCAGGTGGAGCAGGTCGAAGGCGTCGCGGTTGGCGCGCACCGAGGACTCCGTGCCGCTGCCGCCGGCGACGAAGTCCCAGATGTCCGGCGGCAGGACCGCGGCGGCGGCCCGCTCCAGGTCCTGGAGGCAGGCGGGTTCGCGCTGCCACCGGGCGGCGGGCTCGTCGCGGACCGCCGGGGTGGGGAAGGAGGGGGCGGTCACCGCGCGGCACCGCCCTGCTTCGCCCGGTCCAGCTCGACGGCCTCGTACAGCGCCTTGATGTTGGAGCTCCCGAAGGTCTCCGCGCCCAGGCGCTCGATGACCTCGAAGAAGAGGGTGCGGCGGGGGTGGGTGGAGCGGGTGAAGATCTGGAACAGCTGGCCGGCGTGGTCCTCGTCCACCAGCAGGTTCCACCGGCGCAGGTCCTCCAGCGGGTGGTTCTTCGGGGTCAGCCGCCGGCCGAGGAGGTCGTAGTAGGAGCCGGGGGCGGTCAGGAACCGCACTCCGCGCTCGGACAGGGCGGTGACGGAGCGCACGGCGTCCTCCACCGAGAAGGCGATGTGCTGCACGCCCGCGCCGCCGTGGCGGGCGAGGAACTCGTCGATCTGCCCGGGGTCGGCGGTGGTGTCGGGTTCGATGACGGTGAAGGTCACCGTTCCCGAGGGGCTCTGGACGACCTTGGAGTCCATCCCCTGGGCACCGGTGACGATGCGTTCCTCGAAGATGGTGTCGAAGCCCAGGACCCGGTTGTAGTGGTCGACGGTCGACTGGAGCTCGCCGGCGTCGACGCACACGGCGAAGTGGTCGATCCGCAGGAGGCCGACGGGCGGCGCGACCTCGCGCGCGGCGGCGAGGGCGGACGGGTCGACGACCAGTCCGTGGGGCAGCGCGGGCGGTGCGGCGCCGTCGTCCGGGACGAAGGTGTGCACGACGTCGCCGAAGCCGCCGACGGTCGCGGTGGTGCCGCCCGCCGGGTGCGGCGCCGGGGCGGCCACGGGCCGCGCGCCGCGCCGGGTGGCCTCGGCGAAGGCCGCGGTCACGTCGGGGACCCGCAGGGCGATGTCGGAGACCCCGTCACCGTGCCGCGCGGTGTAGGCGCCGGCGGGGTGGTCCGTGTCCCGGCTCTCGGTGAGGACGAGCGTGACGTCCCCCTGGGCGAGGGCGGTGCTCCTGAGGCCCGTTCCGGTCGCCACCTGCGGGGCGACGACCCGGAACGCGTACTGCCCGACCCAGGTGGCCGTGCCGGCCTCGATGTCGTCCACGCACAGCTCGACGTACTCGATGCCGAGGTTGCCGTAGACCGCGGACCCACTCACGTGATTCTCTCCTTGGAAATGTCGCAGGGCTCCACCGGCGCGGGGCGGGCGCGCCGGCCGCGCAGGCTCGGGTGGCGTGCCGTCCGTTGCCCGGGGCGGGCCGCCCCGGGCAGCGAACGGACGTGCGGCGGTGCTCAGTTGGCGGCCATGGCCTCGACCAGGCTCTTCGGGCGCATGTCCGTCCAGTTGGCCTCGACGTAGTCCAGGCACTCCTGGCGGCCGGCCTCGCCGAACGCGGTCTCCCAGCCGGCGGGCACCTCGACGGAGGCGGGCCACAGCGAGTGCTGCCCCTCCGCGTTGCGCAGCACCAGGTACGGGGCGTCGTTGTTCTCGAACGGGTTCGTCACTGTCGTCTTCCTTAGCGGTGGTGGTGACGGCGCCGCGGGTTCGCGGCGGCCTCGGTTCAGTGGGCGGCCGGGACGCCGAGCCGGGACAGCAGGTCCCGCAGCAGGCTGGCCTGCTGGTCGGTGAGGTAGAAGTGCCCGCCCTGGAAGGCCCGCGCGGTGAAGGACGCCCGCGTCACCGGGGCCCACGCGGCCACCGACCCGGCGTCGGTGTCGGCGTCCTCGTCCCCGTAGTACGCGACGACGGGGACGTCCAGGACGGCACCGGCGGGATCGGCCCGGTACTCCTCCACGATGCGGTAGTCGGCCCGGACCGCCGGGAGCACCAGTTCCAGCAGGTCCGGGTGGTCCAGCGCGGCCGTCTCCGTGCCGCCCAGCTCCTTCAGGTGCCGGACGAGTTCCCGGTCGGGCGCGGTCGCGTACGACTGCTCCGGGACGCTCTCCCGCCCGGGGCCGGACCGCCCGGAGACGAACAGGGCGGTGATCCGTGCGCCGTGCGCCTCCTGGAGCCGGCGGGCGGCCTCGAAGGCGACCGACGCGCCCATGCTGTGGCCGAAGAACGCCAGCGGCCGGTCGAGCAGCGGGAGGCACTCGGCGACCACCGGGGCCACCAGGGCCTCCATGGTCCGCGCGGGCGGTTCGAGCAGCCGGTCCTCCCGCCCCGGGTACCGCACGGCGAGCAGCTCCACGTCGTCGGGGAGGGACGGCCCCCACGCCCGGTAGAAGCTCGCCGCGCCGCCCGCGTGCGGGAAGCAGACGATCCGGGTGCGGGGCTCCGCCGACGGTTTCACTACTCGCAACCACTGGTGTGCTGGGCGCACGTCTTTCCTCTCAGCCTCGGTCTCGATGGCACCCCGGGGGCCCGCGGTGCGCGGGCCGGCCTCACCGCGCGGCGGCCGCGGCCTGCTCCCGGACGAAGCCGGCCAGCCGGTCCAGCCCCTCGTCGATCTCCGCGGGGAGCAGGTGGCTGAAGGACAGCCGCATCACGTGGCGCGGCTCGGAGTCCGCGTAGAAGTGGTGCAGCGGCGTCCACAGCACGCGGTGCCCGCCGGCGCTGAGCTCCAGCAGTTCGTCGCTCGCCGCGAAGGGCACGGTGAGCAGCAGGAAGAACCCGCCGCTCGGGGTGTTCCAGGAGACGCCGGGCACCTGTCCGGCGCCGAACCGCGCGGCCAGGCCGTCCAGCATCAGCCGGAGGTTCGCGCGGTACGTCTCCCGCTCGCGGGCGTTGGCCGCCCGCAGGCTGTGCCCGTTCTCCAGCAGCTTCCCGGCGATGACGGCCTGGGCGATCGGCGAGGTGTTCACCGTCGTCATGCTCTTGATCTTCGCCAGCTCGTCGGCCAGCAGGCCTGCCTCGCCCCGCGGGCCGGTGACGGGCTGGTCCGCGACCACGTAGCCGACCCGGGCGCCGGGGAGCCCGGTCTTGGCGAACGAGCCGAGGTAGACGACGCGTCCGTCGGTGTCGAGGGCCTTCATGGTGGGGGGCCCGTCGGGGTCGCCGAGCAGGCCGTACGGGTTGTCCTCCAGCACCAGGAGGTCGAGCTCCGCGGCGGCCCGCAGGGTCCGCAGCCGGTCCTCCCGGCTCATCCGCACCCCGCCGGGGTTGGCGAAGTCCGGTACGAGGTAGAGGGCCCGCGGGCGCCGGCCCGCCGCCCTGGCCTCCCGCACCACGGCGGTGAGGTGCGCCAGGTCGACGCCCGCCGCGGACTCCCGGACCGGGAGCAGCGGCATGTCGACGAGCTGGGCGGCCCCGTGCACCCCGACGTAGCTCGGCGTCACCGCGAGCAGCACGTCCTCGGGGGTGGCGCGCAGCGCCCGCAGGGTCAGGTAGAGCGCCTCCTGGCAGCCCACGGTGACCACGACGGCCTCCGGGTCCACCACGATGCCCTCGTCGACGGCCAGGTGGGCCGCGACCAGTTCGTGGATGACGCCCTTGGTGCGGCCGTACTGGAGGACGGTGCGCCGGACCTTCGCCTCGTCACCGTCGAAACGCTCGGAGAGGTGGCGGCGGTAGACGTCGAGGTGGCGGTGGACGTCGTCGAGGTCGAAGTAGCCCTCGAACGGCCGGCCCGCGGCGAAGGACACCGCGTCCGGGTAGTCCTGGGACACCTCGTTGAGAAAGTTCATCGACGCGCTCACCGGGGAGCCCAGCGATTCGTGCAGGTCCCGGACGTCGAGGGGCAGGGACGACCCTGCCACGGTGCGGTTGCCCAACGGGCCCACTTCCCTTCTGACGGTTCGGCTCGGAGGTTCCGGCTCAGCGCACGGAGGCAACGGCGCGCGGTCGGCTGCCGGTCGCGAAGGCGTCCAGCACGCGCGCCGCGACCTCGTCGGGGGAGTCGCCGCGCGAGACCAGCCACGCCCGCGGCGCGGCGGCCGGGGCGTCGGCGTACAGCCTCCGGCGTCCGCCGCCCGTCACGTTGAGCAGGCAGGTCGCGTCCGGCGCGAGCCGCCCGTCCCGGACGGCGTCGCGCAGCGCCGCCACGGCGACGGCGGCCGCCGGCTCGATGTCGATGCCCTCCAGCTCCTCGAACACCGCCCTGGCCGCCTCCGCCTCCGCGCGGCCGGCGACCAGCATGTCGCCGGAGCCGGCGCGCAGGACGTCCCGGACACCGCCGCCGACGAGGTAGGGGGGCGTCGCGTTGGCGAGCTCCGGGGCGTAGAGGTCGAGCGGTGCCGCGGCCCGCGCCGGGTCCTCCGGCTGCCCCTGCCACGCCCGGTCGAGCGGGGCGAAGTCCGCGTTCTGGCACAGGAGCATCCGCGGGACCGACTGTCCGTCGGCGGCACCGGAGGCGATGACGCGCTCGGCGGCCTCGTGGACGGCGATCGCCCCGGCGCCGCTTCCCACCGCCTGGACGTAGACCTCGGGAAGGACCCCCATCTCCTCGAAGGCGGCGAGGGCGACCACGCCCAGCCCGTCGCGGCGGCCGACGTTGCGGACCCCGCCCTCGGCGAAGAACCCGGGACCGCAGGCGATCAGCTTCCGGCTGAAGTCGATCGCGTCGTTGTAGGTGGCGTCCTCCAGCGCGACCACCTGGACGTCCGCCGACCCCGCGTCGGCGGCCGCCACGGCCGGCAGTGCCCGGCTCGGGACCACCAGCAGCCGGGGGACTCCCTCGCTCCGGGCCGCGGCGAAGGCCGCCGCGGTGTTGCCGGCCGAGGCGATGACCATCACACCGGCCTGTTCGGGGGTGCGTCCCAGCACCGCGAAGGCCTCGAGCTCCTTGAAGGAGCCGGAGGTCATCCGGCAGCCGCGTTCGGGCCAGTACCCGCTGAAGGAGATCCACAGGTCGGTCAGGCCGAGGGCCTTCCCGAGGCCCTCGCTCCGGTAGACGGCCGGCCGGTGGGAGCCGTCGACCTCGCGTCGGACCGGCAGCCAGCCGTAGCGGAAGATGCCGGACCGCTCCGGCGTGACGGTGAACCGCTGTTCCGCGTACTCGCTGCGCAGCAGGGTGTCGTCCCCGCATCGCGGGCAGCTCAGGCAGAGCCCGTCGTCGGAGCTCCGCCAGTCGCAGCCGGCGCAAACGAGCAGGTAGGTACAAGCAGGATCCACGAGGGTGCGTTCCTTTCGCGTCGAACGGCGTCCCCGCCGTGGGCGCGCCTGTCCGCGGACATCGCGGACCGGCCCCTGCCGCACGGTCGGAGGCATGCGTGTTCAGCCCTTTTCCGGCGCGCACCGGGACTTGCCGGGCACGCCGAAGTGCGACGCGCGACAATCGCGGCGTCGATATCCGGAAAAAGGGAAAAGACTGCCTGATAAACGCCTCGGCGGGCCTTCGGACGGAAGGGGGCCGATGGGCTTTATGACATGTTCAGGACAGATTTCAGAGAGGTGTGGCCCCGAAAAGAAGGATTGCTGTGGACCCTGTTGAAATGGGTCGGAAACTGTTCATCATACCCCGTTGTCCCCCGACGTGTGCAGCAAGCGTGTTCTGCAGGCTTGCGAGTGACCAGCATAGACGCCGCAATCGCAGTTTTCCTGTGACCGGGCTCACATTGCAGGGCTTCTGAAGATCGACTTTACTGTCCTGACGCCTGCTCAGGAGCCCGTCGGATGTTGGCCGAGTCTGCCATCCGGACGCGGGAGCGGCGATCGCCGCGCATGGTTCATCATGTGCGCTTCGCGTGGCGAAGTGTCGGCAATACGGGGGAAAGTCAATGTGTGAGCGTTGTGGCGGGAATGGTCTCGCCGGATGTACCGAAGAGGGTCCTTCGATTCGCGGGCGGGGCCGTCGGCCCATTCCACGCAGGGGGGGTTCTGCGTCAATGCCCGCCGTTTTCTCCACACTTCTTTCGCCGGCGCTTCACTGACGCGTCGGCCGGTCCGCGCCAGGATTGATCCGAAAGCGGACAGACCATGACCGGCCGCCCGGGATTCCCGCGGTTCCGGTTTCCCCGAGGGGGGCGGTTCGGGCTGCCCGGCGCCGGAGCGGCCGCCGGCCGGCCCGCCCGCGTCCCCCGTCGCCCGCCCGATTCCGCGCCCGGCCGCCCCTCCTCCGAAGGGTCCGGCCGAGGCCTCGGCCTGCCGTCGCGGCGGCCTCCCGGCACCGGCACCTCCCGCGGGAGGCCCCTGCCCCGAGGCCGGACGACCCCGGGCCCCGCACGCACGCACGCGTGGAAACACGCTCACAACGGGACGATGGAGTGGTATGAGCACGTCAGAAGTCGGCGTCGCGTACAAGGAGCTCTCTGCCGCGCAGCGAGGCATCTGGAACGCTCAGCAACTCGACCCGGACAACCCCGTCTACAGCGTGGCCCAGTGCCTGGAGATCGAAGGGGACCTGGACCCGCAGCTGTTCGAGCGGGCCGTGCGGGAGATCACCGCACGGGTCGAACCCCTCCACGTGCGCTTCACCGGATCGGGCACCTCGCTGCGCCAGTACGTGGCCGTCTCGGACGACTGGCCGCTGCACACCTTCGACGTCAGCGCCGAGCGCGACCCGGTCGCCGCCGCCGAGGCCTGGATGCGCGCCGACCTGGCCCGGCCGATGCGGCTGGACCGCGACCGCCTCTTCACCTACGCCCTGTTCCGCGTCGCCGCCGACCGCCACCTCTGGTACCAGCGCGGCCACCACATCGCCGCCGACGGCTTCAGCGGCGCCATCGTCGCCTCGCGGGTGGCCGCCCACTACACCGCCCTCGCGGCCGGCGGTCCGGTGCCCGAGCCGCGGACGGTGCCGCTGGACACCCTCCTGGACAGGGACACCGAGTACCGCGCCTCGGCGAGCTTCGCCGAGGACCGCGCCTACTGGGCCGAAACCCTGGCCGACCGCCCGGACATGCCCAGCCTCAGCGGCGGACGCCCGCCCGTCGGCACCCCGCACACCCTGGCCCGGCACGCCGAGACCGTCGACGCCGAGACCTCCGCGCACCTCCGCACGGCCGCACGCGGTCTGCGGACCACCGTCTCCGGCCTGGCCATCGCCGCCTCCGTGCTCTGCTTCCACCGCCTGACCGGCGTCGAGGACGTCGTCATCGGCGTCCCCGTCCTCGGCCGGAGCCGCCAGGAACTCGACGTCCCCGGCATGGCGGCCAACATGCTGCCGATCCGGGTGGCCGTGTCGGACGACCTCACCCTCCAGCAGCTCGTCCGGCGGGTCGGGACCGCGATCCGCACCGCGCTGCGCCACCAGCGGTACCGCTACGAGGACATCCTCCGGGACCTCGGGCTGGTCGGCCGCGGCAACCTGTTCAGCCTGGTCATGAGCGCCATGCCGTTCGACTACGACCTCGCCTTCGGCAACTGCTCGGTCCGGCTGAAGCCGCTGGGCGGCGGCCACTTCAACGACTTCTCGCTGTCGCTCTACGACAACTCCACCGACGGCCTCATCGGCATCGCCTCGGACGTCAACCCCGAGCTCTACAGCGACGACACCAACCGCGCCAAGGTGGCGCTCTTCCGCAACACCCTGCTGGCGATGGCCGCCGCCCCCGCCGACACCCCCCTCCGTCGGATCGAGGTGTTGGGCGAGGCGGAGCGGGAGCTGGTGCTGTTCGGGTGGAACGACACGGCGCGTGAGGTGCCGGCGGTGACGCTGCCGGAGCTGTTCGAGGCGCAGGCGGTGCGGACGCCGGGTGCGGTGGCGGTGTCGGACGCTGCGGGTGGTGTGACGTACGGGGAGTTGAACGAGCGGGCGAACCGGTTGGCGCACCTGCTGGTCGGGGGTGGTGTGGGGCCGGAGGACCTGGTCGCGGTGTGCCTGCCGCGCTCGGTGGAGCTGGTGGTGGCGCTGCTCGCGATCGGCAAGACGGGGGCGGCGTACCTGCCGCTGGACCCGGAGTACCCGGTCGAGCGGCTGGCGGCGACGATGGCGGACGCCCGGCCGTCGGTGCTGGTCGCCTCCGGTGCGACGGCGGGGCTGGGCCTGGGCGTTGACGCCGGGGTGCGGCGGATCGACCTGGACGCCGCGGAGACCGCCGATGCGCTGAGCGTGCTGCCGGTGTCGGATCCGGAGCGTGCGGGCCACTGTCCGGAGAGTCCGGCGTATGTCATTTACACCTCGGGGTCGACGGGTCGGCCGAAGGGTGTGGTGGTGACGCAGGCGGGCCTGGTGAATTACGTGGTCCGGTGTGTGGAGGTGTATCCGGAGGTCGCGGGGCTGACGGTGCTGCACGCGTCGGTGTCGTTCGACGCGGGTGTGACGGGTCTGTACGGGGCTCTGGTGTGCGGTGGCGAGGTGGTGGTCGCCGCGTTGGACGATGCTCTGCCGGGTGTGTTGGGCGGTCGTCGGCCGTCGTTCATGAAGGTGACGCCGAGCGCGCTGGCGGTGCTGGACTCGCTGGGCGGCGCGGTGAGTCCGTCGGGCCGGCTGATGGTGGGCGGTGAGGCGGTCCAGGCGGCGGCGGTGGCGCAGTGGCGCGAGCGTCATCCGGGTGTCGTGGTGGTGGACCACTACGGTCCGACGGAGGCGACGGTCGGCTGCACCGACTTCGTGCTTCCGGAGGTGCTGGACGGGTCGGAGGTCGTGCCGATCGGACGGCCGATGTGGAACACCCGGGCATATGTGCTGGATTCCGGGCTGCGTCCGGTTCCGGTGGGTGCGGCGGGTGAGCTGTACATCGCCGGTGTCCAGCTGGCGCGCGGCTACCTGGGCCGTCCGGACCTGACGGCGGAGCGCTTCGTGGCCTGCCCGTTCGGTTCGGTCGGGGAGCGGATGTACCGCACCGGCGACCTGGCCCGCTGGCGCGCCGACGGCACGCTGGAGTACCTGGGCCGCACCGACGACCAGGTCAAGGTGCGCGGCTACCGCATCGAGCTGGGCGAGATCGAGTCCGCCCTGCTCGGCCAGGCGGGCGTGGCCCAGGGAGTGGTGATCGTCCGGGAGGACGTCCCCGGCGACAAGCGGCTGACCGCCTACGCCGTCCCGGACCTGGACGCGGACGTGGAGCTGGACGCCGTCGCGCTGCGGGACGCGCTCGCGACGGCGCTTCCCGACTACATGGTCCCGTCCGCGGTCGTACTGCTGGAGGCGCTCCCGCTGACCGTCAACGGCAAGCTGGACCGCCGCGCCCTCCCGGCCCCGGACCGGACCGCCGAGCTGGAGGCCTCCTACCGCGCGCCCCGGACGCCCGAGGAGACCCTCCTGTGCGAGGCGTTCGCCGAGGTCCTCGGGCTGGAGCGGGTCGGCGTCGACGACAACTTCTTCGAACTCGGCGGGCATTCGCTGCTGGCGGTGACGCTGGTGGAGCGGCTGCGTTCCCGCGGCCTGCAGGTGTCGGTGAAGGCGCTGTTCCAGGCTCCGACGCCGGCCGGACTGGCGGCCGTGGACGCGGGCCAGGCGTTCGTGGTGCCGGAGAACCGGATCCCGAGCGACGCGACCGTTCTGACGCCGGACATGGTCACGCTGGCCGAGGTCACCGAGGACGATCTCGCGCGGATCGTGGAGCAGGTCCCGGGCGGTGCGGCGAACGTCGCCGACGTCTACCCGCTGGCGCCGCTGCAGGAGGGGATCTTCTTCCACCACCTGCTGGACGCCGACCAGGGCCGCGACGTCTACACGCTGCCGACGGTGCTGGCCTTCGACTCGCGGGAGCGGGTCGACGGATTCGTGTCCGCGGTGCAGGCGGTGGTGGACCGGCACGACATCCTGCGGACGGCGGTGCTGTGGGAGGGACTGTCCCAGCCGCTGCAGGTCGTGCTGCGGCAGGCGCCGCTGGTGGTGTCCGAGGTCGCCCTGGCGGCCGGTGCCGGTGACGAAGCGGTCGCCCGGCTGCTGGCGGCGTGCCCGCCGTCGATGGACATCCGCCGGGCGCCTCTTCTTGATCTGACCATCACTCAGGACGCTTCTGGTGGCCGGTGGTTGGTCGTGCTTCGCAGCCACCACCTGATCCGCGACCACCAGGCGCTGGAAGTCCTGCTGGACGAGGTGCGGGCGCACCTGGAGCAGGAGGAGGACCGGCTGCCGGAGCCGGCGCCGTACCGCGACTTCGTCGCGCACGCGCGCCTGGCGGTCACCGCAGAGCAGCACCGCGCGTTCTTCGAGCGGGCGCTCGGGGAGGTGGAGGAGTCGACCGCGCCGTACGGCGTTCTGGACACGCACGGCGAAGGCGGCGAGGTCGGTGAGACGATCGTCGAGCTGTCGGACGAACTGGCCGATCATGTGCGGAAGTTGGCTCGCCTGAACGGTGTGAGCGCGGCCGCGTTCTTCCACCTGGCGTGGGCACGGGTCGCGGCGGCGACGACGGGGCAGACGCATCCGGTGTTCGGAACCGTGCTGCTCGGCCGGATGGACGCGGGAGGTGCGGCGAGCCGTACGCCGGGCCTGTACATCAACACGCTGCCGATCCGGGTCGACGCCACCCAGCGACTTGGCGACGGACTGCGGGCAGCACAGGCGCAGTTGGCCGAACTGCTGACGCACGAGCATGCCCCGCTGTCCCTCGCCCAGCAGGCGACCAGCCTGCCGGCGCAGAGCCCGCTGTTCACCTCGATCCTCAACTACCGTCACAGCAAGCCGCGTTCCGAGTTCGGTCGGGGGAACCTGCCGGAGACCGGGATCGCGGGCATCGACATCCTGTACGCCCATGAGGGCAACAACTACCCGTTGACGGTGTCGGTGGACGACACCGGTGTCGGGTTCCGGTTCACGGTGCAGGCGTGTGCGCCGATGGACTCGGACGTGGTCTGCGGTCTGCTGTGCACGGCCGTGGGGAACCTGGTCGGCGGGCTGGAGGAGGACTCCGCCGACACGCTCGACCGGATCGCCGTTCTGGACGCCGGGCAGCGGGAGTTGGTGCTGCGCGGCTGGAACGACACGGCGCGTGAGGTGCCGGTGGGGACGCTGCCGGGGCTGTTCGAGGCGCAGGTGGCGCGGACGCCGGATGCGGACGCGGTGGTGTTCGGCAGTGGTGCGGCGCGTGAGGTCGTGTCGTACACGGAGCTGAACGAGCGGGCGAACCGCTTGGCGCACCTGCTGGTTGAGGCCGGCGTTGGGCCGGAGCACCTGGTGGCGGTGTGTCTTCCGCGCTCGACCGAGCTGGTCGTGTCGCTGGTGGCGATCGAGAAGGCCGGGGCGGCGTATCTGCCGCTGGACCCGGACTACCCGGCGGAGCGCCTGGCCTCCACTCTGGAGGACGGCCGTCCGACGGTGCTGGTCACTGACAGTGTGACGATGGTCGGGGAGCTGGCGGCTGGTGTCCGGCGGATCGACCTGGACAGCCCAGACACCGTCAACGCCCTGAGTGTGCAGGCGGTTTCGAACCCGGGGCGGGTGGGCCACGGCCCGCAGAGCCCGGCGTACGTGATCTACACGTCCGGTTCCACCGGCCGCCCGAAGGGTGTGGTGGTCGCGCACGACGGTGTGGTGAACCGTTTGGCGTGGATGCAGGACGACTACGGCCTGACGTCGTCGGATCGGGTGCTGCAGAAGACTCCGGTCGGGTTCGACGTCTCCGTGTGGGAGTTCTTCTGGCCGCTGACCACCGGCGCCACCCTGGTGGTCGCACGTCCGGACGGTCACCGTGATCCGGCGTACCTGGCGGAGGTGATCCGCGCGGAGGGCGTGACGGTCACGCACTTCATTCCGTCGATGATGCAGGTGTTCCTGCTGGAGCCGGCCGCGCGGACCTGTACTTCTCTGCGGGCGGTGTTCGCGAGTGGTGAGGCGCTGTCGCCGGAGCTGCGCGACGCGTTCCTGCGGGATGTTGGTGTTCCGCTGCACAACCTGTACGGGCCGACGGAGGCGTCGATCGACGTCACCGCCTGGGAGTGCGTGCCGGGGACGGCGACCGTGCCGATCGGCGGCCCGGTCGGCAACACCCGGGTGTACGTGCTGGACGCGGCCCTGCGGCCGGTCCCGGTCGGTGTTCCCGGTGAGTTGTACCTCGCCGGTGTGCAGTTGGCACGGGGCTACCTGAACCGTCCGGGTCTGACGGCGGAGCGGTTCGTGGCCTGCCCGTTCGGCGAGGCGGGGGAGCGGATGTACCGCACCGGTGACCTCGCCCGCTGGCGCGAGGACGGCACGCTCGACTACCTGGGCCGCACGGACGACCAGGTGAAGGTGCGTGGTTACCGCATCGAGCTGGGCGAGATCGAGGCGGCCGTGCTCGGTCGGCCGGGTGTCGCCCAGGCCGCCGTGATCGTCCGCGAGGACGTCCCGGGCGACAAGCGCATCGCCGCCTACGTCGTCCCCGCCGCCGGTGCGGAGATCGACACTGCCGAGATCAGGGCCGGGCTGGGCGCCGTCCTGCCCGAGTACATGGTCCCGTCCGCGATCATGGCGCTGGACGCGCTCCCGCTGACCGTCAACGGCAAGCTCGACCGCCGCGCTCTCCCGGCCCCCGAGATCACCGCGATCCAGGAGGCCTACCGCGCGCCGCGCACGGCGGACGAGGAACTGCTCTGCGAGGTGTTCGCCGAGGTCCTGGGCCTGCCCCAGGTGGGCATCGACGACAACTTCTTCGAGCTGGGCGGGCATTCGCTGCTGGCGGTCACCCTGGTCGAGCGGCTGCGCTCGCGCGGCCTGCACGTCTCGGTGCGGGCGCTCTTCCAGGCCCCGACGGCGGCCGGACTCGCGGCCGTCGATACCGGCCGGGCCTTCGTGGTGCCGGAGAACCGGATCCCGCAGGACGCCACCGCCCTCACCCCGGACATGGTCACGCTGGCCGAGCTGAGCCAGGCGGACCTCGACCGGATCGTGGAACAGGTCCCCCGCGGTGCGGCGAACATCGCCGACATCTACCCGCTGGCGCCGCTGCAGGAGGGGATCTTCTTCCACCACCTGCTGGACGCGGACCAGGGCCGCGACGTCTACATCGTCCCGGTCGTTCTGGGCTTCGACTCCCGCGAGCGCGTCGACGCGTTCGTGACCGCGCTTCAGCGCGTCGTCGACCGGCACGACATCCTGCGGACGGCCGTGCTGTGGGAGGGCATCTCCCAGCCGCTCCAGGTGGTCCTGCGCCAGGCGCCGTTGGCGGTCGAGGAGGTCGTCCTCACCGGGGACCAGGGCGAGGACGCGGTGGCCCGGCTGCTGGCGGCCTGCCCGCCGTCGATGGACATCCGTCAGGCGCCGATGCTCGATCTGACGATCACCCACATCACCTCCGATGGGCTCTGGTTGGTCGCTCTGCGCAGCCACCACCTGATCCGCGACCACCAGGCGCTGGAGATCCTGTTGGACGAGGTGCGCGCGCACCTGGAGCAGGATGTCGAGCGGCTGCCGGAACCGGCGCCGTACCGCGACTTCGTCGCGCACGCGCGCCTGGCGGTCACCGCCGACCAGCACCGCGCCTACTTCGAGCGCGCCCTCGGCGAGGTCGAGGAGCCCACCGCGCCGTACGGCGTCCTGGGCACCCGCGGCGACGGCAGTGACACCGGCGAGGCGATCGTCGAGCTGTCGGCCGAACTGGCCGACCGGGTGCGGGAGTCGGCACGTCGTCACGGTGCCAGTGCCGCCGCGCTGTTCCACCTCGCCTGGGCGCGCGTCGCCGCCGCCACGACCGGGCAGACGCATCCGGTGTTCGGCACCGTGCTGCTCGGCCGGATGGACGCCGGGGACACGGCGAGCCGCACCCCGGGCCTGTTCATCAACACCCTGCCGATCCGGATCGACGCCACCCGGCCGCTGGACGCCGGACTGCGCGCCGTCCAGGTCCAGTTGGGCGAGCTGCTGCGGCACGAGCACGCTCCGCTGGCGCTCGCCCAGCAGGTGGCCGGACTCCCCGCCCAGAGTCCGCTGTTCACCTCGCTCCTCAACTACCGCCACAGCAGGCCGCGTTCGGATTCCGGTCAGGGGAGCCTGCTGGAGACCGGGATCGCGGGCATCGACATCCTGTACGCCCACGAGCGGAACAACTACCCGGTGACGGCCTCGGTGGACGACACCGGCGTCGGCTTCCGGCTCACGGTGCACGCGGCCGAGCCGATCGACTCCGACACCGTCTGCGGCCTGCTGCACACCGCCGTCGAGAACCTGGTCGGCGCCCTGGAGGCGCACCCCGCCGCCACGCTGGACACGGTCGCCGTCCTGGACGACCGTCGGCAGGACCAGCTGCTGCGCGGCTGGAACGACACCGCGCGGGAGCTGCCGGCCGCGACGCTGCCGGAGCTGTTCGAGGCGCAGGTCGCCCGGACGCCGGACGCGGTCGCGTTGGTGCGCACGCGCGCCATGGACCCGGACACCACGGACACCCCGGATACCACGGACACCCCGGGCCACGAGACGCTGACCTACGCCGAACTCGACGCGCGCGCGGGCCGGCTGGCCCGCGTCCTGGCCGGCTACGGGGTCGGGCCGGAGGCGCTGGTCGCTGTCGGCATGCACCGGTCCACGGAGCTGGTCACCACCTTCCTGGCGATCGCCAAGGCGGGCGGCGTGTTCGTCCCGCTGGACCTGCGTTCGCCCGAGGCGCGGACGGCGGCCGTCCTGGCGGACGCCCGTCCGCACCTGCTGGTGGCCGACTCCGCCCTGCGGGAGCACGAGGTCGTGCGCACGGCCGAGGCGCAGGGCACCCGGGTGGTCCTCGTCGACGCCGACGTCCTCGCCGCGCCCGCAGCGGACGGCTCGGACGGCTCGGACACCATGGAGCCCGTGAGCCCGACGCGGGTGCTGCCGGACCAGGCGGCGTACATCATGTACACCTCCGGCTCCACCGGCACCCCCAAGGGCATCGTCACCACGCACGCCGACGTCGCCGCCCTCGTGCGGGACTCGCGCTGGAACGTCGGCCCGGCCGACCGCGTGCTGTTCCACGCCCCGCACGCCTTCGACGCGTCCACCTACGAGCTGTGGGTCCCGCTCGTCCACGGCGGCAGCGTCTCCGTCGCGCCGGAGGTCAGGCTCGACAGCGCCACCCTGCACCGGCTGATCGTCGACACCCGGGCCACCCACGTCCATGTCACGGCCGGGCTCTTCCGCGTCATCAGCGAGGAGAGCCCCGAGATCTTCGCCGACGTGACGGAGGTCCTCACGGGCGGCGACGTCGTGCCGCCCACCGCGGTCGCGCGGCTGCTCGACGCCCTCCCGCACCTGACCGTCCGCCACCTGTACGGCCCGACCGAGACCACGCTGTGCGCCACCCAGCACCCGATGGCCGCCCGGGCCGAGCTCGGGCACACGCTGCCCATCGGCAGCCCGATGGACGACACCCGGGTGTACGTGCTGGACGCCGCGCTGCGGCCGGTGCCGGTGGGGGTGCCCGGCGAGCTGTACATCGCCGGCACCGGGCTGGCCCGGGGCTACCTGAACCGTCCGGGCCTGACCGCGGAGCGCTTCGTGGCCTGCCCGTTCGGCGGGGCCGGGGATGGGCCCCTCGCCCCCAGCCCGGCGGCTGGGAGGTGCCCCCAGCCCGGTGGCGGGCAAGGAGGGAGGATGTACCGCACGGGCGACCTCGCCCGCTGGCGCGAGGACGGCACGCTCGACTACCTGGGCCGCACCGACGACCAGGTGAAGATCCGCGGCTTCCGGATCGAGTTGGCGGAGATCGAGTCCGCCCTGCTCGCCCGGCCGGGCGTGGCCCAGGGCGTGGTGATCGTCCGCGAGGACGTCCCCGGCGACAAGCGGCTGACCGCCTACGTGGTGCCCGAGGCGGGTGCGGCGGTGGACTCCGCCGCCCTGCGCGCGGAGCTGGCGGCGGTGCTGCCGGACTACATGGTCCCGTCCGCGGTGCTCGCCCTGGAGGCGCTGCCGCTGACGGCCAACAGCAAGCTGGACCGCCGCGCTCTCCCGGCCCCGGACCACGCGGCGGCGCTGGGGGCGTCCTACCGGGCGCCGCGGACACCGGAGGAGCAGCTGCTGTCCGAGGCGTTCGCGGACGTCCTGGGCCTGCCGCAGGTCGGCGTCGACGACGACTTCTTCGAGCTGGGCGGGCACTCGCTGCTGGCCACCCGGCTGGTCAGCCGGGTCCGTTCGGCCCTGCGGGTGGAACTGCCGCTGCGGGTGGTCTTCGAGAGCCCCACCGTGGCCGCGCTGGCGCCCCGGCTGTCGAAGGCGGAGCAGGCCGCGCCCGCGCTGGTCGCCACCGCCCGTCCGGACGTGGTGCCGCTCTCCCTGGAGCAGCGCCGGATGTGGTTCCTCAACGAGCTGGACGGCGCGAACGCGGCCTACAACATCCCGCTGGCGCTGCGGTTCGCGGGCGCCCTGGACCGGTCGGCGCTGGCGGACGCCCTGCGGGACGTGGTGGCGCGGCACGAGGTGCTGCGGACGGTCTTCCCGGCTCCGGCGGGGGAGCCGCGGCAGCGGGTCCTCGCCGTGGACGAGTACCGCTGCGAGCTCGCGGTGGTGGAGGTGGCCGCGGCCGACGTCGACGGGCTGCTGGCCCGGGCGGCCGCCCGCCCGTTCGACCTGGCCACGGAGATCCCGATCCGGGCGACCCTGTTCGAGGTCGGGCCCGAGGAGCACGTCCTGCTGGTGGTGATCCACCACATCGCCGGCGACGGCTGGTCGATGCGCCCGCTGGCCCAGGACCTCTCGTCCGCCTACACGGCGCGCAGCACCGGCGGCGCGCCCGACTGGGCCCCGCTCCCGGTGCAGTACGCCGACTACACGGTGTGGCAGCGCGAGCTGCTCGGCGCGGACGACGACCCGGGCAGCGTGCTGAACCGTCAGCTCGCCTACTGGGAGAAGACGCTCGACGGCACCCGGCAGCAGCTGGAGCTGCCGGCGGACCGTCCGCGCCCGGCGGCGCTGACCCACCGCGGCGGGGTCGTCGAGCTGACCGTCCCGGCCGCCCTGCACGAGGAGCTGACCAGGCTCGCCCGGGCCGAGGGCGTGACCATGTTCATGGTGCTCCAGGCGGCCCTGGCCACGATGCTGTCCCGGCTCGGCGCGGGGGAGGACATCCCGATCGGCACGGCGGTCGCCGGGCGTACGGACGCGGCCATGGACGACATGGTCGGGTTCTTCGTCAACACCCTGGTCCTGCGGACGGACCTCTCCGGTTCGCCGACGTTCTCCGGCCTGCTCAACCGGGTCCGCGAGGCGGGACTGGAGGCGTTCGCGCACCAGGACGTCCCGTTCGAGCGCCTGGTGGAGAGCCTGGCCCCTGCTCGCTCGCTGACCCACCACCCGCTGTTCCAGGTCATGCTGGTCCTCCAGAACAACGAGGGGGCCACGCTCGACCTGCCCGGGCTGGACGTCAGCGGCCTGCCGAACGGCAGCTGGCCGGCCAAGTACGACCTCGACTTCACCTTCGAGGAGCGCTTCACCGCCGACCGGCGCCCGGCCGGCCTGCGGGGCCGCATCGTCTACGCCCGGGACCTCTTCGAGCACGGGACGGCCGAGCAGTTCGGCGCCAGGCTGCACCGGGTGCTCGCGGCGATGGCCGACGATCCGCGCCAACCGGCCCACCGGGTCGAGGTGTTGGGCGAGGCGGAGCGGGAGCTGGTGCTGTTCGGGTGGAACGACACGGCGCGTGAGGTGCCGGCGGTGACGCTGCCGGAGCTGTTCGAGGCGCAGGCGGTGCGTACGCCGGGTGCGGTGGCGGTGTCGGACGCGTCGGGTGGTGTGACGTACGGGGAGTTGAACGAGCGGGCGAACCGCTTGGCGCACCTGCTGGTCGCCGAGGGTGTCGGGCCGGAGGACCTGGTCGCGGTGTGCCTGCCGCGCTCGGTGGAGCTGGTGGTGGCGCTGCTCGCGGTGGGGAAGACGGGGGCGGCGTACCTGCCGCTGGACCCGGAGTACCCGGTCGAGCGGCTGGCGGCGACGGTGGCCGACAGCGGTCCCGTGGTGCTGCTGACCGCCGGCGGCGTCGGTGCGGCCGGGGAGGTGGCCGAGGGCGTCCGGCGGATCGATATCGATGCTGTCGAGACCGTCAACGCCCTGAGTGCGCTGCCGACTTCGAACCCGGAGCGCGCGGGCCACCGTCCGGAGAGTCCGGCGTACGTGATCTACACCTCGGGGTCGACGGGTCGGCCGAAGGGTGTGGTGGTGACGCAGGCGGGCCTGGTGAACTACGTGGTCCGGTGTGTGGAGGCGTATCCGGAGGTCGCGGGGCTGACGGTGCTGCACGCGTCGGTGTCGTTCGACGCGGGTGTGACCGGTCTGTACGGGGCTCTGGTGTGCGGTGGCGAGGTGGTGGTCGCCGCGTTGGACGACGCTCTGCCGGGTGTGTTGGGCGGCCGTCGGCCGTCGTTCATGAAGGTGACGCCGAGCGCGCTGGCGGTGCTGGACTCGCTGGGCGGCGCGGTGAGCCCGTCGGGCCGGCTGATGGTGGGCGGTGAGGCGGTCCAGGCGGCGGCGGTGGCGCAGTGGCGCGAGCGTCATCCGGGTGTCGCGGTGGTGGACCACTACGGTCCGACGGAGGCGACGGTCGGGTGCACCGACTTCGTGCTCCCGGAGGTGCTGGACGGGGCGGAGGTCGTGCCGATCGGCCGGCCGATGTGGAACACCCGGGCGTACGTGCTCGACGGCTCACTGCGACCGCTTCCGGTCGGCGTGCCGGGCGAGTTGTACATCGCCGGTGTCCAGCTGGCGCGCGGCTACCTGGGCCGTCCGGACCTGACGGCGGAGCGCTTCGTGGCCTGCCCGTTCGGTTCGGTCGGGGAGCGGATGTACCGCACCGGCGACCTGGCGCGGTGGCGCGCCGACGGCACGTTGGAGTACCTGGGCCGCACCGACGACCAGGTCAAGGTGCGCGGCTACCGCATCGAGCTGGGCGAGATCGAGTCCGCGCTGCTCGGCCGGCCCGGTATCGCGCAGGGGGTGGTGATCGTCCGCGAGGACGTTTCGGGCGACAAGCGGCTGACGGCCTACGTCGTCCCGGCCACCGGTGCCGAGGTGGACACGGCCGAGGTCAGGACGGCCCTGGCCACCGTCCTGCCCGACTACATGGTCCCCTCCGCCGTCATCGCCCTGGACGCTCTGCCGCTGACCGTCAACGGCAAGCTCGACCGCCGCGCCCTCCCGGCCCCCGACCGCACGGCGGAGCTGGAGGCCTCCTACCGCGCGCCGAGGACGCCCGAGGAGACGCTCCTGTGCGAGGCGTTCGCCGAGGTCCTCGGTCTGGAGCGGGTCGGCATCGACGACAGCTTCTTCGAACTCGGCGGGCACTCGCTGCTGGCCACCCGGCTGGTCAGCCGGATCCGTTCCGCCCTGGAGGTCGAACTGCCTCTCAGGGCGATCTTCGAGAGCCCCACCGTGGCGGGCCTTTCGTCCCACATCAACCGTCCCAAGCGCACCAGGCCCGCCCTGCGTCGTCGCACCAGGCAGGAGGAGATCTGATGATCCCGTTGTCCTACGCTCAGCAGCGGCTGTGGTTCCTCGGGCAGTTGGAGGGGCCGAGCGACACGTACAACATCTCGCTCCCCCTGCGCCTGCGGGGAGCCCTGGACCGTGAGGCCCTGCGGGACGCCCTGAGGGACGTGGTGGAGCGCCACGAGGTCCTCCGCACCGTCTTCCCGGCCAAGGACGGCAAGCCGCACCAGAAGGTCCTGGCCGCCGAGTCGGCCCGGATCGACCTGCCGGTGACCGAGGTGGACGCCGCGGACCTGCCGGCGGCGCTGGCCGCGGCCGCCCGGCACACCTTCGACCTGGAGCACGACATCCCGTTCCGGGCCTGGCTGTTCGCCACCGCGCCGGACGACCACGCGCTGATCGTCGTGATGCACCACATCGCGAGCGACGGATGGTCGAGGGGCCCGCTCGCACGGGACCTCTCCGTCGCCTACGCGGCGCGCCGGGGCGGGCGGGCCCCCGAGTGGGAGCAGCTGGAGGTCCAGTACGCCGACTACACCTTCTGGCAGCAGGACGTGCTCGGCGCCGACGAGGATCCGGAGAGCCTCCTCAACGAGCAGCTGGCGCACTGGCGCCAGGCGCTCGCGGGCATGCCGCACGAGCTGGAACTCCCGGTCGACCGGCCGCGTCCCACCCGCGCCTCGCACGTGGGCGGCGTGGTCGACCTGACCGTGCCCGCCGGGCTCCACGAGCGACTGGTGCGGACCGCGAAGGCCGAGGGGGCCACCGTCTTCATGGCGGCGCAGGCGGCCCTCGCCGTCCTGCTGTCGCGGCTCGGGGCCGGGAACGACATCCCGATCGGCGTGCCGATCGCCGGGCGCCTGGACGAGGCCCTGCACGACCTGGTCGGCCTGTTCGTCAACACGCTGGTGCTCCGGGCGCGGGTCGCCGACGAGGCCACCTTCCGGGACCTGCTCCGGCAGGTCCGGGAGACGTCGCTGGAGGCGTTCTCCCACCAGGACCTGCCGTTCGAGCGCCTGGTGGAGGACCTGGCGCCGGCCCGCTCGATGTCCCGGCACCCGCTGTTCCAGGTGACCCTGAGCGTCCAGAACAACGCGGACGCGGAGCTGCGGCTGCCCGGCCTGGAGGCCGAGCCGCTGAGCGGCGACCAGCGTCCGGCCAAGTTCGACCTCGACGTCCAGCTCGCCGAGCGCTTCGACGCCCAGGGCCGGCCCGCCGGTCTGGCCGGCAGCATCACCTACGCCGCCGACCTGTTCGACGAGGCGACCGTCGAGGCGATGGCGGAGCGGTTCGTCCAGGTCCTCGACTCGGCGCTCTCGGACCCCGACCGGCCGCTCGGCCTGCTGGAGGTGACGAGCCCGGCCGAGCGCCACCGCCTGCTGGACGCGTGGCACACCCCCGCGCGCGGCACCCGGCCGGCGGCGACCCTGCCGGCGCTCTTCGCGGCGCAGGTCGAGCGGACGCCCGACGCCGTCGCCGCGGTCCTCGGCGACGCCCGGCTCACCTACGCGGAACTCGCCGAGCGCTCGGACGCGCTGGCCGCCCTGCTGGTCCGGCACGGCGTCGGGCCCGAGACCTCCGTCGCGGTCTGCCTGGAACGCTCGCTCGACCTGGTCGTGGCCCTGCTCGCCGTGCTGAAGGCCGGCGGCGCCTACCTGCCGGTCGACCCGGCCTCGCCGTCGGACCGCATCAGCTTCGTGTTCGCGGACTGCGCCCCCGCCCTGGTGATCACCTCCACCGCGTCGGCGGGAGCGGTCGCGCACGAGGAGGCCGTCCGCCGGGTGGTCCTGGACGACCCGGAGACCCTCGCGCGGCTGTCCGCCGGCAAGGGCGACGTGCCGCTGCCGGCCGAGGTCCCCGGCGCACTGTCCCCGGCGAACACCGCGTACATCATCTACACCTCGGGCTCGACGGGCCGCCCCAAGGGCGTCGTCGTCCCGCACGGGAACGTGGTGCGCCTGCTCGACGAGACCCAGCCGTGGTTCGAGTTCGGCGCCGACGACGTCTGGACCTGGTTCCACTCCTTCGCCTTCGACTTCTCGGTGTGGGAGCTGTGGGGCCCGCTGCTCCACGGCGGCCGTCTGGTCGTCGTGCCGGTCGAGGTGTCCAGGTCGCCGGTGGAGTTCCTGCGCCTGCTGGCGGACGAGGGCGTGACCGTCCTCAACCAGACGCCGTCCGCTTTCTACCAGCTGGCCCAGGCCGAGGCCCAGCACCCGGACCTCGGGTCCGAACTGCGGCTGCGCACGGTCGTGTTCGGCGGCGAGGCGCTCGACACCGGCCGCCTGCGCGAGTGGTACGCGCGGCACCGGGACGACGCCCCGCGACTCGTCAACATGTACGGCATCACCGAGACCACCGTGCACGTGAGCCACCTCCGGCTCGACCGGTCGACGGCCGTCGAGGGCTCCCTGGGCAGCCCGATCGGCGAGGGCATCCCCGGACTGCGCGTCTACGTGCTGGACGCCGGACTGCGGCCGGCGCCGGTCGGCGTGCCGGGCGAGATGTACGTCGCGGGCGACCAGCTGGCGCGGGGCTACCTGAACCGTCCGGGGCTGACGGCGGAGCGGTTCGTGGCCTGCCCGTTCGGCGAGGCGGGCGCAAGGATGTACCGCACCGGGGACCTGGCGCGTTGGCGCGCCGACGGCACGCTGGAGTACCTGGGCCGCACCGACGACCAGGTGAAGATCCGCGGCTTCCGCATCGAGCTGGGCGAGATCGAGGCCGCCCTGCTCGGTCGGGCGGGTGTCGCCCAGGCGGCGGTGATCGTCCGCGAGGACGTCCCCGGCGACAAGCGGCTGACCGGCTACGTGGTGCCCGACCCGGGCGCGGAGGTCGACACCTCCGTGCTGCGGGGCGCCCTCGCGACGATGCTGCCGGAGTACATGGTCCCGTCCGCGGTCGTGGTGCTGGAGACGCTGCCGCTGACGGTCAACGGCAAGCTGGACCGCCGTGCGCTGCCCGCGCCGGACCGGGGGGCGCTGCTGGAGGCGTCCTACCGGGCGCCGCGCACCGCGGACGAGGAACTGACCTGTGAGGTGTTCGCCGAGGTCCTCGGCGTGGAGCGGGTCGGCATCGACGACAACTTCTTCGAGCTGGGCGGGCATTCGCTGCTGGCGGTGACGCTGGTCGAGCGGCTGCGCTCGCGCGGCCTGCACGTCTCGGTGAAGGCGCTGTTCCAGGCGCCGACGCCCGCCGGGCTGTCGGCGGCCGACGAGGCCGCCCGGGCGTTCGTGGTGCCGGAGAACTGGATCCCGGACGGCGCGACCGCGCTGACCCCGGACATGGTCACGCTGGCCGAGCTGAGCCCGGCGGACCTCGACCGGATCGTGGAGCAGGTCCCCGGTGGTGCGGCGAACGTCGCCGACGTCTACCCGCTGGCGCCGTTGCAGGAGGGGATCTTCTTCCACCACCTGCTGGACGCGGAGCAGGGCCGTGACGTCTACATCCTGCCGACCGTGCTGGCCTTCGACTCGCGGGAGCGGGTCGACGCGTTCGTGTCGGCGCTGCAGGCGGTGGTGGACCGCCACGGCATCCTGCGGACGGCGGTGCTGTGGGAGAACCTGCCCCAGCCGCTCCAGGTCGTCCTGCGCCGGGCGACCCTGCCCGTTCACGAGGTCACGCTGTCCGGTGGCTCCGGTGGCTCCGGTGACTCCCGTGACGCGGGCGACTCCGGCGATGACGCGGTGGCCCGACTGCTGGCGGCCTGCCCGCCGTCGATGGACATCCGGCGTGCCCCGATGGCCGATCTGACGATTGCTCAGGACGCCCCCGGTGGGCGGTGGTTGATGGCCCTGCGCAGTCACCACCTCACCCGCGACCACACCGCGCTGGAGATCCTGCTGGACGAGGTGCGCGCGCACCTGGAGCAGGACGTCCAGCGGCTGCCGGAGCCGGCGCTGTACCGCGACTTCGTCGCCCACGCGCGCCTGGCCGTCAGCGCCGAGCAGCACCGCGCCTACTTCGAGCGGGCACTCGGCGACGTCGAGGAGCCGACCGCACCCTACGGAGTGCTGGACACCCACGGCGACGGCAGCGGCACCGGCGAGTCGATCGTCGAACTGTCCGACGGGCTCGCGGAGCGCGTTCGCGAGCAGGCCCGCCGCCACGGCGTCAGCGCCGCGGCGTTCTTCCACCTGGCCTGGGCAGGCGTCGCCGCGGCCACGACCGGCCAGACCCACCCCGTGTTCGGAACCGTGCTGCTCGGCCGGATGGACGCCGGGGGCACCGCGCACCGGACCCCCGGGCTGTACATCAACACCCTGCCGATCCGGATCGACGCCACCCGGCCGCTGGACGCCGGACTGCGCGCCGTCCAGGTCCAGTTGGGCGAGCTGCTGCGGCACGAGCACGCCCCGCTGACCCTCGCCCAGCAGGCCACCGGAGTCCCCGCGCAGAGCCCGCTGTTCACCTCGCTCCTCAACTACCGCCACAGCCCCGGCGCCGCGAACGAGGGCACCGGCCTCGCCGGGATCCGGGTGCTGTACGGGCACGAGCGGACCAACTACCCGCTCACCGTGTCGGTGGACGACACCGTCGTCGGCTTCCGGCTCTCCGTGCAGGCCGTTCCCGCGATCGACCCGGACGTGGTGTGCGGTCTGCTGCACACCGCCGTCGAGAACCTGGCCGCAGAGCTGGAGCAGGACTCCCGGACCCCGCTCGACCGCATCCCCGTCCTCGACGACCGGCAGCGCGACCGGCTGCTGACCGCCTGGAACGACACCGCCTCCGACGTCCCGGCCGCGACCCTGCCCGAGCTCTTCGAGGCGCAGGCCGCCCGCACCCCGGAGGCCGTCGCCCTGGTCGCCACGGGCGAGAGCCTGACGTACGCCGAGCTGAACGCGCGGGCCAACCGCCTGGCGCACCTGCTGGCGGCCGACGGCGTCGGCCCGGAGCACCTGGTGGCCGTGTGCCTGCCGCGGTCGGCCGAGCTGGTCGTGTCGCTGCTGGCCGTCTCCAAGACGGGCGCCGCCTACCTGCCGCTCGACCCGGACTACCCGGTCGAGCGCCTGGCGACGACCCTGGCCGACGGCCGTCCCACCGCCCTGGTCACCGACAGCGTGACGACGGACGAGGCCCTGACGGCGGACGCGGGCGTCCGGCGGATCGACCTGGACGCGCCGGAGACCGCCAACGCCCTTGGTGCGCAGCCGGTTTCGAACCCGGAGCGCCCCGGCCACCGCCCGGAGAACCCGGCCTACGTCATCTTCACCTCCGGCTCCACCGGCCGCCCCAAGGGCGTCGTCCTCCCGCACTCCGCGCTGAACAACTTCCTCGCGGCGATGAACCACCGCCTGCGGGTCACCGAGCACGACCGCCTGCTGGCCGTCACCACCATCGGCTTCGACATCGCCGGACTCGAACTGCACCTTCCGCTGGTGTCCGGCGCCGCCGTGGTCCTCGCCGACCGCGACGAGGTCCGCGACCCGGACGCCCTGCGCGCCCTCCTCGGGCGCGAGGCCGTCACCGTCATGCAGGCCACGCCCAGTCTGTGGCGGGCCCTGGCGGACGACGACGTCCTGCGGTCCGTCCGGGTCCTGGTCGGCGGCGAGGCGCTCCCCGGCGAGCTCGCCCGCACCCTGGCGGGCACCGCCGCCTCCGTCACCAACCTGTACGGCCCGACCGAGACGACCATCTGGTCCACGGCCTCGGAGGTCTCGGCGGACACCCCGGTCTCCATCGGCCGGCCCATCCTCAACACCCGGGTGTACGTGCTGGACGCGGCGCTGCGACCGGTGCCGGTGGGCGTGGCGGGCGAGCTGTACATCGCCGGCAGCGGCCTGGCACGCGGCTACCTGAACCGCGCCGGCCTGACCGCGGAGCGGTTCGTGGCCTGCCCGTTCGGTGAGGCGGGCGCAAGGATGTACCGCACCGGCGACCTGGTGCGCTGGCGCGAGGACGGGACGCTGGAATACCTGCGCCGTACGGACGACCAGGTGAAGGTGCGCGGCTACCGCATCGAGCTGGGCGAGATCGAGTCCGCCCTGCTCGGCCGGGCGGGCGTCGCCCAGGCCGTCGCGGTCGTCCGCGAGGACGTCCCGGGTGACAAGCGCATCGTCGCCTACGTCGTCCCGGCCGTGGACGCGGCCGTGGATGCCGGCGTACTGCGGGACGCGCTCGCGGTGACGCTCCCCGACTACATGGTCCCGTCCGCCGTGGTCGTGCTGGACGAGCTGCCGCTGACCGCGAACGGAAAGATCAACCGCCGGGGCCTGCCGGCACCGGACCGGTCGGCGCTGCCGGAGGCGTCCTACCGGGCGCCGCGCACCGCGGACGAGGAACTGCTCTGCGAGGTGTTCGCCGAGGTCCTCGGGCTGGAGCGGGTCGGCGTCGACGACAACTTCTTCGAGCTGGGTGGTCACTCCCTGCTGGCGGTGACGCTGGTGGAGCGGCTGCGCTCGCGCGGCCTGCAGGTGTCGGTGAAGACGCTGTTCCAGACGCCGACCCCGCTCGGACTGGCGGCCGTGGACGCGGGCCAGGCGTTCGTGGTGCCGGAGAACCGGATCCCGGACGGCGCGATCGCTCTCACCCCGGACATGATCACGCTGGCCGAGGTCACCGAGGACGATCTCGCGCGGATCGTGGAGCAGGTCCCGGGCGGTGCGGCGAACGTCGCCGACGTCTACCCGCTGGCTCCACTGCAGGAGGGCATCTTCTTCCACCACCTCCTGGACGCCGACGAGGGACGTGACATCTACGTCTTCCCGACGGTGCTGGCCTTCGACTCGCGGGAGCGGGTCGACGGATTCGTGTCGGCGCTGCAGTCGGTGGTGGACCGGCACGACATCCTGCGGACGGCCGTGCTCTGGGAGGGGCTCTCCCAGCCGCTCCAGGTCGTCCTGCGGCAGGCGCCGCTGGCCGTCTCCGAGATCGCCCTGGCGGCGGGTGCCGACGCCGGTGCCGGCGCCGGTGGCGATGTCGTGACGCAGCTGCTGGCGGCCTGCCCGTCCGCGATGGACGTCCGACGGGCACCCCTGATCGATCTGACGATCACTCAGGACATCGATGGTGGGCGGTGGTTGATCGCTCTGCGCAGCCACCACCTGATCCGTGACCACCAGGCGCTGGAGATCCTGCTGGACGAGGTGCGCGCGCACCTGGAGCAGGACGTCCAGCGGCTGCCGGCCCCGGCGCCGTACCGCGACTTCGTCGCCCACGCGCGCCTGGCCGTCAGCGCCGAGCAGCACCGCGCGTACTTCGAGCGGGCGCTCGGTGACGTCGAGGAGCCGACCGCGCCGTACGGCGTTCTGGACACCCACGGCGACGGCAGCGGCACCGGCGAGTCGATCGCCGAACTGTCGGACGAGCTGGCCGGCCGGGTCCGCGAGCAGGCGCGTCGCCACGGCGTGAGCGCCGCCGCGTTCTTCCACCTGGCCTGGGCGCGGGTCGCGGCGGCGACGACGGGGCAGACGCATCCGGTGTTCGGCACCGTGCTGCTCGGCCGGATGGACGCCGGGGACACGGCGAGCCGCACCCCGGGTCTGTACATCAACACCCTGCCGATCCGCATCGACGCCACCCAGCGGTTGAGCACCGGACTGCGGGCGGCGCAGGTGCAGTTGGGCGAGCTGCTGACCCATGAGCACGCCCCGCTGACCCTGGCGCGGCAGGCGACCAGCCTGCCGGCGCAGAGCCCGCTGTTCACCTCTCTCCTCAACTACCGTCGCACCGCCGCCACCGGCGGGGTCGGCGGGGTCGGCGGTGGAACCGCGCGGACGATCGCCGGGATCCAGCTGCTCCGCGCTCAGGAGCGGACGAACTACCCGTTGACGGTGTCGGTGGACGACACCGGTGTCGGGTTCCGGTTCACGGTGCAGGCATGTGCGCCGATGGACTCGGACGTGGTCTGCGGTCTGCTGTGCACGGCGGTGGCGAATCTGGTCGGCGGGCTGGAGCGGGATTCCGCCTCTTCGCTGGATCTGGTTCCCGTTCTGGACGCCGGGCAGCGGGAGTTGGTGCTGCGCGGGTGGAACGACACCGTGCGTGAGGTGCCGGTGGGGACGCTGCCGGGGCTGTTCGAGGCGCAGGTGGCGCGGACGCCGGATGCCACGGCTGTGGTGTTCGGCGGTGGTGCGGCGCGTGAGGTCGTGTCGTACGCGGAGTTGAACGAGCGGGCGAACCGCTTGGCGCACCTGCTGGTCGAGGGCGGTGTCGGCGCCGAGGATCTGGTGGCGGTGTGTCTGCCGCGCTCGACCGAGCTGGTGGTGTCGTTGCTGGCGATCGGTAAGGCGGGGGCGGCGTATCTGCCGCTGGACCCGGACTACCCGGCGGAGCGTCTGGCCTCCACCCTGGAGGACGGCCGTCCGACGGTGCTGGTCACCGACAGTGTGACGATGGGCGGGGAGCTGGCGGCTGGTGTCCGGCGGATCGACCTGGACAGCCCAGACACCGTCAACGCCCTGAGTGTGCAGGCGGTTTCGAACCCGGAGCGGGTGGGCCACGGCCCGCAGAGCCCGGCGTACGTGATCTACACGTCCGGTTCCACCGGCCGCCCGAAGGGTGTGGTGGTCGCGCACGACGGTGTGGTGAACCGTTTGGCGTGGATGCAGGACGACTACCGGCTGACGTCGTCGGATCGGGTGCTGCAGAAGACTCCGGTCGGGTTCGACGTCTCCGTGTGGGAGTTCTTCTGGCCGCTGACCACCGGCGCCACCCTGGTGGTCGCACGTCCGGACGGTCACCGTGATCCGGCGTACCTGGCGGAGGTGATCCGTGCCGAGGGTGTGACGGTCACGCACTTCATTCCGTCGATGATGCAGGTGTTCCTGCTGGAGCCGGCCGCGCGGACCTGTACTTCTCTGCGGGCGGTGTTCGCGAGTGGTGAGGCGTTGTCGCCGGAGTTGCGCGACGCGTTCCTGCGGGATGTGGGTGTTCCGCTGCACAACCTGTACGGCCCGACGGAGGCGTCGATCGACGTCACTGCCTGGGAGTGCGTGCCGGGGACGGCGACGGTGCCGATCGGCGGCCCGGTCGGTAACACCCGGGTGTACGTGCTGGATGCCGGGCTCAGGCCGGTTCCGGTCGGTGTGGCGGGCGAGTTGTACCTCGCCGGTGTTCAGCTGGCGCGCGGGTACCTGAACCGTCCGGGTCTGACGGCGGAGCGGTTCGTGGCCTGCCCGTTCGGCGAGGCGGGCGCAAGGATGTACCGCACCGGCGACCTCGCCCGCTGGCGAGAGGACGGCACGCTCGACTACCTGGGCCGCACGGACGACCAGGTGAAGGTGCGTGGTTACCGCATCGAGCTGGGCGAGATCGAGGCGGCGGTGCTCGGTCAGTCGGGTGTCACGCAGGCCGCCGTGATCGTCCGCGAGGACGTCCCGGGCGACAAGCGCATCGCCGCCTATGTCGTCCCGGCCGTGGACGCGGAGGTGGATGCCGTTGCACTGCGGGATGCGCTCGCGACGACGCTTCCCGACTACATGGTCCCGTCCGCGATCATGGCGCTGGACGAGCTTCCGCTGACGGTCAACGGCAAGCTGGACCGCCGCGCTCTGCCGGCTCCCGAGATCACCGCGATCCACGAGGCCTACCGAGCGCCGCGCACGGCGGACGAGGAACTGCTCTGCGAGGTGTTCGCCGAGGTCCTGGGCCTGCCCCAGGTGGGCATCGACGACAACTTCTTCGAACTCGGCGGCCACTCCCTGCTGGCGGTGACGCTGGTCGAGCGCCTGCGCTCGCGCGGCCTCCAGGTCTCGGTGCGGGCGCTCTTCCAGGCCCCGACGGCGGCCGGACTCGCGGCCGTCGACACCGGCCAGGCGTTCGTGGTGCCGGAGAACCGGATCCCGGACGGCGCCACCGCCCTCACCCCGGACATGGTCACGCTGGCCGAGGTCGCCGAGGACGATCTCGCGCGGATCGTGGAGCAGGTCCCCGGTGGTGCGGCGAACGTCGCCGACATCTATCCGCTGGCGCCGCTGCAGGAGGGGATCTTCTTCCATCACCTGCTGGACGCGGAGCAGGGCCGTGACGTCTACATCCTGCCGACCGTGCTGGCCTTCGACTCCCGCGAGCGCGTCGACGCGTTCGTGTCGGCGCTGCAGGCGGTGGTGGACCGCCACGGCATCCTGCGGACGGCCGTGCTGTGGGAGAACCTGCCCCAGCCGCTCCAGGTCGTCCTGCGCCGGGCGACTCTGCCCGTCCACGAGGTCACGCTCTCCCGTGACTCGCATGGCTCCGGCGATGACGCGGTGGCCCGGCTGCTGGCGGCCTGCCCGCCGTCGATGGACATCCGCCGTGCGCCCATGGTCGACCTGACGATTGCTCAGGACATCGTCGGTGATCGGTGGTTGATGGCTCTGCGCAGTCACCACCTCACCCGCGACCACCAGGCCCTGGAGGTCCTCTTCGACGAGGTGCGCGCGCACCTGGAGCACGAGGAGGACCGCCTGCCCGAGCCAGCGCCGTACCGCGACTTCGTCGCGCACGCGCGCCTGGCCGTCACCGCCGACCAGCACCGCGCGTACTTCGAGCGGGCGCTCGGTGACGTCGAGGAGCCGACCGCGCCGTACGGAGTGCTGGATACCCACGGCGACGGCACCGACGCCGGCGAGTCGATCGTCGAGCTGTCGGCCGAACTGGCCGAGCGCGTCCGCGAACAGGCTCGTCGGCACGGCGTGAGCGCCGCGGCGTTCTTCCACCTGGCCTGGGCCCGCGTCGCGGCCGCGACGACCGGCCAGACGCACCCCGTGTTCGGCACGGTGCTGCTCGGCCGGATGGATGCCGGTGACACGGCGAGCCGCACCCCGGGTCTGTACATCAACACCCTGCCGATCCGGATCGACGCCACCCGGCCGCTGGTGGCGGGTCTGAAGGTGGCGCAGCAGCAGCTGGGTGAGCTGCTGCGGCACGAGCACGCCCCGCTGACCCTCGCCCAGCAGGTGACCGGCGTCCCCGCCCAGAGCCCGTTGTTCACCTCGCTCCTCAACTACCGCCACAGTGTGCCCAGTTCTCACCCCGACCAGCAGGGCGTGCCCGGAAGCGGGACCACGGGCATCGACATCGTGTACGCCTCGGAGCGGACGAACTACCCGTTGACGGTGTCGGTGGACGACACCGGTGTCGGGTTCCGGTTCACGGTGCAGGCGTGTGCGCCGATGGACTCGGACGTGGTCTGCGGTCTGCTGTGCACGGCGGTGGAGAACCTGGTCGGCGGGCTGGAGGAGGACTCCGCCGCCACGCTCGACCGGATCGCCGTTCTCGACGACGGGCAGCGGGAGTTGGTGCTGCGCGGGTGGAACGACACGGCGCGTGAGGTGCCGGTGGGGACGCTGCCGGGGCTGTTCGAGGCGCAGGTGGCGCGGACGCCGGATGCGGACGCGGTGGTGTTCGGCAGTGGTGCGGCGCGTGAGGTCGTGTCGTACGCGGAGTTGAACGAGCGGGCGAACCGCTTGGCGCACCTGCTGGTCGAGGGCGGTGTCGGCCCCGAGCACCTGGTGGCCGTCTGCCTGCCGCGCTCGACCGAGCTGGTGGTGTCGTTGCTGGCGATCGGCAAGGCCGGGGCGGCGTATCTGCCGCTGGACCCGGACTA
This sequence comes from Kitasatospora sp. NPDC048715, assembly GCF_043198905.1. NCBI lineage: Bacteria > Bacillati > Actinomycetota > Actinomycetes > Kitasatosporales > Streptomycetaceae > Kitasatospora > Kitasatospora sp. NPDC048715. The sequence continues at coordinate 329,199 of NZ_JBICVH010000007.1, read as the reverse complement.
CCCGGACGACCGTCTGGCCTCCACCCTGGAGGACGGTCGCCCGACCGTCCTGGTCACCGACAGCGTGACGATGGACGGGGCCCCGGCAGCGGCGGCGGGCGTCCGGCGGATCGATCTGGACGCGCCGGAGACCGCCAACGCCCTTGGTGCGCAGCCGGTTTCGAACCCGGAGCGCCCCGGCCACCGCCCGGAGAGCCCGGCGTACGTCATCTACACCTCCGGTTCCACCGGTCGCCCCAAGGGCGTGGTGATCTCCCACCAGGGGATCGTCAACCGCCTTTCCTGGGGGCAGCAGGACTACCGGCTGACGCCGTCGGACCGGGTGCTGCAGAAGACTCCGGTCGGGTTCGACGTCTCCGTGTGGGAGTTCTTCTGGCCGCTGACCACCGGCGCGACGCTCGTTGTCGCGCGTCCGGACGGTCACCGTGATCCGGCGTACCTGGCGGAGGTGATCCGCGCGGAGGGCGTGACGGTCACGCACTTCATCCCGTCGATGATGCAGGTGTTCCTGCTGGAGCCGGCCGCTCGGACCTGCACGTCTCTGCGGGCGGTGTTCGCCAGCGGCGAGGCTCTGTCGCCGGAACTGCGGGACGCGTTCCTGCGGGACATGGGCATCCCGCTGCACAACCTCTACGGCCCCACCGAGGTGTCCATCGAGGTCACCGCCTGGGAGTGCGTGCCCAGGACGGCGACGGTGCCGATCGGCGGCCCGGTCGGCAACACCCGGGCCTACGTGCTGGACGCCGCCCTGCGTCCGGTGCCGGCCGGTGTGGCGGGCGAGCTGTACATCGCCGGTGTGCAGCTGGCACGCGGGTACCTGAACCGCCCGGGGCTGACGGCGGAGCGCTTCGTCGCCTGTCCGTTCGGCGGTGCGGGGGACCGGATGTACCGCACGGGTGACCTCGCCCGCTGGCGCGAGGACGGCACGATCGACTACCTGGGCCGCACCGACGACCAGGTGAAGGTGCGCGGTTACCGGATCGAGCTGGGCGAGATCGAAGCCGGCCTGCTCGGTCAGCCGGGTGTCGCCCAGGCGGCCGTGATCGTCCGCGAGGACGTCCCCGGTGACAAGCGCATCGCCGCCTACGTGGTGCCCGCCGCCGGTGCGGAGATCGACACCACCGAGATCCGGGCCGGGCTGGGCGCCGTCCTGCCCGAGTACATGGTCCCGTCCGCGATCATGGTGCTGGACGCGCTCCCGCTGACCGTCAACGGCAAGCTGGACCGCCGGGCACTCCCGGTGCCGGACCGCACGGAGCTGCTGGAGTCGTCCTACCGGGCGCCGCGCACGGCGGACGAGCAGCTGCTCAGCGAGGTGTTCGCCGAGGTCCTGGGTCTGCCCCAGGTCGGCATCGACGACAACTTCTTCGAGCTGGGCGGCCACTCCCTGCTGGCGGTGACGCTGGTGGAGCGACTGCGGGCGAGCGGTCTGCCGGTGTCGGTGAAGGCGCTGTTCCAGGCCCCGACGCCGGCGGCGCTGGCCGCCGTCGACGCCGGTCAGGCCTTCGTGGTGCCGGAGAACCGGATCCCGAGCGACGCGACCGTCCTCACCCCGGACATGGTCACGCTGGCCGAGCTGAGCCCGGCGGACCTCGACCGTCTGGTGGAGCAGGTCCCCGGTGGTGCGGCGAACGTCGCGGACGTCTACCCGCTGGCGCCGCTGCAGGAGGGGATCTTCTTCCACCACCTCCTGGACGCCGACCAGGGCCGCGACGTCTACATCGTCCCGGTCGTTCTGGGCTTCGACTCGCGCGGGCGCATGGACGACTTCGTCGCCGCGCTCCAGCACGTCGTCGACCGGCACGACATCCTGCGGACGGCCGTGCTGTGGGAGAACCTGCCCCAGCCGCTCCAGGTCGTCCTGCGGCAGGCCCCGGTGGCGGTCGAGGAGATCGCCCTCACCGGGGACCCGGGCGAGGACGCGGTGGCCCGGCTGCTGGCGGCCTGCCCGCCCTCGATGGACATCCGCCGTGCCCCGATGATGCGGCTCGTCGTCGCGGCCGATCCGGGCCGGGACCGCTGGCTGATGGCCCTGCAGAGCCACCACCTGATCCGGGACCACCAGGCGCTGGAGATCCTCTTCGACGAGGTGCGGGCGCACCTGGAGCAGGAGGAGGACCGGCTGCCGGAGCCGGCGCCGTACCGCGACTTCGTGGCGCACGCCCGGCTGGCTGTCACGGCCGACCAGCACCGTGCGTTCTTCGAGCGGGCGCTCGGGGAGGTGGAGGAGCCGACGGCGCCGTACGGTGTGCTGGACACGCACGGCGACGGCAGCGAGACCGGGGAGGCCGTGGTCGATCTCTCCGGTGAACTGGCCCACCGGGTGCGCGAGTTGGCGCGCCGGTACGGTGTGAGTGCGGCGGCGTTCTTCCACCTGGCGTGGGCGCGGGTCGCGGCGGCGACGACGGGGCAGACGCATCCGGTGTTCGGCACCGTGCTGTTCGGCCGGATGGACGCCGGGGACACGGCGAGCCGGACCCCGGGTCTGTACATCAACACCCTGCCGATCCGCATCGACGCGACCCAGTCGCTGCTGGCGGGGCTGAAGGTGACCCAGCAGCAGCTGGGCGAGCTGCTGCGGCACGAGCACGCCCCGCTGACCCTCGCCCAGCAGGCCACCGGCGTCCCGGCGCAGAGCCCGCTGTTCACCTCGCTCCTCAACTACCGCCACAGCCGGACGGCCGACACCCATCAGACCGTCCTTGCCGGCGTCACCCCGCTGTTCGGGCAGGAGCGGACGAACTACCCGTTGACGGTGTCGGTGGACGACACCGGTGTCGGGTTCCGGCTCACGGTGCAGGCGTGCGCTCCGATGGACTCGGACGTGGTCTGCGGCCTGTTCGAGGCTCTGGTGGAGCGGCTCGCCGACGGACTGGAGCACGAGCCCGACCTGAAGCTCGACCAGGTCTCGGTGCTGGACGCCGGGCAGCGGGAGTTGGTGCTGCGCGGCTGGAACGACACGGCGCGTGAGGTGCCGGTGGGGACGCTGCCGGGGCTGTTCGAGGCGCAGGCGGCGCGGACGCCGGATGCGGACGCGGTGGTGTTCGGCAGTGGTGCGGCACGTGAGGTCGTGTCGTACGCGGAGCTGAACGAGCGGGCGAACCGCTTGGCAAACCTGCTGGTTGAGGCCGGCGTTGGGCCGGAGCACCTGGTGGCGGTGTGTCTTCCGCGCTCGACCGAGCTGGTGGTGTCGTTGCTGGCGATCGGGAAGGCGGGGGCGGCGTATCTGCCGCTGGACCCGGACTATCCGGCGGAGCGTCTGGTCTCCACTCTGGAGGACGGCCGTCCGACCGCCCTGGTCACCGACAGTGTGACGATGGGCGGGGAGCTGGCGGCTGGTGTCCGGCGGATCGACCTGGACAGCCCGGACACCGTCAACGCCCTGAGTGCGCAGGCGGTTTCGAACCCGGAGCGGGTGGGTCATGGCCCGCAGAGCCCGGCGTACGTGATCTACACCTCGGGGTCGACGGGTCGGCCGAAGGGTGTGGTGGTCGCGCATGACGGTGTGGTGAACCGTTTGGCGTGGATGCAGGACGACTACCGGCTGACGTCGTCGGATCGGGTGCTGCAGAAGACTCCGGTCGGGTTCGACGTCTCCGTGTGGGAGTTCTTCTGGCCGCTGACCACCGGCGCCACCCTGGTGGTCGCACGTCCGGACGGGCACCGCGATCCGGCGTACCTGGCGGAGGTGATCCGTGCGGAGGGCGTGACGGTCACGCACTTCATTCCGTCGATGATGCAGGTGTTCCTGCTGGAGCCGGCCGCGCGGACCTGTACTTCTCTGCGGGCGGTGTTCGCGAGTGGTGAGGCGCTGTCGCCGGAGCTGCGCGACGCCTTCCTGCGGGATGTGGGTGTTCCGCTGCACAACCTGTACGGCCCGACGGAGGCGTCGATCGACGTCACTGCCTGGGAGTGCGTGCCGGGGACGGCGACGGTGCCGATCGGCGGCCCTGTCGGCAACACCCGGGTGTACGTGCTGGACGCGGCGCTGCGGCCGGTTCCGGTCGGCGTTGCCGGTGAGTTGTACCTCGCCGGTGTTCAGTTGGCACGGGGCTACCTGAACCGTCCGGGGCTGACGGCGGAGCGCTTCGTGGCCTGCCCGTTCGGCGAGGCGGGCGCAAGGATGTACCGCACCGGCGACCTCGCCCGTTGGCGAGAGGACGGCACCCTCGACTACCTGGGCCGCACGGACGACCAGGTGAAGGTGCGCGGTTACCGCATCGAGCTGGGCGAGATCGAAGCCGCCGTGCTCGGTCAGCCGGGTGTCGCCCAGGCCGCCGTGATCGTCCGCGAGGACGTCCCGGGCGACAAGCGCATCGCCGCCTACATCGTCCCCGCCGCCAATGCGGAGATCGATACCGCCGCCTTGCGCGGCACCCTCGCGACGGTGCTGCCGGAGTACATGGTCCCGTCCGCGATCGTGCTGCTGGACGCGCTCCCGCTGACCGTCAACGGCAAGCTCGACCGCCGCGCTCTGCCGGCCCCGGAGATCACCGCGATCCAGGAGGCCTACCGGGCGCCGCGCACGGCGGACGAGCAGGTGGTCTGCGAGGTGTTCGCCGAGGTCCTGGGCCTGCCCCAGGTGGGCATCGACGACAACTTCTTCGAACTCGGCGGGCATTCGCTGCTGGCGGTCACCCTGGTCGAGCGCCTGCGCTCGCGCGGCCTCCAGGTGTCGGTGCGTGGACTGTTCCAGGTGCCGACGCCCGCCGGGCTGGCCGCCGCCGACACCGGCCGGGCCTTCGTGGTGCCGGAGAACCGGATCCCGAGCGACGCGACCGTCCTCACCCCGGACATGGTCACGCTGGCCGAGCTGAGCCAGGCGGACCTCGACCGGATCAGTGCGGCGGTCCCGGGTGGTGCGGCGAACGTCGCGGACGTCTATCCGCTGGCGCCGCTGCAGGAGGGGATCTTCTTCCACCACCTGCTGGACGCGGACCAGGGGCGCGACGTCTACATCGTTCCGGTCGTTCTGGGCTTCGACTCGCGGGAGCGCGTCGACGCGTTCGTGACCGCGCTTCAGCACGTCGTCGACCGGCACGACATCCTGCGGACGGCCGTGCTGTGGGAGAACCTGCCCCAGCCGCTCCAGGTCGTCCTGCGCCGGGCGACTCTGCCCGTCCACGAGGTCACGCTCTCCCGTGACTCGCATGGTTCCGGCGATGACGCGGTGGCCCGGCTGCTGGCGGCGTGCCCGCCCTCGATGGACATCGGCCGCGCACCCATGATCGACCTGACGATCAATCAGGACGATGAATCCGGGCAGTGGTTGATGGCTCTGCGCAGCCACCACCTCACCCGTGACCACCAGGCCCTGGAGATCCTCTTCGACGAGGTGCGCGCGCACCTGGAGCACGAGGAGGACCGCCTGCCCGAGCCGGCGCCGTACCGCGACTTCGTCGCGCACGCGCGCCTGGCCGTCACCGCCGACCAGCACCGCGCGTACTTCGAGCGGGCGCTCGGTGACGTCGAGGAGCCGACCGCGCCGTACGGCGTGCTCGACACCCATGGCGACGGCAGCGGCACCGGCGAGGCGGTGGTCGAGCTGTCGGACGAGCTGGCCGGCCGGGTCCGTGAGCAGGCGCGTCGTCACGGCGTCAGCGCGGCGGCGTTCTTCCACCTGGCCTGGGCCCGCGTCGCGGCCGCGACGACCGGCCAGACCCACCCCGTGTTCGGCACGGTGTTCCTGGGCCGGATGGACGCGGGAGGCACCGCGCACCGGACGCCGGGTCTGTACATCAACACCCTGCCGATCCGGATCGACGCGACCCGGGCGCTGGACGCCGGACTGCGGGCCGCGCAGGTGCAGTTGGGCGAGCTGCTGCGGCACGAGCACGCCCCGCTGACCCTCGCCCAGCAGGCCACCGGCCTGCCGGCGCAGAGCCCGCTGTTCACCTCGCTCCTCAACTACCGCCACAGCCCCGGCGCGACGGGCGAGGGCACCGGCCTCGCCGGGATCCGGGTGCTGTACGGGCACGAGCGGACCAACTACCCGCTCACGGCCTCGGTGGACGACACCGGTGCCGGCTTCCGGCTCTCGGTGCAGGCGGGTTCGCCGATCGACCCGGACGTGGTGTGCGGCCTGCTGCACACGGCGGTCGAGAACATGGTCGGCGCGCTGGAGCGGGACGCCGGTACGTCGCTGGAGCGGATTCCCGTCCTCGACGACCGGCAGCGCGACCGGCTGCTGACCGCCTGGAACGACACCGCCTCCGACGTTCCGGCCGCGACGGTCGGCGAGCTCTTCGAGGCCCAGGTGGAGCGGCTGCCGGAGGCGGTCGCGGTGGCCGCCGACGGGGCCGAGGTGTCCTACCGGGAGCTGGACGCCCGGGCGAACCGCCTGGCCAGGCTGCTGGTGTCGCGGGGCGTGGGCGCGGAGTCCGTGGTCGGCGTCTGCCTGGAGCGCGGGGTCGGGCTGATGGTCGCGCTGCTGGCGGTCGTCAAGGCCGGCGGTGCGTACATGCCGATCGACCCGGCGTACCCGGCGGACCGGATCGGCTACATGCTGGAGGACGCGAGGCCGGTGACGGTGCTGGCCTCGGCGGGCACGGTGTCGGCTCTGCCCGGTTCCGGCGCGCTGGTCCTGGACGCGCCGGAGACGGTGGCGGAGCTGGCCGGTCTGGGCGGCGGCGCGCTGGTGGACCGCGTGGTGCGGACCGCGGACGCGGCGTACGTGATCTACACCTCCGGGTCGACCGGTCGCCCCAAGGGCGTGCTGGTCTCCCACGCGGGTGTGGCGAGCCTGGTGGCCGGTCAGGTGCGGTACCTGGGGGTCGGCTCCGGGTCGAGGGTCGGGCAGTTCGCCTCGGCGGGCTTCGACACCTTCGGCTGGGAGTGGTTCATGGCCCTGCTGACCGGCGCGGCCCTGGTGGTGATCCCGCAGGACCGCCGCCTGGGCGAGGCCCTGCCGCACTTCCTGGCGGAGCAGCGGGTCACCCATGTGACGCTGCCGCCGGCCGTGCTGGCGACGCTGGACGAGCGGTCGATCGCCGACGACGTCGTCCTGGTGACCGCCGGTGAGGCCTGTCCGCCGGACGTGATGGCCCGCTGGATGCGCGACCACCGGGTGTTCAACTCGTACGGCCCGACCGAGACGACGGTGGACGCCACGATGTGGCCGTGCGATCCGTCGGCGGGCGTGGTGTCGATCGGTTCGCCGGTGGTCGACACCCGGGTGTTCGTGCTGGACGGGTTCCTCGCACCGGTTCCGGTCGGGGTGCCCGGCGAGATGTACGTGGCGGGTGCCGGCCTGGCCCGGGGCTACCTGGGCCGCCGGGGTCTGACGGCGGAGCGGTTCGTGGCCTGCCCGTTCGGTTCGGCCGGGGAGCGGATGTACCGCACCGGTGACCTGGCTCGCTGGCGCGAGGACGGGACGCTGGAGTACCTGGGCCGCACCGACGACCAGGTGAAGATCCGCGGCCACCGCATCGAGCTCGGCGAGATCGAGGCCGCCCTGCTCGGCCGGCCCGGGATCGCGCAGGCCACCGTGATCGTCCGCGAGGACGTCCCCGGTGACCGGCGCATCGCCGCCTACGTCGTCCCGGCCGTGGACGCGGCCGTGGCCGCGGAGGTGGACGTCGCCGAGGTCCGGGCCGGGCTGGGCGGGGTGCTGCCGGAGTACATGGTCCCGTCCGCGATCACGGTGCTGGACGCGCTGCCGCTGACGGTCAACGGCAAGCTGGACCGCCGTGCGCTGCCCGCGCCGGACCGGGCGGAGCTGCTGGAGGCGTCCTACCGGGCGCCGCGCACCGCGGACGAGCGGCTGGTCTGCGAGGTGTTCGCCGAGGTCCTGGGCCTGCCCCGGGTCGGCATCGACGACAACTTCTTCGAGCTGGGCGGGCATTCGCTGCTGGCGGTGACACTGGTCGACCGGCTGCGGTCGACGCTCGGGGTCACGGTGGGGGTCCGGAACCTCTTCGAGGGCCCCACGGTCGAGTCCCTGGTCCGGGGGCTGCGCCGGCCGGCGGGCGCGGAGGGGCTCAAGGTCCTGCTCCCGCTGCGCGCGGGCGGCGAGCGGCCCCCGTTCTTCGCGGTGCACCCGGCCGGTGGTCTCAGCTGGTGCTACGCCCCGCTGACCGGGATCATGCCCGAGGAACGGCCGCTGTACGGCCTCCAGGCGCGCGGTCTGAGCGAGCCGGGCGCGTTGCCGGGTTCGGTCAAGGAGATGGCGGCGGACTACGTCGAGCAGGTCCGGGCGGTGCAGCCGAGCGGCCCGTACCACCTGCTGGGCTGGTCGCTGGGCGGTGTCGTCGCGCACGAGATGGCGGTGCAGCTGCAGGCCGTCGGCCAGGAGGTCGGCGCGCTGGTCGTGCTCGACGCGTACCCGTCGGTCACCGTGGACCAGGGCGTGGACGAGCCCGGGATCGAGGAGGTCGACTGGACCGACGCCGTCCTGCGGGTCGGCGAGCGCTTCGGCCTCGACCTCTCCGACGAGGAGCTGGCCGTGGCCGAGGGCGTCCGGGCGAACAACGTCGAGATCGCGACGGCGCACGTTCCGGGGACGTACCAGGGTGACCTGGTCCACGTGGCGGCGCTGCTGGGCAAGCCGGCCGGGACGCCGCTCGGGGTCCGGTGGAAGCCGTACGTCACCGGCGAGGTGGCGCAGACGGCCCTGCCGTGCGGGCACCACGAGCTGGCCCGGCCGGAGGCGCTGCGGGCGGCCTGGGACGCGACGAGCCGGTGGCTGGAGGGCCCGGAGGGTCTGGAGGGTTAGGACCCGGCAGGAAGCACCGGGAAGAGCAGGAGGCACCGAGGGGCCCGCCGGACGACCGGCGGGCCCCTCGGGCCGGAACGGGCCGGGCCGGGGCGGGGCGGAGCGGCGACGGCGCGGACGGGGCGGCGACGGTGCGGCGACGGTGCGGACGGGGCGGCGACGGCGCGGAGGCTTATGACAACGCCATTGACGTGTGGCGGGGCCGCCGGTTTCATGGCTCGCACTTCCCGCCCGCGTCACCCTCTGCGACCGGTGCCGGGATTCCCCCACACGCGCACCCCACGACCAAGGCGGTGATCCGTTGGCATCGACGGTGAAGGACACGGGCGGCGGCCCGAGAGCGGACGCGCGAGGCTCCCACGTCACGATGCGCAAGTCGCTCGGCCTGGTGGACGGAGCGGTGATCGCCGCCTCCAGCACGGCCGCCACCAGCAGCATCGGGATCGGCCTGGGCCTGATGGCCGGCGTGGTCGGCCTGCACCTTCCGGCGATCATGCTGCTGGCCTTCCTGCCGGTGCTCGCCATCGCCGGCGGGTACGGGCGGCTGAACGCCGTCGAGCCGGACGCGGGCAGCAGCTACCGCTGGGTCGGGCGCATCCTCAGCCCCTGGCTGGGCTTCCTGACCGGGTGGGTGAACACCGTGGGGACCGTGGTCTTCATGGCGTACACCACGACCGTCACCGGCTCCTCGATCGTCCAGCTGCTGGACCAGGCCCACGTCCGCAGCGTCGCCGGGCTGCGGCTCGACGCCGACTCGACCGTCCAGTGCACCCTGATCGGCCTGGTGGTGCTGGTGGGCGCCGCACTGGTCGCGGTGCGCGGGCTGGACCTGGCGGCCAGGCTGCAGAAGGCGCTGCTGGTCTTCGAGTACGCCGTGCTGCTCGGCTTCTGCGGCTACGGGCTGATCGCCGGCGACCAGCCGTTCTCGCTCCAGTGGTACAACCCCTTCGACATCCCCTCCTTCGACGCGGTCGCCCAGGGCATGGTGCTCGCGGTGTTCTGCTACTGGGGCTTCGAGTCGGTGTTCAGCGTCGGCGAGGAGGTGCGCGACCCGCGGGACGCCTCCCGGGGCGGTCTGCTGGCCCTGGTGGTGATGCTGGCGCTGTTCCTGCTCGCCGGAACGGCCTTCCAACGGGTGCTGCCGATCGACGAGTTGGCCGACAACGGCGCCCACGGACTGACCTACTTCGGCACGAAGCTCGCCGAACAGCCGCTGGCCGCACTGCCGTTGATCGCGCTGATGTTCTCCGCCGTGGCCTCGCTGCAGTCCTCGGTGATCCCGACCGCCCGCGGGATGTACGCGATGGGGCGCGACCGGGTGCTCGGCCCGGTCTGGACCCGGCTGCACCCCCGGCACGCCACGCCCGCCGTCGGCACCCTGCTGATCACCGGCGTCGCGGTCCTGCTGGCACTGGCCTCGATCGCCATCCCGACCGTCAACGACCTGATCTCGGCCGCGGTCAACGCGATCGGCATCGTCGTCGCGCTCTACTACGCGCTGACCGCCGTCGCCGCAGCCGTCCGGTTCCGCGGGCTGCTGCGCACCGACCTGCCGGAGGGGCTGCGCGCGGTCGTCGGGCCGCTGCTGGGCGCGGCGGCGCTGCTCGCCGTCGGCGGGTACCTGGCCTGGAGCTTCTACGACTCCACGGACCACTTCGAACTCGCCGCGGACAACGGGTGGTTCGAGCTGTCCGTGGTGATCATGATGGTGGTCAGCGGGCTGCCGGCGGCGGCCTGGGCCCGCTGGCGGCGGCGCTCGCCGTACTTCCTGCGGGAGGGCGCCGTGGCCGAGTGACCCCGCGGTACGGCAGGACGAATCACGAGGACGCGAGAACGGAGCACCACCCATGACCGAGGCCGATCTGGTCTTCACCCACGGCCCCGTCCACACCGGCGACGCGGCCCGCACCCGGGCGAGCGGCCTGGCGGTCGTCGGCGAACGGATCACCGCCGTCGGGCACGACGAGGTCCGGGAGCTGATCGGGCCGAGGACGGAGGTCGTCGACCTCACCGGCAAACTGCTGCTGCCCGGCTTCCAGGACGCGCACATCCACGCGGTGTTCGGCGGCGCCGAGCTGGCCTCCTGCGACCTCACCGGGACGGTCGGCGTCGCCGACTACCTGGAGCGCGTCCGGGCGTACGCCGACGCCAACCCGGAGCAGGAGTGGATCACCGGCAGCGGGTGGTCGATGGAGAGCTTCGAGGGCGGACTGCCCACCCGGCAGTTGCTCGACTCCGTCGTCCCCGACCGGCCGGTGTACCTGACCAACCGGGACCACCACGGCGCCTGGGCCAACACCAGGGCGCTGGAACTCGCCGGGCTCACCGCCGACACCCCCGACCCGGCCGACGGACGGATCGAGCGCGAGGCCGACGGCACTCCCGGCGGCACCCTCCAGGAGGGCGCCACCGCCCTGGTCGCCCGGCTGGTGCCGCCCTCGACCGCCGCCGACCGGCTCGACGGGCTGCTGCGCGCCCAGCGGCTGCTGCACTCGCTCGGCATCACCGGCTGGCAGGACGCGCTGCTCGGCGCGTTCAACGGCCAGCCGGATCCGTCGGACGCCTACCTGGCCGCCGCCCGCTCCGGCGCGCTGACCGCCCGGGTGACCGGCGCACTGTGGTGGGAGCGGGACCGGGGCGCCGAACAGATCCCCGAACTCGTGCGGCGACGCGCGGAGTTGAGCCACGGACGGTTCCGGGCCGGCTCGGTGAAGATCATGCAGGACGGCATCGCGGAGAACTTCACCGCCGCGATGACCAGCCCCTACCTGGACGGCTGCGGCTGCGCCACCGCCAACTCCGGCCTCAGCTTCGTCGATCCGGTGGCGCTGCGCGGCCACGTCACCGCACTGGACGCGCTCGACTTCCAGGTCCACTTCCACGCGCTCGGCGACCGGGCCGTGCGCGAGGCGCTGGACGCGGTCGAGGCCGCCCGCACCGCCAACGGCCGGCGCGGCGCCCGGCACCACCTCGCCCACCTCCAGGTGGTCCACCCGGACGACCTCCCGCGCTTCGCCCGGCTCGGCGCCGTCGCCAACATCCAGCCGCTCTGGGCCGCGCACGAGCCGCAGATGGACGAGCTGACCATCCCCTTCCTCGGGCCCGAACGGGCCGCCTGGCAGTACCCGTTCGGCGCCCTCCAGCGGGCCGGCGCCACCCTGGCGGCGGGCAGCGACTGGCCGGTGAGCAGCCCGGACCCGCTGGCGGGGCTGCACGTGGCGGTCAACCGGATGGAGCCGGAGGCCACCGACGGGCGGGTCTTCCTGCCCGAGCAGCGGCTCGACCTGGGCTCGGCCATCGCCGCGTACACGGCCGGCAGCGCGTACCTCAACGGGCACGACGACGCCGGCGTGCTGGCGGCCGGACGGCTCGCGGACCTGGTCGTGCTCGACCGGGACATCCTCACCGGGCCGCCGGAGGAGATCGCGCGGGCCCGGGTCCTGCGGACGTACGTCGGCGGCGAGCTGGTGCACGCGGCGGACTGAGCCGGGCAGGGGCCGGACCGGCCGTCGGCGGTGGGCGTACGGGGGCTCACCGCCGGCGGCCGGCGGCGTGCCCGGGCCCGGGCGGTGCCGCGCCGGGCGTCCGGGGCCGGCCACCCCCGTCACCGCGCGCCATGCCTGCCACACCTGCCGAACCCGCCACGAGGAAAGTCACGCGCCCGCCCGCCTCAGCCGCCCGCCGCTCGCAGCCGGGCCTCGGCGGCCTCCAGGAGCAGGTCCAGGGCGTACGGGTAGCCGCTGCGGCGCATGTCGCTGGTGAGCAGGTGGGCGGTGGCCGCGATGTGGGGGTGGTCGGCGGCGTCGAGCCGGGCGTAGGAGGCCTGCCAGACCTGGAGGTCGGCGGTCTGGGCAGGGGCCGGGAGGGCGAGCGTGGCGGCGTCCAGGGCGGCGAAGCCGAGGCTCTGGTCGACGAAGGCGTGGTAGATCCGGACGGCCTCCGGGTCCGGGAAGCCCGCCCTGCGCAGGACGCCGAGGATCGCCTCGACGGCGGCGATCTCGTGGGTGCGGCCGGTGGTGCGGTGGGCGGCGAGGATGGCGGCCTGCGGGTGGGCCAGGTAGCTGGCGTGGATGCGCAGGCCGATGGCGCGCAGGTCGGCGCGCCAGTCGCCGGTGGGCCGCCAGCCGTGCTGGGCGCGGCCGATCAGCTCGTCGGCGACGGCGAGCAGCAGGTCGTCGGTGCTGTGGAAGTAGCGGTAGACCGCGCTCGGGTCGGCGCCGAGCGCGGCGCCGAGCCGCCGCACCGTGAGCGCCTCGGTGCCGTGGCTGCCGATCAGCCGGATCGCGGTCCCGACGATCAGCTCGGCGGACAGCACCACGCCCTGCTTGGTGGGGCGGCGTCGACGGCGCTGCGGTTCGGGGACTACGCGGTCGGTCATCCCCCGAGGTTATGCCCGCACCGTTGACGTAGGCCAGGGGTCGGGCGCCACCCGCCCCCGGCCGTCGGCCGGACTCAGCCCCCGTTGTGGGCCGGGGTCCAGGAGGTGCCGTTGTGGGCGTAGTTCGGCGCGCCCTGCATGCCGACGGTGCGGAACGGCTGCTGGTCGCCGAGGTCCACCCGCATCGTGCCCTTGCGGCCGTCCTTGCCGGTCCACACCAGTTCGAGGAACCAGCTGACGTCCTGGGAACGGGTGGCGGCGTCCACGTCGATCACCTGCGGGTCGGTGGCCGAGATCCGGTACGGGAAGTCCGTCGTGCCGGTCCTCCGTTCGCCCTCCCGGCCCGCGACGGGGACGAGGCGCGGCGTGGCCGCGTCGAGGTCGACCGCGAAGGACGCCGGTTCCAGCCCGCCTCCGCAGCCGGACCCGGGCGTGTAGGCGTTCCACTTGGGGGCGGGCCGGGTGCTGACCACCTGTACGGACATGGAGTTCAGCACGACGGCGTCCGAGCTCGCGCCCAGGGCGGTCAGCTCGATGCGCAGGTGCCCGGCCGGGACCAGGCGCTGGGAGGCCGCCCAGCTGTCGATCCGGCCGGAGGACGACGGGGGCGGGGTCACCTGGGCGGGGGAGCGGGCGGAGAGGAACCACTGGTCGCAGGGGCTGCCCCAGCCGTTGCTGAGGACACTGACGTGGAAGGGCGCGGGGAGGTCCTCGGGGGCCGCCGGGGCGGCGGCGGACGGGGTGTCCGCGGCGGCGGAGCCCGCGGGGGCCGGCGGTGCCGGGGCACCGGTGGGCGCGGTGCCGGCCCCCGCGGTGGCGGCGACGGACGGTGCGGCGGGCGAGGAGGCGGAGGCGTTCGGGGTGCCGCCGGTGTCGCCGGTGTCGCGCAGGAGGAGGCCGGAGGCCACGGCGGCCAGCGCGACCACGGCGGTCGCGCTCAGCAGCACCCGGGTGCGGATGCGGCGGCGCGGCCCGGGGGGCGGGGGCACGGGGTGGGTGGTCGTCACCTCCTGTTCCTCCTCCTCCGGCGCGGCGGCGGACTGCGGGTCGGGTGCGGCGTCCGGCCGGAGCCGCGGCTCCGCTTCCGGCTGCGGCTGCGGCTGCGGTGTCGGTGCGGGCGTCGGCGTGGGTACCGGTGCGGCGGCGGCCGGAGTGCCCGCGGGGGAGGCCTCCCGGCGGCGGGCCGCGTCGGCCAGGATCCAGCGGCGGTGCAGTTCGACCAGTTCCTCGCCGCCGGCCCCGCAGACCCGGGCCAGCCGCTCCACCGGCGCGTACTCGGTCGGTACGGCGGCGCCGTTGCAGTAGCGGTGCAGGGTGGAGGTGCTGACGTGCAGCCGGGTGGCCAGGGCCCCGTAGCTGCGGCCCGAACGCTCCTTGAGTTCGCGCAGCATCGCCGCGAACTCCTCGGTCTCCACACTCATCCGCTGCCCTTCCCCCACCCCGGGCCCGGCCCGGGATGTCGTCGATCCGCGAATCACCGTACCGGCAGGCCGGGGCGGGGACCGGGGCAGGGGAGTGCGAAGCAGCAGGTCAGCTCCGGCCGGCCGTCTCCGTGGAGGCCGCCGCGTCGGCGACGCTCTCCCGGTACAGGCCGAGCTTCGGCTGCTTGCCCACCTTCGCGCCGGCGCCGAGCTGGAAGTTCCGGGTGTCGGCGTTGGGCATCTGGTCGTCGGGCAGGACGTTCAGCTGGTCCACGTCGGCCACCCCGCCGCTGCCGGGGTTGAGGTCCACCACCGCGTAGGTGCTCCTGCCGGGAGCCAGCGCGTAGGCCGGCGGGCCGCCCAGCCCGCCCGGAACCAGCGGGGTGAGGTCGTCGCCGTGGTGGGGGGCCTTCGAGCTGCCGAGACCGATGAGCGGGTAGTAGCTCAGGCCGCAGTAGGCGGTGCCCTGGTTGTGGACCTCGATCACCCGCTGGTCGGGCGACCCGGCCCGGGCGGACACCTTGACCGTCAGCTTGTCGGCCTTGCAGGGGTGGGTGTAGGCGTACGCCTCGTCGCCGGCGGCCGCGGCCCCGCCGCCCGTGGCGGGGACCACGGGGGTCTTCGGGCGGGCGGAGCCGCCTGCGGCGGGCGCCGCGGTGGCCGGGGCTGCCGGGGCCGGGGCCGTCGGGGCCGGAGCCGCCGGGGCCGGAGCGCCGACGGTCGGCCGGTCGGCGGGCGCGGCGGGTGCCGCGGCACCGGGGGCGGTACCGGCCGCGGTGGTCCCGGCGGGCTTCACGGGCCGGGCCGCGTCGCCGCCGTCCGGCCCGCAGGCGGTCAGGGCGAGGGCGGCGCCCAGGGCGAGGGCGGCCGGGACGAACAGGGCACGGCGAGCGGACATGGAGGTTCCCCCGTGAGGTTGCGGATGAAGGAGGCGAGGAAGGCGGCGGGCCGTCGGCGCCGACCGCTGGGCAGCACTCTGGTCCGTCGTCCGGCCGGTCCGCCAGACCTCCCCGCCGAGCCGGGACGCTGGAACGGTTCCACCCCCGTTGACCTGCGGTTTCACACCCGCCTGGAACGGCCTCCCGGAACGCCGCGAGGCCCTCAGGGGCGCCGGCGGCGGAGCCGGGGCGCGTCGTGCGGAGCTTTGCCGGGTGCACCACGCGCCCCCCCGGCGTCCGGCCGGGAGGTGCCCCCACCTCGGCCCCGCGAGGCACGCGCCCGGACGCCGCGCCCCGACGCGACGCCCTGATCCGACAGGACCCACCGGACACGCCCCGGGCCCGGCCGGTGCCGTCGTCGAGGGGCGGGTCGGCGGGCCGGCGGGCGTCGGTACGATCCCTGTATGGGTGGTGCGCGGGAAGAGGCCTGGGACGCCGAGGCGGCGGAGCGGGCGGTGGCGGTGCTGAAGGCGGTGGCGGACCCGTCGCGGTACCGGCTGCTGTGGGCGCTGAGCCACCGGGAGCTGCCGGTGAGCGAGCTGGCCGAACTGCTGGGGGCGCACGTGTCGGCGACCTCGCAGCACCTGGCGAAGCTGCGCGCGGCCGGGCTGGTGGTGGCGCGCCGGGAGGGGACGCGGATCTTCTACCGGGCCACCGAGGTGCGCGGGCTGCTCACCGAGGCCGCGCTGATCGCCCACGACCTGCCCGCCCGCCGCGACGGCGACGACGACGGCGCAGCCCCGGCCGGTGCCACCGCGCCGCAGCCCTTCGCCCGCGCGGCCCGCGCGGTGCGCCGCCGCCCGGCGACCGGCTGAGCCCTCCCGGCCCTCCGCGGTGCTCGCCCGGGGCGTCGGCGTGCGGCCGGGCCGGTCAGCGGCCCGGCGCCGCCAGCCGGTACTCCTGCCGGTCGGCGTCGTACGCGAAGAGCCCCGCGTAGCGGCCCCAGTCGGTGGCGGTCTCCAACTGCCGGTCGGTCTGTTCGCCGGTGTAGTGGCGGCCGAGCAGGTCGCGCAGGAAGCCGGTGCGGACGGTGGCGCCGGGCCGGCCGCCGAGGCTGTTGGCGATCAGCTTGATCAGCGGGACCTCCAGGGCGGCGGCGGCGAAGACGGCGCGGGCCTCCTGGGCGTCGGCCCCGGTGTAGGCGGCGCCCGTCGCGGTGAGCAGCAGGTCGTCGCCGTGGACCTCGGCGAAGCCCAGCAGGTCGAGGGCGTCGACCTGGGGGAGCAGGTCGTCGATGTCCAGGCCGAGTTCGTCGGCGAGGCCGGCCAGGTCGCAGCTCCCGCCCCGGTGGGCGATCGTCTCGGCGAGACCGGAGAGGCCGTCCACGCCGGCGCTGGGCAGCGGGGTGGCGGCGACGGTGCGCCGCTCGGGGTCGGGTTCGGTGCGGCCGGACGGGCGGGTGTCCTTGGGCCGGCCGGTCATGATCCGGTACACCCGGTCCACCAGTTCGTCGAAGGCGGCCGAGTCGCGGTCGCGCGGCCGCTCCAGGGCGACCTCCACGGTCTCCCGGATCGTCCCGTACGGGCGGGCGCCGAGGACCACGATGCGGTCGGCCATCAGCACCGCCTCCTCGATGTTGTGGGTGACCAGGACGACGGCCCGGGTGGGGAACTGGCCGGACTCCCACAGCTCCATCAGCTCGCCGCGCAGGTTCTCGGCGGTGAGCACGTCGAGGGCGGAGAACGGCTCGTCCATCATCAGCACGTCCGGTTCGACGACCAGTGCCCGGGCGAAGCCGACCCGCTGGCGCATGCCGCCGGAGAGCTCCTTGGGGTAGGCGGAGGCGAAGCCGGTCAGGCCGATCAGGTCGATGGCCTGGCCGGCGGCCCGGGCGCGCTCCCGGGGCGGGACACCGCGGGCCTCCAGGCCGAGTTCGACGTTCTGCCGCACGGTCAGCCAGGGCAGCAGCGCGAAGGTCTGGAAGACCAGCGCGGTGCCGGGGTTGGCGCCGGTGAGCGGGGTGCCGCGGTAGCGGACGGTGCCGGAGCTGGGCGGGACCAGGCCGGCCAGGCAGCGCAGCAGGGTGGACTTGCCGGAGCCCGAGCGTCCGAGCACGGCGACGACCTCGCCGGCCCGGACGGTGAGGTCGATGCCGGAGAGCACCGGCAGTTCGCCGGCGGCCCCGGCGTAGGACTTGGTCAGACCGGCGGTCTCCAGCAGCGCCTCCCCGTCCCCGTCCTCGTGGGGGGCGGGTGCGGGGGCGGGTGCGGGCTCGGCGGCACGGTTGCGGAACGGGAAGCGCATCGGCGGACTCCGGACTACAGCGAGTAGCGGCGCTCGGCCAGCCGGTACAGCCGGCGCCAGAGCAGACGGTTGAGGGCGACGACGTACAGGCTCATCACCGCGACCCCGGCGAGCAGATGCGGGTGGTCGCCGCGCTCGGCGGCCCGGGCGATGTACGCGCCGAGGCCGGTCGCGGTCAGCGTGGTGGAGCCGAAGGTGACCACCTCGGCGACGATGGAGGCGTTCCAGGCGCCGCCGGAGGCGGTGATGCCGCCGGTGACGTACGCCGGGAAGACGCCGGGGAGGATCAGCCGCCGCCAGCGCTGCCACCCGCGTACGCCCAGGTCGTCCATGGCCTCGCGCAGGTCGGCGGGGACGGCCATGGCACCGGCGATGGCGTTGAACAGGATGTACCACTGGGAGCCGAGGGCCATCAGCAGGATGCCGCCGAGGTCGATCGACACCCCGGTGCGCAGCAGCAGCCAGACCACCAGGGGGAAGAGGAAGTTGGCGGGGAAGCCGGCCAGCACCTGGACGACGGGCTGGGCGATCCTGGTCAGCCGGGGCGAGAAGCCGATCTTCACGCCGATCGGCACCCAGACCGCGGTGGCCACCGCGACCAGCACCACCACCCGGGCGAGGGTGGCGAGCCCGAGCAGCAGCGGCTCGCCGAAGACGCCGAGGCCGGTGCGGTCGGCCAGGTAGCGGCCGAGGTCGACGAGGCCCCACAGCACGATGCCGCCCGCGACGAGGGCGAAGGCCACGTCCCCGGCCCGCCGCCGGCCGGGGTGGACGGCGGGCGGGCGGTCGGCGGTGCCGAACACCCGCCCGGCCCGGTTCAGGGCCCGTCCGGCGGGGCGCAGCGCGCGGCCGAGCGCGGCGGGCAGCCGGGAGCGGCGCAGCAGGTCCAGCACGACCGAGCGCTGCACCTCGGTGGCCTCGGACTGCTCGTTCTTGAAGCGTTCGGCCCAGGCGGTGAGCGGCCGCCAGAACAGGAAGTTCACGCCGACCACCAGTACCACCATGGTGGCGATGGCCCAGCCGACCCGGCCGAGGTCCCCGGCGGCGATGGCCGCGCCCGCGTACGAGCCGACCCCGGGCAGCGCGTACCGCCGGCCGTCCACGGTGATCGCCTCGGAGGCGACCAGGAAGAACCAGCCGCCGCCGAAGCCGAGCATGCCGTTCCAGACCAGGCCGATCATGCCCGAGGGCAGCTCGACCTTCCAGAACCGCGTCCACCGGCTGAACCCGAAGGAGCGGGACAGCTCGTCGAGTTCGCGGGGCAGCGAGACCAGCGCCTGGTAGAAGGCGAAGGTCATGTTCCACGCCTGGGAGGTGAAGATGGCGAACACGGCGGCGCATTCGAGGCCGAGCACCGAGCCGGGGAAGAGGGCGAGGAAACCGGAGACCGCGAGGCTCAGGAAGGCGAGCACCGGCACCGACTGGAGGATGTCCAGCGCCGGGATCAGCACCCGTTCCAGCCGGCGGCTGCGGGCGGCCGCGTAGGCGTAGCAGAAGGTGAAGACGACCGAGAGGGCGAGCGCGGCGAACATCCGCAGCAGCGAGCGCGCCGCGTCGTACGGCAGCCGGGCCGGGTCGGTGTCGACGGCCGCGTCCCGGGTGGTGGAGAAGCGGACGGCGCCGCCCTGGCCGAGCCGCAGCACGAGGTAGAGCAGGACCAGGACGGCGGCCGCGACGACCAGGTCCGTCCAGACCCGCCCGCCGAGCCGGTGCGCGGTCCGGACGGGCAGTGAGCCCCGGGACAGGCCCGGCAGCGGGCTCCGGGACCGGCCCGGGGCGGGCTTCGTCAGGGTCATGGCGGTACCTCCGGGGCAAACCCGGGCAGTCTGCTCCCTCGGGACGTCCGTACGCAAACCCGCCCGCCCCCACGGGGCCACCGGGTGCGCCCGGCCCCGGGCGGGGCGCCGTGTCCCGGCCCGGGGGCGCGCCGTCCCGGGCCGGGGTCAGGCGGTCCGGGCCAGCCGGGGGTCGTACTTGTAGCCGATCTGCCGGACGGTGGCGATCGCCTCCCGGTGCCCGGGGCCGAGCTTGCGCCGGATCCGGGCGATGTGGGTGGCGACGGTGCGGGAGTCGCCGGTGTCCGGGCGGCCCCAGACGTTCTCCATCAGCTGGCGCCGGGAGTGCACCCGCAGCGGGTTGCCGACCAGGTGCGCGAGCAGTTCGAACTCCAGGTACGGCATGGTGACGTGCCGGCCCTCGACGGTGACGGTGCGCTGGTCGGTGTCCACCACCAGGCCGGGCGCGGGTGCGGGTCGCGGGGCCGGGCGCCGGCCCGGGGCGGGGTGGTGCGAGAAGACGGCGTCGAGCCTGGGGCGGTGCGGGACCATGGCGCGGGGGCTCCTTCGTGGTCGGCTCAGTGGTTCAGCGCGGTCTGGACGATCTTGACGACGACCATGGCCGTCGCGATCAGCAGGTAGGCGCGCAGCGCGCCCATGCCGACCTTGCGGGCGGTGGACAGCACCGGCTTGTCGAGGGTCTCCAGCGGCGGCATCCGCCAGTTCTCCCGGCCGGTGCGGTCGACGGGGTCCTCCTTGGTGCCGCGGCGCCCGAAGGTGAAGGAGTACCCGGCGACGAGCACGCCCGCCACGCCGCAGCCGGCCATGATCCGGAGGATCGTCCTGGAGTCGATGCCGGGCCAGACCACGGCGGCGGTGAGGATCAGGGAGAGCATCACCAGGACGCCGACCACCAGCGAGGTGAAGGCGTTGGTCCGCGGCCCGTTCGTCCAGGGGCCCAGCACCGCGCGGTCGTTGCAGAGCAGCAGCAGGAAGACGGTCGCGG
The DNA here is from genome assembly GCF_043198905.1 of Kitasatospora sp. NPDC048715. Classification (NCBI taxonomy): domain Bacteria; kingdom Bacillati; phylum Actinomycetota; class Actinomycetes; order Kitasatosporales; family Streptomycetaceae; genus Kitasatospora; species Kitasatospora sp. NPDC048715. The sequence goes on along the minus strand of NZ_JBICVH010000007.1, from coordinate 308,724 downwards.
AGGGCAGCAGCACCCCGGCCAGCACCTGGACGAACTGGGTCATCAGGCCCTGGGTGTAGTCGGTGGAGAGCAGCGTGATCGCCGCCGCCGCGACCACCAGGCCCGCGTAGATCCCGTAGAAGCCCTTGGCGCCCTTCACCCCGCGGTGCAGCGAGTGCTTGATGCCGAAGACGTCGCCGATCGCGTACGCGGTGGACAGGGACACCGCGAAGGCGCCGATGATCGAGGCGTCCAGCAGGGCGATGGCGAACAGCACGCCGGCCAGGTGCCCGGCCTTGTCCTCGATGCCCCGGGCGACGGCGGCCGCGTCGGAGAAGTGCCCGAAGCCGTCGGTGCCCGCGAAGGCGGCGGCGGTGAGGCCCATCATGGCGGCGGCGCCGACGATCACGATCACGATGCCGATCCAGAGGTCGGCCTTCTCGTACGTCATGAAGCGCGGGGTGATCCGCTTGTCGATGACGTACGACTGCTGGAAGAACAGCTGCCAGGGCGCCACGGTGGTGCCGACGATGGAGATGATCACCAGCATCACGGCCGCCAGCCCGCCCGACCCGCCGGGCATGGCGGGCACCACGAAGTCGTGCGCCATCCGCGAGGTCTTCGGGTGGACCATGAAGTAGATCGGCACCAGCAGCAGCGAGCCCAGGCACAGCGTCACGGCGACCCGCTCGAAGCGCTGGAACGAGCCGGTGAAGGCCGAGGCGATGATGATCCCGGCGGCGAGCACCACCGAGGCCGCCTTCGGCAGGCCCAGGTACCCGGCCGCGAGCGTGACCCCGATGAACTCGGTGACCAGCGTCAGCGCGTTCAGCAGGAACAGGTCGATCACGCTGAACGCGCCCCAGAACTTCCCGAAGCGCTCCAGGATCAGCCGGGCGTGGCCGACGCCGGTGACGGCGCCCAGCCGCAGCACCATCTCCTGGTTGACGTACAGCACCGGGACCAGCATCAGCAGCGTCCACAGCAACTGGGTGCCGTAGTTCTGTCCGGCCTGGCCGTAGGTGGAGAAGGCGCCGGCGTCGTTGTCGCCGACCATCACGATCAGGCCGGGCCCGACGATCGCGAGCAGGGTCTTCAGTCTCGCCGACAGGCCGTGCCGGGGCGTGGTGTCGTCGAGCCGGATGGTGCCGAGCGCGCCCTTGATGTCGCCGACGTGCGCGTCGTCGAGGACGGCCGAACGCGGCTCGGGCGGAGCGGAGTTGAGCGTGGCGTGGGTGGTCATGGGTTTCCTCCCTGGGCCCCGGAGGGGCGGTTCGGAGGCAGGCGGCGGCTCTCCCCGCGGGCGGGCACGGCGCATCGGCGCGCGGCTGCGCGGCCCGTACGGTGGCGTGCGGGCACGGCGGAGCCGCGTGCGGACATGGCGTGCCGTCGTCGCTGATGACTGCCGAAGAATGGTGACTGATCGTCAGGACGTGCTGCGGGGAAAGGTGTTACCGCATGCCGGAGGTGTGCGAGGGCAGGCGGGGGCAGGGGCAACTGTGGCCCGGACTACTGCAATCCATGTCTCTCGCCTCCTCCCGGCCGGCGCACCCCGTGGTGCGTGTCATCGACGCGGCAAGGAGCTCACCGGCCCGCGCGACGCGACCGCCGGTTCACCCCAACTCGTCAGAGCTTAGTCCCGCCCGGGAGCGATACTTGCGCACTTGGTAAAACCTTTACCTTTCTGTCGGCGTACGCCGGTGCCTGCCGCCGCCGCCCGTCCGCGCCCGCCATTGCCCGCCGCTGTCCGCTGCTTCCCGTCCGCGCCCGCCGCTGTCCGTCCGCGCCCCGGGGCGGGCGGCGGCCGGCCGGGTGACGGGGGTTTGGCCGCCGGGCCGCCACGGAACGACTTCCCGCCGTACCGGCACCGGCACCAGGTCGTGCCCGAACCCGAGGGGTGGCATGGCGACCGCAGACTCCCAGGGGCCTCCCCGGCAGGCGCGGGCGCTGACGCTCGCACGGAACCCGAAACTGTGGCTCTTCCCGGGCGTCCTGTGCTGCCTGCTGGCCGTCCTCCTCTCCCTGCTCTACATGGGGGGCATCCTCAACCCGAGCGGGCACCTGCACCGGCTGCCGATCGCCCTGGTGAACGAGGACCAGGGCCCGCCGCCGCCCGGGCAGGCGGAGCCCCTCGGCGCCCGGCTGGCCGCCGCCGTGGTGGCCGGCACTCCCGACAGCACCGTCCAGTGGCGGCAGGTGGACGCGGCCGGACTGAGCGAACAGCTCGCCGCCGGCAAGGTCTACGGCGCGCTGGTCGTGCCGAAGGACTTCAGTGCCGCCGTCACCGCGCTGGTCACCGGCGGCGCCGTCGAGCGGCCGACCGTCACCGTGCTGACCAACCCCGGCATGGGCAGCCTCGGCTCCTCGATCGCCGCGCAGATCTCCCAGAACGCCGCCCACCAGGCCTCGTCGGCGCTCGGCGGGCAACTGCTGGCCGCCGTACCGGCCTCCGGCGCCCCGGGCCCGGACACCGGAGCCACCGCCCGGCTGCTGCTCGCCGACCCGATCGCCGTCACCACCCAGGTCGGCCACCCGATCGGCGGCCACAGCGGGCTCGGCCTGAGCGCCTTCTACTTCACCCTGCTGGCCGTGCTGACCGGCTTCATCGGCGGCAACATCGTCCACAACGGCGTCGACGGCGCGCTCGGCTACAGCGACAGCGAGATCGGCCCCTGGCACACCCGCCGCCCGACCGTCCCGATCAACCGCACCCAGACCCTGCTGCTCAAGATGGTCATGACGGCCGGGATCATGCTGCTCACCACCTCGCTCGTGGTGCTCTGCTCGGTCGGCGTCCTGGGCATGGACGCCCCCCACCTGGCACAGCTGTGGATCTTCGCCTACTGCGCCAGCCTCGCCGTGGGCCTCGGCGTGCAGGCGATCAACGCCGCGTTCGGCGGGATCGGGCAGCTGGTGTCGATGTTCGTCTTCATCGCGCTGGCGCTGCCCTCCTCCGGCGCCACCGTCCCGCTCCAGGCGGTCCCCGGCTTCTACCGCTTCCTGAGCCTCTTCGAGCCGATGCGCCAGCTCAGCGACGGCATCCGGGCGATCCTCTTCTTCGACGCCAGGGCCGACGCCGGGCTCACCCGCGGCTGGGTCATGATCGGAATCGGCGCGGCGCTGGCCCTGCTGTTCGGCTTCGGGATGACCCGCTACTACGACCGCAAGGGCCTGCACCGCTGGACGCCCCAGCCCTCCGGCCAGGACACCTGACCGCCGGGGCCGGTCGGCCGGGGCGGTCGGGCGTCCTGGAAGGTCAGGACGACTTGGTGACGGTCACCTTGAGGTGCTTCATGATCGGCTGGTCGCTCTGGGTGCTGTAGTCGCCGATCGCGCACAGCACGTTCAGCTCCGGCATGTACCCGGCCGCGCAGCCGCGCGGGATGTCGTACGGGACGGCCAGGTAGCCGTGCACCGAGCGGGTGGACCCGTCCCGGGCGGTGCTGGTGACGTCCACCCGGTCGAACTCGTCCAGGCCGCGCTCGCGCATGTCGTCCCGGTTCATGAACACCAGCGTGCGCAGGTTCCGCACGCCCCGGTAGCGGTCGTTGTCCGAGTAGATGGTGGTGTTCCACTGGTCGTGCGAGCGCATCGTGCCCAGCGCCAGGGTGCCCACCTCGGGGACGACGTCGGGCAGCGGGGCGGCGGAGAACTCCGCCTTGCCGGAGCGGGTGTCGAAGACCAGCTCGCGGGCGGGCTGCTTGATCCGGAAGCCCAGCGGCAGCCGCACCCGGCGGTTGAAGTCCTCGAAGCCGTCGAGGACCTGGGCCATGGTGTCGCGGATGCGGTCGTAGTCCTCGATGTACCACTCCCAGGGGGTGGAACTGTCCGGCAGCGCCGCGCGGGCCATCCCGGCGACGATCGCGGGCTCGGAGAGCAGGTGCGGCGAGGCCGGGCGCTTCATGCCGACCGACAGGTGCACCATGCTCATCGAGTCCTCGACCGAGGTGGACTGCACCCCGGCCCGCTGGTGGTCCTTCTCGGTCCGGCCCAGGCACGGCAGGATCAGCGCGGCCCGCCCGTGCACCAGGTGGCTGCGGTTCAGCTTGGTGCTCACCTGGACGGTCAACTCGCAGGACTCCAGGGCCTGGTAGGTGTACGGGGTGTCCGGGGCGGCGAGCGCGAAGTTGCCGCCCATGCCGACGAACACCGTGATGTCGCCGCGCCGCATCGCCTCGATCGTGCCGACGGTGTCCAGCCCGTGCTCGCGCGGCGGCTCGATCCCGCACACCTCGGCGAGCCGGTCCAGGAACGCGCCGGCGGGCCGGTGGTCGATGCCGCAGGTGCGGTTGCCCTGGACGTTGCTGTGCCCGCGCACCGGGGAGGGGCCGGCCCCCTCCCGGCCCAGATTGCCGCGCAGCAGCAGGAGGTTGACGATCTCCCGGACGGTGTCCACCCCGTGCTCGTGCTGGGTGACGCCCAGGCACCAGCTGAAGATCGAGCGGTCGGCCTCCCGGTAGACCCGCGCCGCCTTGAGGATCTCGGCCCGGTCCAGCCCGCTCTGCCGCTCGATCTCGTCCCAGGGCGTGGCCAGGCAGACGTCGCGGTACGCCTCGAACCCGCTGGTGTGGCGGTCGATGAACAGCCGGTCCAGCGCCCGGTCGTCGGCCGCGGACTGTTCCAGGATCGCCTTCGCCATGCCGCGCAGCAGCGCCATGTCGCCGCCGATCCGCGGCTGGAGGTTCAGGGTGCTGGTGCGGGTGGCCCGGTTCAGCGCCATGTCGGTGAAGTCGTGCGGGATGATCGTCCGGGTCGCCGCCGCCTCGACCAGCGGATTGACGTGCACGATCTGCGCGCCCCGCTTGTACGCCTCGGCCAGCGAGGTGAGCATCCGGGGCGCGTTGGAGGCCGCGTTGACGCCCAGGATGAACAGGGCGTCGGTGACCTCCCAGTCCTTGAGGTCGACCGTCCCCTTCCCGGTGCCGAGCGAGGCCTGCAGGGCCCGGCCGCTGGCCTCGTGGCACATGTTGGAGCAGTCGGGCAGGTTGTTGGTGCCCAGCTCGCGGGCCATCAGCTGGTAGAGGAAGGTCGCCTCGTTGCCGAGCCGGCCGGAGGTGTAGAAGGCGGCCCGGTTGGGGTCGTCCAGCCCGCGCAGGGTGCGGCCGACCAGGGCGAACGCGTCCTTCCAGCCGATCGGGACATAGCGGTCGGTGTCCGGGTCGTAGACCATCGGCTCGGTGAGCCGGCCCTGGTCCTCCAGTGCGAAATCGCTCCACCCGGACAGCTCGGTCACCGTGTGGGCGGCGAAGAACTCCCGGCCGACCCGCTTGCGGGTCATCTCCCAGGTGACGTGCTTGATGCCGTTCTCGCAGATGTCCAGGTGCAGGCCCTTGGTGTCGTCGGGCCAGGCGCAGCCGGGGCAGTCGAAGCCGCTGTTCTCGTGGTTCATCCGCATCACCGCCCGCGGCCCGTCCAGGTACGCGCCCTCGCGCACCAGGAAGCGGGTGACGCTCTTGGCGGCGCCCCAGCCGGCGGCCGGGTGGTGGTACGGCTGGGCGTGGGGCGGGCCGGCGGGGGAGGGGCCGACCTCCTCGTGCCCCGGGGGCTCCTGCGGGGGAGTGGTGACGGCGTCGTCGGAGGTGGTCACGGGCCTCGCCTTCCGTCGCACGGGGGTCGGACACCCGGCGTTGCAGTCGACGCTACGTCCGGAGGCCGGTCCTCGCGCGTCGAGCGGTCGTGGCCCGGACGGTCCTCGCGCGTCGAGCGGTCAGGCCCCGGTCCCCGGTCCCCGGTCTCGGGCCCCGGTCCCCGGTCCCCGGTCTCGGGCCCCGGTCCCCGGGCCCCGGTCCGGGCGATCACGCCGCCGGCAGGCTGCCGAGCACGGTGGCCACCTCGGTGCGCCGGGCGACCTCCAGCAGGGCGCGGGCCATCACCGAGCCGGGCTCCCGGGCGGCGATCACCAGCCCGATCGGCGCGCTGTGCGCCGGCTCCGTCAGCGGGACCGCCCGCATCCCGCGCGGCACGCCGAACACGTGCAGCCACGCGTACGGCACGACGCTCGCCCAGTGCCCGGTGCGGACGTGGGCGAAGAGCGAGGCCACCGAGTCGGTCTCGACCCGGGGCGTCGGTGCCAGCCCGAGCCCCGCGAACACCTCGTCCAGCACCCGGCGGCCCTGCATGCCCGGGTGCAGCAGGCACAGCGGCAGCCGGGAGGCCTGTTCCCAGGTCGCCCGCGGCTGCTGGGCCGGCTCGTCGGCCAGACCGGTCAGCAGGACGTACCGCTCCTCGTACAGCGGGAGTGCCCGCAGGTCGTCCTCGCCCGGTCCGGGCAGGTAGGTGACGCCCGCGTCGATCTCGAAGTTCCGTACCTGGCGCAGGAGTTCATCGGATCGAAGGTCGGTGGACAGCTCCACTGCGGCCAGCGGGTGGGCGGTGCAGAACGGCCCGGTGAGCAGCGACACGGCGCCCGAGGCGGTCGGCACCGAGCCGATCCGCAGCCGTCCGCTCAGGCCGGTGCGCAGCGCGTCCACCTCGTCCCGGAGGGCGTCCCGGTCGGCCAGGATGCGCTGCGCCCACAGCACGATCCGCTCGCCCTCGGGAGTCAGGCCCTCGTAGGCGCGGCCGCGCCGCACCAGCAGCACCTTCAGCTCGTCCTCCAGCTTGCGCAGCGCCTCGGAGAGGGCGGGCTGGGAGACGTGGCAGGCCTGGGCGGCGCGGGCGAAGTGGCGCTCCCGGGCGAGCGCGACGAGGTACTCGAGCTGGCGGAACAGCATCGCCTACTCGACTCCGGTGGCGGTGGCGGTGGCGGGGGCGGGGGCGGTGCTGGCGGCCGTGGCGCCGGTGGTGGTGGCCGGCGTGGAGGTGTCGACGCGGTCGGTGCGGGTGTAGACGTTCATCGAGTCGCCGCGCAGGAAGCCGACCAGGGTCAGCCCGCTCTCCTCCGCGAGGTCCACGGCCAGCGAGGACGGCGCGGAGACCGCCGCGAGCACCGGGATGCCCGCCATCACCGCTTTCTGCACCAGCTCGAAGGAGGCCCGCCCGCTGACCATCAGCACCGTGCCGCGGGCCGGCAGCAGGCCCTCGCGCAGCGCGTGGCCGACCACCTTGTCCACCGCGTTGTGCCGGCCCACGTCCTCGCGCAGGCAGAGCAGCCGCCCGTCGGCGTCGAACAGTCCGGCCGCGTGCAGGCCGCCGGTGCTGTCGAAGACCTTCTGGGCGGCGCGCAGCCGGTCGGGCAGCGCGGAGAGCAGCGCGGGGGTCACGCGCAGCCCGTCCTCGGCGACGCTCCACGGCGCGGTGGTGCGCACCGCGTCCAGGCTGGCCTTGCCGCACAGGCCGCAGGAGGAGGTGGTGTAGAAGTTGCGCTCCAGCGAGGCGTCGGGCGCCGGCACACCGGGGGCGAGCAGGACGTCCACCACGTTGTAGGTGTTGCCCCCGTCGGCGGTGGCACCGGCGCAGTAGCGGATGCCCGCCACCTGCTCGGCGGCGTGCACCACGCCCTCGCTGACCAGGAACCCGGCCGCCAGGTCGAAGTCACTGCCCGGGGTGCGCATGGTCACCGTCAGCGCGCGCCCGCCGACCCGGATCTCCATCGGCTCCTCGGCGGCCAGGGTGTCGGGACGGTACGAGGGTGCGCCCTGGCGCAGGCGCAGCACTCTGCGGGGGACGGTCACTCGGCCCATGGTCGTCGGCTCCTCGAAGGTCTCCGTCAGGTCTGTACGGATGAATCCTCCCTCCTGGCGGCGGCGTACGGGTCCGGCGGGTCGGGCAGGTGGCGGCGGCTGTGCGCGGCGGTGACCGCCAGGCAGAGCAGGCCGACGGCCGCCATGCCCGCCAGCAGCGCCGGGTAGGAGGCGTGGCCGGCGGTGCCGGCGAGCAGCAGCGGGGTGAGGAAGCCGCTGGAGGTGATGCTCTGGTAGAGGGAGGCGGAGGTCGGCCCGGAGGCGCGCGGGGTCAGCCGCTCCACCTCGTGCAGCCCCGCGCCGAGCGTCAGCCCGTACCCGGTGCCGAGGACGAGGGCGGCGGCCACCACCAGGCCCACCGAGTCGAGGTCGGCGGCGAGGGCGCCGAGCAGCAGCCCGGCGATCACCGTGGCCATCGCGGTGAGGGTGGCCCGGGCGCTGTCCGCGTCGTCCAGCCGGGCGGCGAAGGGCTGGGCGACCACGCCCGTGGCCAGGGTCAGCGCCGCGACCAGGCCGCTGAACAGCGGCGCGTAGCCGGGCACCCGGTCGGCGACCAGCGGCGGCAGCACCACGTACGCCACCGTGGCGGCGCCGAGCACGGCCGGGCTGGCGGGCAGGACCACGTAGCGGAACCGGGGGTGGCGGACGGCGCGGAACCGGGGGTGGTGGACGGCCGCCGGTCCGCTGCCGTTGTTGCTCCCGCCGTTGCCGCTGCCGCTGCTGTTACCGCTGCCGTTGCTGCCGTTGCCGTGGCTCCGGGCGGTCTCCGGGAGTCCGCGGGTGGCCCGCAGCACCAGCAGGCAGCCCAGCGCATGGGCGAGGGCGGGCAGCACCGTCGGGCCGGGCAGCCACTCGGCGATCACCCCGGAGGCCAGCGCGCCCGCCGCGAAGCCCGCACCGGTGGCGTACATCGCCCGGCGGGCGCTCCGCTCGGGCGGGACGGCGGGCCCGGAGAGCTCGCGCAGCCAGGCCGTCCCGGCCAGGAAGACCAGCCCGGCCGCGAAGCCGGTGGCCAGCCGGGCGGCGTACACCGAGGGCTCGTCCGGCAGCGCCAGCACCACGCTGGCGGCGGCGGACAGGCCCAGCGCGCCGCGCACCGTCCGCCGCCGGCCGTACCGGTCCGCGGCGGGCCCGCCCAGCAGCAGACCGGGCAGCAGGCCGAGCAGGTAGACCGAGAACATCGCGGCCAGCGAGAGCGCCGACCAGTCGGTGCGCGCCCGGTACACGGTGGCCAGCGCCGTGAACTGGTTGGCGCCCCAGGCGGCGACGGCGACGGCGGCGGCCGCCGGGAGCCAGCGGGCGGTGCGGGGCGCGGGCATTCCGTCGGTACCGCCCATGCGCTGTCCTGCCCCGTTTCCGGCTTTCCGGCCATTCCTGGATTTCCGCAGTCCAGTGTGCGGTCCGTCGCCGCGGGGCGTCAAAGAAGTGAATCCTGTGAGTCGATAGGCGGCGCCTATCGGAGATTCGACGGATATCCCACTTTGCCGGGTGTCCGGAAAACCTTCCGGACATCCCGAAAGCGCGACCGGGAATTCCGTTCCGAATATTCCGTTCGGATTATTCCGCCCCGGCTGTTCCGCCCCGGCTATCGCGTGCCGGCTATTCCGTGCCGGCTATTCCGTGCCGCCCACCGACAGCACCACCGCGCTGGCCGCGCCGGCCGGCGTCTCGTAGTTCACCGTCTCCCCGGCATGCCGCCCGAGCAGCGCCTTCCCGAGCGGACTGTCGAAGGTCACCAGGGTGAGGTCCCGCTCCTCCGCCAGCTCGGAGATCTCGACCGTCTCCTCCGTGCCGTCGTCGAACCGCACGGTGACCGTCGATCCCACCCCCACCACCCGCGCGGACGGCTCCCCGGCCACCTCGGCCTCCCGCAGCCGCGCCTCCAACTCGGCGATCCGCCGGTCCAGCCGGGTCACCTCCGACGCCCGCTGCAACTCGTCCGCCGCATCCGCCCGGTCCCCCACCGGTTCCAGCCCGCGCAGCGTCGCGGCCACCTTCCCCCGCTCCTCCCGCAACTGCGCGAGGTCCTCCTGCACCGCACGCAGGCCCTCGGCACTGATCGGTTCCGGCCCACCGCTCATCCCATGCTCCCGGGGCTGCTCGTCACACGCTCGAACACCGGCCGCCTCCCATTACCCCACCCCTCCGGGCCCCGGGCAACTTCCGGGCCGATCGACCACCCGGAGCGATTCGTCGAGGAGGCGTCGCCCGGGGCGCCGCGGGTCACCGTGCGAGCAACTGCGCCGGGACGACCGGTTCGAGGAAGACGCTCGGTGTGCCGTGCCAGGACACGCTGAGGGCCTCGCGTGCGCGCGTGCACGCCACGAAGAGCAGGCTCAACTCGCCGCTGAGGTCCTCCTGGTGCTGCAGCGGGTCGGTGTCCACCGGGGTGATCGCGCTGCGCATGGGCACCAGGCCGTCGCTCACGCCCACCACGGCGACGCAGCGGAACTCCAGGCCCTTCATCCGGTGCATGGTCCCGACCCGCACGCCCGGGGACGGTGCGTTGCCGAGCACGTAGGCGGGCGTCCCGGCCTGCTCCAGGGCCTGGGCGATCTCGCGGCCGAGCTGGGCGGTCCGGGCGGCGACGCCGATGTCCTCCGGGGCGACGCCGGACGCGGTCCACGCCGCGATCCGGGCGACGAGGTCCTGGATCTCGTCGGCCTTGTCGACGTGGCCGTGCACCTCGGGGTGCGCGCCGTGCAGGGTCGAGTGGTAGCCGACGAGGGAGTCCTCGCCGCCGTCCATGTCGTCGGGCCGCTCGCCGGTGAGCAGGGACGCGGACCAGCTGATGATCTCGTGCGTGGTCCGGTAGTTGACCCGCAGTCGGGAGGACCGTCCGACGACCTGGATTCCGAGTGAGCGCAGCGAGACCTTGTTCCCGTAGATCCGCTGGTGCGGGTCGCCGGCGAGGAACAGGTCGTCCGGTCCGGACGCGACGATCGCGCGGAGGAACCTCCACTGCGCGGGGTGCAGGTCCTGCGCCTCGTCGATCACCACGTGCCGGAACGGGCGGTCGTCCTGTTCGTCGAGCGCCCGCGCGGCCTGCGCGCAGACCTGCAGGAACGTCAACTCCCCGGCCTGTCGCAGCTCGTCCTCGAACGCGGCCACCGCACGCCACACTTGGGCCTTCTGCAGCGGACCGAGGGCCGTACCGCGGCCGGACCGGGGTGCCTTCAGGTACTGCTCCGGGCTCTCGATCGCCTGGGCCAGGACGACCTGCCGCCACTCCTGGTCCAGGAAGACGTCGGTGAGGTCGATCCCGAGCCGGCGGACGATCCGGCCCCAGCGGGCGAGGACCGCGCGCTGGTTGAAGACGATCTTCAGTGGGGAGCCGCCCCGCGAGCGGCGGAGCACCTCGTTCGCCAGCGCGTCGACGGTGACCACCCGGACCTTCGCCCTGATCCGCTCGTCCGTGATGAGCAGCGTGAGGCAGCGTTCGAGCTCGCCGGCGAGGTCCTTGGTGAAGGTGGTCAGCAGAATCGATCCGTCAGGTGCGTCCGGCGGCAGCCGGCGCGCCAGGTGATAGGCCCGGTGCAGGGCCACCACCGTCTTCCCGGTCCCGGGGCCGCCGGTCACCCGGGCGGGCCCGTTGTACGACTCCCGGTAGGCGATCCGGTACTGGGCCGGGTGCAGGAAGATCCGCCACACGTCGAACGGGCGCTCCAGGATCTCCCGCAGTTCCTCGGGGCCGGACACCAGGGCGACCCGGCCGCGCGCGTGGGCCATCGCCGAGACCAGCCCGTCCTCGGGCTGCGCGGCGTTCACCGGAGCCGCCGCCCGCGCGTACGCCTGGACGATCTCACGGTCGATGTCGGCCGGTTCCATCCCGCTCGCGAGGCCGATCAGAACGTCGAACTGCTGCTCCGGCAGGACCCGGTGGAGCGCCTCCAGATGGGCCTCGTCCGGAAGCAGCCGGATGATCGGCAGGATCTCCTCCTCGATGCCCAGGCTGCGCAGGACCTTGTCGGAGCGGTCGGCGAAGAGCCTCCGGGGTTCGTCGGGGGCCAGGGCCCGCAGCGACTCGGTGGCGCGTTCCAGGGCGACGTCGTTGCGGATCTCGACGCCCTGGGTGGCGGCGTTCACCGAGGCCCGGTGCTTGTACGCCCAGTCGTTCGCCTTGTCGTGGGGGAGCACCTTCAGCAGCATGTACCCGTCGCCCCGGTCGGCCTTGAGGACCACCCCGCGCCAGAAGTCGGTGATCCGTATGGTCCGGATCCGCGGGTCCCGCTGGTGGGTGAGCTTCTCCAGATGCGCGCCGGTGTGCGTCGCTCCGGTGAACTTCTCGAACACGTCGAAGACCCTGCGCTGCACGGATTTCTCCAGTGCCGCGAACTCCAGCAGAAAGTCCCGGTGCATACCCAGCGTCGCCACCCCGGCCCCCTCGCGCGCCCCGGCCCGTCCGCGCGGCCGGGCAGTGCGCCTCACTGTACTGGCCCCGGTGATCACTCGCGGCGGGCCGCCCGGCGGCGGGCCGGGGGAGGGTGGCGGTGATCACCTTCGGGGGCGGGGCGGGGGTGAACGCGCAGGTCGGGGGCTCGGGCGGGAGGGGCCGGGGAGGGACCGGCGGTCGGGGCGCGGGCGGGCGAAGCTACCATGTGGGCAACACCCTCAGCTCGAAAGATGGACTTGTGACTGTCAACGACGACGTGTTCACGGACTGGAAGAACCGCGAGGAGATCGCGGAGTCGATGATCCCGATCATCGGGCGGCTGCACCGGGAGAGGGACGTCACCGTTCTGCTCCACAGCCGTTCCCTGGTGAACAAGTCGGTGGTCAGCATCCTCAAGACGCATCGCTTCGCCCGGCAGATAGCCGGCGAGGAGCTCTCGGTCACCGAGACGATGCCGTTCCTGGAGGCACTGACCGCCCTGGACCTCGGCCCCTCGCAGATCGACCTCGGCATGCTCGCCGCGACGTACAAGGCGGACGACCGCAGCCTGTCGGTGGCGGAGTTCACCGCCCAGGCCGTCGTCGGTGCCACCGGCGAGAACAAGCTGGAGCGCCGGTCCGGGCAGGACGTCGTGCTTTACGGGTTCGGCCGCATCGGCCGGCTGGTCGCCCGCCTGCTGGTCGAGAAGGCCTCGGGCAACGGCCTGCGGCTGAAGGCCATCGTCGTGCGCAACAGCGGCGGCGACGACCTGGTCAAGCGCGCCTCGCTGCTGCGCCGTGACTCCATCCACGGCCAGTTCCAGGGCACGATCACCGTCGACGAGGCGAACAACAAGATCATCGCCAACGGCAACGAGATCACGGTGATCTACTCCGACGACCCGACCAAGGTCGACTACACGGAGTACGGGATCAAGGACGCGATCCTGATCGACAACACCGGCCGCTGGCGCGACCGCGAGGGCCTGTCGAAGCACCTGCGCCCCGGTATCGCCAAGGTCGTGCTGACCGCGCCGGGCAAGGGCGACGTCCCGAACATCGTGCACGGCGTGAACCACGACACGATCAAGCCGGACGAGCAGATCCTGTCCTGCGCCTCCTGCACCACCAACGCCATCGTCCCGCCGCTGAAGGCGATGGAGGACGAGTACGGCGTGCTCCGCGGCCACGTGGAGACCGTCCACTCGTTCACCAACGACCAGAACCTGCTGGACAACTACCACAAGGCCGACCGCCGCGGCCGCTCGGCGCCGCTGAACATGGTGATCACCGAGACCGGTGCCGCCTCGGCCGTCGCCAAGGCCCTGCCGGACCTCCAGGCGAAGATCACCGGCAGCTCGATCCGCGTCCCGGTGCCGGACGTCTCCATCGCGATCCTCAACCTCCAGCTCAAGCGGGAGACCAACCGCGAGGACGTCCTGGAGTACCTGCGGAACGTCTCGCTGACCTCGCCGCTGAAGCGCCAGATCGACTTCACCGACTCGCCCGACGCCGTCTCCAGCGACTTCATCGGCTCGCGCCACGCCTCGATCGTGGACGCCGGCGCGACCAAGGTCGAGGGCGACAACGCGATCCTCTACCTGTGGTACGACAACGAGTTCGGCTACTCGTGCCAGGTGATCCGGGTCGTCCAGTACATCTCGGGCGTCGAGTTCCCGACCTTCCCGGTTCCGGCGGTCTGATCCACCGGTAGGGCAGGACGACGGGGCAGTACGACGAGCAGTACGACGGGGCGGTGACCGACAGGTCGCCGCCCCGTCGGCGTTCGCGGGCGGGGCGGTCGCTATCTTGAGGGATCACTGACAGGTCTAGGGAGGGCGACGGGGATGGGTGGTCGGCGGGTGCTTGCCGCGGTGGCGGCGGCGGGGGTGCTGACGGGCGTGTTGGCCGGGTGCTCCTCCGGGGGGTCGAAGGGGGTCGGCGGGGCGGAGGCCGCGGGTTCGTCCGCGTCCGGTCCGGCGGCGGCGTCGACGGGTACGGCCGGGGCGTCCGCGTCCGGGTCCGCGGCTGCGCCCGCGCCCGCGCCGAGCGGGTCGGACGCCGGGGTGCCCGGGGCGGGTTCGGCGCCCGCCTCCGCACCGGCCCCGGCCGCGGTGGAGGTGCCGCGCGGGGACCTGGAGGTGGCGCTGCTGGACGACAAGGTGGTCGGGCAGGTGCTGCCGGACGCCAAGGCGATGGCCGGCTGGGAGGAGGAGAAGCGGAAGGTCGACACGGCCGACCACAAGGTCACCTGCACTGGTGCCGCCGCCTCCTGCGCCGGAAAGCCGCTCAGCGGGTCGGTCCGGTTCTCCTCGGGGGACGTGGTCGTCCGCTTCCTGGTGGACACCCTGCCCAGCCGGGACGCGGCGGCGCAGCGGCTGAAGGAGAGCTACGCCTCGTACGCCGCCGGGCCGTTCAAGAAGGTCGACACCCCGGTGCTGGGCAGCGAGAGCCAGGCGTTCCAGGGGCCGCTGGCCGAGGGCGAGGGCGTCGGCATCGTGGTGCGCTCGGGCACCGTGGTGGCGAGCGTGACCAGCGAGGGCGGTCCGGTGGACGTGGCCGCGACGCGGAAGTTCGCGGTGATGCTGGTCAAGCGGATCGAGCAGGCCCAGGCCGGGAAGGCGCCGGACGCCGGGCCGGGCGTGGGCTGAGGGGCCCCTCTCCGCACGGGCGGGGCGCTGGGCTGGGGAAACGGATGTCAGTCGACCGTGATATGTACCTATCTCGTGGCCACTGTGCGGCCATGCGAAAGATACCGATGACGTTCGAGGGGGCCAGACATGCCGCTGTTCCGACGCCGCTCCGGCGGGGAGGGCGCGGAGGACCGGGCCGAGCGGCGCGGGCTCGGGTTCGGCTTCGGCCGGCGGGGAGCCGGATCGGCCGCGCCGGCCGGTGCTGCCGAGCCGCGGCTCGACCCGGCGTACGGGGACGAGTCGGTGCGTCTGGCGCTCCGCCAGGCCGCCGACGGGGACTGGGCCGCGCTGCGCCCCGCGCTGGCCGCCGCCGAGGGCGAGGACCTGACCTTCCTGGTCGGGGCGATAGCCGACGTGCCCCGGGTCGAGCAGTGGACGTCCCGCGCGCTGGCCGACACCCCGGACGACACGCTGCTGCTGTTGCTGTCCGGTGCCCGGCACATCGACTGGGGCTGGGAGGCCCGGACGGGCGCCCGGGCCAAGGACGTCACCGAGGAGCGGTGGAAGGTGTTCCACGAGCGGCTGGAGGTCGCCGAGGAGCAACTGCTGGAGGTCGCCGAGCGCGAGCCGTCCTGGCACGCCCCCTGGCGGTTCCTGCAGACCAGCGCCCTCGGGGCCTCGCTCGGCCCGGAGGTCGCCACCAGCCGCTTCGAGGCCGCGGTGCGCCGCGCGCCCGGGAACTCCGCCTCGCACTGGGTCAGGCTGCAGCAGCTGAGCGCCAAGTGGGGCGGTTCGCACGAGGAGATGCACGAGTTCGCCCGCTCCGTGATGCTCGCGGCCCCGGAGGGCAGCCGCCTCGGTGAGCTGGTCGCGGTCGCGCACCTGGAGCACTGGCTGGCCCTCCCGGACGGCGAGGACCGCGCCTACCTGACCAGTCCGGCAGTGGTGGCGGGGCTGCAGGAGGCGGCCTTCCGGTCCGTCCTGCACCCGGCCTTCGTGCCGGCGCGCGGCTGGCAGGGCGCCTTCAACACCTTCGCGATGGCCTTCTCCCTCGCCGACCAGCCGAAGACCGCGCGCCTGCTGTTCGAGGCGCTGGACGGCTTCGTGACCGAATCGCCCTGGCACTACCTGTCGGGCAATCCGGTCAAGGCCTTCCGCGCCCACCGCGACCGCTGCACCTCGTACTGGCGCTGAGGCGTGCCGGTGCCGGTGCCGGTGCCGGTGCCGGTATCGACCCGCACCCGCACCCGCACCCACATCCGCGCCCGCACCCCACCACCGTCATCCACCCCGCGATCGAAAGAGCCTCCGGTGTCCCCTACCGACAACCCGACGAGTGCGCACACCTTCCAGGTGGACCTGCGCGGTCTGGTGGACCTGCTCTCCCACCACCTCTACTCCAGCCCGCGGGTCTACCTGCGCGAGCTGCTGCAGAACGCGGTGGACGCGATCTCCGCCCGCCGCGCCCTCGACCCGGAGGCGCCGGCCAGGATCACCGTCCGCGCCGACGACGAGCTGTCCGTCACCGACACCGGCATCGGCCTGACGGAGAAGGACGTCCACACCTTCCTCGCCACCATCGGCCGCAGCTCCAAGCGCGACGCCGACGGCCGGCTCGACGGCGCCGGGCTCGCCAAGGCCCGCGGCGACTTCATCGGCCAGTTCGGCATCGGCCTGCTCGCCTGCTTCGTGGTCGCCGACGAGATCACCGTGGTCACCCGCTCCGCCGCCACCCCGGACGCCCCGGTGATCGAGTGGCGCGGCAGCTCCGACGGCAGCTACACCATCCGCACGCTGCCCGCCTCGGCCAAGCCCGAGCCGGGCACCACCGTCACGCTGGCCCCGCGCGCCGACGCCGCCGAGTGGACCCGCCCCGGCCGGGTCCTCACCCTCGCCCGGGACTTCGGCAGCCTGCTGCGCCACGACGTCACGGTGATCGACGCCGCCGGCACCGAGCACCGGGTCAACCGCACCCCGCCGTGGGCCGAGCGCCACGCCTCCCCGCTGGCCAGGCGCGACGCGCTCACCGAGTACTGCCGCGCCGCCTTCGACTTCACCCCGCTCGACACCATCGAGCTGGACCTGCCGCTGGTCGGCCTGCGCGGCGTCGCGTACGTACTGCCGGACGCCGCCCCGCCCTCGCGCCGCAACGGCCACCGGGTGCACCTCAAGGGCATGCTGCTCTCCGACCAGGCCGACGAACTGCTGCCGGACTGGGCCTTCTTCGTCCGCTGCGTCGTCGACACCGACGGGCTGCGCCCGACCGCCTCCCGCGAGGGCCTGTACGCCGACGAGACGCTGGCCGCCGTCCGGGACGCGCTCGGCGCCCGGATCCGCGACTGGCTGACCGGCCTGTCCGCGAGCGACCCGGCGCTGCTGCACCGCTTCCTCTCCGTCCACCACCTGGCCGTCAAGGAACTCGCCCGCTACGACGACGAGTTGCTGCGGATGATGCTGCCCTGGCTGCCGTTCGAGACCACCGACGGCAACGTCACCCTGGACGAGTTCGCCCGCAGCCACCCGACGGTGCTGGTGACCCGTACGGTCGAGGAGTTCCGCCAGGTCGCCCCGATCGCCGCCGCGGCCGGGCTCGGCGTGGTCAACGGCGGCTACACCTACGACCACGACCTGGTCCACCGGCTGCCCGAGATCCGGCCCGGCGTCTCGGTCTCCGACCTCGACCCGGGCACCGTCACCGCGCACCTGGACACCGTGGACCCGGCCGTCGAGCTGGCCGCCAACGCCTTCCTGGCGATCGCCCGCGAGGTCGTCGGCCGGTTCGACTGCGACGTCGCGCTGCGCAGCTTCCACCCGACCAACGCGCCCGCCCTGCTGCTCGACAACCGGGAGGCCCGGCACGAGCGCACCAGGGCCCAGCTCGCCGACGAGGCCGACGGGCTGTGGGCGGACATCCTCGGCTCGCTGCGCGCCGAGGTGCCCCGCGCCCAACTGGTGCTCAACCACCTCAACCCGCTGGTGCGCCGCGCCGCCACCGTCACCAGCCGCGAGCTGGCCGTCACCGCCGTCGAGGCGCTGTACGGGCAGGCCGTGCTGATGACCCGCCGCCCGCTCAAGGCCAGCGAGTCCGCCCTGCTCAACCGCTCGTTCATCAGCCTGCTGGACCACGCCATGCTCGGCCACGAGGCGGCGGGCACCCCCGAAGGCGACAAGGAGGCGTGATGCTGGACACCCCCGACGCGGTGATGGCCGCGCTGCGCGAGAACGACGCCCGCCCGTACGGCCGGACCAGGACCGTCACGGCCGAGGAACTCGTCGACGCCGCCGAGCAGTTCGAGGACACCGGGATCCGCTCGATGGCCCTGCTGGAGCTGATGGAGGCCTACGAGTACGACGGCGAGCGCAGCAAGAGTCCGGTCGTCTTCGCCCGCATCCTCAAGCTCTGGGACACCGACCCGGACGGCTTCGGCGAATGGGCCCGGCGCCAGGTGCTCTGGCGCTTCAAGTGGGTCGCCGACGCGCTCAAGGACACCCCGGACGTCCCGCTCGCGGCGATCCGGCGCTGGCACACCGAGCTGCGCGACCGCTACCGCACGGCCGGCCACGACCTCCAGCCGTACTACGCCCAGCGCTACCACCTGGCCGTGCAGACCGGCCTCGACGTGCAGGACGCCTACGAGCTGTGGGCGGCCCGCCCGCGCTCCGAGCTGAGCGACTGCCACGCCTGCGAGACCCGCGCCCGCGCCCGGCACTTCATCGCCGCCGGGGACGACGCCCGGGCGCTGGAGGTGATCGCCCCGGTGCTGGACGGCCGCAGCGGCTGCGAGCAGGAGCCCTACCTCAGCCAGGCCACCGCCCTGCTCGCGCAGCTGCGCCGGGGCCGGTTGGACGAGGCCCGCTCCGGCCACCTCTCCGGCTACCGCTTCGCCCGGGGCAAGGCCTCGATGCTGAACGCCGTCGGCCTGCACATCGAGTTCTGCGCGCTGTCCGGCAACGAGCCGCGCGGCCTGGAGCTGCTCGCCGAGAACCGGGACCTGTTCGCGGTCACCGGCGAACCCGCCGCCCGGCTGGGCTTCCTGACCGGCGTCGAGGTGCTGCTCGCCCTGCTGGCCGGGGCCGGCCACGGCGAACTCGCGGTGAGCGGCCCGGCGGGCACCACCTGGACGGTGGACTCCCTGCTGGCCCACGTTCGCACCGAGGCCGACGCGCTGGCCGCCCGCTTCGACGCCCGCAACGGCACCGGCGCGGTCGGCGCCGAGCGGCGCGCCCGGCTGGCCGTCGAGCCGCTGCTCGCCGAGCCGCTGGCACTGGGTGTGCGGGCCGTCGCCGCGCCGGGGCTGTCCGACGCCCCGGTCGTCGCGCCCGCGCCGCGCCGGACGGTCGAGCCGGAGCCGGAGGACTTCACCGCCCTGGTGCTGCGGGCCCGCGAGCTGGAGGTGCTCGGCCACCCGGACGCCGACCGGCTGTGGAAGCGGGTCGCCGAGCGCGCCGGGGCCGCGGACTTCGTCCACCCGCGGAGCACCGAGCTGGGCGGCCCCGAGCGGCTGCGCGCCGAACTCGCCGAGCAGCGCGCCCACGAGGCGCTCCAGCGGGACGCGTACGCCGAGGGCAAGGCCGGGCTGCTGGCCGCCGCCGAGCTGTTCGAGCAGGCGGGGCTGGCCGGGTCGGCGCTGATGTGCCGGGCCCGGACCCTCATCGCGGACCTGGACGACGAGAGCGCCGGGGGCGAGGGCACCCCGAACGAGGGCGCCGGGCACGAGAGCGACGAGGGCGAGGGCGGCTCGGGTCGCAGCGTGGATGCGGATGCGGATGCGGGCGCGGATACCGGGCACAGCGGCCGGCGGGCCGACTGGGCGGCGCTCGACGCGGTGCTGGCGCGGGCCGAGGAGCTGCGCGCCGGCGGCGAACTGACCGACGACGACTACCTGATCGTGCTGCAGACCCGCGCCTACGCCGCCCACCACGACCTGGTCGAGACGCTGCCCGAGCCCGCCGACGAGGTGGCCGAGCGCTTCGAGGCGGTGGTCGGGGCCTACCGGCGCGCGGCCGTGGAGCTCGGCTCCGAGCGGCGGGCCGCCACCTCCCGGCAGTACACCGCCGACGCCGCCGCCCGGAAGGGCCTGCTGGCCGAGGCGGAGGCCGAACTGCGCGAGGTGCTGGCCCAGTTGGACGCCGCCGAGCTGCCCTGGCACACCCCGCGGGTGCTCGGTCTGCTGGGCCAGGTGCTGCTGCAGGGCCGCGAGCCGGGCCAGGCGGTCGAGGTGTTCCACCGGGCGCTGGCCGAGGCCGTGCGCTGGGGCGACGACTCCTACCCGTACGCGCCGACGTACATGATGCTCGGCCACGGCTGCCTCCAGGTGGGGGACCTCGGCGGCGCCGTCCGCGCGCTGTCGGAGGCGGCCGCGCGCTACGACCGCAAGGGCGCCGAGGCGGTCGAGGAGGCCGCCCGGGTGCGCATGCAGCTGGCCGACGTGCTGCGCGACACCGGGCGGGCGGCGGACGCGGTGGCCGTGCTGGAGTCGGTGCTGCTGGACGCGTCGGCGGCCCGGCTGGACGTGCGGATGCTCGCCCAGGCCCGGCTGGACCTCGCCCGGGGGCTGTCCGAGCTGGAGGAGCACCGGGACGCCGCCGAGGAGTACCTGCGGCTGGCCGATCTGGTGGCCGGCTGGGAGGACCAGGAGACCCACACCATGGTCGCCTGCGAGGCCACCCTGGCGCTCGCCCGGGCGGAGCGCCCGGACGCCGCCGAGGCGGCGCTGGCCCGCGCCCGCGAGGCGCACGGCAAGGCCCCGCAGGTGGACCAGCTGGCGGCCACCCTGCGGGAGCTGGCCCGGATGACGATGCGGGAGCAGGGCGCGGAGGGGCTGGCGGCGGCGCTCGCCCTGCTGGCCGAGGCGGACGCGGTCGGAGAGGCGGCCGAACAGGGCGGCGAGGAGTACAACTCCTGGTACCTGCGCGGTGGTTCGCACTACGAGCGGGCGCGCTCGCTGGCCGTCGCGGGGCGGTACGAGGAGGCGCTGGCCGAGGCCGAGCAGGCCGTCCCGGAGTACGAGGCGGGAGGTGAGCGGGCCGAGTCGCCGCGGGCGGAGTCCGTCCGGCTGGCCGCGCTGATCGAGGGCAGCGACCTCGGTCGCACCGAGGCGGCGGTGGCCCGGCTGACCGCCGGCATCGCGCGCTGCGAGGCGGCCGGGCTGTCGGAGGCGGCGGAGGTGCTGGTGGAGCTGCGGGAGCGGTTCGCCGGGGAGTGACCCGCGCGGTGCCCCGCCGGGTCGGCCCGCACCCAGCCGTCAGCGGCGGTGTGCGGGCCGACCCGGGGCACCGGCAGGCTGCGCTCAGCAGGGCCCGTCGTCGGCCCAGACGCCCCACTGGCCGCCGGCGCTCGGCACCTCGTTCAGCGTCCACCACTTGGCGTGGTAGTTGTGTCCGTTGTACGAGACCTTGGCGCCGCCGGTGTACGTGGTGCTCGCGCTCCACGCCGGGGCGGTGCAACTGCCGGGGGTGGTCGGAGGAGTCGTCGGGGGAGTCGTGGGCGGGGTGGTGGGCGGCGTGGTGGGCGGGGTCGCCCCGGCGAACTTCACCGTGTACTTGGTGAAGTCCCAGTCGTTCTGAGCCACGCTGGAGCAGGAGCCGGACAGCCCCGGGTCGACGTTGCCCGCGCACTGGCGGTCCCGGTTGACCGACCAGTAGGTGTACCGGGCCAGGCCGTGCGCGGTGGCGAAGTCCAGCACGGTCTGGAAGTCGGACTGGTGGAAGTACTCGGCGGCGTCGGTGCGGCCGTTCATCATCGACACGCCCTCGTGGGCGTACGCGGTGGCCTCGTTCCAGCCGAAGGTGCTCTGCAGGATCTGGTTGAACTTCACCAGCGCGTCGGTCTGCGCCGCGGCGCCGCTGAAGCCGCCGTCGAACGGCATGATCGAGTAGTTGTCCGGCGTGAAGCCCTGCGACTTGGCCTCGTTGAGCATCTGGGTGCCGAACCAGCCGGTGCCCGCGTTGGTGCCCGCGGTGGTGATCGAGACGTACAGGCCGGGGTTGTTCTGCTGGAGGATCCGGGCCGCGCCGATCTCGTTGTGGATGGCCGCGGTGTTCTCGTACTCCGGTTCCTCCAGGTCGAAGTCGATCGCCTTGAGGCCGTACTTGGTGATCACCTTCTGGTAGCCGGCGGCGGTCGCCTCGGGGGTGCCGCAGACCTGGCCCAGCTTGGTGCCGCCGTACCCGCCGACCGACACCGAGACGTCCCCGCCCTTGCCGCGCACGGTCTGGATGACGCTCGGCATGGTGGTGTCGGTGTCGATCGAGGAGGTGCCGCCCCAGGCGGGCGAACAGCTGTTGCCCTGGGCCAGGATGAAAGCCAGTTGGAAGGCCTTCTGGCCGGTGGCGTCCATGACGGCGGCGGCGTCCGGCGGGTTGTTGTCCTCGGGCATCAGGTACGGCGCCGAGGCGTACCAGTTGCTGCCGAGCCCTCCGGTGGCGGTGGTGCCGGTGGTGTCCGCGGAAGCGGAGGCGGAGCCGGTGCCGGCCAGGGCGGCGACGCCGCTGGCGACCAGGCCGAGCGCGGCGGCCACGGCGAGTGCGGCGGGGCGCCCGAGGGCGGGGCGACGGGCGGGGCGAGGTGCGGTGTGCCGGTGGGAATGCGGGGGAAGGGCGCGTTCCATCGGAAGCCTTTCCAGGAAACGGCAGTGGGGGAGGCCGGCCTGGTCGCGCCGGGTGTGGGGGTGGCGCGGCGGCCGAACGGACCGTCGGCGGCGGGTGGTTGCCGAAGGTCCTCACTGGTATAGACCTGTGGGGAAGGGGGGTCAACCCCAAAAGGGTCAAGCCCGCCCGTCCGTCACGGGCGCGACAGCGCGCCAGGAGTCCGGCGGGTGCGCGGGCAGGCGGAAATGCCGTGGATCGCCGGGCGGGCCCGTGGCAGCATGGCGCCCATGACGACCGACCGAAAGGACCGTGCCGCGTAGTCGGCCGGGACGTTTCCGCGCAGAGCTTCCGCGCCGCCGGGTCCGAGGAGCGCAGCCGGTGATCGACGGGGTGTCCGCGCGGGCCCTCGCCGAGATCGCGCGGCTCGAACGTACGCGGAACCACCTGCGGCCCGGGGGCACGGCGGCCGCACTGCGTCGGTGGCGGGCGTACGTCCACCGTTCCGAGCGCCGGCTGTGGGAGGACTACGCGGAGCGCGACCTGTACTGGTTCTGCTGCGGTTGCCCGTGGGACGACCGGGACCTGTTGGAGACGGTGATGCTCGCGCTGTCGCCCCGGCACGCCCGTCAACTGCGCGCCGTCGTCGCCCGGTTCGACGCCCGGTGGGACGTGCCCGTACCGCCCTGGCTGCCGCCGGACGGATGGAGCTGAGCGCCCGGCGCCGGGTGCTCAGGCCCCGACGGCGGTGTCCGCGCCAACCCCCGCCAGCAGTCCGCTGACCGCGGGGGCCCACGGGCGGCCGGTCGGCCCGGTCAGCGACAGAGTCCGGTGGACGGCGGGCCGGATCGGGACCAGCACGCAGTCGGCCGGGAGCATGGTCAGCGCCAGCGCGGGCATCACCGAGACCCCGACGCCCGCGTGCACCATGCCGATCAGGGTGTTCAGGTCGCGGATGCGGTGCCGGGGCGCGAAGCGGGTACCGGCCCGCCGGTAGGCCTCGCGGATGTGACGCTCGCAGCCGCCCTCCGAGAGCAGGAAGTCGTCGTCCTCCAACTCGGCCACGTGGACGGTCGGCTGGTCGGCGAGCGGATGGTCGCGGCGCAGCAGTGCGTGCATCGAGTCGGCGCCGAGCGCGACCGCCCCGGGCGGCAGCGGACCGGCGTCCACCAGCACGGCGGCGTCGACCGTGCCCGCCTCCAGCCAGGCCGCCAGCTCGTCGTCCTCGCCCTCGAAGACCCGGACGGTCAGCTGCGGGTGGGCCGCCCGCCAGTCCTTCAGCAGTCCGGGCAGCAACGCCTGGCAGACGGTGGTGGGCGCCGCCAGCCGTACGGTGCCGGTCAGGCCGCCGCAGTGCCGGGTGGCGATCGCGCGGACGGCGACGGCCGAGGCGACGGCCGTCCTGGCGTGCGGGAGGATCTGCTCGCCGAGCGGGGTGGGGCGGCACGGGCTGCCGCGCCGCAGCACGGGCGCGCCGAGGTTGCGCTCCAGCGCGGCGACGGCGTGCGAGACGGCGGACTGGCTGATGCCCAGCTCGTCGGCGGCCGCTCCGAAGCCGCCGGTGTCGGCGACCGCGACCAGTGCCCTGAGCTGGGCCAGGTTGACGTCCGAGGTCATGAGACTTCCTCATCACGGGTGCACTGCCACTTGTTGGACTCATGCTCCGGTGCCGGGCCACGCTCTGTCCAGTTGATGGCACGGCCACGAGCGTGGCCACGGCCAGGGCCACGGATGCGGACGCGGAAACGGCCACGGCCACGGAAACGGCCACGGAAACGAAAACGGACGCGGCCACGGACACGGACAAGGAGGTGGTGGGGGTGCGGCGCTGGCTGCCGGGCTTCGTGGCCCTGTCGGCGATCTGGGGCGCGAGCTTCGCCCTGATCAAGGTCGCGGTCGACGCGGGGGTGCCGCCGCTCTGGGTGGCGCTGTGGCGCTGCCTGCTGGGCGCGGCCACGCTGTGGGCGATCCTCGTGGTGCGCGGCGAGCGGGTCCCGCGCGACCGGGTGCTGTGGGGCCATTCGGCGGTGGTGGCGGTGCTGCTCAACGCGGTGCCGTTCACCCTCTTCCCGTTCGGCGAGACCAGGGTCGGCTCGGTGCTCGCCGGGGTGATGAACGCGACCACCCCGCTGTTCACCCTGCTGTTCGCGGTGCTGGCCGTCCCCGGGGAGCGCCGCCCTGGCGCCCGCCGACTGGCCGGCCTCGGGCTCGGCTTCCTCGGCGTGCTCACCGTGCTCGGGGTCTGGCGCGGCCTCGGCGCCGGGGCGACCGCCGGCGCGCTGGCCTGCCTGGCCGCCGCCTGCTGCTACGGCGCCGGCTTCGCCTATCTGCGCCGCTTCCTGTCCGGCCGCCCGGAGTCGGTGACCACCCTCTCCGCGCTCCAGATCGCCTGCGCCGCAGCCGAGTTGGCGCTGGTCGCGCCGCTCGCCGAAGGCGCCCCGCACTGGCCCGGGGCGGGCCCGGCGCTCGCCCTGCTGGTGCTCGGCGTGGCCGGCACCGGCCTGGCGTACCTGCTCAACCTGGCCCTGGTCCGCGGCGCGGGGGCGACGGTGGCCTCCGCCGTCACGTACGTGATGCCGCTCTGGTCGACGGCGCTGGGCGCGGCGTTCCTGCACGAGCCGGTGGGCTGGAACGCGCTGGTCGGCGGCGTGCTGGTGATCGCTGCCGTCGCGCTGGCCCGGCCGCGCCCGGCCCCGGTGGCGGCCCAGGGCGGGGCCCCGGCGGAGGACCCGAAGGGCCGTCAGCCCGTCGGTTAGGGTGGACCGGGTGAGCGAGGTCAGCGACGGCGGGGGCGGCGGGGGCGGCGAAGGGGGCCGCGAGGCGGAACCGCAGCCGACCGCCGTGGGCGAGGCGCTGTGGGCGCACCCGCTGCGCTTCCCGTTCACCCGCTGGGTGCCGCGCTGCTGGGCGTACCTGCTGGGCAGTGCGCTGCTCGGGCCGGTGCTGCTGGCGGTCCTCGTGGTGCTGCTGGTGCTCGGCCTGGGCCTGGGGGCGATCGGCGTCGGGATCCCGCTGCTGGTCGCCCTGGCGCTCATCGGCATTCCGACCGCCACCGCGGCCCGGTGGCGGCTGCGGCTGGTGGAGCCGGTCCCGCTGCCCGACCCGCACCGCAGCCTGCCCGGGGCGGGCCGCCGGGCCCGCATCCGCACCCGGCTGCGCGAGCGGGCCACCTGGCGCGAACTCGCCCATGCCGCGCTCGCCTCGACGGTGCTGGCCGCCGCCGCGCTCGGCTTCACCGCGCTGCTGGTGCTGTCCGGCCTGTACGTGCTCTCCCCGCTGGTGGTCTGGGCGCTCGCGCCGGAGACCGTGATGCTGATCCCCGGGCGCGCCGTCCCCGGGCCGCTCGCCGCCCTGCCGTTCACCGCCGCCGGGCTGGCGGGCCTGCTTCTCTGCGCGTACGCCGGGGCGCTGCTGACCGCCGCCGAGGTCGCGCTGGCCCGCTTCCTGCTCGCCCCCCGGGAGGACGACCTCGGCCGCCAGGTGCTCGAACTCACCCGTTCCCGGGCCAGGTTGGCCGACGCCTTCGAGGCGGAGCGGCGCCGGATCGAGCGCGACCTGCACGACGGGGCGCAGCAGCAGCTGGTCGCGCTCAGCATGACCCTCGGGCTCGCCGAGTATGAGCTGCGCGACCGGCAGGGCCGGGCGGCGGACCTCGTCACCCGGGCGCGCGGCGAGGCCCGGCAGGCGTTGGAGCAGCTGCGCGGACTGGTGCGCGGCATCCACCCGCAGGTGCTCACCGACCACGGGCTCGCGGCCGCCGTCGCCGAGGTCGCGCTGCGTCACCCGATCCCGGTGGAAGCCGACATCGAGCTCCCGGAGCGGCTGCACCCGGCCGTGGAGACCACCGCCTACTTCACCGTCACCGAGGCGCTCACCAACGCCGCCAAGCACAGCGGCGCCACCGCGATCACCGTCCGCGGGCGGGTCGCGGGGGGCCGGCTGGTCGTCCAGGTGACCGACGACGGCCGCGGCGGGGCGGACCCGGCCGCCGGGGCCGGACTGGCGGGACTCGCCGACCGGGTGGCACTGCTGAGAGGACGGCTGATGGTGACGAGCCCGACGGGCGGCCCGACGACGCTGCGGCTGGAGGTCCCGTGCTCCGGGTCGTGATCGCCGAGGACGCGGTGCTGCTGCGCGCCGGACTGGTCGAGCTCCTCGCCCTCGGCGGCCACCGGGTGACCGCCGCCGTCGGCGACGCCGAGGCGCTGGCCGCGGCCGTCGACGCCGAGCGGCCGGACATCGTGGTCACCGACGTCCGGATGCCCCCCGACCACACCGACGAGGGCCTGCGCGCCGCCCTCGCCCTGCGCGAGCGCCACCCCGGCCTGCCCGTCCTGGTCCTGTCCCAGTACGTGGCCACCCCGTACGCGACCCGGCTGCTGGCCGCCGCCGGTGCTCAACCGGCCGGTCTGGGCTACCTGTTGAAGGACCGGGTCGGTGACGTCGCGGACTTCCTGGACGCGCTGCGGCGGGTCGCGGACGGGGAGACGGTGATCGACCCCGACGTGGTCCGGGTGCTGCTGCGCGGCCGGTCGGGCGACCGCCCGCTGGCCCGCCTCACCCCGCGCGAGCGCGAGGTGCTCGCGCTGCTGGCCGAGGGCCTCAACAACCAGGCCGTGGCGGCCCGGTTGAGCATCACCGAGGCCTCGGTGGTGAAGCACTGCGGGAACATCTTCATGAAGCTGGACCTGGACCCGACCGAGGGCAACCGGCGGGTGCTCGCGGTGCTGGCGCACCTGCGCGGCGAGTGACCGGTCCGCCCGTCCGACGGCAATTCACCCACTTGTCACAGGGGTTGTGCGGCCGGAACGATGGCGTCATGGAGAGGACACGGGAACCGCAGAGCGCAATCGTCAACCGGCTGCTCAAGGGCGAGGCGACCAGGGAGGACACCACGACGGCGCAGACCAACTTCCTGCTGTGGCTGCGGCAGGAATGGGCCGGGGACGGGGACCGGGCGCTGGCGGCCTGTCAGGACACGCTGACGGCTGCCGGGGGCGAGGAGTGGC
Organism: Kitasatospora sp. NPDC048715; assembly: GCF_043198905.1. NCBI lineage: Bacteria > Bacillati > Actinomycetota > Actinomycetes > Kitasatosporales > Streptomycetaceae > Kitasatospora > Kitasatospora sp. NPDC048715. Next base: position 281,523 of record NZ_JBICVH010000007.1, on the reverse strand, counting down.
GGGCCATGCCGGAGCGCGATCTGTCCGCCCACGTCTGGCTGTTCAGCTTCTCCTGCCCGAGCCGCGACGACCTGCCGGGCCAGGCGAGGAACTGGGTGACGGCGGTCCGCGCCAACGGCGGGGCGCCCGCCATCGCCCGACTGGTCAGGCACCTGCGGGGGCAGGCGGAGTGACCGGTCCGGCCGGAGCCTCCTGGGCGGCCGGAGCCCCGGGAACGGCCGGAGCGACTGGAGCGACTGGAGGAACCAGGGCGGCCGGGGGCCGGGGAACGGCCGGAACAGCGGGAACACCCGGAGCGCCCGGGCCCGGCAGTGGCGAAGCGGGGTCCAGCAACTCCGTGAGCCGCCGCGCCGAGGCCTCCCAGGTCCAGTGCTCCTCGACCCAGCGCCGCCCCGCCGCCCCCATCCGGGCCCGCTCGGCGGCCGGGGCCAGCAGGAGGCGGGTCAGGGCGGCGGCCACTTCGGCGGGATCGCGGCCGTCGACGACCGTGCCGGTGACGCCGTCCAGGACGGTGTCCGGGGCGCCGCCGGAGCGGCCGGCCACCACCGGGAGGCCGGCCGCGGCCGCCTCCAGGAAGACGATCCCCAGGCCCTCGGCCTCCAGGCCCAGCCGCCGGGTGCGGCACGGCATCGCGAAGACGTCCGCGCCGGCGTAGTGGACGGCCGTCCCGGCGTGGTCCAGGCCGCCGGTGAACACCACGCTGCCCGGCTCGGTCAGCCGGCCGGCCAGGCCCCGCAGCCGGTCCTCGTCCGGGCCCCGGCCGACCAGCACCAGGGTGGTCCCGGGCACGGCCCGGCGGATCGCGGGCAGCGCGCGGATCAGCGCGTCCTGCCCCTTGCGCGGGACCAGCCGCGCCACGCAGAGGACCACCGGGGCGGCGGCCGGCACCCCGGTGGTGCCGGCCGGCCGGAAGACCGACGGGTCGACCCCCGGTACCAGGCGCACCAGCCGGGCGTCCGGCCCGAGCGCGGGGGCGATCCGGGCGCGGGTGTAGGCCCCGAGGAAGGTCACCGCGTCCGTGCTGCGGCCGATCCGGCGCAGCAGGCCGCGGGCGCCCGGGGTGCGGGCCCACCAGATCTCGTGTCCGTGCGTGGTGGCGACCGTGCGGCGGACGCCGGGCGCCAGCCGCCGCAGGCCGGGCGTCATCGCGGCGAGCGGGGCGGCGGCGCCGAACCAGACCCGGTCGCAGCCGTGCGCGCGGGCTATCGCGGCGGCCCGGCGGGTGGCCCGAGGGGTCGGCAGCAGGGTGCGGGCCCGGTCGCGGATCACCGGGTAGGGGAGAGCGGCGTCGTGGCGCTCCGCGCCGGGTTCGGCCGAGGTGTAGACCACGACGTCGTGGTCGGGAACGCGGTCGGCCATGGCCCGGACGAAGGTTTCGATGCCGCCCTGGCGCGGTGGGAAGTCGTTGGTGACGACGAGGGTGGTGCCCATGGCAGGCCTTTCGGAAGGGAGAGCGGAACGGAGAGCGGATCGGAGACCGGATCGGAGGACGAGAGGGGGAGCAGGACGAGGACGAGCGGCAGCGCGAGGTAGCCGAACCGCCCGGCGGGTGCCAGCAGGAAGGCCACGGTCAGCCCGAGGGCCAGCCGATGCGCCGCCGCGGCCGCGGTGCGGGGCGGTCGGAGGAGCAGGGACGCCCCGACGGCGAGCCCGGCGAGCAGCAGCAGGCCGACGGCGGCGTACCAGCCGGGCGGGCCGAGATCGGCGAGCAGCCGTCCGGGCAGCGGGCTGGTGGCCGGGGTGGGCAGTCGGCCGCGCCCGGTGGGGAAGGCGAACACCTGCTCCACCAGCGGCCCGGGCGCGCGCAGCGCCACCGGCAGCACGGCCACCGCCGCCGCGCCCACCGCGACGGCCGCCCCGCGCAGCGCCGCGCGCCGTCCGGCCGTGGCCGCCAGCAGGGCGGTCACCACGGCGAGTGCGGGCCAGGCCGTCCACTTCAGCGAGCAGGCGGCGGCCAGCGCCAACCCGGCCGCCACCGGCCGCCGTTCGGCGGCGCGGACCAGGGCGAGCCAGCAGAGGCCGATGAGCGGCAGGTCGACCCCGCTGACGCAGAGCGGCAGCGCGACCACCGGCGAGACGGTGAGCGCGGCGGCGCCGAGCCGGCGCCCGGCGGGCACCGTCCGCAGCACGCAGACCAGGAACACCGCCGCGCACCAGAGCCGGGCGTCGCCGAGCGGTGACCCGCCCAGCGGCGTGTCGTCCAGCAGCGCCCGGGGCAGGCCCAGCAGGGCCATGGCGGGAAGGTACGGGGTGTACTGGGCGACGGACGCCGGCTCGGCCAGGTACGGCGTGCCGGTCTGCAGCAGCAGCGACCCGGAGCGCTCGATCACCCCGACCTCGCTCTGCCCCCGCCCCTCCAGCACCAGCACGAGCAGCGGCACCAGCACCGCCCCGACGGCGGCGACCGCCACCGACACCTCACGCCCGCGCCGCCGCACCAGCGCCACGGCGAGTGCCGCCGACAGGTACCCGCAGGCCGCGAAGGTCCCCCAGCTCCGGTGCGGCCCGAGCCCGGACAGCACCGGAAACGCCTCGGCCCACCCGGCCGCCACCAGCCACCCGCCGCACCACCACCACGCCCGTTTCGTCACGCCTTCATTGCATCGCCGCAGCTCGGCGGGGTCATCACGGCCAGGTCGAGTCCTGTGGTCGGGTTTCCCCCACCTCCGCCGGGACGGCGACGGCCGCGGCCACGGTGGCGAGGACCGCAGAGGACCGCAGAGGACCGCAGAGGGCCGCAGAGGGCCGCAGAGGGCCGCAGAGGGCCGCGGAGGGGCCTCGGGGCGCGGCGGGGACGGGCCCGCTCCTCGCGTTGACGTTCGGTGGCCGGTGGATTACTGATCGTCCCCGGCCCACCGCTATCCTCGCCCTGTGGTGAGGTCGTGGGATGCGGCGGTGGAGCGGGCACAGGACCGGCTGGCGGCGGGGCCGCGGCTGCGGGCGGCCGGTCCGGGGGAGGAACGGCGGTTCGCCCTCTGGGACTTGGCGTCCCTGGTGGAGGGCGAGCTGGGCGAGCGGGTGGACCCGGACGGGCTGGCCCCGCCGGCGGAGCGCAGGTGGCGGGAGCGGCTGGGGGAGAGCGGGCGGGAGTGGCCGGGCGGGGAGCTGTACCGGCGGCGCTACTGGATCCGGGACGACGCGGGCGCGGTGGCGGGCACCGTCGCGGTGGACAACTGGACCAAGGGCCCGAGCCAGCTCGCCGTCTCCTCCCTCTACGTGACGCCGGCCGCGCGCGGCCGGGGCCTGGCCGCCGCCGCGCTGGACGAGGTGTACGCGGCGGCCACCGCCGAGGGCCTGCCGGGGTTCCGGCTGGAGGCGCACTGGACCTGGCAGCCGGCGGTCCGCTACTACCTGCGCCGGGGGCTGTGGGTGGTGGGCTGGAAGCGTGCGCTGTCCTTCGCCCGGATGCCCCAGCTCCCCGTGCACCGGGTGCGGGAGGAGGACGGCCGGCTGCTCCTGCTGGTCGCCGACCGGCTGCGCGGCTGGGTGCCGATACTGGCCGCGGGGCAGGAGGGCCGCTGGCTGCGGCTGGACGAGACGGCGGACTACCGGGGCTGCGACGGCTGGGTGCACGAGTACGCCCGCTCCACGCTGGCCCTGTGGCTGGCGCTGGCCGGCCGGCCGCTGGTGCGCGGCCCGCAGTGGTGGGCGGAGGCGTGGCGCTGGTCGGACGCGGGGGAGCCGGAGGGCCTGGCGTACCGGATCGAGGAGTTCGAGCGGGCGGCCCGGAAGGCGGGCCGGCCGATGGTGAGCCCCTACCGCCCGGCGTCGCCGCAGTCCGAGCCGCCGCAGTCCGGGCCGTCGCGCTCCGAGCCGCCTCGGCCGGGGCCGCGGCAGTCCGAGTCGCCTCGGTCGGGGCCGCCCCCGTCGGGGCTGCCGGAGCAGGCTCCGCCGGCATTCCCGCAGCTGGCAGACTCGGGGGATGGCTGAGATCGAGATCGACGGCGCCCCTGCCGACCCTGCGCGGCTGGCCGCGCTGGGGCTGCTCAACTACGGGCACTTCACCACCCTGCGGGCGGAGGAGGGCCGGGTGCGCGGTCTGGCGCTGCACCTGGACCGGCTGGTCCGGGACTGCCGGGTGCTGTTCGGCGCCGAGCTGGACCGGGCGGTGGTGCGGGCGCGGATCGGCGCGGTGCTGCCCGCCGACGGCGCGCCGGTGACCGTCCGGGTCACCGTGTACGACCCGGAGCTCGGCCTGGAGCGCCCCGCGGCCCCGGCCGCACCCGCCCTGCTGGTGACCACCCGCCCGGCCACGGCAGCCGCGCCCGCCCCGCTGCGGGTCCGCACCGCGGCGTACCGGCGGGAGCTGCCGGAGGTGAAGCACGTCGGCCTGTTCGGTTTGGTGCACCACCGCCGCTTGGCGCAACTGGCGGGCTTCGACGACGTGTTGCTGGTCGACGAGGACGGCCTGGTGGTCGAGGGCGCGACCTGGAACGTGGGCTTCCTGGCCGAGGAGAAGCTGGTCTGGCCGCAGGGGCCGAGCCTGCCGGGCGTGACCGAGGCCCTGCTGTCCGGCGCGTACCGGGGTCCGCAGTCCCGCGAGCCGCTGGCCGCCGACGGGCTGGACCGCTTCACCGCCGCCTTCGCGGTGAACGCGGGTGTCGGGGTGTGTCCGCTGGCGGCCGTGGACGGCACCACCTTCGACCCCGCCCACCCGGTGCTCGCCGAGCTGCGCGCCGTCTACCTGGGGGTTCCCGCCGAACCGGTGGGGGGATAACCCCACCTCCGGTCCGCCGGTGGCCTGCATGGTCCGCGGAGTCCGTTCTCCCTAGGTTGGAGCACGTTGACGACGAGCGACGCTACGACGCGGAACCGAAGGAAGGCCCACCCATGGCACGCCGCCAAGACCGCCGCAGGACCGACGAGTTCGGGACGGACCAGTACGGCACCGATGGGTACGCCCCCGCCGCCCACGCCGCCCCCGGGTACGGCACCCCCTACGGCACCGCCCCGCAGGCGGCCCCCGCGATCGAGCTGCGCGGGGTGCGCCGCACCTACGGGCGCGGCGAGGCGACGGTGCAGGCGCTGTGCGGGGTCGACCTGGCGCTGGCCCACGGCAGCTTCACCGCGGTGATGGGCCCGTCCGGCTCCGGCAAGTCCACCTTCCTCCAGTGCGCGGCGGGCCTGGACCGCCCGGACTCCGGGCAGGTCCGGCTCGGCGGCGAGGACATCACCGCGCTGAGCGAGAACCGGCTCACCAAGCTGCGCCGCAGCCGGATCGGCTTCGTCTTCCAGTCCTTCAACCTGCTGCCCTCGCTGACCGTCGAGCAGAACGTGCTGCTCCCGCAGCGGCTCGCCGGGGAGCGCCAGGACCGCGCCCGGGCGCGGGAGCTGCTGGGCCGGGTGGGTCTCGGCGAGCACGCCCGGCGCCGGCCCGGCCAGCTCTCCGGCGGCCAGCAGCAGCGGGTGGCGATCGCCCGCGCGCTGATCACCCGCCCGGACGTGGTGTTCGCCGACGAGCCGACCGGTGCCCTGGACACCCGGACCGCGCACGAGGTGCTCGCCCTGCTGCGCCAGGCCGTGGACTCGCTCGGCGCGACCGTGGTGATGGTGACCCACGACCCGGTGGCCGCCTCCTTCGCCGACCGGGTGCTGTTCCTGGCCGGCGGCGAGATCGTGGACGACCTGCCGCACCCGAGCCCGCAGACCGTCGCGGACCGGATGGTCGCGCTGACCGCCCGCCCGGTGGGAGTGGCGGCGTGACGAACGGACTCGCGCGCTCCTCGGTGCGCTTTCGGCCCGCCTCCTTCGCGGGCACCCTGGTCGCCCTGCTGCTGGGCGCCGTCGTGGTGGTGGCCTGCGGTGTGCTGCTGCAGACCGGTCTGACCGCGAGCCTGAAGCCCGCCCGGTACGCGGACGCCCCGGTGGTGGTCGCGGCCGAGCAGGCGGTGAAGATCCAGAAGAAGGTCGGCCAGGACACCGAGACCGTGGAGCAGGCCACCCCGGAGCGGGCCCGGACGGACGCCGCGCTGGTCGGCCGGCTGGCCGCGCTGCCCGGGGTCGCGGCCGCCCGCCCGGACACCGCCTTCCCGCTGCCCGCCACCGGCCCGGCGCCGGCCCTGACCGGCCGGGGCTTCGCCGCGCTCGGTATCGCCGGACCGGGCGACACCCTGGTCGAGGGCCGCGCGCCCGGCGCGAACGAGGTGGTGCTGGACGCCGACACGGCGCGCGCCGCACACCTCGCCCCCGGCGCGCGCCTCACGCTCACCGCGCCCGGCGGCACCGCGGACTACCGGGTCTCCGGCCTGGCCGCCGCCCAGCAGGCCGGGCCCACCGCCTGGTTCGCCGACGCCACCGCCGACCGGCTCTCCGGCCACCCCGGCCGGATCGACGCCGTCGCCGTCCAGCCCCGCGCGGGCGTGAGCACCGCCGCGCTCGCCGCGCAGGTCCGCCAGGCCGTCGGCGGCGAGGCCAGGACCTTCACCGGCGACGACCGGGGCGCCGTCGAGCACCCCGCCCTCGGCGGCGCCCGCAGCCTGCTGATGGCCCTCGGCGGCACCTTCGGCGGCTACGCCACCATGACCGCGGTCTTCGTGGTGATGAGCACCGTCGCCCTCGCCACCGGCCAGCGCGCCCGCGAGTTCGCCCTGCTGCGCGCCGTCGGTGCCACCCCGCGCCAGATCCGCCGCACCATCGCCGCCGAGGCGATGCTGGTCGCGCCGCTCGCCGCGGCGCTCGGCATCCTGCCCGGACTCGCCCTCGCCCGCTGGTGGTTCGGCCAGCTGGTCGAGCGCGGCGCCGTCCCCGCGGACGTCCGCCTGGACATCGGCCCGCTGCCGATGCTCGTCGCCGTCCTCGCCTGCACCCTCGCCGCGCTGACCGCCGGCTTCCTGGCCTCCCGCCGGCCGTCCCGGATGCGGGCCGCCCAGGCGCTCGGCGAGGCCTCCGTCGAACCGCCCCGCCCGGGCCGGGTGCGCACCGTCCTCGGGCTGGTCTTCGCCGCCGGCGGCGCCGCGGCCGCCGCCGTCGCCAACTCCCTGGACGGCGCCCAGGCCGCCCAGACCGCGCTCGGCGTGGTGATGTGCCTGATGATGGCCGTCGCCCTGCTCGGCCCCTGGCTGGCCCGGGCCGCCGCCGCGATCCTCGGCGCCCCGCTGCGGGCCGGCGGCGCCCCCGGCTCGCTGGCCGCCGACAACACCCGCGCCAACGCCCGTCGGCTGGCCTCCGCGATCACCCCGATCGTCCTGGTCACCGCCTTCTGCGGCACCCTGCTGATCCTGCAGAGCACCGTGCGCCACACCGCCGGCGAGAACGTCCGGGCCGGCGTCACCGCCGACCACGTGGTCGGCGCCACCGGCCCCGGCCTGCCCGCCGGGACGGCCGAGCGGGCGGCCCGGGTGCCCGGCGTGGACACCGCCGTCGGCGTGCTGCGCACCGGCGTCGTCTACGAGAACGGCGGCCAGCTGGGCTCCGCCCCCGTGCTCGGCGTCGACGGCGACCCGGCGCGGCTGCCGAAGGTGCTCGACCTGGGCGTGCGCAGCGGCTCGCTCGCCGACCTCGGCCGCGCCCCCGACACCATCGCGCTGAGCGCCACCCTGGCCGACGCGCTCGGCGCCGGGGTCGGCGACCGGGTCCCGCTCCGGCTCGGCGACGGCACCGCCGTGCGGCCCGCCGTGGTCGCGGTGTACGACCGCGGGCTCGGCGTCGGCCAGGCGCTGCTGCCCCGGGCCGCGGTGGCCGCGCACGTCACCGCCGGGTACGACAGCCAGGTGCTGGTCGCCGACGCACCGGGCGCCGACCCCGCGGCGGTGGCCGCCGGGCTGGGCACGCTGGCCGGGGCCGCGGTGACCGACCGGGCCGGGTTCGTCGCCCAGTCCGACAAGGACCTGGAGCTCAGCGGCTGGGCCAACACCGTGATGGCCGCCGTGCTCGGCGGGTTCGCCGCCGTCAGCGCTGCCAACACCCTGGTGATGACGGTGCTGGACCGGCGCCGCGAGGTCGCGCTGCTGCGCCTGGCCGGCACCACCCGGCGCCAGGTGCGCGGCATGATGCGCTGGGAGGCGCTGCTGGTGGCCTCGACCGGGCTGGCGGTCGGTGCGGCCATCGCCGGGATCACCCTGGTGCCGGTCGCCCGGGGCGTGGCCGGCTCCGCCCCGTACGTGCCGCCGATGCTCGCCCTGCCGCTGGCCGCCGGAGCCGTGCTGCTCTGCCTCGCGGCGACCGGGATGCCGGTCCGGGCGCTGCTGCGGACCCGGCCGGCGGCGCTGGGCGCGGTGCGCCAGTAGCGGTACGCCGGTAGCGGTACGCCGGTAGCGGTACGCCGGTAGCGGTACGCCGGTAACGGGGCCGGGGCCGGGGCGGGCCGCGGGGGAAGGGGGTGCCCTTGAGGACGACTCAAGGGCACCCCCTTCCTTCGGGTGGGAACGGCGGCCCGGGCGGGGGGTTCATGGGAAGCGCATGACCTTCCAATGACCTTGACAAGGGCTGATCGTGATGTCGCATCAGCTACGCTCGCGCCCGCCCCGCCAGACCGTCGACGCAGAGAGTAGCCCGACATGAGCAGTCCTCCCGCGGCCCCCGCGGCCCCCGCGCCCCGCTGGCCGCTGATCCTGCTGCGCGCCTCCACCACCCTGCTGGCCCTGCTGTCACTGCTCCAGGTCATGCTGGCCGGCAGCTTCCTGAACGGCACCTACGACTCCCTGAAGGACCACGAGGGCAACGCGATGATGCTGGCCACCGTGGTGGTGATCCAGCTCGCGGTGGCCGTCGCCGTCCGGTGGCCCGGCCGGGGCCCGCTCTGGCCGCTGTGGACCACCCTCCTGCTCACCGTCGCCGTCGTCGGCCAGATCACGGCCGGCTACGCCCGGGCGCTCGGCGTGCACGTCACGCTCGGCGTCCTGCTGGTCAGCGGCGTGCTCTTCGGCCTGGTCGGCGCCTGGCGGCTGCCGCTGCCCGCCGGGCACGCCCCGGGCGTCGGCGGCCCCGACGGCACCGGACGGCTGCCGCGCCCCGGCGGACCGGTGGAGGTGTCCCGGTGAACCGGCGCCGGTTCCTGGGCGTCGGCGCCTCCGTCCTCGGCGCGGGCGCCCTGGCCGCCGTCGCCGTCCCCTCCGCCGCCCGGCTGCTCGCCGAGGGCCGCCCCGGGCAGCTGCTGAGCAGCGAACTCGACCTGCCGGAGGCCTTCCGGGCCGCGCTGCCGGTGCCGCCCGTGCTGCAGCCGGTCCGCAGCGACGCGACGGGCGACTACTACGAGATCACCCAGCAGGTCGCCAGGCTGGAGATCCTGCCCGGGGTACGGACCGAGGCCTGGACGTACGGGGGCGGCTTCCCCGGGCCGACCGTGGTCACCCGCGCCGGGCGGGCGGCGGTGGTCAAGCACCGCAACGAGCTGCCGGTGCCCTCGGTGACCCACCTGCACGGCGGACACACCCCGGCGGACAGCGACGGCTACCCGGTCGACCTGCTGCTGCCGGTCGGGTCCTCGGCGGACGCCGCGTCCGGCACGGCCGGAATGGCGGGCATGGCCGGCATGGCGGGGATGGCCGGGATGTCCGGGACGGACCACCCGGCGGCCCGCACCGCCGTCGGCGAGCGCACGTACACCTATCCCGGCAAGCAGCGCGCCGCCACCCTCTGGTACCACGACCACCGGATGGGCTTCACCGGCCCCGGCGTCTGGCGCGGACTGGCCGGCTTCCACCTCGTGCACGACGACGAGGAGGCCGCGCTGCCGCTGCCGCGCGGCGACCGGGACCTGCCGCTGATGATCGCCGACCGCTCCTTCGCCGCCGACGGCTCCTTCCGCTACCCCGCCGTCGACCCCGGGCTCGCCGAGCCGGGCGTCACCGACGCCTACGCCAACGGCGTGCTCGGCGACGTCATCCTGGTCAACGGCGCGCCCTGGCCCCGGCTGGACGTCGACCGGGCGCACTACCGGCTGCGGCTGCTCAACGCCTCCAACGCCCGGCTCTACCGGCTCGAACTCGACCCGCAGCCCGAGGGCGGCGGCGCCCTGGTCCAGATCGGTTCCGACGGCGGCCTGCTCGCCGCCCCGGTCCGGCACGACGGCATCGAGATCGCCCCCGCCGAACGCTTTGACGTCGTGGTCGACTTCTCCCGCTACGCGCCCGGCACCCGGGTCCGGCTGGTCAACCGCTTCGGCAGCGGCCGGACGGCCGAGGTGATGCGCTTCGACGTCACCGCGAAGCAGCCGGCCGACGACGCGACGGTGCCCGACCGGCTCGCCACCGTCGAGGCCCTGGACGCCTCCGCGGCCGTCACCACCCGCGACTTCACCTTCCGGCGCAGCCGCGGCGACGGCTGGACCATCAACGGCCGCCCGTACACCCCCGGCCGCAGCATCGCCACGCCCGCCCTCGGCGCGGTCGAGCTCTGGCGCTTCTCCACCGACCTGCACCACCCGGTGCACGTCCACCTGGACCACTTCCAGGTGATCGGCCGCAACGGCGCGGACCCCGGCCCGTACGACGCGGGGTGGAAGGACACCGTGGACCTGCGTCCGGCCGAGGCGGTGGAGGTGCTCGTGCGCTTCACCGACTACGCGGGCGCGTACATGCTGCACTGCCACAACCTGGAGCACGAGGACATGGCGATGATGGCGGACTTCACGGTGCGCTGAGGAGCGGGCCACCCGGACGGCGCAGTGCCGGAGGGCGTGCGCTGCGCCCTCCGGCACTCCTGCCCTAGCGTCGCGGGAAGAGGACCCGCCGACGGACGGAGCCGCCGCCATGACCACCCCCGCCGAACGCCGCCGCCGCGGCCGGGCCGCCCGGGAGCGGATCTCCCGCTCCGCCCACGGCCGGTGGATCCCCGCCGCCGACCGGCCCGACCCGCTCGACGTGCTGGAACGGCAGTGCGAGGACCGGATCACCCGGCTGCTGCCGATCCGCCGCGGCCGGATGGCGGCGAGCCCCTTCGCCTACCTGCGCGGCGCCGCCGCCGTCCTGGCGGCCGACCTCGGCGCCCTCCCCGAGACCGGCCTCACCGTCCAACTCTGCGGCGACGCCCACCTGTTGAACTTCGGCCTGTACGCCTCGCCGGAACGCGCACTGCTCTTCGACGTCAACGACTTCGACGAGACCCACCCCGGCCCCTTCGAATGGGACGTCAAACGGCTCGCCGCCAGCGTCGCCGTCGCCGCCCGCGACAACGGCCAGGACGAGCAGCGGGCGCGCCGGGCCGCGCTCACCGCCGTCCAGGGGTACGCGGACGCCATGCGGCGACTGGCAGGAAAGGGCGAACTCGACGTCTGGTACGCCCGGGTGGACACCGCCGACCTCCCGGCACTGCTGGGCAAGCCGGGACAGCGCAAGCAACTGGAGTCCGGCCTCGCCCACGCCCGCAGCCGCACCAGCCTGCAGGCTTTCGGCAAACTCACCGAGGAACGGGACGGGCGGCGCCGGATCATCAGCGCACCGCCGCTGATCGAACCGCTGAAACGGACCGAACTGCGCGCCGTCGGCCAGGTGTTCAGCGACTACCGGTCGACCCTCCCGGAGTCCCGCCGGGTGCTGCTGGACCGCTTCCGCTTCGTCGACGCGGCGACCAAGGTGGTCGGCGTGGGCAGCGTCGGCACCCGCTGCTACATCCTGCTGCTGGAAGGCCGGGACGGCCGCGACCCGCTGTTCCTCCAGCTCAAGGAGGCCGGCCGGTCGGTGCTGGAGGAACACCTGCCGCCGCTGCGGGTGGACGCCGAGGTGTCCGCCCACCACGGCGGCCGCCGGGTCGTCACCGGGCAGCACCTGATGCAGGCCGCCAGCGACATCTTCCTCGGCTGGACCACGGGCCCCGGCGGCCGCCACTACTACGGCCGCCAACTGCGCGACATGAAGGGCTCGACGGAGATCGCCGACCTCACCCCCTCCGGCCTGCGCGCCTACGCCGAGCTCTGCGGCCGCACCCTCGCCCGCGCCCACGCACGCACCGGCGACCGCCTGGCCATCGCCGGCTACCTCGGCAGCGCGGACACCTTCGCCGAGGCCGTCGCCGACTTCGCCCTCCGCTACGCGGACCGCACGAAGGCCGACCACGGCGAACTGGTGGCGGCGATCGAGGACGGGCGGCTGGCGGCGGTGTCCGGGGTGTGAGCCGGGCGCTTTGAGGCGGGTCTTCGAACTCCTCGACTCCCGGCTCAACCGACGCTCCGAGGCGCCGCCGCCACCAGCAGCGCGGCGGCGACCAGCAGGCCGCCCGCGTAGAACGGGCCGAGCCCGCCGGCCGCCGTACCGAGGGAGGCGGCGGCCAGCAGCGGGCCGGCGGTGGCGCCGAGGTTGAGGGCGGCGGTCGCACAGGCGCCGGCCAGGGAGGGGGCCCCGGCCGCCTCGTACAACACCCGGGTGATCAGCGTGCCGCCGACCGCGAAGGACAGCGCGCCCAGCAGGAACACCAGCGGCAGCAGCGCGCCCGGTGCCCCGGCCAGAACGGCGAGCGCGGGCCAGCCCGCCAGCAGCAGCGGGCCGCCGACCGCGAGGACCGGACCGGAATGCCGGTCCGCGAGCCGCCCCGCGACGGTGACCCCGGTGAACGAGCCGGCGCCGAACAGGACCAGCGTGGCCGGCACCCACAGTTCGCCCAACCCGGCGGGTCCGGTCACCACGGGGGCGAGGAAGGTGAACCCGCCGAAGGTCGCCGCGTTCACCAGCCCGGCGAGCAGCATCGCGCGGAGAAGTCCTGGGCGGCGCAGCTCGGCGAGTTCCGCCCGCAGGGCCGTCGTCGCGGACCGGTCGGCCCGAACGGTGACGGACGGCAGGCCCTTGGCGATGCCGACGGCGGCCGGCAGGCAGAGCAGCGCGACCGCCCAGAACGCGGCCCGCCACCCGAACACCGCGCCCAGCACCGCCCCGCCCGGGACACCGGCCACCGTCGCCACCGTCGTCCCCGACAGCAGCACGGCGAGCGCCCGCCCCTTGCGGTCCGCCGGGACCAGCGCGGCGGCGGTGGTCAGCGCCACGGCCAGGAACCCGGCGTTGGCGAGCGCGGCCACCACCCGGGTGGCCAGCAGCACCGGGAAGCTCGCGGTGACCGCCCCGACCGCGTGCGCCGCCGCGAACGCCAGGACGAACCCGAGCAGGCTGCCGCGCCCCGGCCGGCTGCGGACGAGTACGGCCATCAGCGGCGCGCCGACCGCCATCCCGACCGCGAAGGCCGAGGTCAGCCCGCCGGCCGTGCCGACGGTGACGCCGAGGTCGGCGGCGAGGCCGGGCAGCAGCCCGGCGAGCATGAACTCCGAAGTGCCCATGGCGAACACGGCCAGGGCGAGCAGATAGAGCGGAAGGGGCATCGAGAGGCTCCGAAGTGGGGGAACGAGAAGGACGGACGTCTCGTCACCGCACGCTCAACCCCCGGGCGGCGCGGACGTGGCGCTCGCTCGGACCTCGGTGGTTCAGTGCTTCCGGGTTTCAGGGGGCCGACGGCGCGTGACCGAAAGCCCCCACCCTGGATGCCTCAGGGCTCGACATGCCCGGCAGGCTACCCGACCCTCCGCCGTCGAAGCATCCGGTTTTCCAGGTGGACGGGCCCGGTCCGTGGTCGTCCGCCTGCGCCGGGATCGTCACGCCGTCCAAGGTGCCCCGCAAGGGGGTTCGATGAATCGTGTGAGAATCGGCGGGGTCCTGGCCGCGACGGCCCTGTTGCCGCCGGCCGTGGGCGCGGTGGGACGGTTGGAGTCCCGCAGTGGCGGACGGGCCGTGGTGGCCGACGCCCTGAACCGGCCGGTGCTGCTGGTGGGCGCGGCCGGCGTCCTGCTCCTGGCCGCGCGCCTGATCCGCGGCCGTCGGGACACGGTCGGCGGGGTGGTGACGGCGGTCGGGGTCCTCGGGCTACTGTTCGCGGTGGGCGCATCCGTCCTCGGCTCGTTCCAGGAGCCGGTCCGCTCGGACACGCGCACGAGCTCCCCGGGCCGGCCGGACCACGTCCTGACCGTGGTCAACCGCGGGTACTCGGAGCAGGAGAGCAACACCTTCCACATCGCGCTGGAGACCGGCACCGGCCTCTCGGCCCGCCGCTGGCACGTCCTCACCGTCCAACAGGCGCTCCCGGGGCAGGGCGAGTTCGTCTCGGCGCAGTGGTCCGACGCCGGCCACGTCCGCATCACCACCGACGCCGGGTACCGCGTCTTCACCGTCGACCCGGGCTCCGGCGAACCGACCCTCACCGAGAGCGCGGGCAAGGTGCGGACCGTCTAGGTTCCCGGCAGGCGGCCACGATGCGCGGCTCGACCACCGCCGGGGGGAACAGGGCACCGGACAACCTGTCGGCCGGGCCGGGAGGCCACCTCTAGGATGCCGGGAAACCGAAGAGGGGGTTCGATGACGAACCGTGGGAGAGCCGGCGGCATCGTGGCCGCCACCGCGCTGCTGCTGCCGCCGGCGCTGTGGGCGGTGGGGCGCATGGAGTCGGGCGACGGCGGGCGGGCGGTGCTGGCCGACGTCCTGAACCGGCCGTGGGCGATGCTCGGTCTGGCCGCCGTCCTGCTGCTGGCGGCGGTCGTGGTCCGCGGCCGGTGGGACGTCGTCGGCGTTCGCGGTGTTCGGGCTGCTGCTGACGGGTGGCGGCCACGTCCTCCAGACGTTCGGCCCGAAGGTCCACGGGGTGAGCCGCACCGCCTCCCCGGAGCGGGCGGACCACGTTCTGACGGTGGCCCACCACGACGATCCGGAGGGCTACAACGGCCGCTACTTCGTCCGGCTGGAGACCGGCACCGGCCTGTCGACCCGCCGCTGGGACGTGCTCGCCCTCCACACGGGCGGCTTCCGGGGCGAGGGGGAGTTCGTCTCGGCGGAGTGGGCCGGATCCGGCCGGGTCCGCGTCGACACCGACGCCGGCTACCGCGTCTTCACCGTCGACCCGGGCTCCGGCGAGCCGACCCTCACCGAGAGCGTCGGCGAGCTGAAGTCCCTCGTGCACCGGGTCTGAACTGCGGGATCGTCCGCGGGGATTGTCAGTGGGGTGTGCAAGGGTGACGTCATGCTGGCGATCGCGGTGCAGACGAACGAGACGCGGCACCTGAGGGTGTCGGCGGACGAACTGGCGGGGATGGTCCGGCGCATCGGTGCGCCGGACGACCGCTTCCTCGTCGTGGAGCGGATACCGGACCTGCCGGACGTGTACGTGCAGGTGTGGCACGCCGACGGGGAGGAGTACACGCTGGAGCACCGGGACGGCTCCGCCGAGCGGCACTTCGAGGTGCGGCTGGACGGGCCCGAGCCGGTGGTCGAGGCGATGACGGGCTGGGCGCGCGGTGCGGCGGGCTGGGACGAGGGCCTGGACTGGCGGCCGCTCGACCTCGGCCCGGCGCCGGAGCCGGTGCCGCCGATCGACCTGGAGGCGGGCGAGCGGAGGGAGTTGGAGGAGCGGCTGCGGCTGACGCTGGCCTGCGGCTACACCGACCGTGCCGGGCTCGCCGAACAGGCCGAGGAGCACCTGGTCGCGGGCGACCGCCGCCCGCTCTCGCGCCCGCAGGCCGAGCAACTCGCCGACCGGCTCTGGCTGGAGCGGGTCGGCGAGCAGAGCGGCTGGATCGGCGAGACGGATCCGGAGCGCCTGACCCGGGCCTTCGCCGCCCTGGAGGCGGGCGGCCTCACGGCCCGGGAGGACTTCGGCTGCTGCCGCTCCTGCGCGGACGCCGAGATCGCCGAGGCCGGCGCCCCCGAAGCGCGCGGCTTCGTCTGCTTCCACGCCCAGTGCACCGAGTCCGCCGCCGCCGGCCACGGCCTGTCCCTGCTGTACGGCGGCTTCGACGGCTCCCCGGCGACCACTGTCGCGGTCGGGAAGGAAGTGGTCGCCGCCCTGACGGAGGCCGGCCTGCCGACGGTCTGGAACGGCGACCCGTCCCACGCGATCGAGATACGCCCGCTGCTGTGGCGCCGCCGCCTGGGCGCGTGAGACCGGGGGTGCGGCAGCCGGTTGGTGGTGCGGCAGCCGGTTGGTGGTGCGGCAGCCGGTGGGTGGTCAGGTGCACCGGTGGGTGGTCAGGTGCGTCGGCGGGTCCAGCGCCAGTGGTTGGTGAGGCCGAGGCCGGCGCCGAGGAGCACGGCGCCGACGGGGACGAGGGGGAGCCACAGGGTGGCGACGGCCGCGCACTCGACGAGCAGGCCGAGGGGGAGCAGCCAGCGGAACCAGGGCTCGCCGGGGAAGCGGCGGGCGTCCCAGACGGCGGCGGCGAGCACGGCCGTGGCGACCAGGACGCCGAGGACGGGGATGCCGTGGGGTGTCACGGTGAGCGCCAGGTGCATGTCCGTCAGCCTCTCCCGCCGGTGACCGGTGACCGGTGCCGCGGTCCGGCCCGTGGGACCGGACCGCGGCATCAGCCTCTCACGGCACCAGCACCCGCAGGGCGTCCTTGGCGACCGCGACGTCCACCGGGAGCGGGGCGATGAACTCCCCGTCGGCGTAGGCGGTGATGCCGGGGGACTCGATCCGCAGGGACTCGGTGCGCAGCGTGGTGACCTCCGGGTAGGTGACGTGGGTGCCCTTGAAGAGGGTCGGGAAGAAGCGGGCGATGCGCAGCCGGGGCATGGCGTCGACGAGGGTGAGGTCGAGCAGCCCGTCGTCGGGGAGGGCGGCGGGGCACATCAGCATGCCGCCGCCGTAGCTGCGGGTGTTGCCGACGGCGGCCAGGGTGAGGTCGCGTTCGATGACGGTGCCGTCGGCGAGGGTGATGCGGAACGGCAGCGGGCGCAGGTTGGCGAACTCGGCGAGGATGGCGAGGTTGTAGCGCATCCGGCCGCGCGGCCAGCGCAGCCGGTTGGCGCGGTCGCTGACCAGGGAGTCGAAGCCGGTGGCGAGGACGGAGCCGTACCAGCGGACGGCGCCGTCCGGGCCGGTGATCCGGCCGAGGTCGATGCCGCGGGTGCGTCCGGCGGCGATGACGTCGGCGGCGGCTTCGGGGGCGCCGAGCGGCAGGCCGTATTCGCGGGCGTGGTCGTTGCCGGTGCCGGCGGGTATCACGCCGAGCGGGACGGGGGTGCCGGCCAGGGCCTGGAGGGCGAGGTTGATCATGCCGTCGCCGCCGACGACGGCCACCGCGTCCACCCCGCCGGCCACGGCCTCGCGGGCGAGGCGGACGGCGTCCTCGGGGGAGCGCCCGGCGTGCGGTTCGACCTGGACGCCGAGGGCCCGCAGCCGGGCGGTGGCCCGGTGGGCGGCGGGTTCGGCATGGCCGGCGCCCGCCGCCGGGTTGGTGAGAACGGCGACCCTGCGGACGGTTCTCACCTCGTTCACGGGATCAACTTGCCCGGGTTGAGGATGCCCGCCGGGTCGAGTTCGGCCTTGACGGCGCGCAGGATGCGCACGCCGAGGTCGCCGATCTCCTCGGTCATCCAGGGCCGGTGGTCGGCGCCGACGGCGTGGTGGTGGCTGATGGTGCCGCCGGCGCCGAGGATGGCGTCCCCGGCGGCGCGCTTGGCGGCGCCCCAGCGGGTGAGCGGCTCCTCGCCGAGGGCGGCGACGACGGTGAAGTAGAGCGAGGCACCGGTCGGGTAGACGTGCGAGATGTGGCAGAGCACGAGGGAGCCGGGCAGGGCGCCGGTGAGCGCCTCGGTGACGGCGGTGCGCAGGGCCGGCAGGCGGCTCCAGCTCGTCGCGGTCTCCAGGGTCTCGCACAGCGCGCCCGCGCTGAGCAGCGAGTCGCGCAGGTAGGGGGCGTTGAACCGGCCGTGCTCCCAGGCCCGGGCGGGGACCTCGCCGAGCGAGGTGGCGCCGGTGGCGAGCAGGGTGTCGCGGGTGAGCTGCAGGCGGGCGGCGACCTGGGCGGCGGTGCCCTCGAAGACGGTGACGGCCAGGCAGCCGGTGACCGCCGGGGCGCCGCCGATCTGCTCGGTCATGGCCAGGTTGATCATGGTCTCGGCCTCGTCGGAGAGCCGGATCACGGTCGGGCCGGTGCCCTGCTGCTCGACGGCGCGCAGCGCGGCGGTGCCGGTGGCGAAGTCGGGGAAGCTCCACGCCTCGTACGCCTTGACGGCGGGCAGCGGGTGGACGCGCAGCCGGACGGCGGTGATCACGCCGAGGGTGCCTTCGGAGCCGAGGAAGAGCTGGCGCAGGTCGGGGCCGGCTGCGGAGGCGGGGGCGCGGCCGAGGTCGAGGATCCCGGCGGGGGTGACGACGCGCAGTCCGCGCACCATCTCGTCGAAGCGTCCGTACCCGGCGGAGTCCTGGCCGGAGGAGCGGGTGGCCGCGAAGCCGCCGATGGTCGCGTAGCGGAAGCTCTGCGGGTAGTGGCCGAGTTCCCAGCCGCGTTCGGCGAGCAGGGCCTCCGCGGCCGGGCCGGTGAGGCCGGCGCCGAGGACGGCTTCGCCGGAGGTCTCGTCGAGGTCGAGCAGCTGGTCGAAGCGGCGCAGGTCGAGGGAGACGACGGCGTCGAAGGCTCCGCGCTCGGGGTCGAGGCCGCCGACCACGCTGGTGCCGCCGCCGAACGGGACGACGGCGATGCGGCGTTCGGCGCACACCGCGAGGACGGCGGCGACCTCCTGCTCGCTGCCGGGCAGCACGACGGCGTCGGGGGCGTCCTGTGCCTCGCGGCTGCGGCGGCGCAGCAGGTCGGGGGTGGACTTGCCGCCGGCGCGCGGCAGCCGGTCGGCGTCGGCGGCGCTGACGTGGGCCTCGCCGACGGCGGCGGCGAGCGCCTCGATGTCCTCGGCGGAGATCCGGGACGGGCGCAGGACGACCTCGTCGGCGCCGGGCCCGGGGGCGGCGTCGCCGGTGACGCCGAGGGCGGCGGCGAGCAGTCCCTTGATGTCGGCGGACAGTTCCTTGGCCAGGGCCGGGTCGCCCCAGGCGTCCCACTTCATCGGGGGGAGCGGAAGTGCGGCGCCGGCCGGTCCCGCTTGCGTCTCAGGTGCCATGCGTTACAGTTTCACACATCATGTCAAGTAGTAACGCCGAGCCTCAGACGCCGCCCCCGGCCCCCGGGGAGCGCAGCACCGACGACGCGATCCTGGACGCCGCCGCCGACCTGATCGTCCATCTCGGCGTGCGCCGGACCCAGTTGTCCGAGATCGCCCGCCGCGCCGGGGTCAGCCGCCCGACCGTCTACCGCCGCTGGCCGGACGTCCGGGCGGTGATCGGCGCGCTGCTCACCCGGGAGATCCTGACCACCCTGGAGGGCGCCGGGCTGGACGTCCACGACCGGGAGACCCTCGTCGAGCGGGTCGTGGAGATCGCCGTCCGGCTGCGCGACCACCCGGTGCTCGGCGCACTGCTGCACTCCGACGACTCCGACCTGCTGCTCCAGTACGTCGTCGAGCGGCTCGGCGCCAGCCAGCGCGGCCTGCTGGAGGCGCTGCGCGCCGGCATCGAACACAGCCAGGCGCACGGCTCGATCCGGGCCGGCGAGCCGCTCGAACTGGCCGCCATGGTCCTGCTGATCGCCCAGTCCACAGTCCAGTCGCACCGCATGGTCGCCTCCCTGCTGCCCGAGGCGGCCTGGCGGCGCGAACTGGCCAGAGCACTGAACGGATACCTCTCGCCATGACCCCCACCGCAGGCCCGCACGCGGGCCCGTACGCGGGCACCGGCCGGCTCGACGCCGCCCGCCGCACGCTGGAACTCCAAGCGCTCGGCGACGACCCCCGGATCGACCTCCTGGTCGTCGGAGGCGGCGTCACCGGCGCCGGAGTGGCCCTGGACGCGGCCTCGCGCGGCCTGCGCACGGTGCTCGTCGAGGCCCGCGACCTCGCCTTCGGAACGAGCCGCTGGAGCTCCAAGCTGGTGCACGGCGGCCTGCGCTACCTCGCCTCCGGGCAGCTCAAGGTGGCCCGGGAGAGCGCCGTCGAGCGCGGCGTGCTGATGACCCGCACCGCCCCGCACCTGATCCGGGCGCTGCCCCAACTGGTGCCGCTGCTCCCCGACCTGCTGCGCCCGGGCCAGGCCGCGCTGATCCGCACGGGCTTCCACGCCGGGGACGCGCTGCGCCTGACGGCCGGCACCCCGGGCGCGCTGCTGCCCCGGGTGCGCCGGATCGACGCCGACCGGACCCGCCGGCTGGTGCCGGGCGTGCGGACGGACGGGCTGCGCGGCTCGCTGGTCGCCCACGACGGCCAACTCGTGGACGACGCCCGGCTGGTGGTCGCGCTGGCCCGGACCGCCGCGCAGTACGGGGCGACCGTTCTGACCAGGGTGCGCGCCGAGCAGGTCGACGGCACCTCGGCCCGGCTGGTCGACACCCTGACCGGGCGGGAGCTGGCCGTCCGGGCCGGCGCGGTGGTCAACGCCACCGGCGTCTGGGCGGGCGAGGTGGACACCTCGATCAAGCTCCGGCCCAGCCGGGGCACCCACCTGCTGGTGGACGCGGCGGCGCTCGGCCACCCGACCGCGGCCCTCACCGTGCCGGTTCCCGGCTCCACCAGCCGGTTCGTCTTCGCCCTGCCGCAGCAGCTCGGCCGGGTCGCGATCGGCCTGACCGACGAGGACGCCCCGGGTCCGATCCCGGACGAGCCGCAGCCCACCGAGGCCGAGCGCTCGTTCCTCCTGGACACCGTCAACGCCGCCCTCGCCACCGCCCTGACCGGCGCGGACGTGCGCGGCGCGTACGCCGGTCTGCGTCCGCTGATCGACACCGGGGACGGCAGCACCGCCGACATCTCCCGCGAGCACGCGGTGCTGGAGAGCCCGTCCGGGGTGATCACCGTGGTCGGCGGCAAGCTCACCACCTACCGCAGGATGGCCGAGGACGCGGTGGACACCGCCGTCCGGCTGCGCGGCCTGCCCGCCCGCGCCTGTTGGACGGCCCGGCTGCCGCTGATCGGCGCCCCCGGCCACGGGGACAGCCGCCCGCTGCCCACCGGCGCGGGGGCCGCCGGCCAGGTGCCCGCCTCGCTGCTCGCCCGCCACGGCGGCGCGGCCCACGAGGTGCTGGCGGCGGGGGAGTTGACGCCGATCGCGGAGGGTCTGGACGTGACCCGCGCCGAGATCGCCCACGCCGTCAGCCACGAGGGCGCGCTGGACGCGGCCGACGTGCTCGACCGCCGTACCAGGATCGGGCTGGTCGCGCAGGACGCGGACCGGGCCCGGAAGGCGGTCGAGGAGATCGTGGCGGAGTGCCTCGCGGAGGTTCGGGGGAGCTGACGCGTCGGGTGCTCGACGTATCGGCGGTCGGCGCTTCGGTCGGCGCGCCGGGCGATTCGCCCGGCGGCCGGCCGACCGGCGCTTCGGGCCGGGGCCCGGGGGAGTGTCAGGCCGCGGCCCGGGGGAAGGGGGCGAGGTCCGGCTCCACCCAGGTGGTCCGGGCCTGCTCGGTCGCGAGCGTCCCCGGACGGTAGTGGCGGGCGAGCAGGTCCTTGTCGAGCAGGTCCGGGTGCAGGGCGGCGAACTGCTCGAAGCCCGTCGCGTCGTCGTCCGCGTGGAGGGCCACCAGCTCGACCCAGGCCCGGGTCATGGTGACGTGGAACTTCTGCGGCGCGCCGGCCTTGGTGGCGGTGCGCAGGATGCCCTCGCCGATCAGGTCGAGGGCGGCGGTGGCGCCGTGGCGGCGCACGGCGAGCCAGGTGAGCCGGACGTGCTGGCGGTGGCCGAAGCGCTCGGCGTCGGCCATCACCTCGCGCAGCAGCTCGTCGAAGGTGTCGGGGGTCGCGGGGGTCGCGGGGGTGGTCATGCGCAGGCCTTCGTCGTCTGAGTGGGGCTCGTGGGGCGCGGCTCGGGGCAGTCCGGCTCGTGGAGGCGGCTCGTCCGGGCCGACCCTGGATCGTACGGTTTTCCGATATTCAGGGGCAAACCACCCGAACGGGGTGTTTCAGCGCGCCGTGCGCTCGGGCATCGGGTGCTCGGTGCCGGACAGCTCCAGGACGCAGGCGAGCGGGTGCTCGGCCCGGCCGGTGCGGTCGAGCCGGACCGCGAGCGGCTTCGGCGGCTCCTCGGCGACCTGGGCGGCGAGGGTCAGCGGGTAGACGCCGTGCCCGTGGACGCGGTGGAAGGCGCACTCCTTGCCGTCGACCAGCAACTCGGTCTCGGTGATCCAGCCGGACCGGACGTTGACGGTCACCGAGTGCCCGCCCCGGTCGAGGTGGAAGCTGTACCGCTGGCGCATCGGGACCTCCGGCGACCGGGCCTGCGACGAGGGGAAACGGGGGAAGAGCCGACGAGGGGAAGCGGGGAAGAGTCGACGAGGGAAATCAACTGCCAGTCTAGAACGGGAGGTCGTTAGGGTGCTCGGCATGCGGAGCACAGCGGGTGGCCTGCGGCCGTACGGGCCGGACGAGGAGGTGGCCGAGGACGAGTACGTCCTCGGCCTGTACCGGGTGCCCGTCAAGGCGAGGACGGGACGCAAGGCCGGCCCGGCGCCGCAGCCCGGGCGCCTGGAGGCCTGGGCGGACGGCGGCGCGCTGCGGGCCGTCCTGCGCCGCCTGGGTGCGCGGACCCTGCCCACCCTCGCCCGCCACGAGCCCGACCTCGACTTCGCCGGCCGGATCCGGCAGCCGTCGACGGCCGCGCTGGTCCGGGAGATCGAGCAGGTGGACCTGGCCCGGCTCCCGGCCGCCGAGCGCGCGGTGCTGCGCCTGCTGCTGGACTGGGGCCGCCGGGCGACGGCCGAGAACGGCGCGCTGCGGATCGAGATCGACGCCGTGCAGTGACGGCGTGCCTTCACGGCGTGCGGTGACGCCGTGCAATGACGGCGCGCAATGGCGCCGCGACCTGCCCTGCGGCGGCTCCCGCGCACGGTTCCCGTGCGCGACCCGGAGAAAATCCCGGGGCGGGCCCGCCTCCAGACGGATTCTCGTGATCTCTACAGTGTTGTAGATTCGTCCACAGGGAGAGATCCGAGGAGGGCATTGTGGGAGTTTCGCTGGCCAAGGGCGGCAACGTCTCGCTCAGCAAGGAGGCGCCCGGTCTGAGCGCCGTGATCGTCGGTCTCGGCTGGGACGTGCGCACCACCACCGGGGCCGACTACGACCTGGACGCCAGCGCGCTGCTGTGCAACGCGCTGGGCAAGGTGGTCTCGGACCAGCACTTCGTCTTCTTCAACAACCTCCGCAGCCCCGATGGTTCGGTCGAGCACAGCGGCGACAACCTGACCGGCGGCGGGGACGGGGACGACGAGCAGATCAAGGTCGACCTGGACCGCGTCCCGGTCGACGTGGCCAAGGTGGTCTTCCCGGTGTCGATCTACGACGCCGACGCCCGGCTGCAGAACTTCGGCCAGGTGCGCAACGCGTTCATCCGGATCGTCAACCAGGCCAACGGCCTGGAGATCGCGCGCTACGACCTGACCGAGGACGCCTCGACCGAGACCGCGATGGTCTTCGGCGAGCTGTACCGCAACGGCGTGGAGTGGAAGTTCCGCGCCATCGGCCAGGGCTACGCCTCCGGCCTGCGCGGCATCGCGACCGACTACGGCGTGAACGTCTGACCGTCGTCGCCGCCGGCGGCGTCGTCACCGGTGCCGTCCGCGCCACCTTGGTGGACGTCACCACCGTCGACGTCGTCGACGCCCGTCCGCCCCACGCGGGTTGACGTGGTTTCGGCGGTCGCCGCGAGCGCTCGGCCGGTACGGTCGAGCGCGTGGCCGCCGAAACCCCCGCCGCCGGTGAACTGGTGCTGCCACCAGGCGGCCATGCCCGGCTCGTCCATCCCCGACCAGTCCGGCGCCCCGGTGACCTGGGCCCGGCCGAGGGTGCGGCCCAGCTCCACCAACTCCCGCCCGGACTCCGTCCGTTCGCGGTCGTAGGCGGCCAGCAGGGCCGACCAGGAGCCGGCCTCGCGCCCCGCCAGTTCGAAGGCGTGGGCGTCCTGCATCGCCTTGACCGCGCCGCTGGTGTTGTGCGGGCGCACCACGGTGGCGGCGTCCCCGCCGATGAGCAGCCGGCCGGCCGTGCGGCGCGGGGCCGCCAGGTCGTAGATCGGCTGCAGGAAGGTCCGTTCGCGCGGGGTCAGGGTGACCAGGTTGGCCCAGTACGGCGGCAGGAACCGCTCGGCGAGCTGCCGCAGTTCGTCCAGCTGTCCGTCGAGGAGGCTGCCCGCCGGGATGCTGGTCGGGCCGTCCAGCCGCAGCCAGGCGGGCGTGGGGGCGTAGAAGACCCAGTTCACCTGGGTGCGGCCGGGTTCGACCCCGGGGATGCGGTAGATCACCACCTGGCCGCCGGGGTAGCAGGCGGTGATGCACTGCTCCTCGGGCCAGGGCGCCGCGCCGCCGGGCAGTTCGGCGAGCAGGGCGGCGTCGTAGCTGCCGCGCCAGCACACGTACCCGGCGTACTCGGGTTCGGCCCGGGGGCAGACGGCCGCGCGGACCACCGAGCGGTAGCCGTCGGCGCCGATCACCAGGTCGTACGTCTCGCGGCCGCCACCCGCTTCGGCCCAGGCGCCGTCGGGCCCGTTGCCGACGGCCGTCACGGTGGTGCCCAGCCGGAACTCGACCTGCCGGGGCGTCCGTTCGCGCAGCGCCTGCCAGAGCACGCCCCAGTGGTGGGAGTGGAAGGGGAAGGGCTGGGCCCAGAGCAGCCGACCGCAGCCGTCCGGTCCGTCGCCCTCGCCGGCCGCGCCCCGGGCGACCCAGCGGCGGACGGTGAGGCGGTGGCGGCGGGTGTCCGCGTCGAGGTGACCGGTCCGGACCAGTTCGTCGAAGCGGTCGTTGTGGGTGCACAGCCCCACGCCGCGGTCCTCCAGCCGGCCGGGGCTGCGTTCCAGCACCACCACGCGTTCCGCGCCGAGCCGGGCGGCGGCACCGGCGAACGCGCTTCCGGCGATGCTGCCCCCGACCACGGCCACCGAGCCACCCCGCACGGCCGCTCCTCTCCCGAGCTCGTGTCGTCCCCGCGGTGCCGCGGCGGTGTCCGGGACGCCGTTGCGTCGCCCCCGCGGTGTCCGGGACACGACGATACGCCGCCGACCGGGTTCCGGCGGCGTGTTCGAACCATCCGGAGGGCCGTCCGGAGGGGTCTCCGGGCGGTCGGTCGGGCGCCTCCGGCGGTCGTTCGCAGGGTGTCCGGAGGGGGCCGGAGGGGTGTCCGGAGGGTCCGTCCGGAGGCTCCGTCCAGCCTTATGCAACTAGTTGCATACCCCGCCGCCCGTCCCCTACCCTGCGGTAACAACGACCCCCAGCCCGCGCCCCAGGAGACGTCGATGAGCGCCCACCCCGGCAGCAGCCGCTACCCGCACCTGCTCAGCCCGCTCGACCTCGGCTTCACCACCCTGCCCAACCGCGTGATCATGGGCTCCATGCACGTCGGCCTGGAGGAGGCCCCCGGCGGCTACGAGCGGATGGCCGCCTTCTACGCCGAACGGGCCCGCGGCGGCGTCGGCCTGATCGTCACCGGCGGCATCGCCCCCAACGAGGCCGGGCGCCCCTGGGAGGGCGGCGCGATGCTGACCACCGAGGAGGAGGCCGACAAGCACCGGACCGTCACCGACGCGGTGCACGCCGCCGGCGGCAGGATCGCCCTCCAGATCCTCCACTTCGGCCGCTACGCCTACCACCCCGACCTCGTCGCCCCCAGCGCGATCCAGGCCCCGATCAGCCCCTTCACGCCCAACGCGCTCACCGCCGAGCAGGTCGAGCAGACCATCGAGGACTTCGCCCGCTGCGCCGAACTCGCCCGCCGCGCCGGGTACGACGGCGTCGAGATCATGGGCTCCGAGGGCTACCTGATCAACGAGTTCGTCGTCGCCGCGACCAACCACCGCGAGGACGAGTGGGGCGGCCCGTACGAGCGGCGGATGCGCTTCCCGGTCGAGATCGTCCGCCGGGTCCGCGAACGGGTCGGCGAGGACTTCATCATCGTCTACCGCCTCTCCATGCTCGACCTGGTGCCCGGCGGCTCCACCCTGGACGAGGTCGTGCAGCTCGCCCAGGCCGTCGAGGCCGCCGGGGCGACCATCATCAACAGCGGCATCGGCTGGCACGAGGCCCGCATCCCCACCATCGCCACCTCGGTGCCGCGCGGCGCCTTCGCCTGGGTCACGAAGAAGGTGATGGGCAAGGTCGGCATCCCGCTGGTCACCACCAACCGCATCAACACCCCCGAGATCGCCGAGCGCCTGCTCGCCGAGGGCAGCGCCGACCTGGTCTCGATGGCCCGCCCGCTGCTCGCCGACGCCGACTTCGTCGCCAAGGCCCGGGACGACCGCGCCGAGGCCATCAACACCTGCATCGGCTGCAACCAGGCCTGCCTCGACCACACCTTCAACCTCCAGATCACCTCCTGCCTGGTCAACCCGCGCGCCTGCCACGAGACCGAACTCGTCCTCGGCCCCACCCAACTGCGCAAGCGGATCGGCGTCGTCGGGGCCGGCCCGGCCGGCCTCGCCTTCGCCGTCTCCGCCGCAGAGCGCGGCCACGACGTCACCCTGTACGACGCCGCCGAGACGATCGGCGGACAGCTGAACATCGCCCGGCGCATCCCCGGCAAGGAGGAGTTCGACGAGACACTGCGCTACTTCCGCACCCGGCTGGCCGAGTTGGCCGTCACCCTGCGGCTCGGCGCGACCGTCACCGCCGAACAGCTGGCCGAGCAGGGCCACGACGAGATCGTCCTCGCCACCGGCGTCACCCCGCGAACTCCCGCCGACATCCCCGGAATCGACCACCCCAGCGTGCTCGGCTACCTCGACGTGCTGCGCGACGGCGCGCCGGTCGGCGAGCGGGTCGCCATCCTCGGCGCGGGCGGCATCGGCTTCGACGTGGCCGAGTTCCTCACCGACCCGGGCGACGCGGCCAGCCTCAACCCGCCCGCGTTCCAGGCCAAGTGGGGCATCGACCCGGACTACCGCGAGCGCGGCGGCCTGCGCGCTCCGGAGCGGCCGAAGCCCCCGCGCAGCGTCCACCTGCTCCAGCGCAAGACCGGCAAGGTCGGCGCCGGCCTCGGCAAGACCACCGGCTGGATCCACCGCACCGAACTCAAGCACCGCGGCGTGGTGATGGTCCCCGGCGTCACCTACGACCTGATCGACGACGCCGGCCTGCACCTCACCGTCGACGGCGAGCGCCAACTGCTGCCCGTGGACACCGTCGTGCTCTGCACCGGCCAGGAGCCGCGCCGCGACCTGTACGAGGCGCTGCGCGAGCGCGGCCTGCCGGCGCACCTGATCGGCGGCGCCGACGTGGCCGCCGAACTGGACGCCAAGCGGGCCATCAAGCAGGGCACCGAACTGGCCGCCACCCTCTGACCCGGCCCGCACCCCGGCCGGCACGCCCCTGCACGCACTTCCGTACCCTCCGTGACCTCCGTGACCTCCGTGTCCGCCCGGGGCCGAGCCGGGCCCGCCGCCCGCGGTCGGCCCCGTACGATCGACCCCATGTCGCTGCCGCACGCCATCCTCACCGCCCTGCTGGAGAAACCGTCCTCGGGGCTGGAGCTGACCAGGCGGTTCGACAAGTCGATCGGCTTCTTCTGGCCCGCCACCCACCAGCAGATCTACCGCGAACTGGGCCGGCTGGAGGCCTCCGGACACATCCGGGCCCTCCAGCCGGAAGGGCCGGTGCGCGGACAGAAGAAGGAGTACGAGGTCCTGCCCGAGGGCCGCGCCGAACTCGCCCGCTGGACCGCCGAGGGCGCCGCGCCCCGCGCCGTCCGGGAGCCCCTGCTGCTGCGGCTGCGGGCGGCCGCGGTGGTCGGCACGGACGGGCTGACGGCCGAGCTGGGGCGCCATCTCACCCTGCACCGCGAGCAGTTGGCCGACTACCGGGAAATCGAGCGGCGCGACTTCCCGGCCGAGCGGACGGACCCCGGGAACCGGCTCCAGCACGCGGTGCTGCGGGCCGGCATCGGACTGGAGACCTTCTGGGTGCAGTGGCTCGCCGAGACCCTCGAAGCCCTGGAGACCCTCGACGCCCTTCCGTCCGCCCCCTCCGCTCCGTCCGCCCACCCCGCTCCCTCGCCCCCCTCCGCTCCGTCCGCCGACCCCGCGAACGGGTCCTGACCAGCGGATATCCCCGCCCGCGCGCCCCGTCCGGCCCCCGGTGGGACACTGGTGGCTGTCCCTGCCCGAACCCTCGACCGGGGGCCCGTATGACTTGTCCCAGGCCCATCCACGCCCTCGCCGCCGCGGCCGCAGCCGTGGCGGTCGCCCTGGGCCCGGCCACCCTGCCGGCATCGGCCGCACCCGCCCAGGACGCCCAGCAACTGCCCTCCGCCGACCAGCTGAAGTCGGCCCTGCTGACCGCCGCCGACCTCGGCCCCGGCTACACCGAGATCCCGGTGACGCAGAGCCCCAGCCCCGGCGCGAACCCGACCCCGGTGACGGGCTGCGCCGCGCTCAGCGCCCTGATCAACATGCGCGCCACCCAGACCGGCACCGACGTCCCGCACGCCGCGGTCGAACTCGACGGCCCGGACGGCAATCCGATGACCACCCAGGTCCTCGCCGCCGAGGCGCCCGACCGGCTCACCGCCGACTTCAACACCGCCGCCGACGCCCTGAAGACCTGCCACAGCATCACCTTCAACGGCGGCACCGACGACGAGGTCACCTTCACCGTCACCCCGGTCACCCTCGGCGACCGCAAGGACGCCCCCGCCGTCCACCTCGACGGCACCCTGGCCGGCGTCCAACTCAACGGCTACGTCGGCATCGAGCGCTTCGGAACGGTCGCCATGGCCTTCGGCTTCTTCGAACGCCAGGCCACCTCCGAGCAGGCCGCCTCCATGCAGTACCGCACCGCCGTCGCCAAGGTCGAACGCACCCTCGGCACCCAGGCCGGCAGCACCACCACCCCCACCGCCGCCCCCACCGAGGGCCAGCGCGTCTGACCCGCCCCCGCACACTGCGCACAACACCGCGGCCCGTCGCCGAACGCACAGGGCGTTCGGCGAGGGGCCGCGCTGATCGACCGTCGACCGGGCGGGCTACACGCCCGCGGGGGTCTGGTTGTCGATGATCCAGTGCTGGTTCGCCTGGTCGGCGCACTGCCGGACACCCAGTGGGCCGGCGTTCTGGGTGTTGGACGCGGGCAGCTCCAGGCACTTGTTCGACGCCGGGTTGTAGAGCGCGCCGTCGTAGCGGCGGATCCACGTCTGGGCGCCGGAGTTGGTGCACGCCTGCGACACGACCGGGGTGCCGTCGATGACAGTGGCGTCCCGGGTGCCCAGGCAGAGCCCGTTCGGCACGGTCTTGAGCTGATTGTCCCGGGTGGTCAGGAAGTGCTGCTTGTCACCGTTCCAGCAGTCGTAGATCACCACCGGGGAGCCCGCGGTGCTGCCCCAATTGTCCAGGCACTTGTGCGAGTCGACCGCGCTTCGGATGTGGACAATGGACTGAGAGGTGGCGACGGTGTTCGCCTGGGGATCGGTCAGGGCGTACGGGTAGACCCGCACGTCGCTGATCGCGCCGTTGACGTGGTCGCTGGGCGACTTGCCGTTGAACGTGGTACCGCCGACGTTGAGGCTGCCGGCCGGCGGCTTCCACGCGGTGCCCACCTTGGCGGATCCGACGGCGAGGCCGTTGACGTACAGGGTGGCCATGCCGGCCGCGGCGTTGTAGGTGCCGGTCAGGTGAGTCCACTGCCCGACCGTCGCGGCGGTGCCGCCGCTCCTGTCGTACGCGGCGTAGTACTCGGGCGCGGTGACCGAGTCGCTGCTCGGCAGGACGAAGGCCCAGTTGTTGTAGGCCTTCGAGTACTGCAGGTAGAACGGGCTGGCCTGGTTGCCGGTGAGCGAGACCGCGGTCTGGTAGCTGTCGGTGTTGTTGAGCTTCACCCAGGCCGAGACGCTGTAGCTCTGGGTGGCGTCCAGACCGGGGGATGTGGCACCGGAGCCGGCCGGCGCGGTGGTGCGGTAGACGGTCGCGCCGTCGAAGACGGTCGCCTTGTTTGCCGCGCGATTGTGGTCGGTGGTGAGCGCGGCGCCGGTCGGATAGGTGACCTTGGGGTCGCCGCCGTTCTTGTACAGCGTGTTGGTGCTGCTGCTGTCACCCGTGCCGTCGAGCGCCCACCACTGGGGGGCGACCGAGGTGTTCCCGATCGGGGTGCCACCGGCCAGCCAGGTGTAGCCGGCCGACGGGTTGCCGGGGGTGGTGGGGCGGCCCCACCAGACCTCCAGGGAACCGTCGGCCTTCCGGCCCCAGAGGCCGGCGTTTCCGTTGCCGGTGAGGTCGCCGTCCGAGCCGAGGGTCGGGTAGGCGTCGGTGGAGACCCAGCCGATCCGGGTGCCGACGGGCACCATCTGGGTCAGCGTCGGGACCAGCAGCGGTTTGCCGCTGCTGTCGGTGATCGGGGCGCCCTGGTTGTCGATGGCGGTGACGGTGCCGGTGTTGAAGGTGTAGGCGAGGATGTCGTCCTTGGCCCCGTCGGCGGCGGTCGCGAAATTGCGTGCCCACAGGCCCGGGTGGCCCTGCTTGGCCCAGTCGCCGGGGGTGATCAGCTCCTTGTCCTTCCACCCGGACGCGGCCAGCTGGACGGGCTTGCCCAGGGTGTTGGCGTTGGTGGCCGGGTAGTACCAGAGAGCCGCGTCGGCGCCGTTGTTGGTGCTCTCGACGGTGAGCAGGCCGGTCTTGTTCTTGAAGCCCAGCTTGGGGTCGAGGTCGGTGGTGACCGGGTCGCCGAGGGCGGCGATCCGCAGTGTGCCGGACCAGTCGGTGGCGTTGTACCCGGAGGCCTTCAGCCAGGCGCAGTCCTCGGACGCGGTCGGGACGCACTTCGGCTTGGCGATCGACACCGAGTTGTCGACACGCCCGTAGACACCGGTGTTCCCGGGGTTCTGGTAGAGCCGCAGCAGCGCGTCGCCGGGTGCGTGGGCGAACACGTCGTCGATGTTGTTGCCGCCGCTGAGCGTGCCGCGGTGGGTGATCTGGATGCCGCTCCAGCCCTTGCCGCCGGGCGCGTCGGCCGGGGTGGCGACGGCTGCCACCGCAGGGGCGCGGACCTTCGAGTTGCCCGGCGCGTTGAAGGCTCGCAGGTAGCCGGCCTGATCGGGCTGCAGGATGTCGGGGGCGCCGTCGCCGGTGACGTCACCGAAGACCGGCGGCGGGCCGTCCGGGTTCCACGGCACGTAGAAGGAGTACTGCGCGACCGGCGAGACGTTGCGCGCGTTGTCCATCACCTGCATGTACAGGATGTTGGTGCCCCAACGGCCCGGAGTGACGACGATGCCGTTCGTGGGGTAGTCGTTGCCGCAGACCCATCCGGCGCCGGCGAGCTGGGGATCCCAGGACCAGCGGGCGCAGACGACGCCGGAGGCGTTGCCGCCCGGGGCCGGGTCGGTCGCGGTGAACGGCACCACGCCCTGCTGGTCGAGGTGCTTCTTCGTCACCTGACCGTTCCCGGAGGGCGGGAACGTGTACTCCAGTTGGCCCTCGGGCAGCAGGGTGTCGACGTTCGGGACGGAGATGGTCGGAGGGGTCAGGTCGACGCCGAAGCGGCAGGCCGGGGTCCCGGCGGACCGCTGGACCAGTCCGTCGGTGGCCATGGCGTCCCAGCCGTACACGTGGCCGTCCTGGAGCAGGCCCTGCTTGACCTGGAACGCGGCCACGCCGCCGTTGGCCGTCAAAGGGGTCTGGCCGCTGTCGGCGCGGTTGGTGTCGGCGTAGTCCCAGATTCCCATCCAGCCGTAGAGCGACTGCTGGACCTGGCTGCTGACCGTCGCGTTGAGGGTGACGGAGCCGTTGAAGCCGGACGCCGAGTTCATCCAGCCGATCGCGTTGCTGTTGCAGCCCTGGTTCTCCGCCCACGGCACGGCCGTGGTGGGCGCGGGGGAGGCGTACGTGTCGGTCGGCACGTTGGGAACGCGGTCGTACTCGATCTCTACGGCGGCGCCGTAGTCGAGCCGCTTGAATGCCGCCGCGTCGGACTCGTTGCGGGCGAACACCCCGAAGGTCATCGTGTCGTTGCTCGTGGCGTAGGTCTGGTAGGCCCAGGTCACGTCGTAGCCGAACTGGTACTTGTCGCCGCAACCTTGGCGGCCTGCGCCGGGCACTGAGGCCTCGGCGAGCCGGCCGCCCACGATGCCGGGTGGGTTGTTCCAGGTGGTCTGGTTGCTGATCGGACCGGTGGCGTAGAGGTCCACGGTGTACTTGTCGGTGCAGGAGTAGGCTGAGGACTCCGTCTCCCACATCGACATGATCGCCTTGTTGATGATCGCGCCCCGGTACCAGTGGGTGTCGAACTGATAGTACGAGCGTTCGATGCCCTTGGTGGTCCGGTATCCCTGATAGCCGACCCCGGGACGAGCGTACGGGTCGTTGGTGTTGCTGATCGTCCGCCCGATGTTGGCCGTGTCCGGATAGCCGGACTGGGTCCAGGTCCAGGCGTTGGACCCGTTGAGGTCCGGGATCCAGGCCGGATCGATGAACCAGGGACCCTGGCCCTTGCCGAGTACTGAGTCGTCGGTGGTCAGCTCGACGGCGTCGCCCGTGACCGTGACCGGCATGTCGGCGACCGTGGCGCCGGCGCCGGGACCGTCGGAGGTGCTGCGGCGCCCGGACTCCGACAGCGGGGCGTCGACAGCAGAACCGTTCGAGGCCTGGGCCGACTTGGCGGCCACAGCCGGGGCGGCCGAACTGTCCCACAGCCGCGGGGTGGGCGCGTGCCATCGGGGCTTACCGTCGACGGTCTCGGCGGTGAGGTTGCCGGCCCTGTCGGCCCGGACGGTGACGCCCGTGCCCTTGGTGCCGAATCGGACCTTCTTCAGCGCCGGGTTCTTCGCCGCCTCCGCGGTCTTGACAACCAGGACGGTGGAGAGCCCGCCGAACTTGGAGACGGTCACCTTGAGGTCGACCCCGGGGGCGACCTCGGGGTAGAGCAGCACCTCGCCGCCCGAGTCGAGCGACGGCTTGGTGAGCGGGAACGGCGAGTCGATGGTGAGCGTCTCGCCGTCCGCGCTGGTGAGGGTGCCGAGCGGACCCTGACCGCCGCCGGAGAGGCGCACCCCGGACAGGGCGGTCCTCGGGCGGTAGCCGCCCTGCCCGTCCGGGACGAGGGTGCCGTCGAGCGGTGCCCAGGTTCCGTTCTGTTTCACCCGCTGGGGATCGACGTGCTCGGTGCGCTTGAGGTGACCCGCTGCCGTGGCGACGGTCTCGCTGACCTCATCGGTCAATTCCGGTACGGGGACCGGCCTTCCGGTTCGCTTCGCCTCGGCGATCGCCTTGTCGGTCGGGCTGATCAACGGCCTCTCGTCGGCGCGCTTCGCATCGACGGCGGCCATCTTCGCCGCGAGGTCCGGTGGGATGGCGGAAGGGCCGGCGGACGGGGCGCCGACGGTGGTCGGAGGGCTGTCGGCGAAGGCGAGCGGCGTGACCGACGTCAGCGCCAGGGCGACGCCGACTGCGGTGGCGACGGCGATATGTGACGAATATCTGGAACGGCGCACGCCGGAGGTGGATCCGAGCGGAGCGGCAGGCAAGGGCAAGATCTGGTCGCCGCCGAACACGCCACTGTTGCGGACGGCCTCGGTTCCCGGGGCGACGGACAAGCCCAAGCCGTTCTCAGCGAACACCGGTTCACCGAACTGGATGCCACCGAAGACTCTGACGCAGCCGAAGCGTGGAACAGCGGTGGTGACCCTGGATGCGGCAGTCGGTCGGAACGTTGAGGCGGCGGATGGGCTGGAACCTGTTGTTGGCGCGTCGAAACAGGTCGGCGACCTGCCAGTCTGGTTGGCTCCGGTTGCCCGTTCCGGCGACGGCGCCATCGCCGCCGCGCCTGTGCAGGTGAAGCTTGCCGCCGCGCCGGGCTCCACGTCCGATGCGGGGGCGTCGGCTACGCTCGTGGAGCTGTCGCGGAGCGGCGACGGGACGGAGCCGGGGACGGTCCGGGTCGGGCTTGACCTGGGCGCGATGGGAGTTGGCGGTGATTTCGCACACCGGGCCCGGCTGGCGGTTCTGTCGGAGTGCGCGCTGACGACATCGGACGCTGCGGGTTGCCAGGCGCGTACGCCGGTTGCCTCGCACTACGACGAGCAGGCCAAGCGTCTGGTGGCGGATATCGACCTGCCCGCTTCCACCGCTGCCAGCTCGCTCTCGGAGCGACGGGATCAGGCCAAGTCCGCGGGCGCGTTGGCATCGGCGGCCGCCTCTGCGAAGGTGGTCTTGGCGCTCGACAGTACTCCGTCCAGCGGGACCGGTACCTACAGCGCGACGTCGCTGTCGCCGAGCCAGGCATGGGCAGCAGGCAGCGGGTCGGGGTCGTTCACGTACAGCTATCCGATAGTGGTTCCGTCGGCTCTGGGTGGCTCTGCTCCTTCGCTGTCGCTGGGGTACGACTCGGCCTCGGTGGACGGGAAGACGGCGTCGACGAACGCGCAGGCGTCGTGGATCGGTGACGGCTGGGACCTGAGTTCGGGGTTCGTCGAGCGTGGCTACCGGCCGTGCGACAAAGCCGGCATTCCTGGTTCGGGTGACCAGTGCTGGGGTGGTGCGAACCTGACGCTCTCGTTGGGCGGCCACTCGGGTGAGCTGGTTCCGGACGACGCCTGCGTCGTCGGCAGCGCTGCTGACGAGCAGTCGAAATGTACCTGGCACCTGAAGAACGACGACGGCACGAAGATCGAGTTCCTGACTGGTGCCAACAACGGCACCTGGAACGGCTCGTACCTGAAGGTGACCGACACTGGGGGGGTGGCCTACTACTTCGGCCTCAACCAGCTTCCAGCAGCCGATGGTTCACCCAGTAAGGTGGGGTCGGAGAGCAAGTCGGTCTGGACGGTGCCGGTGTACTCGCCGAACGCGGGCGACCCGTGCTACGACGCGGCCAAGGGCAAGGGCTCGTGGTGCCAGACGGCGTGGCGATGGAACCTCGACTACGTGGTGGACCGACACGGCAACCTGACTACCTATGCCTACACGCCCGAGACCAACGTGTACGCGCGCGGTGGAGCCCAGAATGGCGGGAAGGGTACGAACACCGCGTACACCCGTGGCGGTGTGCTCCTGTCGATCACCTACGGGCAGCTGCTCTCCGACCAGCTTTCCGTTGGAGGTGCCTATCAGGCGGCTGCGAAGATCGACTTCGAGTCGGGGGAACGCTGCGTGGCAGGTGCGGCGGCCTGCGACCCTTCGCAGCGCACCGTGGCGAACGCGGTGAACTGGCCGGACGCCCCGCTGGACAAGCAGTGCCCGGAGGCTGGGACGTGCACCAACTTCGCCCCGACGTACTGGTCGACGAAGTGGCTGAACGGGATCACGACGTCGATCCGTTCGGGCGGTTCGTACCGTCCGGTGGACCGCTACGATCTGAAGCACGTGTTCAAGACGCCGCAGAACGCGACCGACAACGCCCCGGTCGCCTGGCTTCAGTCGGTGAAGCGCACGGGTAAGGACACCGCCGACAACCAGGCCGAGCAGACGCTGCCGGAGATGACCTTCGCCGACGAGCTGCTGCCCAACCGGGTCGATGGCCTGGTGCCTGCACGACCGCGCTACAACCGACCGCGACTGGCGGTGATCACCACCGAGACCGGCGGCACGATCATGGTCTCGTACCGCAAGGGGTCCTGCTCGCGCACGGCCGGGAACATGCCGGCCTCGGCGGACAACAATGACAAGAGCTGTTTCCCGGTGAAGTGGTTCGACACCGGCGTGCAGGCCACGGTGGACGACTGGTTCCTGCGCTACCCGGTGGAGGTGGTTACCGCCGATCCGAACAGCAGGCTGATCACCGGTGCGGTGCCGACGGTTGCCTCCTACACGTATGGCCCTGCCGCGTGGCACCGCAACGACAACCCGCTGACCGAGTCCGACTACCGCACCTGGGACCAGTTCCGGGGCTACGCGAGCGTGACCGTGGTGACCGGCTCGGGCAAGGACGGGCCGCAGTCGAAGTCGACGACCAGCTACTACCAGGGCATGGACGGCGACTACAAGGCGGACGGCAAGGCCAAGGCCGCCTCCGTCGCGGGCGTGAAGAGCGGTGGACGGGCCGACTCCGACTGGCTGTTCGGTCAGATCCTGGAGACGGACAGCTATGCGGACGCCTCTGCCGACACGGCTTCGCCGCTCTCGTACACGGTGAACTCGTACGGGGCCCCGGTGGTGAAGGCCACGCACAAGCGGACCGCCCTGCCGGACCTGGTGTCCAGGTACCAGGCGACCACGGTCACCTCAGCCACGACAGCGGTGACCACGACTGGTACTCGCACCACGTCGACCGTGACCACGAGCGACCCGGGAAACAACAACCGACTCACGACCTCGCTGAGTACGGCAGACGGCACGCCGGACGTGTGCACGCGCTACCGCTACGCGGCTCCGGCGAGTCGGCAGGTGACCAGTCTGGTCTCCGAGGCGTTGGTGATCTCCGGTGTCAATGCCTGCACGGCGGATGTGTCGTCGGCGAACACGGTGTCCGGCACCCGCACGCTCTATGACGACCAGGACTTCGGCGCCGCCGGAGCCAAGGGCGAGATTACCGGCACTCAGGTACTGGACCATTACGACTCCAATGGTGCCGCCCAGTTCATCACCAAGGCGACCGCCCGCTACGACGCGTACGGTCGCACCACGGCCGCCACCGACCCGACGGTCTCGGACAGCGCCAACCCGGGCGGTGTGACCACGACGACCGCGTACAGCCCGGCGAGCCCGGGTGAGCTGCCCACCAAGGTGGCCACCGGCACCCCGGCCCCGGCCGGCTCGCCGGACGCGGGTATCCCCCGCACGACCACGGTCACGTTGAACCCGGCCCGAGGTCTGGCGCTCACCATGAGCGACCCCAACGGTAGGACGGTGACCAAGACCTACGACGGGCTGGGCCGACTGAAGGCCGTCTGGGCACCGGGGCAGGACACGTCGGCCAACGCCAACGCCACCTACGACTACGCCGTCAATGGCACGTCGTCGCCGTCCACCATAGCGACGAACTCGCTGCGCTCGGACGGCAAGACCTATGGAAAGGCGGTGCAGATCACGGACGGTCTGGGCCGCTCGGTGCAGACCCAGGACGAGCCGGCGGTCTCTGCCTACCACGGTCGGCTGATCACGGATACGTTCTACGACTCGCAGGGTCGGGTCAACGGCAAGTACGACACCTACTACGAGGAGACCACCGCTCCGAACACCACCCGGTGGATCCCCGAGGGTGCGAAGGTGCCCAATCTGAGCACGATCCAGCGCGACGGCCTGGGGCGTCCGGTCAGCACACAGTTCGTCGCTTTCGGCAAGTTGCAGACCACGACCACCACGGCTTACCCGGGGGCGGACCGGGTCGACGTGTCACCGCCGACCGGTGCGACCGCCACCAGCACCGTCACTGATGCCCGCGGCCGTACCGCCCAGCTGTGGCAGTACCGGACGCCGACTGCGACCGGGAACCCGGCCGATGCCGACGTCTCCAAGTACACCTACAACCCGGGTGGCCAGCCGGCGACCCGCGTGGACGCGGCCGGGAACGCCTGGAGTCTCGCCTACGACCAGCGCGGTCGCCTGGTGAAGAGCGACGACCCGGATTCCGGTGTCTCGACCCGCACGTATGACGCGGGGAGTCGGGTCGCGACCACGACGGACGCGCGTGGGCAGACGATCGCGATCACGTACGACCTGCTCGGCCGCAAGACGGGTACGTACACCGGCACGGTGGACCCGGCGAACCAGCTGACGGGCTACACCTACGACACCGTGGCGAAGGGTCAGACCAGTTCCTCGACCCGCTACGTCGGTGGTGCGAGTGGTCCGGCGGCCTACAGCAAGTCCGTTGCTGAGTTCGACGCCGCCTACCATCCGACGAAGACGACTGTGTCCATTCCCGGAAGCGAGATCGGCAAGACCGGTCAGGCAACCTTCGACTACACAGCGGCCTACAACCCGGTCACCGGCGCCATCGTCGCCGACGGGCGCGCCGCGGCGGGTGACCTGGCGCAGGAGTCGATCAACTACAACTACGAGATGTACGGAAAGCTCAACGACATCAGCGGCGCGGGCATCACCTACCTGCGGCAGGCGGACTGGGACGCCTACGGGCGTAACATCCGTACCACGATGAACTCGTGGGCTTCTCAGATCGTCGCGACGAACACGTACGACGAGCCGACCGGACGCCTGCTGACCCAGTACATCGACAAGCAGACCAGTGGCACCGGCACCGTCCAGAACACCACCTACGCGTACGACCCGGCGGGCCAGATCACCGCGATCCGGACGATCCCGAACAACAACCCGGCCGCGACCGACCTCCAGTGCTTCACCCACGACTACCTGGGCCGGATCACCTCGGCCTGGTCGGACACCGGCCGCTTGGAGCAGCCGACCCCGTCGCTCGCCGGGCAGGGTGCCTGCGCCAACGCGACGCCGACCAGCGGCGCGGTGGCTCCGGCGAAGACGACGGTGGGTGGCGGCGCGGCGTACTGGCAGGACTACACCTACGACGCCGTCGGCAACCGGACGAAGCTGGTCATGCACAACCCGACCGGTGACGTCTCGAAGGACCTGACGATCGACCAGGTTTTCCCGGCCCCGGGTACCCGCAATACGCCGACCACCGCGGTCGGCACGGGCGGCGGCACCGGCGGTCCGCACGCACCGACGACGGTGAAGTCCACCTTCCCGAACAACGGCAGTACCCCGGGCGCCAACCAGTACGACGCGGCCGGGAACACCACGAAGATCGCCAACCCGGGCGCCAACAAGACCCTGGGCGCGGGTTTCGTGCTCAACTCCGGGGAGTCGGTGCGCTCGAACTCCACCCAGCTGACCATGCAGGCCGACGGCAACCTGGTGCTGACCTCGCTGCGGACCGGCCTGGTGACCTGGTCGAGCAACACCCAGAACCACCCGGGTGCCTGGGCGACCATGCAGGACGACGGCAACTTCGTGGTCTACGACCCGCAGCGAGTCCCGCTGTGGTCCTCGCAGACCTGGATCGGGGCGGGCAGCAAGTACTTCGCGGTCGTCCAGGACGACGGAAAGTTCATCGTCTACGCGCCGGGCTGGGTCTCCAAGTGGAGCACCCCCACCTGGACCGCCCTGGACGGGGCCAACGGGGCGGACCTGACCTGGGACGCCGAGGGCAAGCTCGCCTCGATGAAGCAGGGCACCGCCACCACCAGCTACCTCTACGACGCGGACGGAAACCAGCTGATCCGCCGCAACCCGGGCAAGGTCACGGTCAACCTCGGCGGCGGAGACGAACTCGTCTACGACATCGGCAGCAAGACCAGCACCGGTACCCGCTACTACATCCTCCCCGGAGGCGTCACCCTTGTGCGCCAGGGGCCGACCAAGCTGACCTACCAGTTCTCCGACCACCACAACACCGGCACGCTGTCCATCGATTCGGCCACCAGCACCGAGACCCGCCGCTGGACCGACCCCTTCGGCGTCCTGCGCGGCTCAGGCGCGGCCAACTCCTGGGCCGGCGACAAGGGCTTCGTCGGCGGTCTGAAGGACGACACCACCGGATTCACCAACCTCGGCGCCCGCCAGTACCAGCCGGGCACCGGCCGCTTCCTCAACCCCGACCCGCTGCTCCTCCCCGAGGACCCGCAGCAGTGGAACGCCTACGCATACAGCAACAACAGTCCGGTCAACAAGACCGACCCCACGGGCATGGCATGGGAGGAGTGCGCGAGCGGCTTCGCCAAGTGCAGCAGCATGGGCACCAAGCTCACTGAGGAGAAGGACTGGAAGGGACCGAATTACGACAGGATTGTTGCGGACAACAAGGCCGGAGAGGCGACCCGGCAGCAGGGGTTGGAGGAGTACCTCAACGGCTCGC
This sequence comes from Kitasatospora sp. NPDC048715, assembly GCF_043198905.1. NCBI lineage: Bacteria > Bacillati > Actinomycetota > Actinomycetes > Kitasatosporales > Streptomycetaceae > Kitasatospora > Kitasatospora sp. NPDC048715. The sequence goes on along the minus strand of NZ_JBICVH010000007.1, from coordinate 242,003 downwards.
CGCCGTTGGGCTCGCCTAGGAACAACAAGAAGCCGAAGCCGGACCGCGCCTACGACGTGAGCAAGGACCGGCCCGACGGTGGCACCGATGTCCTCGCGACCTCGACGACGAGCACCTATGAGGACTACATCAACAAGAACATCGGGGCCGGAGTCAAAATAGCGGATGCGGACGGACCGATGCAGCTCACTGATAGCAGAACAATAACCAAGCAGTGGACCAAACAGCTTGCGAGCAAGGTCAGCAAGTCGGAGGGGCGCAAGATCGCCGGATCGATGGATGTCTATGACGTCCTCAAAATCGAGGGCGAGATCAACTGGAACGAGTCCACAGAGGACAGCAACCAAACGTCCGAGGCGACGACCGAAGCGGACACCAGTACCGAAACACGGAGTGTGACGGCCAAGAGAGGGCAGGAGTACGGGTTTTCGCCGACCTTCCGAAAATGGAGCTATCGGACGACCTACTATCACGCGGACGGCAGTGTGACAACGAAGGAATGGGCGACTTACGAGATGCTCAGTTGGAACCGTGTTGTCTTCGATTCCCCACCCGAGATGACCGTGGGTGGCAAGGGATGATGCGTCACTGAGATTGCGGTATGAGTAAGAGAAACGGTTTTGAGCAAGGGAGGTGAGCGACGTGACGGGACGCTCTGCGATGTTCTGTGCTGTCCTCGTGGGCGTGCTGTGCGGCGTCAGTGCGTGCACCGGGGCGTCGGGGGGCGACGGGCCGACTGCCGCGGGCGGGGCCGCATCGACGGCCGCGGCAGAGCACGCGTTCCCGGAGAGCTTCAAGAAGCTGATCCTTCGTACGGCGAAGGCGGACGGGACGGCACCGGCGGGTGACCGGTTCACTGTGATCGAGTACGACGGCGGGTACGATCCGGAGCTGATCTGGCAGGCGGAGAAGACCGGCGATCTCTGTGTTGCATCGGAGATCGTCACGGCCGGGAGATGTAAGACGGAGAAGCAGATTGCCGAGAAGCGGCTCCCCGGCGTCGACCTCTTCGGGGACTCCGGGCTGTTCAACCGCCAGGAAGATCCGTGGTGGGCGGTGCGGGTGATGGCCAGCGGTGAGACGATCGACCATCTGTCTTGTCAGGGAAAGAACTTCCCCGTCCGTCAGGTGTACTCGATCAGTCTGGCCGGTGCCCAGCGCATCATCTACACCGCCGCCATCCCGAGGAATCTCCAGGGCGAGTACCGAGTGGCCGTCCAGAGGGACGGGCAGTCGGACGAGGAGCGTCTCGATCTCGGACTGGAGAAGGGCTACGTCGTGCAGTGCTGAGCCGACGTGGTCGGCGTGCCTGACGGTGGCGGGGGCGGCCTTCGGGGCGTTCCCGCCGCCTGTGTTCGGCGAGAACCTTGGACGGGGCTCTGTTGAGGACCGGCGAATCCTGCTGTGGGGGCCGTTGACCTTGGCTCTGGTCACAGCCCTGCAGGGGTCGACGTCCCGTACGACGGTGCCACGGGAAGCAATCTATGGAGGGGGAGGTGGTGGACGTGGTGGGACGCTCCGCTATGTTCCGTGCTGTTCTCGTGGGCGTGCTGTGCGGTGCGAGTCCATGCACCGGTGCACCCGGTGGGAACGATGCTGCATCAGGTGCGTCTGCCACACCTGAGTCTGCGGGGGGCGTTCGGTCGAGCCTTTCCGGGGCCGACGGTGTCGGAGGAGTTCAGGCAGTAGGTTCTGCGGCTCGCCAAGGAGAACGGCAATGCCCCGGCCGGTGGCGAATTCGCGGTCGCGCCGTACGACAGCGGCTACGGGCCCGAGCTGACCTGGCAGGCCGAGAAGACCGGTGTGCCATCTGCTCGGCGTCGCCGGGGATCGCCACGCGTGGATGCGTTCCGCTCGCGGACATCATAGGGAGGCAGAACCCCGGAGTTGGCATCTTCCTCGGTGGCAGCCTGTGCAACGGCCAGTGGTTGGTGATGCTGAGGCCAGCGGTGAGACGATCGATCAGGTCTCCTGTCAAGGGCGGACCTTCCCCGCGCGGAAGGCGCACTCGGTCAATGTTGACGGTGTGCTCCACACCCTCCACACGGATGGTCGCCATACCGCGACGCCTCCAAGGCGAGTACCGGGCGGCGGTTCGGCGCGACGGTGCGCCGGTCGAGGATCGCGTGGCGCTCGACATGGAGAAGATTTCCGTGCAGTGCCGAGAGCTCGACCTGTGTGCGGGTGCCCCGCCTCCCTGAGCGGGACGCGGGGCACAGCCTCATACGCCGGGACGCGGTTCACCGGGAGCCACGGTCAGTGGGGGGAAGAGGAGTGATCGGGTGACAAAGCCGGGTCGAGGGTCTTCGAGACCCTGCGGGACTACAGCCGAGGCAGGACTGCCAGACTTTCCTGCACGAGGAATACAGGGGGCAGGTGGCCGGCCTGGGCGCCCGTCCGCGGGGGAGTGAACAGCGATCGTTCTCAAGGGTGTAGTGCGTCGGGGCGGGAGCGGCCTGGCCGTCGCCGTGGCGTCGGTGTTGCCGTTGGCGGTGGGGTGTTCGGCCGGGCCCGACGGGAAGCCGCCGGTGGTCGGGACCTGGAAGTCGGGCATCGGGTCGATCCAGTTCCTGGAGGGCGGCAAGCTCGGGGAGGTGAGCCTGCTGCCTGCCGCATGCCGTGGGGAGAAGTCGCCCACGCCGGTGCAGTTCACCGGCACGTGGAAGCATGGCAAGGTGGAGGACGCCGGGACCGGAGCGTGGGCCACGTTGACGTCCGTCGCCGGCTATCCGACGTGCGAGAGGTACTTCCAGTACTTCACGTACGAGGGGCAGGAGCGGCTGCAGCTGACCGGGGTCTCGATGGCCGATGAGGCCTTCGTCCGGCAGTAGTCCACCAGCCGTCAGGGTGCAGTAGGACAAGCTCAGGGAGCGCTCCATCCGGCGAACGGACGGGGCGCTCCCGGTGCTTGCCCGTTGGCAGGGTGCTGTTGGGGGGCCGGGGAAAAGGAGAGGTGCTCCGAGTGGTTGCAGGTGGAGGCGGGGACCTCACCGGGGAGCCGTTCCTCCGGCGAGAGGGACATGCGATCGGCACCGTGGTGGAATGATCGGGTTCGTGGACCGCCCTCGTGTGAAGCAGCGCTCAAGGCCCCTGGCCGCGCTGGTCGTTCCGGCCCTGGCACTGATCACCGGCCTGCCGCTGGTGGCGTCCTGTACGGCGGCGGAGCCCCCGACGCCGACGCCGACGGTGCGGACGGACCTCGACCCGCTGAAGCGTCGCTTTCCGCAGTTGGGTTCGCTGTCCGGGGCCACGTGGGTCAGCCGGGTGTTGACCCAGAACTCCGTGGATTGGGTTCCCGGACCGACCGACGTGAGCCTGGACGGGGTGGCGCAGGTCGAGCCGGCGACGCTGGCGGCGATCACGTCGAGCGGAACGTGGGAGGAGACCGTCATCGAGTGCGGGGTCCCGGAGGAGATCGCCACTGAGGTGGGTGGCGCGACCGGATGGCTCCACAGCACGGCCTTCGACGAGTCGATCACCCGGACCCAGTATTCGGGGAGCTTCTACTTCGACAAGCAGACCGGCCGGGTCTACTTCTGCACGGTCAACCCGAAGGTGCGGACCGAGGGTTGAGCGGTCGCCCGGTCACGGCCGGGCGGCTGTGCCGAAGGGGTTGTCGATCACGTAGTGCCAGTGGCCGGCCGGGTCGCGGCGGGCGACGTCGGTGGCGGTGCCGGTGAGGTGGATGTCGGTGCCGTCGGGGGTGGTGCCGGTGATCTCCCAGTCGACGATGAGCAGGGCGATGTCGTCGGCGACGTAGGTGTGCCGGGGGCGGACGGTGATGGGCAGGCCGAGAGCGAGGAACTCGGCGTTGGCGCGGTGGAGTTCGTGGCCCGTGGTGGTGGCGCCGGGGGTGGGGACGAAGACCGCGCCGGGCTCGTAGACCCGGGCGAGCAGTTCCGGGCGGCCGGAGTTGAAGGCGGCGGCGAAGACGGCCGGGTGTTGTGCCGGGTCGGTGCTCGGGGGGAGGGTGGTGGGGTGAGTCATGCGAGCAGTGAAGACCGGCCCGGCGTGGGTCACCAAACGGGAAGTGACGGGTGGGGTGAGCGGGGCTGGGACGAGGAGCTGGTGCCGGACGGGCGCGGCCGCACCGCCCGTCCGGAGCCGGACTGTCCGGTGGAGGTGGCGCTCGCGGCGGTGGCCGGCCGGTGGACGACGCTGGTGCTGCGCGAGCTGATGCACGGGCCCGCCTCGTACGGGGAGTTGCGGGAGCGGCTGCCGGAGATCAGCTCGAAGGTGCTCGCGGAGCGTCTGCAGACGTTGGGTGAGCGGGAGTTGGCGGTGCGGGAGCGGCGGCGTGGGTTCCCGGTGCGGACCTCGTACCGGTTGACGCCGGCCGGGGAGGCGCTGCGGCCGCTGCTGGTGGAGCTGTACCGGACGGGTGTGGCGTTGGCGGGGCGCGGCTAGGGGCGGGCGGCCGCACCCCCGTGGCGGCCGCCCGCCGCCGTGCCGGGCTTACGGCGCCCGCGGCCGTACGAGGTCCTACGGGTGGTGGACGACCTCGGGGAAGGCCTTCGACGGGCCGTCGAGCAGCTTGCCGCAGTGGCGGCCCCGCAGGTGGAGGTCGAAGAAGGCGCGCGGGTAGGCCTGCTGGATGAGGACGCCGCGGTCGGGGTCGAGGGTGCCGACCTGGGACTGGATCTGCTCCTCGGTCAGGCCGATCAGCCGGCCCGCCTGCGGGATCAGCGTCATGTTGTCGCCGTACGAGTTGTGCACGGCGCCGGTGGCCTGGACGTCGAGGCGCCAGCCGCGCAGGTGGCCCCAGAAGGTCGCGATGTAGGGGCTGGTCGCCCGGGTGTAGTTGGCGGTCATCATCATGAACGGACGGTCGATGTCGGTGGTGATGGCGGGGTTCGACTCCATTCGCCCGTCCAGGGTCAGCCCGGCGCGGATGCGCTGGTCGGCGACCATGGCGAGGCCGACGGCGGTGCCGCCCTTGGACCAGCCGAAGGCGCCGATGTTCCGGGCGTCGAGGCCGCCGAGCAGGCCGTTCGGCAGGGTGCGGCCGTCGACGTCGGGGTTGCGGCCGTTGGCGAGGTCGACGACGCGGTCGAGCAGGAAGAGCAGGTCGGCGGCGTAGTCCCTCGGGTACAGGCCCGGGGCGACGCCGTCCCGGGTGACGACGGTCCCGTCCGGGAATTCGGTGATGCCGTCGTGGGTGTGGTCGACGGTGACGACGGCGAAGCCGTGGCTGGCCAACTCCTGGACCACGATGGTGTGGTCGCCGCGGTGGCCGCCCGCGCCGTGCGAGTAGAGGATGACCGGCAGCGGCCGGCCGGCCCGGTGGACGGGTGCGCCCTGGTGGCCGGCGGTGAGCGGGGCGAGCGAGACCGGGAGGGGGAAGCCGACATCGTCGAGAAAGGCCTTGAGCGCGCCCTCGGTCATCCAGGGGGCGAGCGGGTAGGCGGCGGCGTCCGCGGTCCGGGCCGGGTACCAGACGGTGGCCATCAGCTCGCGGAACTTGCCGGGCCGGGCGTTCGGGTCCGGCCGGGACTCGTCGCGCAGGTGCAGCGGCACCATGCCGACCGGGAAGGGGCCGGTGGGCGCGGCCAGGGTGAGGCGGGAGGGGGACGCGGCGCCGGAGGAGGGGGCGGGAGCGGCGGCCGGGGCGGCAGCGGGAGCGGCCGAGGCGGTGCGGGCGAGGCCCAGCGGTGCGACGGCGCCGAGGGCGAGCGCGGTGCCCAGCATGCGGCGGCGGGTCGGTCCGGTACGGCGTGCGGTCGGCGTGGTGTCCAGCGGCGTGGTGTCCATGCGTGGAACGCTGTCACGCGGGCCGGGTGGGCAACATCAGCCCGTCGATTGATCCTTCGTCACGTCGTATTGGCCCACGGGTTTACATCCCCGGGCTGATGCGGACGGCACCGACGAGCGCCAACGGGCGCCAACGAGCAGCAGACGGCACCGGCAGGCGGTAGCGGCAGACGGCAACGCGGCGCCGCCGGGGCGACGCCGCGTTGCCGGCCATGACCACGGGTCGGGCGTTCCCGGCCCGCTTCGTACCGGATCCCGTGTGACTGCTCCCTGTTCCACCGGTCCGCGTGCGTCGGTGGAGGCGGAGCGGTCGCGGTGCGGAGAACGCGTCACATCGGGGCGCGGGTGGAACACGAATTCGTCAACTACCGCTTGTTCAGATGAAGTTCTTGTCGATCAGCATCTGCAGGACGTTGACGTGGAAGTCCGGGAAATCCATCGGCACGATGCCGAACCGGGCGCGCTGCTGGGTGCGGGCGTTCAGATACGGGTAGACCGTGCGGTCCATCAGGGCCTGCGAGCTGGTTTTCGGCCAGTAACCACCGGCGTAGGAGAGGAAGTTGACGAACATCTTCGAGTGGCCCGGGTTGAGGAAGGCCTTGTCGAACTGGGCGACGATGCGCCCGCCCTTCGTCCCCAGCGGGTCGAGGCCGCCGGTCTGCCAGAGGTCCTGGGTGTCGAACCAGCCGTTCTCGCCGCTGGACCAGTCGATCAGGCCCCACGGGTTGGCGAAGTCGGCGATCAGGACGACCTTCCCGCGGGCGGTGGCGAGCGTCGGCCACCCGTAGAAGTGGAACAGGCCGCGGTAGCCCAGGTCGTCGAAGTAGTGGTTGACCCGCCGCATGAACTCGGCGTCGTCGAGCGACTGGCCGCCGGCGCGCTCGTTGCGCAGGCGCATCAGGACGGTCTCGCCGGGGTGCGACTGGAGAAAGGTTCGGCACCGGTCGAGCACGTCCTGGAGCCGGATGTGCTGGTAGGCGTCGGAGTGGTAGATCCCGAGCTCGTCGGGCGCGCCCTGGAGGCCGTTGCAGCGGATGTCGAGGAAGCGGACCCCCTCGGCCAACTGCTGGGGGATTCCCCAGTTCTGGGTGTGCGACCACTCGGTGCCGTAGGCGGGGTTCTCGCAGCAGGAGTCGTGGGTGCCGGGGATGGTGAGGTCGAGCAGTGAGAGGTCGCCGCTCAGGCGGCTCATCCAGCTGTCCGTCGGCAGGCCGCGCGGGGTGGTGGCGCCGGCGGCCGCCCACGCGGCGCCCGGCTGGGCGATGCCCGTGACAATGGCGGCGCCCAATCCCGCGCCCCACTTGAGTAGTTCACGACGTGCGATGCCCATGGTGCGGCTCCTTGGGGGTCCGGTCGCTGCGGTGCAGTGCGGTGTGGCGCAGTGCGGTCGGTGGTGCGGTGCGGTCGGTCGTGCGAGGGGCGTTGTCATCCTGGAGTACGCGGGCACGGCTTTGACAGGTCCGTGACGCCGAAATTCGGGGCTGTGTGTCGTCGGGCCCACGTGCTTTCGGGTCCACGCGTGTTCGTGCCCGGGAACCGCACGGGGCTCCGGAGGCGTGTGCGTCCGGGAACGTGGGCGTGGGCGAGGGGGACCGGCGGGGATGACGGCATCGGTGGAGCGCAACAGATCGCACGGCTGCGGGTGGTACGCCGCCGGACCGCTGCTCGCGGCGGCGGTCACCGTCCTGGGGGCGCTGCTGGTCGCGCGCAGGTGGGCGGACTGCCCGCGGGGGATGGACGTGCCGACCCGGGTGTCGATGGCGCTGAGCCTGCCGGTCGGCTGGATCGGAATGACCGTGCTGCTGGTCCTCCTGCAGGCCGTCCTGGTGGCCGTGCTGCCCGAGGGCACCGAGCCGGAGGTGAAGTGGGTCGTGCTGGTGGTGGCGGCCGTGCTGCTGTTCCTGCTGTACGTCTTCGGGATGGGCTCCCCGGACACGGGGCCTGGCGGCTCCTGCTACCGCGGCTAGCGGACCGGCCCCGGCCCGGGGGCCCGCGCCACCGGGACCCCTCGGCGGGGTGAAGATCGAAATGCGCGGACGGCCGCCGCCCGCCACGGTGGGACCGTGGCTGCGATCGTCGTCCTCTTCGAACTGGCCCCGGACCAGGCCCTCGGACCCGAGGGCGTCGGCCCGGGCGTGGTCGCGGTGCACGCCGCCGGCCAGGATCCGGACGTCCCGGAGGACCCGCAGGCGCGCACTCTCTGCGGGCTGGACACCGCCCCGATGGAGCACGCCCACTACCGTCCCGCCCGGCCGGGTGAGCCGTGGTACCCGCCCGAGCTGGAGCAGCAGCGGTGCCGGCTCTGCGAGGCGGCGCTGCACCGGCTCTGAGCGAAGGGCCGGGGGCATCGGAGCGCCGCAGTGCCGGACGGCCGGAGCGCCGGAGCGCCGGGGCACCGGAGTACCGGAGTCAGAGCCACCAGCGGACGAAGGTGACGGCGCCGAGCACCGCGAAGCCCAGGAGCACCAGCCCGGTGAGGACGAGACCGGTCCGCGTCGAGGTGCGCCCAGCGGCCCGCCTCGGCCGGCTCGCCGTACAGGTGGTAGACCTCGGCCAGCCGCCGCCTCACCGTGAGCTCCGCCGGGTACGAGGCCGCCAGGCCGCGCTGGCGCAGCCGGGTGACGGGTATGCGGCCGGCGTGAAGGTCCGCGTCGACCTTCGCCAGGGTGGTCTCAACCCCGGCGGCCGGTCGGCGCCACCGGTGGGCGCCGCCGGTCAGCGTGGCCGGTGGGCGACCGCGGCGAACATCGCCACCGACAGGTGGAACGTCCCGTGTTCGGCGGCCGCGTCGAGGTCGGCGTAGAGCCGGTCGCGCTGCTCCTCGGTGATCAGGCCCCGGCCGACGGCCGCCGCGCCGATCCCGCGGACGATCGGCCGGGTGACCGTGCGGGAGTCGTGCAGCAGGACGTCGGCGCCGAGGTGGTCGACGGCCAGTCCGGCCTCGACCAGCAGGCCCGCGAGGCGGCGCCCGGCGTCCGGGGTGGCGGCGGTGCCCTCGACGACGGCCGCCAGGGCGGGGCGGATCTCCGGGGCGGCCGGATGGAGCACGAAGGTGGCCCAGTCGGTGTCCAGCAGCGCGATCCGGCCGCCCGGACGCAGCACCCGGGCCATCTCGGCGACGGCCTTCGCCGGATCGGGGAGGTGCTGGAGGACGCGCTCGCACCAGACCACGTCCAACTCCCCGTCGGGCAGTGGCAGGTCGAGCGCGTCGCCGTCCAGGAAGCGGGCCGCGCTGCCGGCCTCGGCGGCGCGCTGCTCGGCGACGGCCCGGAGCCCGGGGTTGGGTTCGAGGCCGATCGCGGTGCCGGTGGCGCGGTCCGTCGCCCCGGCCCCCGGGGCGGCCGCGGCCGCGAGCACCTGGGTCTCCGACCCGGTGCCGGCGCCGACGTCCAGCGCGCGCTCCCCGGGGCGTACGGCGAGCTGTGCGTGCGCCCACGCGCGCAGCCGCCGCACCCCGGGGTTGGCCGCCTGGGCGTCCAGTACGGCGATGAGCCGGTCGGTGACGGCCGGGTCGGTGTTGGCGGCGTTGAAGGACGAGGTGGGGTGCGGGTCGCTCATGGCCGCCACCCTAAAGGAATGTGACGATCCATCAGTGATCACCCCACTGTGATCTCGCGGATCAGTGCAAGGTGTTCACGGCGGCCCGGACGGTCTCCTCGAAGGCGGGGACGGTCTCCTCGAAGGCGGGACGTCGGGCCGGGTCCGGTTGCTCTCCCACTCGACGATGGCGACGGTGCTGCCGTCCTGTCCCACGCCGAATGGAGAGTCGCGGTAGCCCGGGGCGCGGGCCGTCAGAGCTCCGGGAGCGCCTCCCCGGTCTGCGGCTCGCGGCCCTCGGCGAGCCAGAACAGGTAGCCGCGCAGGTAGGCCTCCAGCCCGTCGTCCAGGTAGGCGGCGTACTGCCGCAGGGCCTCCGGCTCGTTCCGGCCGTCGTCGCCCAGTTCCAGCTCGCCCGTGATCCAGGCCCGCACCTCGTCCCGGCGCGACCACCAGTCGCGCACCGCCTGCGGGGTCCAGTGCCGGTCGCCGTCCCAGGCGTAGCCGCCCAGCGGCTCGCCGTGGGCGATCTCCACCAGGGCGGCCACCTCGCGGGGGTTGGCGGGCTGGCGGTGGACGAACTCGCAGTGCTCGTCGCCCGAGAGCACGTGCTCGGGGAGGTAGTACGGGCCGTTCAGCCCGCTGTCGGTCTCGCCGGCGTAGAACGGGCCCGGCACGTTCAGCCGGCTGCGCTGCTCCCAGCGGCCGTCGCCCACGGAACCGGTCATCTCCCGCGCGGCCGGCAGCGGGTCCCAGTAGGCCCGCTCCTGCCACGGCCCTTCCACGGGGTGGCGGAGCAGCCGCCCGCGCATCCGTGCGGCGGCTTGCCGCAACTCCGCCTCGTGCGAGAACGGTACGGCCCGTCGGCTGCCCCGCGCCCGGTCCAGGAGCCGGGCCCATCGGCCGACCAGCCCGCCCACCTGCGTCTTTCCCATGCGGCTCACCCTAGACGGGTAGATCCGAAGGTCCGACCCCCCAAAGGGTCGAGGTGTCCAGGATCAGCTTGTGACGACCGGGCTGAACACCCTCGACGCGTCTGTCCGGCGGTGGCACGGGCCCCGCTGGACGGACACGGTGCGGATCACCGGGGCATGCCTCCGTGCGGGCTGTTGACCACCGGCGGCAGAGACCCTTCGGCGAGGTGGAAGTGTCCGGGGGAGTGGTCGATGTGAAGGTGGCCGCCGTCGTCGGCGGAAGCCGTGCCGCGGGGCGTCGCGGACGTACTGGCGGAAGTCCGACGCGCGGAAGCCCCGGGTCGAAGGACGTGGGCCCGGGAGGCGGAGTGGGAAGTCGGCCGGGCCGACTTCCCACTCCGGGCGGTTCAGCGGGACGCCTCGCCGGTGCCCGTGCAGCAGGCCTCCGGTGCGCCGGCGGCGCTCTTGCCGAGGCTGTCGGCGTCGGCCTTGACGACGTAGACCTCCCAGGGCTCCTTGCCGGGGGCGGTCACCCAGACCTTGTCCTGGACGGCGTAGCAGCAGGAGGTGTCGTTCTCCTCGAAGGTGGCGAGGCCGGCCTCGCGCAGGCGGGTGGTGGCGGCGGTGACCTGCTCGGTGGAGGCGACCTCGACGCCGAGGTGGTCGAGGCGGGTGTCCTCGCCGGGCTCGCCCTCGATGAGGACGAGCTTCAGCGGGGGCTCGGTGACGGCGAAGTTGGCGTAGCCGGGGCGGCGCTTGGCGGGCTCGGTGCCGAAGAGCTTGGAGTAGAAGGCGATGGAGCCTTCGAGGTCGGCGACGCGCAGGGCGAGCTGGACACGGGACACGGTGGCCTCCAACGGGCTGGAAGGGCTGGAAGGGCTCGAAGGGAGCAAAGGGCTGGAAGGGAGCAAAGGACCGAACGAGCCTGTATCGATGTCTGTCGATTCAGCCTTGCACTCTGGATCGATATTCGTCAACATAGAAGCATGTCGAAACAGGAACTCCCGCTGCTCGATCGGGACGACGCCGCGGACGGCTGCTGCCCCCGGCTGCTGAGCGCCCCGCTGGACGCTGACCAGGCCGCCGAACTGGCGCCGCTCTTCAAGGCCTTGGGCGATCCGGTGCGGCTGCGGCTGCTGTCGATGATCGCCTCCGGCGCCGGAGGCGAGGTGTGCGTCTGCGACCTGACGCCGGCCTTCGACCTGTCCCAGCCGACGATCTCCCACCACCTGAAGCTGCTGCGGCAGGCCGGGCTGATCGACTCCGAGCGCCGCGGTACCTGGGTGTACTACCGACTGGTCCCCGAGACGACCGACCGCCTCGCGGGCATCCTCACCCGCCGGGCGTCCCTCGGCGCCGCCGAGTGAGCGCCGAAGCGGGGGCGCCCGCCCCGGTGGCCGGCCGGCTGTCGTTCACCGACCGCTACCTCGCGCTGTGGATCCTCGTCGCGATGGTCCTCGGCATCGGCCTCGGCCGGCTCGTCCCCGGCCTGGGCGACGCGCTCGCGAAGGTGACCGTCACCGGCGTCTCCCTGCCGATCGCGCTCGGCCTGCTGGTGATGATGTACCCGGTGCTCGCCAAGGTCCGCTACGACCGCCTGGACACCGTCACCCGCGACCGCCGCCTGCTGCTCCCCTCCCTGCTGCTGAACTGGCTCGTCGGGCCCGCCCTGATGTTCGCCCTCGCCTGGCTCCTGCTGCCCGACCTGCCGGAGTACCGCACCGGGCTGATCGTCGTCGGCCTCGCCCGCTGCATCGCCATGGTGATCATCTGGAACGACCTGGCCGGCGGCGACCGAGAGGCCGCCGCCGTCCTCGTCGCCCTGAACTCGCTCTTCCAGGTGGTCGCCTTCGGCGCGCTGGGCTGGTTCTACCTGTCCGTGCTGCCCGGGTGGCTCGGCCTGGAGCGGACCGCGCTCGACGTCCCGGTGTGGGAGATCGCCCGCAGCGTGCTGATCTTCCTCGGCATCCCGCTCGCCGCCGGCTACCTCACCCGCCGCCTGGGCGAGAAGGCCCGCGGCCGTGCCTGGTACGAGACGGCGCTGCTGCCGCGCATCGGCCCGTTCGCGCTGTACGGGCTGCTGTTCACGATCGTCGTCCTGTTCGCGCTCCAGGGCCGCGCCATCACCGCGCAGCCCCTGGACGTCGCCCGGATCGCGCTGCCGCTGCTGGTCTACTTCGCCGTCATGTGGGCCGGTTCCCTGGCGCTGGGCCGCGCGGTGGGACTGGACCACCCGCGCGCCACCACCCTCGCGTTCACCGCGGCGGGCAACAACTTCGAACTGGCCATCGCCGTCGCCATCGCCACCTTCGGCGCCGCGAGCGGCCAGGCCCTCGCCGGAGTGGTCGGCCCGCTGATCGAGGTGCCCGTCCTGATCGGCCTCGTCCACGTGGCCCTCGCCGCCCGCCGGTACTTCCCCCGGCCCGCCACCCCCACCCCCACCGCCACCCCCACCGCCACCCCCACCCCCACCACCTCCACCACCGCCCCCGAACCCGAAGGTTCCGCCCGTGTCTGAGTCCAAGCCGTCCGTGCTGTTCGTCTGCGTGCACAACGCCGGCCGCTCCCAGATGGCCGCCGCCTTCCTCACCCGGCTCGGCGGGGACCGGGTCGAGGTCCGGTCGGCCGGGTCGGCGCCCGCCGACTCCGTCAATCCGGCCGCGGTCCGGGCGATGGCCGAGGTGGGGATCGACCTCTCCGCCGAGACGCCCAAGGTGCTCACCGTCGAGGCGGTCCGGGCCTCGGACGTGGTGATCACCATGGGCTGCGGCGACGCCTGCCCGTACTTCCCCGGAAAGCGCTACCTGGACTGGCAGTTGGCGGACCCGGCGGGCCGGGGCGTCGACGCCGTCCGCCCGATCCGCGACGCGATCGAGCAGCGTGTCCGCGCCCTGATGGCGGAACTCGGCATCGAGGCCGCCGCATGAGCGGGGTGGTGAACGTCGCCGCGATGACCCCGGCGCACGCCGCGCAGGTCCTGGAGATCTACCGGTCGGACATCGACGGCGGCGACGCCACCTTCGAGACCGGCGTGCCGGGTTGGGAGGCGTTCGACGCGGCGCGCACGGCCGAGCACCGCCTCGTCGCCCTCGACGGGTCCGGTGGGTCCGACGGGTCCGGCGGGTCCGGCGGGTTCGAGGGGTTCGACCGGGTGCTCGGCTGGGTCGCGGGGGCGGGGCGTCGGCGCCGCCCTCCTGGAGCGCCGCAGCCCGGCGGTCGGCTGACCGGACCGCTGACCGAACGGCCCGCCGGACCGCTTGCCGAACGGCCCGCCGGACCGCTTGCCGGACCACCCCCGAACCGCCTCTGACCAGCCCGTTAGGCTCGCACCATGACTGCCGACGACCACCACACGTGCGCGTGCTGCGCGGAACGCCACGACGGCCCGCCGCTGTCCTACGGGGCTCCGGCGCCGGTGGGCTGGAAGCCGCGGTACTCCCGGCGCCGGGACAGCGAGCTGACCGCCGACCAGTGCGTGGTCAAGGGCCGGCACTTCTACGTCCACGGCCTGATCGAGATACCGGTGCGTGACAGCGGCGAAACGTTCTCGTGGGGCGTGTGGGTCTCCTTGAGCGAGCAGAACTTCGCCCGGACGCACGACCTGTGGGACGATCCGGCACGGGAGCAGGAGCCCCCGTACTTCGGCTGGCTCTCCTCCGAGCTGCCCGTCTATCCTGACTCGACCCTCCTGCTCAAGACCCACGTCCACACCCGCGCGGTCGGCCGGCGTCCGCTGATCGAACTGGAACCGACCGATCATCCCCTCGCGGTCGAGCAGCGCGAAGGGATCACCACCGGCCGCGTGCGGGAGTTCGCGGACCTGCTCCTTCGGGGCTGACGGCCTCCGGCTCGCCGACCGTCCCCGGGCCGCTGCTTCCCGCCGACGGTACGCAACAGCCGGCCACGGTGCGCAGTGCGCAGCGCGCGGTTCGCGGTGCGCGGTGCATGCCGCGCGGTGCCGTGGCCGGCCGGTGCGCGCACGGCCGGCCGAGGTGTGTCAGACGCCGACCGCGGTGCCGGCGTGGGCGGAGGCCGCCTGGTACTCGTCGTCGCCCTCGAACCGGGCTTCGCAGCCGGTGGCGAGGGTGCTGGCGACGATGACCGGGTCGAGGATCTTGGATCCGGAGTTCAGCTTGGCGATCCCGCTCTGGTCGGTGGTCGCGGAGCCGACCCGCTGGCCGCTCGCCGTGCTGTAGAAGGTGATCTCCCGCCCCACGATCGGCTTGCCGTCCGTGTCGGTCAGCGTGGCCTCGAAGTCGCCGCTGATCGGGGCGTGGGCGACCACGTGGCCGCTGACCGTACGTGCTGTGAGCTGGACTGGCTTCTTCTCGGAAGTCATGGTGTAACCTCCCGGATGCTCTGGGCTACTACCTCCACCGTAGGCACGTCCGTGACGGCTTGCACGCGGGCCGTGACGCCGCCCGGGGGGCCGCACGGGCAGCCCGGGCCGCACGGGCGGGAGACCGGGACAACCCGGTGGAGTTCGGGGCGGGGATCGGGGAGACTCGCGCGCATGGTTTCGGTACTGCAGAACGTGGCGATCGACTGCGCGGACGCCTATGGGCTGGCGCGCTTCTGGAGCGGTGTGACCGGCAGGCCGCTGGACCCCGACTGCCGGCCGGGGGACCACGAGACCCAGGTGCTGCTGGCGGAGGGCCCGGTCCTGTACTTCAACCAGGTGCCCGAGGCGAAGACGGTCAAGAACCGGGTCCACCTGTGCCTGCGGCCCGAGACCTCGCGCGACCAGGAGGTGGAGCGGCTGCTCGGCCTCGGCGCCGCCCTCGTCGGCGACCACCGGAACCCCGACGGTTCGGGTTGGGCGGTCCTCGCCGATCCCGAGGGCAACGAGTTCTGCGTGCTGCGCAGCGACTCCGACCGGGCGGCCGCGCACCCCTGAGGGTGCCGGGGCGGGCCACGCGCGCACGGAGCCGGGGCGGTGCGGACGGCGGGACGGACGGCGGTGCGGACGGCGGGACGGACGGCGGCGCGCACGCGGAGCCCCCTCGACGGCCCACCGCCCCTCCGGCGATGGGCCGTTGGCGGGCCGTCGAGCGCTACAGGCGGAGCAGGACCACGCCCGTGACGGTCGTCGCCGCGGCGACGACCAGGACCGTCACCGCGCAGCCGACGTTCCCCGCCACGGACCGGCGGGTGGCCGCGAGGTCCGGCGTGAAGTCGGCCGGGTCGGCGGGGGAGTAGTGGATCGTGAGGTCCCCGCCGACCGGGACGGCGGAGTCCGGCAGGCCCGAGGGGTAGTAGGCGGTGACGGCCGTCCCTTCCTCGGTGGTGAAGGCGACGACCGGCGTCCGGCTGCTCTGGGTGCCGCCCTCCCCGTCGCTCTCGACGTTCCTGAGGACGGCGACGACCCGCCCAGGGACGGGCAGCATGGCGGACAACTCGGCGAGCCGCTTCTTCGTCGTCTGCTTCTCCCCGGGCAGGTAGAACGCGCCGAGGACGGTGGCCGGACCGCAGGTCGCGACCAGGGCCCACGGCCAGCCCCGGTCGATCGAGAGGACGACCACCAGCCCGACGTAGATCAGGAACACCGCGGTGTGGGGCCAGGCGAGCCCTTGCCGCCCCGCCTGGAGGTCGCTGACGAACCGGAAGGCGTGCGGCCTCCCGCGCGGGTAGCGGATCCCGACCTCCCGGCCCACCCAGGCCGTGCTGATCCGGTCGCCGGTCCCGCTGTCGTTGGTGACGACGAACTCCTCGCCGGTGGACGGGTCCTGGAAGCGGACGACCACCGCTATCCCGTCGTTCGGGGAGCTCCCGTTGCGCGGCTCCCCCACCCGTTCGATCCGCCCTTTCACCCGTACGGCCCGCTGCGCCTTGGTCAGGCCGGCCAGCGACCGGCCGTACCCGACCAGCGCCACGGCGCCGAACACCCCGCACCACAGGGCCAGGATTCCGTGCCAGTTCATGTGTGCCCCGCTCCCGTCCGTCCTGTCCGTGGTTCAGTGCGCCGAGGTGCGCCGCAGCACCCGGCCCTGTCCGTCCGCCTCCAGCACGGCGGCGCCCCCGGGCCCGGCCACGGTGACCGTGATGGTGACGGGGCCGTTGGTGCGGAGGACGGTGATGCTCCAGGCCTGCGGGGCGTGGACGCCGAGGGTGGTCCTGGCCTCGTCGACCAGGGCCGGGAACCGCTCGTAGGGCAGTGACAGCGGATCGAACTCCCGGGTCTTCGAGTCGGTCGAGGAGAACGTCAGCGCCAGCAGGCTGTCCGTCACCTGCAGGGTCGTCACCGGGCCCGCTTCGCCGTTCCGCGTCAACGAGTTGACGGCCCGCCCCAACTCGCCTTCGTCGAGGAAGGACTGCCCGGGGCCGAGCACGACGGTGCCGGACCCGGCCGTCACCACCTTGGTCGACCACGACGAGGAGGCGGAGGCCGAGGCCGAGGGGCTCGCGGAGGAGGACGGCGGGCCGGCGGGTTCGTCCTCGAACAGGTCCACCCGGAACAGGAGGACGACGGCCGCCGCGGCGAGCAGCAGACCGAGGAACCCGAGGAAGGGGACGGCGCAGCTGTCGGACGGTTCGCTCACCTTGGTCGAGGCGGGCGCGGAGTCGAGCAGTGCCCCGGCCGCCCGCTCCTCCCACTCCGGGGTCGGCCGCTTCACGATGCGCACGGCTGCCGGCCGGTCCGGCGGGTAGCGGACCACCAGGACGCCGCGCGGCCGGTAGTCGGGGAGGTCGGCGACGTGGATGTCCTGGGTGAACTCCACCCGGAACGTCGGGCCTTCGTCCGGCACGACGGTGAGGTCGAACCGCACCGCCCGGTCGGTCACCTCGCCCGTCGGGACGTCCAGGCTCTCGATCATCGCGAGCGCCGTCCGCGGGACGACGGCCGCCTCCCGGGCCCGTCGCGGCAGGCCGGCGAGGAGGAGCAGCAGGCCGTAGGCGATGGGAAGGCCCAGGCCGGCGACGAACAGCGCCGGCTCGTCGACGACGACGCCGACGACCATCGCGGCGAGCGATCCTCCGATCACGCCTCCGGTCAGGAAGCCGCGGGCGAGGGCGACCGGCGTGTTGCGCGTGGGCGGCGCACCGGTGGTGATCGTCATACCGGTGATTGTGCCGGGCGGGAGCGACGGCGGACAGGCCCGGAGCCGACAAGCTTGCGCCGTCCCAGTGAAACGCCGGAATCGGTCGGGGCGTCCAGCGTGTCGCCGACCCAACCGGCCCGCCCTGCCCCTGACTTCACGGCGGACCGGCTCCGACCGGCCGGCCCGTGAACCCCCGACCCCCCGAACCAGGAGCAGCAGTGCGAATCCCCCAGAAGCCCGCCGTCGTCCTCGCGGCCGCCGTCGCCCTCGCCGGCCTCACCGCCCTCGGCGGCGGCCCGGCCACGGCCGCCCCGCGGGACCCGGTCGCCGTGTCCCTCCAGGTGTCGAGCGACGGCACCAACCTCGACGAGTACGAGGGCGGCGAGGTCTGGACCCGGGACGCCCGACTCACCTTCCAGGACTGGGTGATCAGCCAGCTCGACGACGGCAGCTTCCGCATCAAGGGCACCCACTACGACCGGTGCGTCACCGACAACGGTGTCGGGAACCCCGTGACCCTGAAGGGCTGCAACGCGAACGACCCCGCCCAGCGGTGGATCTTCGACATCGGCTCCGAGCGCACCGTCGTCGAGAGCGTCAAGGACCGCCGCACGGGCCTCCAGGCCAACGGTCCGAACCAGCCGGTCACCCTGGAGCCGCTGGACGACAACCCGGCCCAGGAGTGGACGCCGTACCAGAAGTGACGGAGGGTCCCCCCGCCGCGGCCCGCCGCCGAACGGTGCCGAACGGCGTCGAACAACGCCGAGCGGCGTCGGGGCCGGGCCGCGGCCGCGCCGCCGTCAGTCGTACACGGCGGTGAAGTCCCGGCCGAGCGCGGCGTACCGGTCCAACTCGTCTTTCGTGACAAGTCGTCATGGTCGGCGGATCACCTGTTCTAGGATCCTGGGGCACTTCGGACAGCGCGTCGCTCCGTCCGAGCCGCACTTCCTCAGCAGACCACGTGCCCGGCGTTCGGGACAGGAGAGCCGGGTTCCCATCCTTCGATGCGGAGGCTTGACCATGAGTCGAACGGGTACGCGTCCAAGAGTCCTCATAGTCGGGGCGGGCCTGGCCGGCACCGCCACGGCCATCCGGCTGCTCTGCTTCGCGCGCAGACCGCTGGAGATCGTCCTGCTGGAACGACGCTCCGACTACCGCTCGGCGGGCGTCGCCTACCACCGGGACGGCAACCCCTGGGACTACGTGTTCAACATCCAGGCGGGCCGGATGTCGGTGTTCCGCGAGGACGTCCTCGACTTCGTCCGCTGGGCCAACCACGAGGCCGACCGCAGCGGCTGGCCGGAGCCCTGGGCCGGGCTCCGGTTCGTCGAGCAGGGGCCGGCGCCCCGGCGGATCTTCCAGGACTACCTGAGCGACCGGCTGGCCGAGGCGAGGCGCGAAGCGCTTCCCGGTGTCGTGCTCGTCGAAGCGGAGGGCGAGGCGGTCGACCTGGAAGTCCGGCCCACCGGCGTAGATGTGACGATCGAACAGTCGTCGGGCCGCGGGGGCGAAGCCGACCGGAGCCCGGAGGCGACCGTGCTCCGCGCCGACCAGGTCGTCCTCGCGACCGGCCTCGAACTCCGGGAGCCGGTCTTCGCCTCCGAGGTCCGCACCCACGCCTCCTTCGTGCGGAACCCCTACTCGGCGGCCGGAATCCGCAAGCTCGTCTCGCTCCCGTCCGAGTCGACGGTCGCCATCGTCGGCTCCGTGCTGAGCGCCTACGACTCGGCGGGCCTGCTGCTGCGCCAGGGCCACACCGGGAGGATCCATCTGATCTCCAGGACCGGGACGATGTTCCGGACGTACCCCGGCGGCCACGAGCACGGGGTGCTGCGCCTGCCCTGTCCGAAGACGCTGCTGGAGCCGTACCGGAACCGTGAGGAGTTCCTCGTCCGGATCCGGGCCGAGTGGGACACGGCGTGCTCGACGGTCGTCCGGGAGCATCCCGACGTCTCCCCGGTGGTGGTCGCCGAGCGGGTGGTCAAGGCGTGGGAGCCGCACCTCCCCGAGGCCATCGAGCGCATCCCCACCGCGGAACTGCGGGGCCTGCTGGACGAGTTCGGCACCGCGCTGGCCGCGCTGCGGGTCGGGGTGCTGGAGTACACGATGGCGGTCGTCGAGCGCGCCCTGCACGCGGCGGACGGAGCGGTGCGGCTGGTCGTCGGCAAGGTGGAGGCGGTCAGGCCGGCGGAGTCGGGCCGGCTGGCCGTGTCGGTCGCCTCCCCGCAGGAGGAGCACACCATCGAGGCCGACCTGGTGGTGTCCAACTTCGGCCGGGAGTCGGACTACAGCAGGGTCGACCGGCCGCTCTGGCGGAACCTCCTGCGGCGGGGGATCGCGGAGCCCCACGCGCGCACCGGGCGCGGCCTGGAGGTCGACGGACGGGGGGTGCTGCTGGGCCCCGGCGGGGTGGCGGGCCCGGTGTCCGCGGTCGGCGCGCTGCGCGAGGGCGACGAGATCGTGCGGAACGGCCGGACCGGTGCGTTCACCTTCAATCTCGCCGCCATCAAGAACCATTCGATCGCGGTAGCCGCGCACGTGATCGAGCAACTGGAAGTGGAAGAGGACGTTTCGGCTCGGATCGCGGAGCGGAGTTCGGCTCGGACTTCGGGGTGGACTTCGGAGTGGACTTCGGTGGGCAGTCCGGCTCGAAGCACGGCCGGAAGAACGGCCGAAAGCGTGGCCGGTCGCCGCGGGGGTGTCGGCAATCTGGAGGAAGCGGCCCGGGGGGAATTCGAGGACGCTGTGGTACTGGAGGCCAGGAGATTGGCCTCGCGCGGTCGAATTGAACGGAACCTGCTCGATTCCCGACTGGACGCCTGTATCCGGTCCATGGGTGAACGTCCGGCCGCTGCGGTGGATGCCGCCCGGTACGACCGCCTGATGAGGGCGGTCGTCAACCGGGCCGCGGTCGAACGACTCACCGATGTCTCCGTGACACCACGACAACTGCGCCGACAGCTGGGAATGGCGACCGCCGAAGAACAGGAGGAATAGGTGGACGGGCGACGGATTCAGGGATCCCTGCTGACCGGTGGTGCACAGAGCGAAGTGCGGGGCACCTGCAACCGCACGAGACATCCGCTCGAGGGATCCATCCTCGTCGCCCCTTCCCTCGACGCCGGCCTGTACGAGGCGATCGTGGCGGCGCGCGCGGTGGTCTGCGGTTCGGGCGGGCTGACCGGCCACATGCAGTCGCTCTGCCGGGGCAGGGGAATTCCCGTGCTCCGCGTCGACGAGGCGGACCTCGACGACCTGGTCGGCGAGGCGGTGCTGGACCTCGACGGCGAGTCGATCGTCGTCGAGTCCGGTGCGGGCGCCGGGGCCGACGCGGACGCCGGGGCCGGGGCCCCCTCGCCGGCCGACCTCGGCGCGGCGTGCGCGGTCATCGCGGACCTCCAGGACATCAGCGCGATCAACTCCTGCGGGCCGGACGCGAAGCGGGTCGACTGCTTCTTCATCCGGGAGGAGTTCCTCTGCCTGGCGGCGGGCCTGAGTCCGCTCGACTCCCTGGAGGGCGGCCCGGCCGAAGCGGCGGTCTACGGGCGGGCGCTCGCCGACCGGCTGTGCGCCTTCACCGAGGCGCTGCTGCCCGGCCAGCGGCTGATCCTGAGGATGCTCGACCTCCGCTCCGACCACGCCGCCAGCGTCACCGAGCTGGCCCCGGTCGCGGTCGAGCCCAACCCCGAGCTGGGCCTGCACGGCGCACGCTGGCTGCTGGGGTCGACCGCCTACCGGGAGGCGTTGCACGCCATGCTCGGCTCGCTGCGCGAGCGGCTCGGCGACGGCGCGGGCCGGGTGCACCTCTCCGTCCCGTTCCTCAACGACGCGGAGGAGTTCGCCCAGCTCAGGAAGCACCTCGAACTGCCCGCCGGGGTGCCGCTGTCCGCGTTCATCGAGACACCGGCGGCGGTGCACGCCACGGCGGAGATCTGCGCCGCCGGCGCCAGCGAACTGTTCGTCGGGGTGAAGGACCTGGTGCAGTTCTACCTGGCCGCGGACCGAGGCAACCACCTGGTGGCGGAGTCCTACCAGACCCGGCACCCGGCCGTCCTGGACGGGCTGCGCAGGGTGGTGGAGTCGGCCCGCGCCGCGGGGACCCCGGTGAAGGTGTTCGCGCTGGGCACGGACCTCGCCCACTACCTCGCCCACGTGCCCACTCCGGACGGCTACATGATGTGCACCGCCGAACTCCGGCAGCTGGTGCTCGACTCGCGGCCCTGACCGGGCGGGCGGGTGGCGGTCAGGGCCGCCACCCGCCCGCTGCGAGGTCGGGCGCGGATACTACAACTCTATTGTCATAGACAAGAGTTGATCGGTGCTCCATCCATTTCAGTGAATCTGACGCCTCATCAGTTTCGTTTCGCCCGCCGTGATCAAGGATGCGAACAGTATCCGTCACGGAAGGGTGGTTCGCATGACCAGCGTCAGTGGAGAGCCGATCCCGGCGATCACCGAGGCCACGCTCGCCGACGTCGCCGACAACGGACTCCGGGGGCCCGGCACCACCGTCAACCAGGCCGTCATCGACCTCGGCAACGCCCTGCAGGCGGCCGCCCAGGGCGACGGGACGGTACAGCTCCCGCCGGAACTGGCCGAGCTGGTGGCCAAGGTGCGGCAGATCGCCGACGTCGACGTCACCGGGATCGAGGTGGAGGAGGACATCCGCCTGTCGGCGTTCCGCATCAGGCTGAGGGGCGACGAGCCGCGCCCGGTCGTGATCGTGCCGGCCGGCTGGAACCCGCTCGGCTGGCTGCCCTTCGTCTACGGCTACATCAAGCTGGCGCTGCGCGGCTACCACGTCCTGGCCTACACCCCGCGGGGCCTCGGCTACCCGGGCTGGATCTCCACCTCCGGCGGCCGCGTCGACGTCGCCGGGCCCGCCGACTGGGCCGACGGGGCGAAGGTGATCACCCACGCGGAGGGCTGGTGCGAACCGCGCAAGGTCGGCTTCCTCGGCGTGTCCTACGGCTCCGGGATCAGCCAGCTGGTCGCCGCGCACGACCCCGACGAGCGGGTGGCCGCCGTGGTCGCGCTGAGCACCTGGGGCAACCTGGCCACCAGTCTCTACGACAACGACACCCGGCACCTCAAGGCCGTTGAACTGCTGGTCGGCTTCACCGGCGGGGAGAGGCAGGACAAGTTCGACGCGGAGACCCTGGACATCCTCGACAAGTTCGACCAGAACCGCGACCTCGACGACGTGATCGCCTGGGGCAACAGGCGCTCCCCGGAGACGTACATCGGCGAGACCAACCGGCTGGGCATCCCGACCTTCGTCTCCAACACCTGGCACGAGACGCTCTTCCCGGCCTCCTCGGTGATCGACGTCTACAACCGGCTGACGGTGCCCAAGCAGCTGAACCTGTGGATCGGCGACCACGGCGCGCCCGAGGGCGCCGGCATGTCCGGCCTGCTGACCCACCTGCCGTTCCCCGGCCTGGCGGATCCCCTCCGGGAGGCCTACGAATTCCTGGACCACCACCTGCTGGGCGCCGACAACGAGGCGCCGAACCGCAAGCAGGTGACCAGCCAGGTGATGTTCACCTACAGGACCAAGCCCGTGCTGGGCGGCGGCAACCGGATCACCGAGCCCGCCCGCCGCGAGTCGCGCGACTCGTGGGCGGACGTCACCACCGGCGAGGAGACGTGGTACCTCACCGGCGTCAACGGCGACGGTGACGGCGCGCTGGCCGACAAGCAGAACGACGGCTGGTCGCGGAGCTTCACCGCGGGCGTGGAGACCAGGGCGACGGCGGTGGACGCCGTGATGGACACCGGCCAGAAGGAGTGGACGGGCAACCCCCGGAAGTACGTGCTGTCCGAGTTCGAGCGGGAGAACCTGCTGGTCTGGTCGACCGACCCGCTGACCGGGCAGGGGGAGACGGCCCGCCGGATCCGGGGCGCCGCGCAGGTCCGGCTGACCGTGCGCAGCACCGAGGACGCCGCCACCCTGGTGGCCTACCTGTTCGACGTCGCCCCGGACGGTACGGCGCGGATCGTCACCCACGAGCCGTACACCGTGCTCGGTCTGACTCCCGGAAAGGACACCACCGTCGGCTGGACGCTCCAGCCCGCCGCGTACGACGTGCCGACCGGCCACCGGCTGGCGCTGGTCGTCAACAGCCGTGACCAGCTGTACTCCTACGCCGCGGAGCGCGGCACCGTCACCGTCGGCTCGCCGAGCGGCAACGAGTCCCGCCTGGAGCTGCCGCTGGGCTGAACCCCGGAGTCGCCCCCGCGGCACGTCGCCGTCCGGCGGCGGGCCGCGGGGAGTCGAGTGGCGGCGCGGGGACCCCAAGCGGAGGTCAAGGAACCTTGACCTCCGCTTGGGGTCCCCTTCCGCTGATCGCGTGCCAGACTGTGCGCCCCGCAGGCCGATGAGGAGAGTTCGGTGGATCTGGCGCGCCCCCTGATCGAGGACTTCCCCGCCCATCCGGACGGCGACCCGGCCGAGGCCCTGGCCCGCGCCGTCCGTGCCCGCCGCGGCGACCTCGGCCTCACCCTCGGCGACCTCGCCGCCCGGGCGGGCCTCCCGGAGGCCGACGTCCGGGCCGTCGAGGCCGGGCACGCGAGGCCCACCCTGGCGCTGCTCACGGTGCTGTCGCACGCGCTGCGCAAGGAGTAGCGGGGGCGGGCCGCCGTTCAGGCGGGTTCGTAGGAGGTCCGCCGGACCAGGGCGCGGGCCTGCGGCGAGTCCATGGGGTGGGCGAAGAGGTACCCCTGGCCGAGCGGGCAGCCCATGGCGGCGAGCAGGTCGCGCTGGTCGGCGTGCTCGATGCCCTCGGCGATCACCTGGACGCCGAGGGTGTCGGCGATCCGGGTGATGCCCTCGACCAGGGCGTACTGCTGGGGCGAGTGGCCGAGGCCGTCGATGAAGGACTTGTCGATCTTGAGCAGGGAGATCGGGAACTCGCGCAGGTAGGACAGCGAGGAGTAGCCGGTGCCGAAGTCGTCGATGGCGATGCCGACGCCGAGGCCGGACAGGGTGGCCATGTCGGCGTGGATGCGGTCGTCGCGGCGCATCAGTACGGACTCGGTCAGCTCCAGCACCAGCGTGTGCGGGTCGATGCCGGTGGTGGCCAGGGCCCGGCGGACCACGTCCACGAACCCGGCGTCGCGGAACTGCCGGGCCGAGACGTTGACGTTGACCCGCAGCGGCGGCCGGCCGGCGGCGGAGCGGACCGCCGAACTCGCGGCGTGCCAGGCCGCGACCTCCTGGGCGGCGCGCTCCAGCACCCAGGCGCCGAGCGGGACGATCTGGCCGCTCTCCTCGGCCAGGGCGATGAACTCGTCGGGCAGCACCATGCCGCGGCGGTCGTGCGGCCAGCGGACCAGCGCCTCGAAGGCGACCAGGTCCCCCGAGCGCAGGTCGACGATCGGCTGGTAGTACAGCTGGAAGGCCGATTCCGCGATCGCCGAGTCGAGGTGCTCGTTCAGCTCGTGCCGCTCCACCATCCCGGTCTGCAGGGCCGGCCGGTAGTGGCGCCACTGACGGCGGCCGGCCGCCTTGGCGGAGTAGAGCGCGAGGTCGGCGTGGGTGAGCAGCTCGGTCGCGTCCACGCTGTCCTCGGTGGTCGCCACGCCGATGCTGGCCGTCACCCGCACCGCGCCCGACGTGAGCTTGAACGGCTCGGCGAACACCGCCAGCACCCCGGACGCGATGGTGTCCACGTCGGCCGGCCGCCGCGCGTCCTCCACCAGCACCGCGAACTCGTCGCCGCCGAGGCGGGCGGCGGTGTCCGAGGCGCGCAGCGCGGTGGAGATCCGCATCGAGACCGCGACCAGCAGCTCGTCGCCGACCGCGTGGCCCTGGGTGTCGTTGACCACCTTGAAGTCGTCCAGGTCGATGAACAGCACCCCCGTGACGGCCCCGCTGCGCTCGCCCCGGGAGAGGGCGTGGCCGACCCGGTCCAGGAACAGCACCCGGTTGGCCAGGCCGGTCAGCGAGTCGTGGAACGCCCGGTGGGTCAGCTCGCGCTCCATCTGCCGCTGCTCGGTCACGTCGCGCAGGGTGAGCACCAGGGCGCCCACGGTCGGGTCCGCGCGCAGGTCGTTGAAGCGGACCTCGGCCTCGATCGGGGTGCGGTCCTGGCGCAGCAGCCGCCAGTGCTCGCGCGGCTGCTCCGCCCGGGGCTGGTCGGCCGGCCCGCGCATCCGGGCCAGCGCCTTGCCGACCTCCCGGCTGTCCTCGGGCGGGACCAGGTCGGTCAGCAGGGTGCCGGCCAGGTTCGGGTGGCCGAGCACCGTCTCGGCGGACGGGGAGGCGTAGCGCACGCCGTCGTCGGCGTCGAGGATCAGGATGACGTCGCTGGCGTTCTGCACCAGGGTGCGGAAGTACAGCTCGCTGTTGCGGCGGATGACCTCCCGGCTCAGCACCAACCGCTCGACCGCGAGGGCCGCCTGCGCGGCGAGGATCTCCAGCGAGCTCCAGAGGCTGGTCAGCTCCTGCTCGGTGCCGGTGACGATGAGCGCGCCGATCAGCGGATCGCCGGAGGGGCGCTCGGCGAGGGTGAGCGGGCAGACCAGGGCGTACGGCATGCCGCCGCCGAGGCGGTTGCGCCGGTCGCCGCCGGGCTTCGCGCCAAGCTTGGCAGCGGGCTTGGCGGTGGCCGGCCGGGCGGGGCCGGGCTTGGACGGGCCGGGCTTCGACGAGACGGACGGGGCGGCGTCCAGGCCCAGGGCGGCCACGGGCAGCAGCAGGGTCTCCCGGGCGGCGGCGAGTTCCAGCACCTGCTCGGACGGCGCGGCGTCCTGCGGCGCCTGCCGGGCGGAGCCGCTCCCGGCGTGCCGCACGTGCAGCACGCCCTCCTCGGTCACCGCGAGCAGGGCGACGTGTCCGGCCTCGGCCGGCATCAGCGTCGACGCGGCGGACTGGACGGCGTCCGCGACCTCCTCCACCGTGACGGCCGCGGTCAGCCGGGCGCCCGCCTCGCGCAGCGTCCGCTCGCGGGCGACGGCCTGCCGGCGGTCGGAGACGACCACCGCCAGCCGGGCCAGCACCAGCAGGTAGAGCAGCGCGGAGAACGCGCCGATCACGCCCGCGTTGCCGGTGTTGCCGGCCAGCGCCTCGATGATCAGGATCGCCGGGGCGATCAGCGAGGCGAGGGTGAGCAGCACCAGCCGGGCGGTGCTCAGGTCCGGCTGCTGGGTGGGCACCGGCCGGGTCAGCTCGACCATCGACGGGTGCAGCGCCGCCGCGCCCCAGGCGGTGTAGAAGGCGGCCCAGCCGAGTTCGACGGGCGTGCCGATGTGCCAGGTGCCGTGCAGCTGGACCAGCCCGTACAGCACGTCGGAGACCAGGAGGCCGAGCGAGCCGACGGCGAGCAGCTGCAGCGAGCGGGAGTTGCCCCCGCGCGGGGTCAGCAGGCGCAGCAGCAGGGCGAGCACGACCACGTCGCCGAGCGGGTAGGCGATCGAGACGGCCTTCTGGATCCAGTCGAGGTCCGGGTTCCGGGCGTACGGGAGGATCAGGTAGATCCAGGCGAGCAGGGCCAGTCCGATGGTGGGGATGAGGGCGTCGAGCAGCCCGGCGCGGTCCTGACGGGCCGTGCGCCAGCGGATGAAGCCCAGCACGCCGACCGCGTACAGCACGTACTCGGCGAGGTAGAAGCCGTCCGCGACGGACGGGAACGGGTTGGGCAGGTGCAGGATGTCCAGCTGGACGGCCTGGATCACCTCGCCCACGGTGAAGCTGAGGTTGGCGAGTGCCAGCACGTACCAGAAGCGCGCGTGCGCGGGCCGGTTGAGACGGACCCCGACCACGATCGCGGCGACGCCGCCGAGGCCGATGCCCGTCCACCAGATGATCCGCTGGCTCGGATTCGCGTAGTAGATGCCGGTGAACAGCACCATCCAGAGCAGGTAACAGACCATCAGGCGTTGGCACCGGCGAGTCAACGAGGCTACCTCCTCCGCGACACCACCCCGCCGGTCGGGCGGGGGAGTTCGGGCGAGGACTGGGCGGGCGAGGCGTACGGGCCGGCCCGGGGCGGGACGGGGTGGGCGCTTTCGCGCAGCAGCGAGGCGTCCGGCGGGGGGTGCGACCGGACGGCCTCGACGGGGCAGGAGTGCGTATAGTCGGAAATGTCGCACTCCCCAGCATTCTGCCGCCACAGCACGAGGTCAAGCCGGTGGACGACGCAGTAGACAGCGCACAGGGCGTACGCACGGATGCGAGCTCCGGCCGTCACGCCGTGGTCCGCAACGACAACGGTCAGTATGCGATCTGGCCCGGGGACTTGACCGTCCCGGCCGGCTGGCGGCAGGTCCACGGACCGGCCGGGCGGGCCGACTGCCGGGACCGGGTGGAACACGAGTGGCGCCCCGCCGAACTTGGCTTCCCCGACGGCGCCCCCGTACGGCGGGCGGCGGCCGGATTCGCCGACACGGTGCACGGACTGTTCCGCGCGCGGGCGGCGCACGACCCGGAGGCGGTCGCCGTCATCGCCGCCGACGCCACGCTGAGCTACCGCGAACTCGACCTGCGCAGCGACCGGTTGGCCGCCGCACTCCGGTCCCGCGGAGCCGGCCCCGAGCAGGTCGTGCCGGTCTGCCTGGAACGCGGGGCCGGGCTGGTGACCGCCTGGCTGGCCGTGCTCAAGGCCGGCGGGGCCTTCCTGCCACTGGACCCGGCCCACCCGCGGCGACGACTGGCCGGGCTCGTCGAGGACTGCGGGGCCCGGGTGGTGGTCGCGGACGGCGACGGCTTCCCGGGGACCTCCCGGGTGCCCGTGCTCGGACCGGGGGGCGGCGGCTCCGGCGAGTTCCTGGGCGACGACGGCGCCGTCCCGGAC
Organism: Kitasatospora sp. NPDC048715; assembly: GCF_043198905.1. Lineage (NCBI taxonomy): Bacteria > Bacillati > Actinomycetota > Actinomycetes > Kitasatosporales > Streptomycetaceae > Kitasatospora > Kitasatospora sp. NPDC048715. Next base: position 213,965 of record NZ_JBICVH010000007.1, on the reverse strand, counting down.
GACCTCGCCTACCTGATCTACACCTCCGGCACGACCGGCCGCCCAAAAGGCGTGCCCGTCACCCACCGTGCGCTGCTGTTCACCCTCGACCGGATCGTCCACGCCTACCGGCTGCGCCCCGGCGAACGCGTCCTGCAACTGGCCGCGCTGGGCTCCGACACCGCGCTGGAGCAGGTGTTCGGCGCCCTGCTCGCGGGCGCGACCGTCGTGCTGGGCGGCGGCGGGGACGCGGGCGGCACCTGGGCGCCCACCGAACTGGCCGGCCGGCTGCCCGGGCTGGGCCTGGCCGTCGCCGACCTCACCCCCGCCTACTGGCACCACCTGCTCGACCTGCTCCCGCCCGGCGGGCCCGGCCCCCGGGAACTGCGGCTGCTCGTGGTCGGCGGGGACGTCGTGCACGCCGACGACTGCCGCCGCTGCCTGGAACGGCTGCCCGGCGCCCGGCTGCTCAACGCGTACGGGGTCACCGAGGCGGCCGTCACCTCGACGCTCTGCGAGGTCACGGCCGACCTCCTCGGCGGGGGCGCCACCGGCCCGGGCCCGGCGGGACCGGGCGGCTCCGCCGCGCCCGTACCGATCGGCCGGCCACTGCCCGGAGTGCGGGTGCACGTGCTCGACGCCCGGCTGCGCCCCGTCCGGCCCGGGGAGAAGGGGCAGATCCACCTCGGCGGGCCCGGCCTCGCCCGCGGCTACTGGCGGCAGGCCGGGCTCACCGCCGAGTCCTTCCTGCCCGACCCGTACGCGCCGCTGCCCGGCGAGCGGATGTACCGCACCGGCGACGCCGGACGGTGGCGGGCCGACGGGCAGCTGGAGATCCTCGGGCGCTTCGACGACCAGCTGAAGGTGCGCGGGCACCGGGTGGACCCGGCCGAGATCGAGGCCGTCCTGGCCGCCCACCCGGACGTCCGGCAGGCCCGGATCGCGGCCGACGGGGAGGCGGCGGACGGCAGCCGCACGCTCACGGCGTACTACACGCTCGCCCCCGGGGCGGCCGGCGGGGCGCGGGGGATCCGGGCGTTCCTGGCCGAGCGGCTGCCGGAGTACCTGGTGCCGGCCGACTTCGTGCCGCTGGCGGCGATGCCGCTGACGGCGGCGGGGAAGATCGACCGGCGGCGGCTGCCGCAGGCGCCGGTGCGTTCGGTCGGTTCGGGTGGTCCGTCCGGCCCGGCTGATCCGGCCGTTCCGACTGCTCCGGTCGTTCCGGCCGGAGCGGGTGCCTCCGGTGCGTCCGATGCGTCCGATGCGTCCGATGCGTCCGGTGCGGACGCGGTCGAGGCGGGCGTCGGGCAGCTGTGGGCGGAGCTGCTCGGCGTCGAGCACGTCGGCCCGGACGGCGACTTCTTCGCCCTCGGCGGCACCTCGCTGCTCGCGATGGAGATGCTGGCGCGGGCCCGGATCATGTTCGGCATCGACGTCGGGCAGGTGCGGGCGCTCACCCGGGCACTGCTGCGCGAACCCGTCCTGCACGCCTTCGCGGGGACCCTGCGGGCGGCGCGCACGGAGGGCCCCGCGGGCGCCGAACGGGACGCCGGCGTCGACTGGTTCGCGGAGGCCCGGCTCACCGACGACCTCCGGCAGTCCTGGAGCCCGGCGCCCTCCCGGGCCGAGCCCGCCGAGATCCTGCTCACCGGCGCCACCGGCTTCTGCGGCGCCCACCTGCTGCACGCGCTGCTCGCCACCACCCGGGCCCGCATCCACTGCCTGGTCCGCGCGCCCGACGAGGAACACGCGCTGGAACGGCTGCGGGCGGCGCAGCAGCGCTTCCTGCGGCACGACCTCGCCGACCGGCGGGTGGTGCCGCTGGTCGGCGACCTCACCCGGCCCGCACTCGGGCTGACGGACCACCGGTTCGACTGGCTGGCCGGGCACCTCGACGCGATCCACCACCTCGGCGGGCAGGTCAACTTCCTCTACCCGTACCACCAGCTGCGCCGCCCCAACGTCGGCGGCACCCGGGAGGTCGCCCGGCTCGCCGGGCACAGCCGGGGCATCCCCGTGCACTACCTCTCCACCCTCGCCGTCCTGGCCGGCTTCGGCGCGGCCGGCGTCCCGAAGGTCACCGAACGGACCCCGCTCGCCCACCCGGAACGGCTCGGCGTCGGCTACGTCGAGAGCAAGTGGGTCGCCGAACAGCTGCTGCACAACGCGGCCGCCGCCGGCCTGCCGGTCACCGTGCTGCGCACCAACGACGTCACCGGGGACCTCGCGGACGGCGCGATGAACACCGGCACCGAACTGTGCGCGCTGATCGCCTACCTGGCCGACAGCGGGACCTGCCCGGACGTGCAACTGCTGCTCGACTTCGTCCCCGCCGACCGCTTCTCCCGGGCCGTCGCCCACATCGCCGCCCACGCGCCGGCCGCCGGCGAGGTCTACCACCTCACCTCCCCGCAGCCGGGCGTCCTCGCCGACCTCGCCGAGCGGCTGCGGGCGCGCGGCCACCGGATCGCCCCACTGCCGTACGGGGACTGGGTGCGGCGGCTGGTCCGGTTCGCCGCCGGGAACCCGACGCACCCGATCGCACCGTTCGTCCCGCTGTTCGTGGACCGCGCGCCGGGGACGGAACTGTCGATCAGCGAGATGTACTTCCGGCCGACGTTCCCGCTGTTCGAGCGGGTCAACGCGGACGCGGCGCTGGCCGGGAGCGGGATCGAACTGCCCCCGGTGGAGGCCGGGTTGATCGACCACTACCTGGCGGGGCTGGAGCGGGAGGGCTTCCTGCGGGCGGCGTCGCCGTGAGCGGTTTCGAGGGGAGCGGTTTCGAGGGGAGCCGTTCCGACGGGAGTCGTTCCGAGGGGAGCCTTTCCGGCGCGAGCCTCTTCGACGCGCTGGGCGGGCGACTCGGCCCCGGCGACGGCCCGGTGGCCTTCGGCGGGTCGCTCGGGCCCGGAGAACTGCTGGCGGCGTACCGGCGCGGGCTGTTCCCGCTGCCGGCGGCGGACGTGTACGCGAGCGCGTACAGCGAGGCGCTGTACGGGGACGCCGTCGAGGCGGGCGAGGTGGCGCTGCTGCCGGGCGGGACGGACCCGTACGCGCTGGCCTGGTGGTCGCCCGACCCGAGGCCGGTGATCGCGCCCGACGGCGTACGGCTCGGGAGGCGGCTGGAGCGGCGGCTGCGCAACCGGTCCTCGTGGTGGACGAGCGCGGACCGGGCCTTCGGGCAGGTGCTGGCGGCGTGCGCCGAGGGGCGTCAGCCGGTCTGGCTCACGGAGGAGTTGGCGGCAGCGCTGATGGAGCTGCACGGGCTGGGGGCGGCGCACAGCGGCGAGGTGTGGGAGGGGGAGGAGCTGATCGGCGGCGTGTTCGGGGTGGTGGTCGGCCCGGTGCTGAGCCTGGACTCGATGTTCCACCGCCGTCCGGACGCCGCCCGGGTCGCCGTCGCCGACCTCGGGGCGAGGTTCGGCGCGGCGGGCGGGCGGCTGCTCGACGCGCAGTGGGACGGGCCGCACGTGCGGAGCCTCGGGGCGGAACCGATGGCGCGCTCGCGGTACCTCGCCGAGCTCTGGGGCGAGGGCGAGGGCGAGGACACGGACGGGGGCGCGGGCAGGGGCGCGGGCGGGGTCGGTGCGCTGGACGGGTCTCCGCTGCCGGCGGCGCGGCTGGGGCGGGGCCCGGTTCGCCCGGCTGATCCGTCCACTCTGACGGACCTCGGATGACCTGCGGTTAAACCTGATAGGTCCGCCTTTTTTGGCCTGTCTTCGACAAACTTATTCCTCGTCAGTAACATGACGCCGCGTGTTCAAGAGCTCCATAGGCAGGGCCGCCGGCCCCGCCGTCCTCACCCTCGTCCTCGCCGGGGCCGCCGCGTGCGGGCCGACCAGCCCCGGTACCTCCCAGGCCGGTGCCGCACCGGCCGCCGCCACCGTCGCCGACCCGGCCGCGACCGCCGCCGGGGGCAGCCCGGCCGCCGCCCCGCCCGCCGGCGGCACCCCGCGCGCCAAGGCGGGCAGCCCCGCCGCCGGCCGTCCGACCCCGAGCAGAACCACCATCACCGCCGCACCCGCCGGGGACCACCAGGCCGCGATCGGCAGCCCGGGCAAGGACGGTGGCGCCGTCACGGCGGCGGCGAAGAACCTCCAGCTGACGGCCTACGACCCGGCGGGCGGCACGGCCGTGCTGTCGGCGACGGGGCCGGCCGCCACGGCTTCGGCCCCGGCCACGGCTTCGCCCACGGCTTCGCCCACGGCTTCGGCCACGGCTTCGCCCACAGCCTCGGCCACGACCTCGCCGGGCGCCGTCCCGCCTGCCGCAGTCGCGGCCGCGGCCGTCCAGCCCGGGCAGCTGATCGCCAGCCCGCCCACCGCCGCCGCCCCGCAGGGCGCGCTGGTCGCCGTCACCGGCGTCCGGCCCGGCGCGGGCAACACCATCGCCCTGACCACCCGTCCGGCCACCCTGGCCGAACTCCTCGGCGGCACCGAGGCCGACGGCAACGTCCCCGTCGACCCGCACGGCATCACCGTGACCCCGCTGGTCAAGGACCTCAAGGCGACCGCCGGCCTGACCGGGAACGGCGTCCAGGCCGACGCCTCCGGCACCCTGGAGGTGAACCTCAAGGCCCCCGTCCCGCTGCCCGACGGCGCGAGCCTCGACGCGTCCGGCTCGCTCCAGCTCCACCCCGCCGTCCACTTCGCCTACCACGGCGCGGCGGCCGGCAGCCCGCGCACCGCCTCGATCGGCTTCGACCTCGGCGCCCACGCCCAGTGGAAGGTCACCGGCGACGCCGCCCGCAGCACCGGCGCGGCCCCCGTCCGGGTGCCCTTCGCCAAGCTGCAGGCCAGCCCGGTGCTGACCGTCGCCGGCCTGCCGGTGGTCGTCAACCTCGGCCTCACCTGCTACCTGGAGGTCAGCGCCGACGGCCAGGTCCACCTGGAGGCGGAGCAGGACGCCACCGGCACCTGGGCGGTGCGCGCCGACTACACCGGCGGCAAGGGCTGGACCCCGGCCACCAGCGCCGAGACCAAGGTCACCCCGGTGCACGTGCGGCTCAACGGCAAGGCGGGCGTGCGGGTCGCGCTCGGCGCCGAGATCAGCCTCGGCCTGTACGACACCGTCGGTGTGGAGACCACCGTCGCCCCCTATCTGCGCGCCCAGGCGGAGGGCTCGCTGGTCGCCGACTCCTCCGGCAACCCGCCGCAGGCGCAGGGCAGTTGGTCGCTGGTCGGCGGCGTCGACCTGAACGGCTCGCTGCTCGCCCACCTGAAGGTCTTCGGCACCCCGATCATCGAGGGCAAGCTGCCCCTGCCGCCGTTCCACCGGGAGTGGCCGCTGCTCGCGGGCTCGGCGACGCTGCCCGCCCCGCAGCACAGCTGACCCCTCGCCACCTTCCGGGCCCCTCGGCGGAGTTCTCCGACCGGGGGGCCCTCGTCATGGGTAGGCTCGGATCGGAGGAAGGGGGGCGGTGTGGGGGGCAGACGTTCGGCGCTCGGCGGCGCGGCCGTCCTGGTCTGGGCCGGGACGCTGGTCCTGTACGCCGCCACCGGGATCGGCGGGTGGGCGGCCGTTCCGGCGCTGGCCGCGGCGGTGCTGGCCGCGCTGGCGCTGCCGACGCCGCCACGACCGGGCGCACGGGCGGACGGGCCCGGGAGGCGCGTCCAGAGCCCGCTGCCGACCGGGCCCGCACCCATGGGCCTGGGGTTCCCCGTCCCCGCGGGCCTGCCGCCGGGTCTTTCGGAGAGCCTTTCGGAGGGTCTTTCGGAGGCGGGGCCGGTGGGCAGCGGGCCGGTCTTCCGGTCCGACGTCTCCGGCAGCGTCCTCGCCTGGGCGGACGGCGACGCGGCGGTCGCCGGGAGCGGCGCCGGGGCCGGGCACCGGCCCCTGCTGGAGTTCGCCGACGACCCGCTGACCCCGGTGGCCGCCGAGACCGTCACCGAGGGCCTGGAACGCCTCTTCCTCCGGCTCGGCCCGCCGCCGGGCGCGGCCCGCAGCCCCGACCGCACCGCCCCCACGCCCCGAGGTGACGACCGGTGACCACCCCCGAGGAGAGCCGCACCCGCCGTCCGACGGCCCTGGAGATCGCCACCCAGTGGGCCCGGCTTCCGCCCGAGCACCTGCGGGTGGCCCTGGAGCACCTCGAACTGGAACTCCGGCGCGAACACGCCCGGGAGAGTGCCAGGGAACGCCACCAGGCTTCGCTGGAACGCGAGCGGACGGCGTCGGCCTCGGTGCTCGAAGCGGCCCGGATGCGGGAGGAGCAGGTGACCGAGCGCGCCCGGATCGCGGCTCAGGACCGCACGGACCAGCGCGCCCACCAGCTCTACGTCGGCGGGCTGGTGGCCGGCTTCGTGCTCGCCGCCGGAATGCTCGCGGGCTCGGTGATCGTCGGCCTGGACGGCCGCCAGTGGCTGGCCGGCCTGCTCGCCGGGCCCGGCCTGATCGCCCTCCCGGGGGTCTTCGTCCTGCGCCGCGGCGACCGGCCCACCGTACGCCCGCGCCCGCTCCCGCCGCCCACCTTCCCGGAGCGGCTCCCGGACGACCGGCCGGCGTAGCCGCGCGGCCCCGTGCCCGGAGGCGGGACGGCTACGGCCGTGGCCGCGAGGGCGACGGCGGTCGCGACACCGCCGGAACGGGACGTCAGGTGCCGCTGGTGGGGGCGTCGTCCTTCTTGACGCCCAGGAGGATCTGGTCCAGCACCGAGACGTCCGGGGCGGCCGGGTCGTCGTCCACGCCGCCGTCGAAGACCACGTAGCCCCCGCCCTTCGCGGGGAGGGCGGCCAACAGGACGTAGCCCTGGGTGCCGTCGGCGTTGGTGATGTGCCAGCGGGTCGCGTAGCCGGCCACGCCGGCGACGGCGAGGCTGCCCGAGCCGTAGTCGGTCTGCGAGGTCATCCCGCTGAAGATCTGCTTGGCGACGGTAGGCATGGCGGCGTCGGCGGCGGCCTTCGCGCTGTCGCCCTGGATGGTGTTCTTCTCCACCGAGAACCGGCCGCGGATGCAGGCCTTGCCGTTCGCGCAGGTGTAGCGGCCGCTGCCGAGGTAGACCGACCACTGCGGGGTGTCGGTCGTCGTCACCTCCCAGCCCTCGAACACCGGGAGGGTGATCGAGTGCTGCTGGTCCGCGACGGTGCTCCTGAGGACCGGGGCGGGCTTGGGCGTGGCCGGCTTCGGGGTGGGGCCGGGGCTCGTGGTCGGGCCGGTGCTGCGGCTGACGGAAACGGTGGGGTCGGTGGTCGGGTCCGCCGCCGGGTCGCCGCCGTGGCTGAGCGCGACTCCGGCGATGCTGCCGCCGACCGCCAGGACGCCGACCGCGACGGCGATGATCACGCCGGGCTTGGCCCGCCTGGGGGCGGGGAGCGGGGCCGCGGCCATCGGCGGGTAGCCGGGGCCGGGCCGGCCGTAGCCCGCGGCCGGGAACGACTGCGGGCCCGGGTACGCCTGCGGGCCGGGGTAGGCCTGCTGGCCGGGGTGGGCCGGGTACGCCTGCTGCGCCGGGGGCGCCTCCTGGCCCGGGTAGCCGTAGCCGCCCTGGACCGGCCGGACGTCGCTGGTCCAGGCGTTGCCGTCCCACCAGCGCTCGTGGCCGGGGGCGCCGTCCGGACCGGGGACCGGGTACCACCCGGGAGGCGTCTCGTTGCTCACGGCCGTACGGTACCCGCCGGTGTGCGGCCCGTGGCGGCAGGGGTGCCGCGCCCGCCGCCGCCACCGCCGCGGGCGGTCAGCACGAGGGTCGCGGCCGTGGCCGCGGCGAGGGCGGCCCAGGCGGCGGTGAAGCCGTGGGTGGTGTCGCGGAGCAGCCCGAGGGCGGGCGGGACCAGGACGACGGCCAGTTGGTTGACGGCCATGACCAGCCCGAGGGCGAAGCCGGTCCGGCCCGGTGGGGCCGACTCCGCCAGGTGGGCCACCCAGGGGCCGTACCAGCCGATGCCGAAGAAGCCCAGCCAGGTGAACAGGAGGGCGGCCACCACGGGGGAGTGGCCCGCCGGCGTCGTCAGGACCGTCAACCCGGCCACCACCGCGCCCAGGCAGACCAGGACGGGCCGGTACCGCCCGGCACGGCTGCGGTCGCTCCAGGCCGCCAGCGCGATCCGGCCGGCCGCCCCCGCCACCTGGACCGCCACCAGGACGGCGGCGCTCGGACCGGGGCCGAGGGCCGTCACGTCGTGGAGGTACAGCGCGCCGAGCACGCCGATGCCGCTGTGCACCGAGACCAGGCTCAGGCCGGAGAACAGGATCCTCGTCATGGCCGGCTCGCGGAGCATCCGCAGCCGGGAGCCGACGGAGGCCGTCGGCGCGGCGGTGCCGGGAGCGGGGCGCACGGCCGTGGCGGCCGGCGGCCGCCGGTAGAGGGCGGTGAAGAGCCCGGCGCCCACGAGGGCGACCAGCCCGCCGACCACCAGCGCCGCCCGCCACCCGTGCGCCACGGCCACCAGCGGCAGGACGGCGGCGGCGAGTGCGCCGCCCAGCGGCAGCCCCGCCTGGCGGACGCCCATGGCCAGTCCCCGCTGCGCCGGGGCGAACCAGACGGCCACCGACTTGCTGCCGCCGGGCTGCACGGTGCTGTACCCGGCGCCGACGACCAGCAGGACGGCGAGCAGGGAGGCGTACCCCTGCGCCAGGCCGCCGAGGAGCAGGGCCGCGGCGACCACGGCGGAACCGATGCCGACGACCCAGCGCTCGTTGTGCCGGTCCAGGAGCGCACCGGCCACCAGCAGGCCGACCAGCGGCACCAGTTGGGAGGCGGACAGGAGCAGGCCGAGCCGGGTCGTGCTGACGTCCAGTGACTGCTGCAGGGGGACGGCCATCGCCCCGATGCCCTGGACGAAGAAGCCGGAGGCGGCCTGGGTGACGGTGGCGACGCCGAGGACCACCCAGCGGTACCGGAGCGGGCGGGCGGCGTCCCCGACGGCCCTCGGCCCGGAGTGCTTCTCGGTGTCGGTGTGCTGACTCATGCTCAGCAGCCTGGTGTCATGGTCTTATGCATCTCAACCCTTACGGCGAAGGCGCCGTGCACCTCGCCGCGGAACTGGCCAACCGGCGCCCCGGAACCGCCGGGGAACTGGTGGACCGCTGCCGCGCGGCCGGGCTGGTGGTCGACGGACCGGTCCTGCCGGCGGACCTGGCGCGCATCCTGGCCCTGCTGGACAGCTGGGAGTCGGTGGTCGACGCGGCCGACGAGCGCGAACGGGCCGAACGGCTCAACCGGATGCTGGCCGCCGACGCCGCCCACCCCCGGCTGACCGACCACGCCGATGGCTGGCACCTCCACTACCGCGACGACCACCAGCCGTTCGCCGCCGTGCTGTCCACCCTGATCGCCGTCGGCACCGCCTTCCACCTGGTGGGCCGCGGCATGCACCGGCTCGGCCGGTGCGCCGTCGCCGAGTGCACCACCCTCTTCGCCGACACCACGCGGACCGGCCGCCGGCGCTACTGCTCCCAGCTCTGCGCCAACCGCGACGCCGTCCGCCGCCACCGCCGCGCGGCGCGACCGGCGACCGGCCCGGCCCGCGCGTGACCGTCCCGCCCGGACGGCGGGGACGTGTCGGAGGGGACGTGGCGGCGGAGACGTGTCGGAGGGGACGTGTCGGAGGGCTGCGGCCGGAGTGGGACGTCGGGCCCGCCGACTTCCCGCTCCGGCCGTACCCGAAGGGCCGCGGGATCGTGCACCGCACCGCCTGGATACGATCGCACGATGATCACCACCAGCGCCCGCACCACGGTCTTCGACATCGACGGCACCCTCTGCTTCGACGGGCGGACGATCGACCGCCGGATCCTCGCCGCGCTGGCGGACTGCGAGCGGGCCGGGCACCAGCTGGTCTTCGCCTCCGCCCGGCCGGTCCGCGACCTCCTGCCCGTCCTCGACGGGGCCTTTCCCGCCGCCACGCTGATCGGCGGCAACGGCAGCCTGGTCTCCGTCGGCGGCCGGGTGCGGGCGCGGGCCGCGTTCGAGGCCGGTGACCTCGACCGGCTGCTGACCGAGGTCGAGCGGTTCCGGGCGGGCTACCTCGCCGACGGCCCGTGGGACTACGCCTACACCGGACCGGCCGACCACCCGATCCGCGGCCGGGTCGACCAGGGCGGCCTGGCCCGCCGGGTGGAGCTCGCCGAACTCCCCGCCGTGGTCAAGTTCCTGGTGGTCGACGCGGCCGACCCGGCGGCCCTCGCGGAGGCCGGCCGCGCGCTCGGGATGACCGTCAACCACCACCTCGACGAGGCGATCATCGACTTCGCCCCGGGCACCACGAACAAGTGGGAGGCGCTGACCTCGCTGGGGATCGACGCGTACAACGCCTTCGGCAACGACATCAACGACCTCGACCTGCTGCGCAACGCCCGGCACTCCGTCCGGGTCGGCGCCCACCCGGGCCTGGACGGCGTCGCCCGCGTCACCGTCGCCGCCGAACCGGAGGCCGTCGCCGCCGAGATCTCCCGGCTGGCCGAGGCGCCCGGCCGGTAGCCGCCGGGCGCCGCGACCGTTCGCGTCAGGCCGACGCGGCGTCCGGCCCGGACACCGGCACAGGGGCCGCCCCCTGTGCCGGGCCGGTCGCCGGACCGGACGCCGGGCGGCCGAGGTGGCGGGCGAGGAAGCGGACCGCGCTGTCGGCCTCGAAGCGGGGCAGGTCCTTGTGCCGGCCGGTGTTCGCGTGCAGCGTCTTCTCCGTCGAGGCGAACGCGTCGAACAACGCCAGGCCGGCCTCGCGCGGGATGTGCTCGTCGTCCCACTGGAGGTCGAACTCGATCGGGACGGTGATCCGCCGCGCCTTCTCGGCCAGGGCGTCCGGCCAGTGCAGCCCGAACACCGCGGCCGTGATCCGGGGTTCGACCGCTACCAGCGGCACGCCGATCGCGGTGGCCATGTTGAGGCCGAAGTAGCCGACCGGCCCGTCGGTGCCGATCTCCGGAAGCTGCTGGAGCGCGTCCAGCGCCGCCCGCCACTCGGGCACGGCGAGCTCCGCCAGGTGCGCGTTGTAGCGCACCACGACCGGCCCCTCCGGCTCGCCCGCCGCCCGGGCGCGGTACAGCTCGGCGATCTCCGCCTCGTCGTGCGCGCTGCGCGGCCGGTCGCCGTGCCCGGGGGCGTCGAGGACGGCGACGTGGAAGCCGCAGCCGGCCACCAGGAGCCGCGCCCGGCCCGACATGGACGGGTGCTTCCTGTGAGTGCCGCCGCCGTGGCCCATCAGGACCAGGGGCGCACGACGGGTGCCGGAGGCGGAGGGCGCGCCGGCTCCGGCGCGGACGGGGGACCAGAGCACACCGGGGACGCCGCCCACGGTGAAGTCGCGCTCGATCATGCCGTTCGCCGAGGACTCGGCGGTGAACCGAGGAGACCGAGGAGACTGAAGAGACAGGGAAGAGTGCATCGGTGTTGCCTTTCGGGAATGCCTGCTCGAAGCGGCGCTCCCGGCGACACCTGGGTCAGTCGCCAGCCGTGATCTCCAGGGGGAGCACCCATATCGGTACTGCGTTCACGGGGCTCACCTCCTCGGGCGGTTTCACGGGCGACTGGAAGCTAACATCCCGGCAGCCGTCCCCGCCAGCGGATTTCCGACGCCCGGTCAAAAGCGTGGGAGAGTCGGGGAGAGGGGCGGAGGAACCGACTGCCGCCGGGCCCGTGGGGGAGAGCATGTCCGCGTCCGTCGATCCGGTACCGAGCCACCGCGCGATCGAGAACCTGATCGCGCGCTACGCCGAACTCGTGGACGACGGCGACTTCGCGGGGCTCGGCGCCCTGCTCGCCGACGCCGTCTTCGTCGGCAGCGGCGTGCCGGTCCGCGGGGCCGCGGCGATCGAGGCGATGTTCCGGGAGACGATCGCCGTGTACGCCGACGGGACGCCGCGGACCCAGCACGTCACCGGCAACCTGGCCGTCGAGGTCGACGAGCGGGCGGGGACGGCGGTCGCGCGCTCGTACGTCACGGTGCTGCAGGCGCTGCCCGAACTGCCGCTGCAGGCCATCGCCGCCGGCCGGTACCACGACCGCTTCGTGCGCGGGGAGGACGGGCGGTGGCGGTTCGCGGAGCGGCGGGTGAGGATCACCCTGGTCGGCGATGTGAGCCGCCACCTGCGGCGCTAGGGTGCGCGGACCAAGACGAGAGGGACGGCCGGGACGGGGACGTCCCCGGCGAATAGGACCGCACCCGCCGCTACCAGGACGGGTTCCGGGCGGCCCAGCCCGAGGGCCGCACCGGCGACCCCCGTGCGCGGCCGTTCCGCACGCTCGGCCTGGCCGGCCGGAGCCGGGGCGCGGACGGGCGTTCCGGGTGTCCGGACCGGTGTTGCGGCCCCCTGCCCTCGGGCGGAAGCTGGAATTCGGAGGCCGGGCACCGGGCTCGGCCTGTAAATCCGTCGAACGGATACCTCCGATGTCACATTCCGAGGACAGCAGGGCGTTCGAACTTCTGGCCGCGATGGTTGCGGGTGATGCCGACATCAGCGACGGAATCGCGGAACTCGGGGCGCAGGGAATCGGTTCACTGGAGGAATGCGTCCGGGTGCTCCGGGAGGGCCTCCGGGCGTCGGCGGGGGACCGGGCCGACGCGCTGCGCCCGAGCGACCCCCTGCGCGCGCATGCGCCCGCGCCGCCGGAGGTCGCCGCCCGGATCGTTCATCAACAGCCCGACCTGCCCTTCATGTTCGAGGGGGAGCTGCACGACCCGCAGGACATCGCGCGGCTCAACGGCCGGGAACTGCACGCGGTGTCGACCCCGGGCGCCGGTCACCTGCTGGTCGTCGACGACATCGCGGTCATCGAGCAGTGGTGGCGGATCCTGTTCTTCGAGCAGTACGTGCACCGCGCGGGAACCTCCCGTGCGCTTTCGGCGGAACCGCAGCCGCGCGAGTTCCACCCCCGGACCTGGTTCTACGAGGACGACAATCTGGGCGGCGGCAATATCTTTCTGGATGCGAATAGGGGGTATTACGACCTGACGAAGGTCACCTATTTCCCCTTCGCCGACTGGAACGACAGGATCTCCTCCTTCTGGATGCTGGGCACGCAGGTGACGAGACTGTGGTCCGACATCCACTGGTCGGGGAACTCGCACACCTTCGTGCTGCCGTTCGGCACCCCGGAGTTCCGGCAGATGGAGTTGCGCAGCATCGGTTTCAACGACATCTCCTCCTCGCTGGAGACCTGGTAGGAGCCCGTACGCCCGCGTCGGTTCGGGGGATTGCGGCGGGGGTTCCGGCGTGGACGGGGCGGCGGGGGAATCCATGCCCCGGAAGGGCGCCGCAACCGGTCGTGCGCCCTCGGAAGGGAGAACAGTCATGCGTCGTCGGATTGCCGCGGTCGGGATGCCGGCCGCCGCCGGAGTGCTCGCGTTCGCCGTGCCCGCACAGGCGGCGACGGGGGTGCTGGTGGTGAACGGTGCGGCGCACCGGAACCCGGCGCGGGGGTGCTACCCGACCGTGTCGCCCGTAGTCGTCCAGAACCTCACGGACGCGAGGGTCGACGTGTACTCCGCGGCGAACTGTCAGGGGTCGCTGACGCGGGAGATCGCCGCCGGGATGTCCGCGGCGACGGTCGGGTTCAGCTACTTCGTCAACTGACGCCGGAGCAGGACCGGAGCACGGGAAGTCGGCCCCGCCGACTTCCCACGCCGTCACGAGGAGGTGCGATGGAGATCCCGGGGCCCGAACCGTGCGCCGACGGCGGGGTGGGCGCCATCGCGCGGGCGGGCGGCCTGCACGCCTACCAGCTGTGGCTGCACGCCGAGTACGGACCCGTCGCGCGGCTCCAGCTGCCCGGGGCCGGGACCGCCGTGTCGATCGCCGATCCGGTGCTGCTGGAGGCCGCGGTCCACCTCGACGAGCGGCCCCGGCGGCTGTTCTCCTTCCTGGACCCGCTGTTCGAGGCGGGCAACCTCCAGGTGCTCCCGGCCGACGAGCACGGGCCGTGGCGCCGGCTGCTGCTCACCGTCCTGGCCGGACGGCCCTCGCACGAACGGCACGTCGCCCGCTTCGCCGCCCTGGCGACCGGGCTCGCCGACCGCTGGGCCGCCCTGCCCGCCGGGCGGTCCGTCGAGCTCCAGCGGGAACTGGCCGGGCTCTCCCTCCGGATGGTCTGCGGCTACGCCCTGGGCGGCGAGGTCGAGGACCCGGACGGCGTGGTCGAGGCCTTCGAGGCGGTGCTCGCCGACCGGTTGGAGCGCCTCTACCGGGATCCGGCCGAGCAGGCCCCGGAACAGCACGTCGAACGGACCGCGCGGGCCCTCGCCCGGCTGCGGGCGACGGTCGACCGGGTGATCGCCGCGCACCGCCCGGACGGCCCGGGCGCCAGCGGCCCCGGCACCCGCGACCGCGGCGCAGGCGGCCCCGGCACCGACAACCCCAACACCAGCACCCGTGACCGCAGCGACCTGATCGGCGCCCTCGTCGAGGCCGGCGAGAGCCCCGCGAGGATCCGTGACACCGTCCTCGCCGTGATGCTGGCCGCCCACCACACCACGGGTGTGGCCGTCTCCTGGACGCTGCACCTGCTCGCCGCCCACCCGGAGGCGGCCGCGCGCGTCACCGAGGAGCTCGACCGGGTCCTCGGCGACCGCCCGGCGCCCGACCACGCCGACCTGCACCGGCTGCCGTACCTGGGGATGGTCCTGCGCGAGTCGCTGCGCCGCTACCCGCCCGGCCCGTACGGCGCCCGGTGGACCGCCGGTCCGCTGGCCGTCGGCGGGTACACCGTCCCCGCCGGGGCGGTGGTCCTCCTCCCGATCCTGGCCGTCCACCTGAACCCCGCGTACTGGCCCGAGCCGGAGCGGTTCCGGCCCGAGCGGTTCACTCCCGAGGAGTCGGCGGGGCGCCCCCGGCTGGCCTGGATCCCGTTCGGCCTGGGCCCGCGTGCCTGCGAGGGGGCGGGCCTGGCCATGACGGAGGCCCTGGTGCTGCTGGCCGTCCTGCTCAAGCGGCTCGGCTTCCGGCCCGAGCCGGGCCACCGGGTGGTCCCGGTCGAACGGTTCGTGCTGTGGGCCGCCGACGACATCCGCATGCTGGTGAGCCCGCGCGCCGCGGACGGCCCGTCCCGCTGAGCGGTCTGGCGGGAACTCCTATCGCGATATATCGTGAGTTCCCGTTCGTGTCGCCGACCCCGACGCGTGACGAACCATCGTCGAGTTCAGGACGGGAAGTATGCCGGGAGAGATCGTGCCCGCCGGGACGCACTCCGGCGGCGGCCCGCAGCAGTCCGGGATGCGGGCCTCCCATGCCGACCGGGACCGGGTGGCCGAGCTGCTGCGGATCGCTGCGGGCGACGGCCGGCTGACCCCGGACGAGCTGGACGAGCGCCTGGAGGCCGCCCTGTCGGCGCGGACGCTCGGCGAACTGGCCGGGCTGACGGCCGACTTGCCGCCGGTGTCGATCTCCGCCGACGGGGTGGTGGCGGAGGTCAAGGACGTCCTGCGGATCGACCAGCGGTGGAGCGCGGTCAGGCGGGAGGGGCGCTGGGTGGTGCCGCGACGGCTGGAGCTCTTCGTGGAGTGGTGCGACGTGACGCTCGACTTCACCCAGGCGGTGATCACCCAGGACACCCTGCGGATCGACCTGGACATGGAGGGCAAGACCCTGACGCTGATCACCGGGCCCGGCGTCGTGGTCGATTCCGACGCCCTGGCACTGGAGTTCAGCAGGGTCAGGAACGACCGGGCGCCGGACTCCGGCGGGCCGGTCGCCCTGCGCGTGGAGCTGGTCGGCCGGAAGCGCCACGGCCGGATCGTCGTGCGGCAGCCGCGGCGGACGGCCGGCCAGTGGCTGCTGCGCAAGCCCGTGGCGCTGCCTCCCGGCGGCTGACGGGCCGCCGCGGCTGCCGCGGGTTCGTGTCGTGCGCCGCAACCGTCGAGGTCCGACCGGTTCTGCCCTACCCTTCCTCCATGCTCTCTGTGGTGGTGGCCCCCTGGATGGGCGACTCGAAGCCGGTGTTCCTCCACAACCCGGACGAACTGCACGACGCCGCGAGCACGATGAAGGTCGCCGTGCTCGCCGCGCTCTGCCGCGGCGGCGTCAGTCTCGACGCCGAGGTCCCCGTGGTGAACCGCTTCGAGTCCGTCGTGGGCGGGGAGTTCGGCAACGACCCGGACCGGGACAGCGACCCGCTGCCCTGGGAACTGCTCGGCACCCACGTCCCGCTCCGGCTGCTCGCCGAGCGGATGATCACCCACTCCTCCAACCTCGCCACCAACATCTGCCTGGCCCGCACCACCCAGCAGGCCGTCGCCGACGTGTGGCGCCGCGCCGGAGCCACGCACAGCGCCACCCCGCGCGGGATCGAGGACTACGCGGCGCGCGCCCGGGGCGTGCACAACCGGGTGAGCGCCCGCGACCTGGTCCGGCTGCTGCGCTCGCTCGCCGACGAGCCCGAACTCCTCGGCCTCCTCGAATGCAACGAGTTCCGGGTGGACCTGGCCGCCGGGCTCCCCTCCAACACCCGGATCGCCTTCAAGAACGGCTGGATCCCCGGCACCCGGCTCGGCGTGGGCCTCGTCCAGGCGGCCGACTGCCCGCCCTACCTGATCGCCGTCTGCTACACCGGCCCGCTCGCCGACGGCACGGACCGCACCGACCCGGCGGCCCGCCTGCTCGCCCGCATCTCCAAGGCGGTGTGGGACCGCCGGGACCAGATCAGCCGGCCGGTGCCCTCGGCCCGCCCGGCGCCGCTCCGTTCGGCGGGTTGATCCCTACGAGCCCGTGGTGGCCGGCGCGTGACGCTGCGGAGGATCCGCTGACGGACGGCCCGGACGCGCTCCGGGCCGTCCCGCTCGGGGCGTGCGCCGGGGAACCGGCTCCGATCGCACACGCATGACGGCCCGTCCGTTGCGGTATCGGATTGAAGGGTCCTGCTCAACGGCTGCGCGAGGGTTCGGGGGTGGTCGGCGTGTCGTCCCGGCTACGGATGTTCGCCCGGTGGATCACGGCGGTCGCGCTCGCGGCGGCGTACGCGGCCCTGCACCTGCTGGTCAACGTGGGCGTGGGCCAGCAGGTGCGCGCGAGCAGGGCGGGGGCGCTGTGGTGCGGGGCGGTCGCCCTGGCACTGCTCGGGCCCGCCCTGTGGCTGCGGCACCGCCGACGGGCGGGGGTCGCCGAGATCGTCGCGCTCGTCGACCGCTACGGCACCCGGCGGCCGCGATGCCGGCGGGCCGTCCTGGCCGCCAACACCGCCGGGTGCGTGCTGGCCGGGGGCGGCGCGCTCGCCGTCGCCGTGTCGGAGCGCAGCGCCGCGCTCCCGCCGGAGGCGTCGCTCCTGCTGCTGGCGGGCGGCGTCGCGGCGGCGGGGGCCGGCCTCCTGGTCCTGCGCAGCACCCGTCCGTACGCGGCTCGCGGGGCGGCCCAGGCCCTGCTCCGGGACGGTCGCAGACCCGTGCTCTACCTGCGCAGCTTCGACGACGACGAGGCGGCCGCCCGGGTGGACGACAGGGCGAGGAGCGACCTCCGCGCGCGGGAGGTGCAGTTCGCCGCCGCGCTGGGCGCCGTCGGTCCCGTGATCGCGGTGGGGCGGCCGGGGGAGACCCTTCCGCTCCTGGGCGCGGCCCGGTTCTACCTGCCGCTCGACGACTGGCAGGGCACCGTGCGGCGGTTGATGGACCTGTCCCAGCTGATCGTGCTGCGGCTGGGGCCGGGGGAAGGGCTGCGGTGGGAGATCGGGGAGGCCCGGGCCACGCAGCCGCCGGCGAAGCTGATCCTGCTGGCCCCGCGCGGCTTTCCGGAGCTGGCCGGCCAGGTGAACGCGAGCCTCCCCACCCCGCTGCTGCCCAGGGAGATGGTCGTGGGCGGGCACTGGGTCGGAGCCGTCATCGCCTTCGACGCCCACTGGACCCCCCGGGTGTTCCCGGTGAAGGAGCGCAGGGGGCGGACGGCGTGGACGGCCCGGTCGAGCGGCTCCTCCCTGCGGACGCCCACCGTGCACCTGGTCCGCACCATCCACACGGCGCTGGCCGCGACCGGGAGGCGGCAGCGGGCGATGGCCTGGAGGGCGCAACTCGCCACCAGGAAGGCCGACCTGGTGATGGCGGGGCTGGCCCTCGCGCTGGTCCTGCCGGGGTGGCTCGGGTACCGGATCCTGCAGTTGGCCGGTCGCTGAACCGCCCCGCCGCCGCCCGCCCCGCCGCCGCCCGCCCCGCCGCCGCCCGCCCCGCCGCCGCCCGGCCCGGCGGCGCGCCGAAACGCGCCGCCGGGCCCGGGGCCGCAGCCGGGCGGAGGGGTCGAGGCCGCAGCCGTCAGTACGGCTGGACCAGGACGTGCGCCGCGCCCGGGATGCCGACCTTGAGGAGCTCGTCCTCCTCCGGCGTGGTCGGCGTGCCCGTCTCCTGCTTGAGGACGGCCCGCGACAGGGCCTGGACCCACATGGCGCGGGGGCGGCGGCGCTCCTCCCAGGCGGCGAGGGCGGCCGGCACCGTGTCGGCCGCGTCCAGGCTCTGGGCGAGCACGAGCGCGTCCTCGACGGCCATCGCGGCGCCCTGGGCGAGGTGCGGGGTGGAGGCGTGGGCGGCGTCGCCGGCCAGGACGATCCGGCCGACGTGCCAGGGCTCCTCGACGGTGACCTGGGAGATCCGCGAGTGGACCACGGCGGCCGGGTCGGTGATCAGCGCCAGCGCCTCGGCGATCGGCCCGCCGAAGCCGGCCAGCCGCTCGCGCAGCTGCTCGTGGGCGCGCTCCGGGTCCGGACGGAAGTCCTCGGCCTCGGCGAAGACCGAGCCCAGGTACATCTGCTCGGTGCTGATCGGGGTGAGCAGGGCCTTGGCGCTGAGGTTGCCGGAGGACATCACCACGCCCTGAACCTCGGGCGAACGCGGCAGCGTGACACGCCAGTTGGCGAAGCCGGTGTACTCGGGGACGTACTTCTCGCCGTACAGGTGGCGGCGCAGCGGCGAGCCGATGCCGTCGAAGCCGACGACCAGGTCGTAGCGGCCGACGTGCCCGTCGGTGAGGGCGACCTCGACGCCGTGGGCGTCCTCGTGCAGGGTGCCGATGGTGGTGCCGAAGCGGACCGTCACGCCCGCCCCGGCGGCGGCGTCGGCCAGGACGCGGGCCAGCGCGGGGCGCGGGATGCCGTTGTTGGAGGGCACGTCGCCCATCCGGGGCTGCGGGATCTTCGCGAGGGTGGCGCCGGCCGGGTCGCAGATGGTCAGCACCTCCCACGGGAAGCCGACGGACAGGCAGTCCTCCAGGACGCCGATCTCGCGCATCACGTGCAGGGCGTTGGACGGCTGGATGATGCCGACGCCGAGGGCCTCCAGCTGCTCGCGCAGCTCGGCGACGTCGACCTGGTGGCCGCGCTGGGCGAGGGCGGTGGCGAGGGTGAGGCCGCCGATGCCGCCACCGTTGACGAGGACGCGCAGGGGTCTGGTCATGAGGGACGCTCCGAAGGGAAGTTCGCAGGAGTGCGGGGGCTCGGCCGGAGCCGGCCGGCCGCATGAGGGTTCGGCCGGGACCGGTTCAGCCGGCGCGCGTGGCGGCGAGGTCCATCAGGTGGTCGACCAGGGCGAGCAGCAGGTCCCGGCCGAAGGCGCGCTCGCGCACGTCCCCGAGCAGCATCGGCACCTGCGGGTCGAGGTCGAGCGCGGCCCGGATCTCGTCGGGGGTGCGGGTGTTGGTGTTGTGGAAGCAGTTGATCGCGACCACGAACGGGATGCCCCGGCTCTCGAAGAAGTCGATGGAGGCGAAGCTGGTCTCCAGCCGGCGGGTGTCGGCGATGACGATCCCGCCGAGGGCGCCGTTGACCAGGTCGTTCCACATGAACCAGAAGCGTTCCTGGCCGGGCGTGCCGAACAGGTAGACGACCAGCTCGGGGCTGACCGTGATCCGCCCGAAGTCGAGCGCGACGGTGGTGGTGGTCTTCTGGTCGACGCCGGCCAGGTCGTCGATGCCGACGCTGGCCCGGGTCAGGTACTCCTCGGTGCGCAGCGGGGTGACCTCGCTGACCGAGCCGACCAGGGTGGTCTTGCCCACGCCGAAGCCGCCCGCGATCAGGATCTTGACGGCGGCCGGGGCGGCGGGGGCGTCGATGGCGGAGTGGGGTGTTGCCATGTTCAGAGTCTCCGGAGTCCTTCGCGTACGGCCGTGAGCAGGCCGAGGTCCACGCCCCCGGCGGCCCGGGCCACCGAGAGCGGTGCCCGGGCCTTCAGCAGGCCCTGGGAGACCAGGTCGCCCAGCAGGATCTTGGTGACCGAGACCGGGAGGTCCAGGCCCGCCGACACCTCGGCGACGGCGATGGGACGCCGGCAGCGTTCGAGGATCAGCCGGTGTTCGGGCTGCAGGCCGCGAGCACCGGCGCGGCTGCCCCGCGCCAGGGCCGCGTCGGCCTCCGCCTCGACCGTGGTGAGCACGGTGATGAGGGTGAGGTCGTCGCGCTCGGGCGCGGTCCGGCCGCGGGTGATCGTGTACGGGCGCACCATGCTGCCCGTCTCTTCCTCCGCGTCGTCCTCCTCCAGCTCGCTCCAGTGCGGCACCGCGCCGCGCCGCCGGCCGTCGTCCCCGCCGGACTGCGGGCCGGCCTGCCGGCCGTCGTCGAGGCCGTCCCCCCAGGCGTCGTTCCCGTACGGTTCCACCCGGGTCAGCCCCGGTTCCGGGAGGCGAAGGCGTCGAAGGACGCCGGGGCGGCGGGGGCGCCCTCGCCGCGGACCGGGGTGGTGAGCTTCTGGCCGACCTGCTGCACCAGGGTGTGCATCGCGACGGACATCACCTCGGCGTCCACCTCCTGGGAGGCGACCACGGCCAGGTGGGTGCCCTGGGCGGCGGCGATGACGAACAGCCAGCACTCGGCGAGCTCGACGATCACCTGGTGCACCGGGCCGCCGTCGAACAGCGCCCCGACCCCGCGGGCCAGGCTCTGCTGGCCGGTGGCGACGGCGGCCAGCCGCTCGGCGTCGGCCCGCTCGATGGTGCGGGAGTGGCTGACCACGAGACCGTCGTCGGAGAGCAGGACGGCGTTCCTGGTCCCGGGCACCGAGTCGACGAGTCCGTCCAGCAGCCAGTCCAGGTCCTGGTGGGTGGCGATCGTGCGGTTCATGACTGGTCATCCGTTCGTGTGGTTCGGGTGTCCGCGGCCGGAAGGGCCCAGGGGGACGGGGCGGGCGCGGGAGCCGGGTGGCCGGCGGGTGCGGGGGAGGGGGCCGGCGGGGCGGCGGGCAGCGGGTGCTCGCCGCTGTCCTGGGCCCGGGCGGCGCGGGACTGGCGCTGGAAGGCGCCGATCGCCGCACCCGAGCGCCGCACCGGGCAGTCGGTGCGCTCGACCGGGCCCGCGGGCGGGGTGGCGGGCCCGGCGGCGGGCCGCTCGACCCACGGCGACCGCTCCGGCGGGGGCACCCGCAGCTCGGCCGCCAGGCTGGCCTGCCGGACGCGCTGCGGCAGTGGGGCCTGGCCGCCCTCGGCCGGGCTGAACGGCACCGAGGTCCGGTACTCGCGGCGCTGCCGGCGCTCGGCCAGCCGGTAGTGGTCGGCCGGGCGGTACTGCTCGTCGGCGTACGGGGCCTCGGCCTCGGTGACCCGGGCGTAGGCGATGTCCGGGTAGGCCGGGACGTCCAGGGCGGGTGCCGGGTCGGCCGGGGAGCTGTGCTCGATCGGCTGCTCCAGCGGGACCGGCGGCCCGGACTCGTAGGGCTGCCCGGACTCGTACGGCTGGTAGGGCTGCTCCTGCGGGAAGGGCTGTTCGGGCTGGTAGGGCTGCTCCTGCGGGAACGGCTGCCCGTGCGGGAACGGCTGTCCCTGCGGGAACGGCGCCTCCGGCAGCGGGATCTCGTGGACGGTGGCTTCCGGCTCGGCCTCGGCGGTCGTCCCGGCGGTCGTTTCCGCGCCCGTCTCGACACTCGCCCCGATGTCCGCCCCGACGCCCGTCGAGGACAGCGGCAGCGGCAGCGGTACCGGAGCGGCCTGCGGGACGAAGCCGCCCTGGCCGAAGGAGTCCAGGCCGAAGGAGTCCACCGGCGCGACCGGCGGACCGGCCGACACCGGGGCGGGCGTCTCGTCGGAGGCCGAGCGCACGGCCCGGCGCGAGCGGCGCACCAGCGGGATGGGCTCGGTGGCCGTACCGCCGGCGCCGTCCGGCAGCCCGGTGTCGCCCTCGATGACCAGCTCGTCCGGGACGAGCACGACCGCCCGGGTGCCGCCGAAGGCGGACGGGCGGAACTCGATCCTCAGCCCGTGCAGGGCGGCCAGCCGGGAGACCACGTGGAAGCCGAGGCGGATGTCGTCGGCCCGGGCCAGCACGTCGGTGCGCGGCGGGCGGCTCATCAGCTCGTTGGCGGCGTCGTACTGCTCCGGGTCCATGCCCAGGCCCCGGTCCTCGATCTCGATCGCGAGCCCGCGGCCGACCACGGCGGCGCGCACCTCGACCGGCGTGGGCGGCTTGGAGAAGGTGGTGGCGTTCTCCATCAGCTCGGCGAGCACGTGCGCCACCGGGCCGACGGCCCGTTCGGACAGCCACGGGTCGCCCTCGATGTCGATCGAGATCCGGCGGTAGTCCTGCACCTCGCCCTGTGCGGCGCGCAGCACGTCCAGCAGCGGGACGGGCTTGCGCCAGCGCCGCTGCGGCTGGCCGCCGGCCATGATGACGAGGTTCTCCTCGTACCGGCGCAGGCGGGCGGTGAGGTGGTCGAGGTCGAAGAGGCCCTCCAGGACCTCCGGGTCGTCGTGCTTGCGCTCCAGTTCGTCCAGCTTGCGCAGCTGGCGGCCGATCAGCAGCTGGGTGCGGCGGGCGATGCGCTGGAGCAGCCGCTCGAAGCCGCGGTGCTGCTCGGCCTGGCCGACGGCGGACTCCAGGGCGGCGGAGCGGGCCAGGTTGAGCGCCTGGCCGAGCCGGGCCAGCTCGTCGGTGCCGTTGCCGTGCGGGCCGGCGGTGATGGTGCGGGTCTCGGCCTCGACGTCCACCTGCTCGCCGCGGCCGAGGCGCTCGACCACCTCGGGCAGGGTGCGCTGCATCTCCTCGGCCTGGGTGTGCAGGTCCTTGATGCGGCGGCGCAGGGAGCGGCTCAGGCGCCAGGAGGCGATGACGACCGCGACGACCGTGATCAGGCCGATGACGGTGGTGAGCACGACCCGGGTGAGCATGCCGATGATGGCGCTCTTGGCGACCTCGATGATGCCGTTGGTGCGGTCCTCGATGGCCTTGACCAGTGGCGGGTTGAGCCCGTCGAGGGCCTGGCGCCACTGGTCCTGGGTGGCCGGGAGCCTGACGGTGCCGGCGGCGTCGGCGGCGGTGGGCTTGAGCAGGGCCTGCTCGACGGCGGTCTTGGCCTGCCAGGACGGGCTGTTGACCAGGTCGTGCCAGGCCGGTGCTTCGGTGTCCGGGATGTACGGCAGGACCTGGACGTTGAGCAGGTGGTCCTGCGCGCCGATCAGCTGCTGGACCTGCTGGTAGTCGGTGGCGGACAGCCGTCCGGTGGGCCAGCCGCGGGCCAGGACGGCGTCCTCGCGGGAGATCATCTCCTTGGCCCAGAAGGAGTTGACCAGGGTCTTGGACAGCCAGGTGACCTCGCCGGTGTCGACCCGGCTGAGCGCGGTGAACAGCCGCAGGTCGACGCTGATCAGGTCGGTGTAGTAGGCGAAGACGCTCTGCTGGTCGGTGGTGGCGCGGTCGACGGCGGCACGCTGTTCGGCCAGCTTGCCCATGGCCTGGCGGGCCTCGGCGACGGCGGAGCGGACCTCGGCGGGGGCGTTGTCGGCGGTTGCCCCGGAGAGGGTCTGGAACTGCCGGACCGCGTCGTCGGTCAGCTGGCGCTGGCGGCGCAGCTGGTCGGCGTTGGAGCCGGGCCGGGCGAGCGCCTCGGCGCTGAGTCGGCGCTCCTCCTGGAGGTTGTAGTAGACGATGTTGGACGGTTGGCCGGCCTTCTGCGCGATGGTGGCCTGGTCGGCCAGTCGCTGGAAGTCGGCGATGGTCTCACCGCTGGTCACGGCCCAGAGGGCGACCAGGGCGATGCTGGGGACGACGGCCAGGACGAGCAGCGCCGTCCGCAGGGACAGGCGTGGACGCCTGCGGGGGCCCTTCGGCGTCGGGGGCCGCCGATTCGCACGCGCGCGCAGAGCTGACTCCTTGGGACTGGCGGCCGGCCGGTGAGGGGCGGGCCGTCCGGGCACGGTTTTTTGACGAAGCGATACTAGTCATACCGTGTGATTGGAGTGAAAAACCGTTCGCTGCCTGGGCCGTACTTGCACACGCGGTGAACACAAGGTCACTCGACCGTCGACGGTGCGTATGCGGAGGGGGCGGTTCCGGGCCTGCTCGACACAGTGTCGGCGCGGCGCCCGGCCGGCGGGTGGCCGGGGTGTGAAAACTGTGTGACGCCCCGTCGTGCGGCCCCCGGGCGCCCCGTCAGTGCGTCAGCAGACGGGAGCGGGTGGCCTCCAGCTCCGCCGCCAGCACCCGCCCGGCCGCCTCCGGATCGCCGTCGTGCAGGGCCCGGACGAGGTCCGCGTGGGCGTCGTAGCCGTGGTCCGGATCCTCCGCGCGCAGGCCGAACAGGCCGACCAGGGCGACCAGCTGCTCGCGCAGGACCGGGGCGAACTGGGCGAACAGGTCGTCCAGGACGGGATTGTGCGCGGCGGCCACCACGGCCGTGTGCAGCGCGATGTCGGCGTCCACGAAGGCGGCGTCGTCCGCCCCGCCCGCCGCCCGGCGGGCCGCCAGCGCGGCGTCGAGCGCGGCGAGGTCCGCCCCGGTGCGGCGGTCGGCCGCCAGCCGGGCCGCCTGCACCTCGACCACCGTCCGCACCTCGTAGACGTGCGCCAGCTCCGCGCGGCGCAGCCGGGCGGCCCAGTCCCCGGTGGGCCGGTCGGCGGTGACGTACACCCCGGAGCCCTGGCGGCTGCGCACCATCCCGGCCGCCGCGAGGGTGCGCAGCGCCTCCCGGACGGTCGAGCGGCCGACGCCCAGCTCCTCGGCGAGCGCCACCTCGCCCGGCAGCTTCCCGCCCACCGGCCACTGCCCGGCCCGGATCTGCTCCTCCAGCCGGGCGGCGGCCTGTTCGGCGAGGGGGGAGGGGCGGAGCGCGGCCATCGGGTTCACCTGTCAGGTTGTCTGAGGACTTCGGTCGTGGTTACTCTACCCGGCATGCAGCCGTGGACGCTCCCTCCGGGGGGCCTTCTTCTTGGTGGCCGCAGCGGGGCGTGACCGGACCGGCACCCCGCTGCGGCGCGCCGTCCTGCCGGTCTCCGGTGTCCGCCCCGAGCGAGGAACCCCGTCATGCGACCGCCCGTACGCTTCCCCACCCTGCACGCCCCCGCCGGGCCCGTCCCGGCCGCCGCCCCCGCCTGGAACCCCCAGCGCGGCGGCACCATGCCCTCCCACCGCTACCGCCCCGCCCACGAGCGGGTGCACGTGCCCGCCCTGCTGCGCCGCTGGCCCGGCCGTCGCATCGAGCGGGCCCCGCTGTGGGTGCCCGTCGACCTGCGCGACGGCAACCAGGCACTGGCCGAGCCGATGGACCCGGCGCGCAAGCAGCGGATGTTCGACCTGTTCCTGGCCATGGGCTTCAAGGAGATCGAGGTCGGCTACCCGTCCGCCAGCCGCACCGACTTCGACTTCGTCCGCCAACTGGCCACCACCCCCGGAGCCGTGCCCGAGGACGTCACCGTCGTGGTCTTCACGGCGGCCCGGGCCGACCTGGTCGAGCGCACCTTCGAAGCCGTCGCGGGCCTGCCCCGGGTGGTCGTCCACCTCTACACCGCCACCGCGCCGCAGTGGCGGGAGGTCGTCCTCGGCAAGGAGCGCGCCGGGCTCCGGGCGCTGATCACCTCGGCCGCGACGCTGATGGCCAGGCTGGGGGAGGGCCGGGACGGCCTGCGGTTCCAGTTCTCGCCCGAAGTGTTCAACCTGACCGAGCCGGACTACGCGCTGGAGGTGTGCAACGGGCTCACCCGGCTCTGGGACGCCTCGCCCGAGCGGCCGGTGATCCACAACCTGCCGGCCACCGTCGAGATCGCCACCCCCAACGTGTACGCCGACCAGATCGAGTACATGGACCGCCACCTGGAACGGCGCGAGGCGGTGATCCTCTCCGTCCACCCGCACAACGACCGCGGCACCGGCGTCGCCTGCGCGGAACTCGCCGTCCTCGCCGGCGCCCAGCGGGTCGAGGGCTGCCTGTTCGGCAACGGCGAGCGGACCGGCAACGTCGACCTCGTCACCCTGGCGCTCAACCTGCACACCCAGGGTGTCGACCCGATGCTGGACCTCTCCGACATCGACGCGATCCGGCGCACCGTCGAGCACTGCAACCGGCTGCCCGTCCACGAGCGGCACCCCTACGCGGGCGACCTGGTGCACACCGCCTTCTCCGGCACCCACCAGGACGCCATCCGCAAGGGCTTCGCCCGGCACGCCGAGACCGCCGCCGCGCTGGGCGTCCCGCAGCGGGAGGCGCCCTGGTCGGTGCCGTACCTGCCGATCGACCCGGCCGACCTGGGGCGGGACTACGAGGCGGTGATCCGGGTCAACAGCCAGTCGGGCAAGGGCGGGATCGCCCACCTGCTGCAGGCCGCGGAAGGGCTGGAACTGCCCCGGCGGCTGCAGATCGACTTCGCCCGGGTGGTGCAGGAGGCCACCGACGACAGCGGACGGGAGATGACGGCGGAGGAGCTGTACGGGCTGTTCCGGGCCGAGTACCTGGACGCGGGGGCCGGCCGGCGGTGGCGGGTCGGGGACGACTGGGCCGAGGTCGACGGCCGCCGGGGCACCGGCGCCGGGCCGTTGGACGCGGTGGCCGACGCCGTGGGGGCGGAGATCCTCTCCTTCGGCGAGCACGCGGTGGGCTCCGGGCGGGACGCCGTCGCCTATGTGGAGGCGCGGGTCGGCGGGCCGGACGGCGGGGTCGTGTGGGGCGTCGGGCGGGACGCCTCGGTGCTCACCGCGGGCGTACGGGCGGTGCTGAGCGCCGACTCGCGCCGCTCGGCGCGGAAGGCATGATGGACCGATGACCTCCTCACTCCCCACACGCAGTCAGGCCGTCGCCGAGGCACTGGCGGTGGCCGGCGTCCCCGGCGAGATCCGCGTCCTGCCCGACTCCGCCCGCACCGCCGCCGAGGCCGCCGCCGCGCTGGGCTGCGAGGTCGGCGCCATCGCGAACAGCCTGGTGTTCATTTGTGACGGCGCGCCACTGCTGGTGATGACCAGCGGCGCCCACCGGGTCGACACCGCCCACCTGGCACGGCAGTTGGGCACCGGCCCGATCGAACGCGCCACCGCCGCCCAGGTCCGCGAGGCCACCGGCCAGGCCATCGGCGGCGTCGCCCCGACCGGCCACCCGGCGCCGCTGCGCACCGTGGTCGACACGGCGCTCGACGCGTACGAGGTGCTCTGGGCCGCCGCCGGACACCCGCACACCGTCGTCCCGATGACGTACCGGGAGTTGCTGAACGTGACGGGCGGGACGCCATCCACAGTGGTCGTCGAACAGACGCAGGATCCGACAACCGGACAATCCGATCGGCTCTGAAGCTGCGCATACGGTCAGTGGGCGGATACTGGAGAGGTGGGGCGAATCGATCCGGGCGTCGCCGACAGGCCGCCGGAAGGGTTCGACCACCGGTAACGGCCTCCAGCTCCCCGCTTTCGCGCCGTCGGTGCGGTCGTGGGCGCGCGGAGGGCCGACACGACGAGAGAGAGAAGCCGTGATGAGTTACTTCGGTCGTGGAGGAGACAGGGACCGTGGTTACGGTCGTGACCGTGGGGACCGGGACCGGGGCCGGGGCCGTGGTCGTGACCGCGACCGCCGTGGACGCCGTCGTTTCGGTTTTTGGTGACGGTGCTTACGGCTAGGGCTGCGCACAGCAGTTCCGACTAGCGTCACCCCGAGGGGCCGACGGTGTCACCGCCGGCCCCTCGCCCTGGGGTCGGCGCCGCCTCCGTACGGAGGGCGACGCGTCCCCACCCCGGTACGACGGCTCCGCATCCCGGAACCTCGTTTCCGGATCCCGGAACGATGTCTCCGAGAGCAACGGGTCGTGTCCATGCGCGATGTGACGCCCCCGGGTGACCGGGCGGCCGACAAGGCCGATGCGGTCAGCGAGGCCGGCGGGGCCAACAGGGCCGACGAGGCCGAGTACCAGGGACCGGTGGCGGAACCGCCGGTCATTCCGCTGCGGGAGCTGATCCGCCGGTTCTGGCCGTGGGTGCGCCCCGACGCGCGCTGGCTCCCGGTGAGTGCGGCCCTGCTCGTCGTCGGCGCCTTCGGCGAGGTCGTCTCGGTCTGGCTGTTCAAGGACCTCATCGACGACGTCCTCGTCCCCCGGCACTTCGCCGACTTCTGGCCGCTCGCCGCCCTGATGCTCGGTGCGGCCGTCGCCGCCGGGCTGTTCACCTTCGCCGGCGCCTACACCAGCACCAGGACCGCCGAGCGCTACATGCTGCGGCTGCGCACCGACACCCTCGCCCACCTGCACACCCTGCCCCCCGACACGCTGGAGAGCCGCTGGCGCGGCGACCTGGTGGCGCGGCTCACCTTCGACATCGCCGAGATCGAGCAGATGGTGGCCACCGGGCTGGTCGAGGGCGCGGTGGCCGTCGTCAGCCTGCTGCTGTTCACCGGCGCCGCGTTCTACCTGAGCTGGCAGCTCACCCTGGCCGCGCTGCTGGCCGCCCCGCTGTTCGTCCTCTCCAGCAGCCTGTTCGGACGTGTCATCCGGCGCCGGGAGCGACGGGTCCAGCGCCGCGCGGGAGGGGTCACCGCGCTGCTGGAGGAATCCCTGCGCAACGCCGTGGTCACCCGGACCTGCGGCCAGGAGAGCCGCGAGGTCGAACGGGTCCACCGGGAGGGCCGGGCGCTGCTCGACGCCGAACTCGCCGCCGCCCGGGTCGCCGATCTCTACCAGCCCTTCCTCAGCGTGCTGCAGCTGCTCGCCGGTCTGGCCGTGGTGGGTGTCGGGGCCCTGCAGGTCATCCACGGACAGCTCAGCCTCGGCGGCCTGCTCGCCTTCGCCGCCTTCATGGCGCAGCTGTTCGAGCCCGTCCAGCAGCTCGCCGCTCTCATTCCGCTGGCCGGCGCGGCCTGCGCCTCGGGCGAACGCGTCCTGGAGCTGCACGAGATCCGCAGCCCGGTGCAGGAACGCCCCGCGGCCCGGGACACCGGCCCGGTCCGGGGCCGGATCACCCTCCGGGGCGTCCGTGCCGCCTACCCCGGTGCCGGCGGCGCCCCGGGGCCGCCCGTCCTGGCCGACGTGGACCTCGACCTGCGCCCCGGCGAGGCCCTGGCCGTCCTGGGGCCCAGCGGCAGCGGCAAGTCGACCCTCGCCAAGCTCCTGGTCCGCTTCCTCGACCCGCAGGCCGGCACCG
Organism: Kitasatospora sp. NPDC048715; assembly: GCF_043198905.1. Taxonomy (NCBI): domain Bacteria; kingdom Bacillati; phylum Actinomycetota; class Actinomycetes; order Kitasatosporales; family Streptomycetaceae; genus Kitasatospora; species Kitasatospora sp. NPDC048715. The sequence continues at coordinate 184,780 of NZ_JBICVH010000007.1, read as the reverse complement.
TCCGCCTGGACGGGCGGGACCTGCGCGACCTCACCCTCGCCTCACTGCGCCGAGCGGTCACGCTGCTGCCCCAGGAGGCCCCGCTGTTCCACGCGAGCATCGCCGACAACATCGCCTACGGCCGACCGGACGCCCCGGCCGCCGACGTCGAACGCGCCGCCCGCATCGCCGGGGCCCACGGCTTCGTCACGGCGCTCCCGGAGGGCTACCGCACGGTGATCGGCGCCGACGGATTCCAGCTCTCCGGCGGTCAGAGCCGGCGCGTCGCCATCGCCCGGGCCTTCCTGCGCGACACCCCCGTCGTGATCCTGGACGAACCCACCAGTGGCCTGGACCCGCACACCGTCGAGCAGCTCGTCCCCGCGCTGCGCCGCCTGATGGCCGGGCGCACCACCGTCCTGATCACCCACGACCCGGCCCTGCTGCCGCTGGCCGACCGGGTGCTCGACCTCGGCGCGCCGGATGCCGCCCGCGACGGCGCCGGGAGGGCGGCCCGCCCCCGTCCCGGTCCGGCCGCCGCGCTCCGGGGCCGGGAGCCGCGGGAGCGCTGAGCCCCGGGGGCCGGGGGCGCGTCGCCCGGCCGGGGGATACTGGCGCCATGCTGTTGACGTGGATCGCCGAGCTGGCGGACGAGCCGCTGGCGCTGGAGCCGGACGACCACCCGGTGGAGTGGGAGACCAACACCTGGTGGCTGACCGCCGAGGTCGAGGACCGGCGGGCGCTGAGCGTCCCGGAGGTGGTGGCCGCCTTCGAGCGGACCGCCGCCCTGCTCCGGGACCGGGTCCGGGCACTGGGCCACGACGGGCCGGCCACGTTCTACGTCTGGCACGACGACCAGGCCGGGCAGCTGCGCTGCTCGACCGGCTCGGTCGGCCCGGACGACCTGCCGTTCGGCGGCGCGTACGAACCGGTGGCGGACCTCGGGCCGATCGTCGCGGACTACCTCGCCGACGCGGAGCCCGGCGTCACCAGGATCACGGACGAGGACGAGGACGAGGCGGAGGGGGAGGAAGCGGTCATCCCGCCGTTCCCCGTCTGGGTCCGTGCCGTCGGGCCCGGCAAGGAACCAGGAGACCGGCCCTACACGCCGAGGTAGTGCAGGACGGCCAGGATGCGGCGGTTGTGGTCCGTGGTGCGGGGCAGGTCCAGCTTGTCGAAGACGGCGTTGAGGTTCTTCTCCACCGCGCTCAGCGAGACGTGCAGCCGCTGCGCGATGGCGGCGTTGGTCCAGCCCTCGGCGAGCGCCTCCAGGACGCTGCGCTCCCGCGGGGTGAGCCGGGCCAGCGGGTCGGTGCGCGTGGTGTGCACCACCAGCCGGCGGACCACCTCCGGGTCGATCACCGTGCCGCCCGCCGCGACCCGCACCAGGGCGTCCAGGAACTCCTCGACCTCGGCCACCCGGTCCTTCAGCAGATAGCCGACCCGCTCCGCGCCGGCGTCCAACAGCCGGGCCGCGTAACCGCGTTCGATGTGCTGGGAGAGCACCAGGACCCCGACCCGCGGCCACCGCTCGCGGATCTCCACCGCCGCCCGCAGCCCCTCGTCGGTGTGGGTCGGCGGCATCCGGATGTCCACCACCACGACGTCCGGCGGCTGCTCCGCCACCGCCGCGGTCAGCGCCGTCGCGTCGCCCACCGCAGCCAGCACCTCGTGCCCCTCCTCGGCGAGCAGGCGGACCAGGCCCTCCCGCAGCAGGGTCGAGTCCTCGGCGAGGGTCACGCGCATGGCAGCTCCGCGGTGATGACGGTCGGGCCCCCGGCGGGGCTGTGGACGTGGAGGGTACCGTCCAGCGCGGCCACCCGCCCGCGCAGGCCGGTCAGGCCGCTGCCGGCAGGATCCGCGCCGCCCGCGCCGTCGTCCTCCACCCGCACCGTGAGCAGGCCGGCGGCCCGCTCGACCCGGGCCGAGACCGCCGAGGCGGCGGAGTGCTTGGCGGCGTTGGTGACGCACTCCGACACCACGAAGTAGGCCGCGGTCCGCACGGGTTCGGGGAGCGGGCCGGCCACCTCGTAGCGCAGCCGCAGCGGAATGGCGCACCGCTCGGCCACCCCGCCCAGCGCCTCCTCCAGCCCCAGGGTGTCCAGCGCCGACGGGTACGCCCGCCAGGCCACCTCGCGCAGCTCGGTCAGCACCTCCCGCGCCTCCCGGTGCGCCTGGCGCAGCAGCGCCTCCGTCCGCTCCGGGCCCTGGTGGCGGTCCAGGCCGCGCCGCACCCGGCCGAGCAGCATCGCCAGCGCCACCACCCGCTGCTGCACGCCGTCGTGCAGATCCCGCTCGATCCGGCGCCGCTCGGTGTCCACCGCCCGCACCACCGCGGCCCGGCTGTCCGCGAGTTCGGCGATCCGGCGGCGCAGCAGCTCGGCCTCGGACGGCCCGAAGCACTCCCGGGCGGTCCGGGCGTCCAGCGCGGCCAGCGAGAACAGGCCCTGTACGGCCAGGAAGAGCAGCACCCCGCCGAGCAGCACCTGGGTCGCCAGCTCCTCCCAGCCCAGCGAGCCGCGCAGCACCCCGCCGACCAGCAGCACGGCCAGCGCCAGCCCGAAGACCAGCAGCCCCAGCACCACCCCGGCGACCAGCCCGCCACCGCTGCGCACCACCAGGTAGCGCAGCAGCCTGCGGTCGTCCGCCCGGTAGTGGCGGGGGAAGCGGTCGCCGAAGAACGCCCTGCGCCGGGCCCGCTCCAGGGCGGCCAGCCGGCGCACCCCGGACAGCAGGCCCGGCGCGGCGTACGGGCGGGTGCGCGGCCAGAGCAGGAACGGTCCGAGGACGGCGCCGGCCAGCAGCAGGTACAGCGCGGCGAGGGCGGCGCTCGGGCAGCCGAGCAGAACTCCGGCGGCGCGGCGCGGCCATGACGTGGTGTCTGCTCCATCCCCCTGCACGGGGTTCGAGCTTACGGGGCCGGTAGGGCCGGTGGGGCCGGCGGGGCCGATGTGGCCGGTGTGTGCGGCGCCGTCCGGGGCGGGGTGCGCGGGGCCGGCCCGGTCCGCCGTGTCGCCCGGGCCCGGGTCGCCCGGGCCAGGGTCGCCGGCCGGGGCGGTCACCGGGTGCGGCGGTGCTGGGCGGCGCTCTCGCCGCGGCGGCCGCGGACGCGCATCACGACGTACCCGGCCACGGCCAGCACGACCACGACCAGGACCGCCTTGGAGAGCAGCCCGACGTACGTCTCCACCACGTCCCAGCGGTCCCCCAGCAGGAAGCCGGCCATCACCAGCACGCTGTTCCACACCAGGCTGCCGATCGTGGTCAGCATGACGAACGCGGGCAGCGGCATCCGTTCGACCCCGGCCGGCACCGAGATCAGGCTGCGGAAGATCGGCACCATCCGGCCCAGCAGCACCGCCTTCGTCCCGTGCCGGGCGAACCAGGCCTCGGTGCGCTCCAGATCGGAGGCCTTGACCAGGGGCAGCCGGGCCCAGATCGCGTGCATCCGCTCCCGGCCGAACAGGGCGCCCAGCCAGTAGAGGACGACGGCCCCGGCGACCGAACCGAGGGTGGTCCAGGTCAGCGCGGACGCGAGGCTGATCACGCCCTGCCCGGCGGCGAAGCCCGTCAGCGGCAGGATCACCTCGCTGGGCAGCGGCGGGAAGAGGTTCTCCAGCGCGATCGCCAGGCCGGCCCCGGGGCCGCCCATGGTGTCGACCAGGTCGGCCGCCCAGCCGGCGAACCCGTCGGCGGGCTGCTGGGCGATGGCGAGGACGGTGTGCGGCATGCGGGGCTCCAAAGTGATCGGGGGACTGCTCGTCCCCGGCTGGCTCCACGCTAGAAACCGCAGGTCAGTGGCGGTATGAGGGTTTCCGGCGAACCTCCTGCGGTTTCCCGCAGCACGCCACCCCGCGGTTTCCCGCAGGGCCGCGGATACCGGGTGGCGACGGCCGCGGTCGTCTTGTCAGGATGTCGCCATGAACGACGCCTTCACCCTGGCCTGGCGGTACACCACCGGGCTCGTCCACCCCGAGGACCTGCCGATGGCCGCCGCCGACCTGCTGGCGGCGGGGGTCGGTGCGCAGTCGGCCGCGCTGTGCGACCTGGCGGGGCGTCGGGGCCGCGGCGAGCGCTCGGCCGAGCTCGGCGGGCTGCTGCGGCAGGCGATGGCCGAGCTCGGCCTGCCGGTGCCGGACGACGACTTCGTCGGGCGCTGCCTGCTGCACCGCACGGCGGCCCGGCTGATGTCGGAGGAGATCACGTCGGGGGACGCCGTCAGCGAGCTCTGGCGGGCGAGCGGCGGGGCCGCGAACGCGGCGGAACAGCGGTTCGTGGCGCTGGCCGACCAGGTCTGCTGCCCGGACTGCGTCGGCGACCGGGCGTCAGGGGCGCGGCAGGACTGGGAGCGGGAGCTGCGGGCGGCGGCCGTCGAGGTGGCGTCGGCCGCCGACCACGGGTTCACCGTCTCCTGGTACCGGGACTGACCACCCCGCCGGGAGCCCGGGGGCGGCTCAGTGGCCCGGCCTGGCAGGTTGGCCGCCGGCTCAGCGGCCCAGCGCCGCCACGGTCTCCCGGGTCAGCTCCCGCGCCCGGGCGACCGTGGCCGTCAGCTCGGCCGCCGATCCGCCGGGCGCGGCGAGCAGGCCGCGCGCCGTCGAGCCGAAGTCCGCCGGAGTGTCCGGCAGTTGCTCCGCCACGGCCAGGGCGCCCTTCTCGTTGAGGCACCAGCGGCGGTGGTGGGCGTGGAGGGCCTGGACCAGGATGCCGACGGCGCGCGACAGACAGAGCGAGACGTGCAGGGCATCGGCGTGGGCGGCGCTCTTCGCGGCGGTGTCGAGCAGGAAGTCGGCCTCCCAGGTGGCCGCGGTGAGGGCGTCGCGCAGCGGCTCCGGATAGTCGGCGGCCTGCTCCTTGAGTCGCGTCAACTCCCCGGTGGGGTCGGCCAGCGGCAGTCCGAGGGCGACCTCGCCCGGGTAGCAGGGCGACCAGAAGCCGAGCGGGTGGCCGGCCTGCGTTCCCACCTCGAAGCGGCCCCGGCGGCAGTCCGCCCACACCCGCCCGACCCGGTCGAGGTCCCGCAGGATCCAGTCCACGGCGACACCCTCGACCCGCAGCCACGCCCCGCCGTTCACCCACGGGCCCCAGCCGCCCGGCTCGGCCACCTCGACCTCCGGCCCGGCGAGCGCCCGCAGCGCGTCGAGGTCGGGGGCGCCCCGGTAGTACACCCCGAGGTCCCAGTCCGACTCCGGCCGTTCCTCGCCACGGGCCCGGCTCCCGCCGAGCATCACCCCCACCACACCGGGCACACGGGCGAGTTGAGAGGCCATGTTCTCGATGACGGTGCGCATGGGGAGAGTCTGCCAGGCGCTTCGGCGCCCGCCCGGGGAATTTGCGGCGCCCGCCCGGCGCGTCGTGGCGGGTCGGTGTCGCGGAGGTGTCCGGAGGTGTCGCGGCGGTGTCCGGAGGCGTACCCACTCCTCGCCACTCTCAACTTATAGCGCACGGGGGGCCTTGCCACAAGGCCCCGGTGCTGCCGCAGAATCACCGGCTCAAGGACGCAATCCGAGGGAACGGGGAGTCACGACGTGCGAGTGGTGTTGTCGACGTACGGGTCGCGCGGGGACGTCGAGCCGATGGCCGCGCTGGCGCTGCGGCTGCGGGAACTGGGCGCCGAGGCGCGGGTGTGCGCGCCGCCGGACGAGGAGTTCGCGGCCCGGCTCGCCCAGGCCGGGGTCGAACTGGTGCCGGTAGGGCAGTCGGTGCGTTCGCTGGTCAGCGGGCCGCCCCCGGCACCCTCGGAACTCCCCGAGCGCGCGGCCCGGTTGGTCGAGCAGTTCCACGCGGCGGTGCTCGGGGCGGCCGAGCCGGGCGGTGCGGTCGTGGCCACCGGCCTGTTCCCGGCGGTGGCCGGAGCCCAGGCGGCGGCCGAGCGGTTGGGCGCCCGCTTCACCTGCGTCGCCCTCCAGCCGACCATGCTGCCCTCCCCGCACCACCGGCCGTTCGAGTACCCGATGCTGCCGTACCCGCCGGAGGCGACCGACCCCCGGGAGCTGTGGGAGCTCAACATCGGGACGATGAACGCGCTGTTCGGCGCGGCGGTCAACACCCACCGGGCGGCCGTCGGACTCCCCGTGGCCGACAACGTCCGGGACCACGTCCTCACCGGACGGCCGTGGCTGGCCACCGACCCGCTGCTCGACCCGTGGCCGGGCCCGGGCCGGGACGCGGCCGGCGCGGCCTGGCCCGAGGCGGTGCAGACCGGCGCGTGGATCCTGCCGGACGAACGCCCGCTGCCCGCCGACCTGTCGGCCTTCCTGGCGGCCGGCGAGCCGCCGGTGTACGTCGGCTTCGGCAGCATGCCGCTGCGCGACCCGGTGGGCGCGGCCCGGGTCGCCGTGGAGGCGGTCCGGGCGCAGGGCCGGCGGGTGCTGCTCGGCCGCGGCTGGGCCCGACTGGCCGAGGTGGACGGGGCCGAGGACTGCTTCGCGGTCGGCGAGGTCAACCAGCAGGCGCTGTTCCCGGAGCTCGCGGCCGTCGTCCACCACGGCGGCGCGGGCACCACCACCACGGCCGCCCGGGCCGGCGTACCGCAGGTGCTGGTCCCGCAGATCGTGGACCAGCCCTACTGGGCCTCGAGGGTGGCGGAGCTGGGCATCGGCGTCGCCCACGACGGCCCGACCCCGACCGCCGGATCCCTCACCGCGGCCCTCCGCCACGCCCTCGCCCCCGCCACCCGTGAGCGCGCCGCCGCCGTCGCCGCCGGCATCCGCACGGACGGTGCGACGGTGGCCGCGAAGCTGCTGCTCGGCTGAGGGTGGGCGAGGAGTGGGAAGTCGGCCCGGCCGACTTCCCACTCCCGCCGTCCGCCTCAGGAGGGAGGCTCCGTCAGGTACCGGGCTCCGGCGTCCGGGAGCGTGTTGCCGTCCTTGTCGAAGAACTGCCAGGACTTCGCCCGCATCGTCCCCGGGCGGGCCACCACCATCGCGCGGACGGGGGAGTCGGCCACGGTGACGAACGCCGGCTCGGTGGTGCTGCCGTCCGCCCAGGTCACCACCACCCGGCCGACGTCCGGACCGAGGGAGAGCAGCACCACGTCGAGCGGGGCCACGGTGTCGCCCTTGCCCCGGTGGCCGACCAGGCCGCCGCCGAAAGCGGTCCGGCTGCGCGGGTCGACCTTGCCCGGGGCCGCCTGGGTGCCCTCGGAGTCGTGGGACTGCCGCACCCCGTCCACCGTGAAGTAGACGTTGGTGACGTCGGAGTCCGGCTGCCAGTACTGCCGGACGTACTCCGGCGTCGGCTCGGGGACCGCCGGGTCGTACCGGCTGCGCTCCTCCCACACCGCCGTCGCCTGCTCGAACGCCTGCCACTGCGGAGCCTGCGGCCACAGTGCCTCCCACAGCTGCCACTGCTTGCCGTCCGGGGTCAGGCCCTGGCCCAGCAGCACCCGGACCGGGGCGAGCGGGTTCCGAAAGGCCGGGGCGGTCCCGTCCGGCGGGATGGGGGAGCCCCACCCGGGAGTGCGCTCCGGCGTGGGGCCGGGCATCGGGGAGAGCGCGGCGCCGACGCCCGCGGCACCGATCCCTCGGGCGGGCGCCCCGCCCGGGCGCAGCTGCGCCAGCGCACCCCCGGTCAGGGCCACCACCGAGGCCAGCACCGCCGCGCCGACCACCGTACGGCGGCGGTGCCGCAGCCGGCGGCCGCCCGCCACGATGTCCGCCACCGGCGCCGGGCCGATCCTCGCGCCGGCCGCGGCCTCGGCGAGGCCGAACCCCACCCACAGGTCCTCGCCGTCGTCCGCGCCCGTACCCACCCCGTCCGGCTCCCCGTTCATGCCACTCCTCCGATCCGTGTCGTGTCCTTGAGTTCCACCAGCGCCGAGACCTGCCGCAGCCGTGCGATGCCCTTCGCCGCGTGGCTGCGCACCGCACCCACCGAGCAGCCCATGGCCGCCGCCGTCCGGCTGTCGCTCAGGTCCTCCCAGTGCCGCAGCACCACCGCCTCGCGCTGGCGCGGTGGCAGGGTGGCCAGCGCGGCCAGCAGGGCCCCGCGCTGGTCGGAGCGCGCGAAGCCGTCCTCCGCCCCCGCCGTGTCCGGCACCGCGTCCACCAGCAGCTCCGGCGCCCGGCGGCGCCAGCGCCGGGCGTGCTGGTTGACCAGGATCCGCCGCACGTAGGCGTACGGATCGTCGGCCCGGCGCACCTTCGACCAGGCCGCGCAGGCCTTCTCGGCGGCGGACTGCACCAGGTCCTCGGCCGCGTACTGCTCGCCGGCCAGCAGGTACGCCGTCCGTACCAGGCGCGGCCAGGCCGCGACGATGAACGCCTGGAACCCGTCGTCCCGATCGCTCTTCGCTTCTCCCATGAGCACCTCCGATCACCTCCTTCACCCGTCCAGAGCCCCGGGGAGGCCGGAAGCGCTTACCGGGTGGGTGCGGCGGCTTCAAACCGCTTGGGGAACGGCGGCAAGGGCACTACTATCCGCCGGATGATCATTTCTCATGACGTAGCAGGCAGTGGGCCCGCCGTGGTGCTGCTGCACTCCTCGGTGTGCGACCGGCGGATGTGGGACGCGCAGTGGCAGCCGCTGATCGACGCCGGGTACCGGGTGGTCCGCTGCGACTTCCGCGGCTTCGGCGACACGCCGCTCGCGGACGGCCCGTACAGCGACACCGGGGACGTCCTGGCCCTGCTCGACCACCTGGGCATCGAGGCCGCCGCCCTGGTCGGCGCCTCCCACGGCGGCCGGATCGCCCTGACGGCGGCCGCGCTGCGCCCCGAGGCGGTCACCAGGCTGGCCCTGCTCTGCGCGGGCATCCCCGGGCACCGGCCCAGCGACACCCTGCGCGCCTTCGGCGGCCGGGAGGACGAGCTGATCGAGGCCGGGGAGATCGACGCGGCCGTCGAGCTGAACGTCGAGTCCTGGCTCGGCCCGGAGGCCGACGAGCAGACGCGCGCGCACGTCCGCCGGATGCAGCGTCACGCCTTCGACGTCCAGATGGAGGCGACGTTCGGCCCCGACCGCGAGGACGTCGACCTCGGCCGGATCACCGCCCCCACCCTGGCCGTGGCCGGCGCCCACGACTTCCAGGACTTCCGCGACATCGCCGCCACCCTCCCCACCCTCCTCCCCGACGCCCGCCACCAGGAACTCCCCTGGGCCGGCCACCTCCCCAGCCTGGAGCGCCCGGCCGAAACCACCGCCCTCCTCCTCGCCTTCCTCGGCGAGTCCGCCCCGGCCGCGCGGTAGCGCTCACGGGCACCGGAATCCCGGTGCGGCGAGCCAGGAGCGGAACGTCGGCCCGCCCGGCCTCCGGTGCCCTCCGGTGCCCTCCGGTGCCTTTCGGCGTCCTCCGGTGCCTCGGCGCCCTCCGGCGCCCTCCGGCGCCTTTCGGCGCCCTCCGGTGCCTTTCGGCGCCGCCGCACCGGCCGGGCCCGCTGGGGCGGCCTCCCGCCCCGGCCGCCGGTGGCGGTCCGCTCCGGCGGCAACGCGGAAAAGCCGGGACTCGAACGTGTGTCGGGAGCCATGATGGCGGGGTGCACTTCACCTCGGAATCCAGCGCGGACGGCGTGACGCAGCGCCGCTTCACCCTCGACGGCGTGCCCGGGGTGCTCTGGCAGCCGGACGGACCGCCCCCCGGCGGGCGGCCGCTGGTACTGCTGGGGCACGGCGGCGGGCAGCACAAGCTGGTGCCGGGGCTGGTGGACCGGGCCCGCCGGTGCGTGCGGGAGCTCGGGTGCGCGGCGGTGGCGCTGGACGCGCCGGGGCACGGGGAGCGGCCGCGCAGCGCGCAGGACGAGCGGTTCGCCACCGAGATCGGGGAGTTGATCGCCGCGGGGCGGCCGATCAGCGCGTGGGTGGCGCGGCACACGGCTGCCCTCGCTGAGCGGGCGGTGCCGGAATGGGTGGCCGTGCTGGACGCGCTGGGCAGGCGGGCGGAGGGCCTCGGGCCGGTGGGGTACTGGGGGCTGTCGCTGGGGAGCGCGATCGGCATCCCGCTGGCGGCGGCCGAACCCCGGGTCGCCGTCGCGGTGTTCGGGCTGACAGGGCACCCGTCGCAGACGGAGGCGGCGGAGCGGGTCGGGGTGCCGGTGGAGTTCCTCCTCCAGTGGGACGACGAACTGGTCCTGCGCGAGGGGGCGCTGGCCCTGTTCGGCGCGCTGGGTTCGCGGGAGAAGACGCTGCACGCCAACCCCGGGGGCCATTTGGAGCTGCCGGAGCTTCAACTGCTCTCCTCCGAGCGGTTCCTGGCGCGGCATCTGGGCCGGGTGGAGTGAGCGCGGACCCCGGCGGCGCCGATGCCAACCGTCGGTAAAACTTCGCAAAGGATTTCTCCCTGCAACGAACGCGACCCGCACTGACTTCAACAGATTGTTGCAGCTCAGTGGCCCGATGGTCACCCTTCGTGGATTTGGCATAACACCCCGTGCCCCCTGGACTTCGCAAACCGTAGGAGTACGGTTCCGGAGGAATCGCCGGGGCCGACTTTCAGGCAGGCCGGCCGTACCGGAAAATTGGTGCGCAGCATGAATGGGCAACAGGGTGGGGAGAGCGCCTCGGTGGCGACTCGTCCGATATCCGGCAGGTGGTTCGCGGAAGTGCTGCGCGGCGTCGCGCAGGTCGATTTCATGCCGTCCGTCGTCTGCGGACTCTTCTTCGTGGCCGCACTGTTCGCCGCCGACTGGCGGTACGGCCTCTACGGGCTGCTGGGCAGTGCCGTCTCCACCGCCGCCGCGTACGGGCTCGGGCTCGACCGGGAGGCCGTCGGGGCGGGGCTGCACGGGTACAACGGGTGCCTGGTGGCGCTGGGGTGCGCCGTCCTCCTGGGCGCCGGGCACCCCGCGACGGTCGCGGTGGCGGTCCTCGGGGCCGCCGTCGCCGTGGTGGTCACGGCGGGACTCGGGGCGCTGCTCGCCACCTGGCGGCTGCCCGCGTTGACCGCGCCGTTCTGCCTGGTCGCGACCGCCGTCACGGCGGCCGCCCCCGGCCTCCGGCGGCTGTGGCACGGGACGGGAGCGCCCGCCGCCCTGCCCGTTCCGGCGGAGGGGCCGACCGGGCTGAGCTGGGACCAGCTCTGGCACGGGTTCTTCGCGAACATCGGTCAGATCTTCCTCGTGCCGCAGTGGTACGCCGGCCTGCTGTTCCTGGCCGGGCTGTTCGCGGCGAGCCGGCTCGCGGGCCTGATGGCCTGCGCGGGAAGCGCCACCGGGCTGCTCGCGGCCTGGGCGTTCGGCGCCCCCGGCGAGGCCGTCGGGCAGGGTCTGCTCGGGTACAGCGGGGTGCTGGTCGCCCTCGCGCTGTGCGGGGTGTTCCTGGCGCCCGACGCCTGGAGCGCGGCCTACGCCCTGCTCGGTGCGGCCGGCGCGACGGTGCTGACCCCGGCGCTCGGCGCGGTCTCCGCGCCCTTCGGCGGCCATGCCTTCACCTGGCCGTTCGTGCTGACCACGATGCTGTTCCTGGCGGCCGTGCCGGCCGTCCCGCGCCTGCGCCGGGTCTGATTCCGCGCCCGACGTCCCCGCAATCCCCTCACTTTCCCCACTTTCCCCGCCGCTCTCGTTCTCCTGTTTCCCTCTCTTCTCTCTCTTCTCGTCGCTTTTTTGAACCTCGGCAGGTCGATTGCCGCGAGCACTCCCTGCCATTCATCGGATTCCCGGAAAGGAAGAGTGATACCCGTGAATCTCTCGCCGCGTGAGATGGACAAGCTGTACATCTACGTCGTCGCCGACCTGGCCCGCAAACGCCGAGACCGCGGCGTCAAGCTGAACTACAGCGAGGCCTGCGCGCTGATCAGCGAGGCGATCATGGAGGGCGCCCGGGACGGCCGGACCGTCGCCGAGTGCATGGAGATCGGCAAGCAGGTCGTCGGCGGCGAGGACGTCATGCCCGGCGTGCGCGAGATGCTCCCGCTGCTCCAGGTCGAGGCGGCGTTCCTGGACGGGACCAAGCTGGTCTCCTGCCACGACCCGGTGGGTGCCTGAGCGATGACCCGGAATCAGGCCGCCACCGTGGTGCTGGCCGGTGGGCACGAGAGCGACGGCGGACGGGACCTCGCCGCCCTGGTGGCAGGCGGGTCCACCGGGCCGGCCGCCGCCCGGCCCCCGACCACGGTGCCTCCCACCACCCGGCCCCCGACCGCCGGGAGTGCCACCGTGCACGCCGTCGCCCCCGCGGGCCGTCCGCTCACCGAGGCCGTACGGTCGGCGCTCGCCGCGGCGGGCGACGGACCGGTGTGCGTCGTGCCGATGACGCTCGGCCGCGACCCCGGACTGGTCGCCGACACCGCCCGGGCGCTGCGCTGGCTGGCCGCCGGGGAAGGCCGCGGACGGCTCGCGCTGACCGCCCCCTTCGCCGCCGCCGACCACCTGATCGGCTGGCTGCGCGCGGCCGCCGGCGCCGCCCCCGACGGCGCGGTGCTGGTCACCGCGCCGGCGGCCGGCCCGTTCGAGGACGCCGAGCTGTTCCGGATCGCCCGCCTCGCCCGCCAGTACGGCCGGCACCGGTGGGTCGAGGTCGCCCTCGACGGCGGCGACCCCGACCCGGCCGAGGGCGCCGAACGCTGCCGCCTGCTCGGCGCCCGCGAGGTGACGGCCGTTCCGGCCTCCTTCGGGCCGGCCCTGCGCACCCCGCTGCCCGGCGTACGGGACGGCGGTCCGCTGCTGCGGCCGTCCGCCGTCGCCGGGGTGGTCGCGGCCCGGACGGCGGCGGCGCTGCACCTGCTCGGGCACGGGGAGGACGGCATCCTGGCCGGCCTCGACGCCGAGCACGGGCACGGCTACGCGCACAGCCACGGGCCGGACGAGCAGAGCCATCACCACCACCACCAGCAGCAGCACGGGAACCAGCACCACCACCAGCAGCACGGGAACCAGCACCAGCATCAGAACCACCAGCACCATTCGCACGACCGCCCCGGCCACACCCGGGGACCCGCACACGCCCCCACTGACCCGGCAGAAAGGAAGGCCGACCATGTCCGGTAGCGCCGCATACCTGTACGGCGAGGACCCGGTGGAGATCAACGCCGGCCGCGCCAAGGCCACCGTCACGGTAAGCAACACCGGCGACCGGGCGATCCAGGTGGGCTCCCACTACCACTTCTTCGAGGCCAACCGCGCCCTCGACTTCGACCGCAACGCCGCCTTCGGCAAGCACCTGGACATCCCGGCCGGCACCGCCGTCCGGTTCGAGCCGGGCGACACCAAGGACGTCACGCTCGCCGAGTTCGGCGGCCACCGCCGCCTGGTCGGCTTCGCCAACCTCGTGGACGGCGGCATCACCGCCCCCGCCACCCGCGCCCGCGCCGTCGACCGGGCCATCGCCCTCGGCTTCAAGGGCACCAACCTCGACCACAAGGAAGACCGGCCCCGGGACTTCCGCACGGAGACCCACCAGGAAGGCGACCGCTGATGGCCATCCTCTCCCGCAGGCAGTACACCGACCTCTTCGGCCCCACCGTCGGCGACCGCTTCCACCTCGCCGACACCAACCTCCTGGTCGAGGTCGAGCAGGACTTCAACCAGGGCCACTACGGCGACGAGGCCGTCTACGGCGGCGGCAAGGGCATCCGCGACGGGATGGCCCAGGACCCGGCCGCGACCTCGCTCCAGGGGGCGCTCGACCTGGTCATCACCAACGTGGTCGTCATGGACGCGGTGCTCGGCGTGGTCAAGGGCGACATCGGCGTCAAGGACGGCCTGATCGTCGCCGTCGGCAAGGCCGGCAACCCGCACACCCAGAGCGGCGTGCACCCGCGGCTGGTGATCGGCCCCGGCACCGAGGTGATCTCCGGCGAGCACCTGATCGCCACCGCCGGCGGCATCGACACCCACATCCACTTCATCGCCCCGCAGCAGGTGCAGGAGGCGCTGAGCAACGGCATCACCACCCTGATCGGCGGCGGCACCGGCCCGTCCGACGGCACCAACGGCACCACCTGCACCCCCGGCCCGTGGAACATCCACCGGATGTACCAGGCGGTCGAGGACCTGCCCGTCAACGTCGGCCTGCTCGGCAAGGGCAACGGCTCGCTGCCCGGAGCCCTGCGCGAGCAGGTCGAGGCGGGCGTGTGCGGCCTCAAGGTGCACGAGGACTGGGGCAGCACCCCGGCCGCGATCGACAGCGCGCTGAGCGTCGCCGACGAGTACGACGTGCAGGTGGCCATCCACACCGACACCCTCAACGAGTCCGGCTACTTCGAGGACACCCTGTCCGCGATCGACGGCCGCACCATCCACACCTTCCACACCGAGGGCGCGGGCGGCGGCCACGCCCCCGACATCATGCGGATCGCCGGCGAGCCCAACGTGCTGCCGTCCTCCACCAACCCCACGCTGCCCTACACCGTCAACTCGGTGGACGAGCTGCTGGACATGGTGATGGTCTGCCACCACCTCAGCCACAGCATCCCCGAGGACGTCTCCTTCGCCGACTCCCGGGTCCGCGCCGAGACCATCGCCGCCGAGACCGTGCTGCACGACGAGGGTGTCATCTCGATCTTCTCCTCCGACTCGCAGGCGATGGGCCGGATCGGCGAGTCCTTCACCCGCGCCTTCCAGACCGCCCACCACTGCAAGGACCAGCGCGGCAAGCTGGCCGGCGACAGCGAGCGCAACGACAACGCCCGAGTGCTGCGCTACCTCGCCAAGCTCACCATCAACCCGGCCGTCGCCTCCGGCACCGCCGACCACATCGGCTCGCTGGAGCCCGGAAAGCTCGCCGACATCGTGCTCTGGCCGATCAACTCCTTCGCCGCCAAGCCGAAGATGGTCATCAAGGGCGGCGTGATCAACTGGGCGCTGATGGGCGACCCGAACGCCTCGCTGCCCACCCCGCAGCCGGTCTACTACCGCCCGATGTTCGGCCAGTACGGCCGGACCAGGCAGGCCACCCGGGTGTCCTTCATGTCGCAGGCCGCCGTCGACCTCGGGGTTCCGGCCCGACTCGGCCTGGAGAGCCGGGTGCTGCCGGTCCGGCGGTGCCGTTCGGTCGGCAAGCAGCACATGGTGCGCAACGACGCGCTGCCGAAGATCGCGGTCGACCCGGAGACGTACAAGGTCACCCTGGACGGCGAGCCCGCCACCATCGAGCCGGCCCGCGAACTGCCGCTCAACCACCTGTTCTACCTCGCGTGAGCGGCACCGATGTCGCCGACGCCGGTGGTGTTGCTGGTGTCGCTGCCGGCGCCGGTGTGTCGGGGGACGGCCTGGACGCGCTGCTGGTCTGCCTCCAACTGACCGACTCGGCCTTCCCCAGCGGCTTCTACACCCTGTCGCACGGGCTGGAGGGCTACGCCCAGGCCAAGGCCGTCACCCCGGACACCCTGCCCGCGCTGCTCGCCGACCTGCTGCGGCACGGCGTCGGACCGTCCGACGCCACGGCGCTGGTCCTGGCCTACCGGGCGGCCACGGCGGGCGACTGGGAGCTGCTCGCCGAGACCGACCAGCGGCTGCACGCCACCCGGCTCAACCGCGAACTGCGCCTGGCCGCCACCCGGACCGGACGCCAACTCCTGGACATCGCCCGGGAGTCGGTGGGCGGCGAGGCGCTGGAGCGGTACGCCGCACTGGTCGCGCGGAAGCGGGCCCCCGGCTGCCAGGCGGTGGCGGCCGGGGTGGCGTACGCCTCGGCCGGCGTTCCGGTCGAACAGGCCGTCACCAGCGACCTGTTCGCGTTCTGCGCCAGCTTCGCCGGCGCGGCGCTCCGGCTGCGGCTGACCGACCACCGCAAGGCGCAGGTGGTGCTGCGGGCGGCCTCCCCGGTGATCCGGGAGGTCGTCTCCGCCGCGCTGGCACGGGACTTGGCGGACCTCGGCGGCTGCGTGCCGGTCGCGGACGCCATGTCCGGGCGGCACGAGCGGGCGGAGGCCCGGCTGTTCATGAGTTGACCACTCGATGCGTACGTGTGCCACCAGAACTACCAATCCAAGGAGGAGAGTTGACAGAGAACGTGCTCCGCGTGGGCATCGGCGGGCCGGTGGGCTCCGGCAAGACGGCGCTGATCGAGGCGCTCGTCCCGGTGCTGATCGCCCGCGGCCACCGCCCGGCGGTCATCACCAACGACATCTACACCCAGGAGGACGCCCAGCACGTGCGGCGCACCCTGGCCGGGCTGCTGGACCCGGAGCGGGTGGTCGGCGTGGAGACCGGCGCCTGCCCGCACACGGCCGTCCGGGACGATCCGACGATGAACCTCGCGGCCGGCGCCGAGATGCTGGAGCGCTTCCCGGACGTCGACACGCTGCTGTTCGAGTCCGGCGGCGACAACCTCACCCTGACCTTCAGCCCGGTGCTGGTGGACCTCTTCCTCTTCGTCCTCGACACCGCCGAGGGCGAGAAGATGCCCCGCAAGCGCGGCCCCGGCATCACCGAGTCGGACCTGCTGGTCATCAACAAGATCGACATCGCCCAGTACGTCAGCGCCGACCTCGGGGTGATGGAGTCCGACGCCCACCGGGTGCGCGAGGGCGGGCCGGTGGTGCTCACCAACTGCCTGACGGGGGAGGGGCTGGAGGAGATCGCGGCCTTCCTGGAGACCTTCCGCAAGGTCCCGGCGTGACAGTCCCGTCGGCTGCCCAGGACGTTCGGGACGTTCAGGATGTCCGGGACGTTCGGGTCGGTGCGGCCGCTCAGGCCGGTGTGCCCGGTGTGCCCGGTGTGCCCGGTGCGGCCGGCGCGGCCGGTGCGGACGCTCCGGCTGTGGGGGTGCCCCGGCTCGACCCCCGGCACTACGAGCCGGCCCGCGTCCCGCACGAGGTCCGGCGCCACGCCGGGACGCCCGACACCCTCGCGGTCGGGCGTCCCGGCAAGGTCGGGCTGCTGGAACTGGCCTTCGAACAGGTCGGCGGGCGCACCGAACTCACCGGCCACTACCAGAAGTCGCCGTTGCAGATCATGCGCCCGCTGTACTTCGACCCGGCCCGCCCCGACCTCGCCGTCACCTTCCTGATGTCCACCGGCGGCGGCATTCTCCAGGCCGACCGGCTCCGCACCGACCTGCGCTGCGGCGCCGACACGGCGGTCCACCTGACCACCCAGGCGGCCACCAAGGTCTACCGGATGGAGCACGACTACGCGACGCAGCTGGTCAACCTGTCGGCGGGCCCGCGCGCCTACGTCGAGTACCTGCCCGAGCCGGTCATCCCCTTCGTCGACTCGCGCCTCTACCAGCGGACCGTCCTCACCGTCGACCCGGACGCGACGGTGCTGGCCGGTGAGACCGTCCTGGCCGGCCGACTCGCCCGGGGCGAGCGCAACGCCTACCGGGTGTTCGCGTCCGACCTCGAAGTGCGGCGTCCGGACGGTGAGTTGGTGGCGCTGGACACCGTACGGCTGGAGCCCTCGCCGACCGGGGGCGGCGGGGTCACCGGGCCGGCGGTGCTGGCCGGGCACGACGTGATGTCCAGCCTGTACGTCCTCAGCCCGCTCGCCCCGGCGGGCCGGATCGCGGACGTCCTGCACGAGGCCGTGGCCGACTGCGGCCGGGGCCGCGGCGAGTTGCTGTACGGGGTCAGCGTGCTGCCGCAGGACAGCGGCGCCTGGCTGCGGCTGCTCGGCTCCGACACCCGGGCCGTCGCGGCCGCCCTGCGCGCGGCCTGGGACGCGGTGCGGCGGCTGCTGATCGGGGTGCCGGCGCCGCAGCTGCGGAAGACGTAGTGTCGGCCGCCGTTCCGGCGTGTCGTGATCTTCTTCCGGTTCCGGGGCAACCCCGGGGCGGGGTGCGGAGTCCTGTCAGGCGTGAACGAGCATGCGAGACAGGACGCCGCACGGGGTGACGTGGCGAAGCCCGGGCCCGAGTTGGAGCCGGAGCCCGAGCCCGGGCCCGAGTTGGAGTCGGAGCCCGAATCGGAGCCGATGCCGGAGCCGGAGCCGATGCCGGAGCCGGAGCGGGGCAGCGCGCTGACCCGGCCGACCCGGCGCCCGGTCGGCCGCCGGAAGCTGTTGATGGGTGTCGTCGGCCTGGGCGCGCTCGCGGCCGCGGCGGGCCTCGAAGCCTGGGTCCGCCAGGGGGATTCCCACGGGCCGAGGCTCTGGCGGACGACCGCCGCGAACGGGCGGCTCGCACTGTCCACCGGTCGCCAACAGGGTCTGTACGCCTCCGGGTTCGACGGCAGCGTGCGCGCCCTCGACCCGCGCACCGGCGAGGTCCGTTGGAGCCGTGCGGTCAGCACGCCCGACGCGGCCGGCCCCCAGGGTGGCTGGCCGGTGGCCGCCGGGGACGGTGTGGTCTGCGTGGCCACCGACACCCGGCTGTGCGTCCTGGACGCCGCCTCGGGGGAGCAGCGGTGGGAGGCCGCCTTGCCCGACCGGTCCGAGGGCGGGTGGCGGCAGGGCCCCGCCGTCGGCGGCGGCAGCGTGTTCGCCGTGCACGGGTCCTCCGTGCGCTGCTACGACCTGGCGACGGGCGAGCCGCGGTGGACCGGTCCGGCGGGCGCCTCGGCCGCCCTGGCCCTCGCCGGCGGCACCGTGTACGCGGCGGGCAGGTCGACCGGGGTCCTGGCTCTCGACGCGCGCAGCGGGGAGCGGCTGTGGGAGCGCAACGTCGTCGCGACCGGACCGCTCACCGTCCACCGGGGCATCCTCCTCCTCGTGTCCGTCAACGAGGCGATGGTCTCCACGTTCGTCTCCGCACTGGACGGGACGACCGGCGAGGTGCGGTGGAGGTCCGTGCAGCACGGCGTGGTGGACTGTCCGCTGTCGGCCGCCGACGGGACGGCCGTCGTGTTCGGCGGGATCCGCCTGACCGGGCTGGACGTCGGCACCGGGGACCGGCGCTGGTCGACCGACGTGCCCGCGGGCAGCCATCCCGGGCCGGTCGCCATGGTCGCCGCCGACGGTGGTGGCGTGTACGCGGATGCGGGCGACGAGCAGCTGTACGCCTTCGATCCCGCGACGAGCGGGCTGCGCTGGCAGGACCAGTCGGAGCCGCTCGACGGCGGCAACCCGATCTCGCTGGCCGCCGCCGGTGGGACCGTTTACCGCGCCGGCCGCGCCGACGTCCTCGCGCTCGGTTCCCTGCCGCCACTGGCGTCGTCCTGACCCGGCCGGGGACCGTCCGGGCCCGTCCGGGGGGATCCACCCGCGTGGGCTCAGGGCCCGTTCGAGCCGTCCGGATCCATGGCCGCGAGCCGGGCGATCTGCCGGTGGCTCAGCTCGACCGTGCGGTTCATGTGCCGTAGCAGGAAGTCGAGTTCGACCTCGGTGTCCTCGGCGAAGGCGGCCACCCAGTCGGTGGACAGCTCGCGCCACACCGCCCCGTAGCGCTCCAGCGTCTCGGGGCGGACCGCGACCAGCACCCGCCGCCGGTCCGCCTCGTCGCGCTGCCGGGTGACCAGCCCGGCCTTCTCCAGCCGGTCGACCAGCCGGGTGGCCGAGCCGCTGGTGAGCCCGGTGAGCTCGGCGATCCGGCCGGTGGTGACCGGCCCGTCCTCCAGGGTGAGCAGGTTGAGGCACTGGACGTCGGTCGGGTGCATGCCCAGGTGGTCGGCGACGGCCTGGTTGAACAGCACGTACGAGGCCAGGTAGCGGCGCGAGACCGGCCACAGCCGGGCCATCAGCTCGTCGCGGGACATCGTCATGGGGGAAGGGTAACCGGCCGCCCGATAATTGTTTGCGTCGCGCAGAGATGGCGCCCTATGTTGTCTGCATGACGCAGATAATTGAGCCCTCGCCTCCCATCGCCGTCACGCCTCCCATCGCCGTCACGCCTCCCGTCGCCGTCACCGGAGCCACCGGAGCCCAGGGCGGCGCCACCGCCCGCGCCCTGCTGCGCGCCGGCCGCCCCGTCCGCGCCCTCACTCGCGAGCCCGGCTCGCCCGCCGCCGCCGAACTCGCCGCCCTCGGCGCCGACGTGGTCCGCGCCGACTTCGACGACCCGGCCTCCCTCGCCCCGGCACTCCACGGCGCCGGTGCGCTGTTCGCGATGTCCACCCCGTTCGGCACCGACCCCGACGCCGAAGTCCGCCAGGCCACCGCCCTGCTGGACGCCGCCCGGGCCGTTGGAAGCGTCCGGCACGTCGTCTACACCTCCGCCACCAACGCCGACCGCTCCACCGGCATCCCGCACTTCGACAGCAAGTACCGGGTAGAGCGGCACCTGACCGGCCTCGGCCTGCCGTGGACCGTCCTCGGCCCGGCCGCCTTCATGGACAACTACGCCAACGACTGGACCCTGCAGTCCCTCCGCGACGGGGTCTTCCACCTCCCCATGCCGCCCGGCGTCCCGCTCCCCGTGATCGCCGCCGACACCATCGGCGCCTTCGCCGCCCACGTCCTCGCCCGGCCCGAGGTCTACGCGGGCCGCCGCATCGACATCGCCTCCCAGTGGCGCACCGGCGAGCAGATCGCCGCCGCGATCACTGCGGCGAGCGGCCGGCCGATCCGCTGCGTGGAGGTGCCGCTCTCGGTCGTGGCGGGGTACTCCGAGGACCTCGCCACGATGTTCCGCTACTTCCAGGAGCCCGGCCTCACCATCGACACCGGCGCCCTGCACGCCGAGCACCCCGAGATCGACTGGCAGCCGCTGGAGACGTGGGCGGCGGCCCGCACCTGGGACCTCTGAGGGGTTCAGGTGCCGGAGGTGAGGTGCGCGACCGCCCCGAGCCCGGCTCGGGCGGCCTCGCGGACCTCGGGATCGGCAAGAGCACGTCGGAGGGCCTCGCCGGTCTCCGGGCTGCCGGGCCACTGCCAGGCGAGCATGGTCAGCGCCCGGCCGCGCACCTCCGGGCTGGGATCGTCGGCCGCCCTGCGCCGGATGACGTCCTCCGCGGATCCGGGGGTGAGCACCGCGTAGCAGCTGAGTGCCGTGCCGCGAACCGTGTGAGCGGGATCCTTCTCGATGCGATCCAGGAGCAGGAGAGCCGTCTCGTCCCGTGAACCCCGGTATTCGGACAGCGCTTCCAGTGCCGATTCCCGCACCCGCCCAGGTTCCGCATCGACGGCCGCGCGGGTGAGCGACGAAACGATCCCGGGGTCGTCGGGGTCCTCGGCGGCGAGGTTCGACAGAGCGCGAACGCGAACGACGGCGTCAGGATCGTGACCCGCACGCTCGCGCAACAGCATCAGGACGGCCGGGGCCTTGGCCCACCGGGTCGCCAGCTCGTGAACCGCCGCGTAGCGGATGCGGCTGTCCGAGTCATTGACGGCACGGTCGAGCAACGTGGCGAAGACCTCGGGGTGCGAGGGCCACACCCACGCGAGTCGCTGGAGGGCGGTGGCACGGAGGACCACCGACTCGTGTGCGACGGCGTTCAGCATCGGGGTGTGGTCGTCGGGGTCGGCCGACAGTCGCGTCAACAGCGTATTGAGCGCCTGGACGCCTTCCACTGTCCCGTCGTCGTCGGCATCGGGCCCGACGACGGTCGGAAGCGGGACCCGCGGATGATCGGGCCAGCGCTCCGCCAGTTCGGCCAGCGCGGCGGCGCCCGCCCGGTCGTGGCCGGATCGGACGGCGAGGTCGCACAAGGCGGCCACGATCCCCGGATGGGCGCTCCAGCGCCGGGCCAGGCCGGCCACGGCGAACTCCCTGGTGGCCGGGGGCCCGAACGTGGCGAGGGCCCGCGTGGTCCGGAAGTCGGTGTGGAGGGTCGTGGCCGCGATCGTCGCCGTACCGGCTCCGGCGAGGAACTGTCCTCGGAGATGGAACCACCGGAGGTAGTGATCGCGCCCGGTCCAACCGGGCACGGAACACAGTGCGGAGAGCGCGGTCATCAGCTGATCGCCGTGGAGGACGGCGTAGTCGTAGTACGTGACGAAAGCGCTGATGAGACGGTCGACGGCCCGGTCGCTCTGCGCGTGCAGCAGTCCGATCTTCCGAACCTCGGCCAGGGACCGGAAGGCCAGGACCAGTGACGGCTCGTCCCCCCGGTCCAGCAGTCGGTCGACCACCCTCCCCGCGTCCGTCTCGCTCAACTGGTTGACCACCAGCAGCAGTACCTCGTGCCACGCAGGGTCGTCCGTCCTCCGCTCGAAGACCTCCTCGATCAGCTCCTCCGGCGACCACTCCCGTCCCACCGTGTAGCGGTGGACGATGTCCGCCGCCGCGAGGTACTCCAGGAAGGCCCGGTGGACGAAGCCGTACACCTCGCCGCCGTACCGGGCCAGGATGAAGTTGCGCTCCCGTAGTTGGTCCCGCAGTGTGCGGGCGGCGGCGAGGCACTGATGGGGCGGGAGGCCGAACTGGGTGAAGTAGTCGCGGAACACCTCCTCCAGCTCCTCCGCGTGGATGTGGTTCCCGGCGATGCCACCCGTTCCCTCCTGCATGCGGCGGGCGAGCAGGCGCAGCAGTTCCAGTCGCTCGCGGTCGTCGAGGAGGCCGAGGGCCTCGGCGGCGCCGGGCTTCAGGGGGATGCCGAGGTGCTTGGTGTCGCGGTCCCAGTGGGCGACCAGGACGCGCACCGCATGCTCGTAGACGCCCTGGCGGTCACGCGGCAGGGCCTGGCGGCGGCCGATGATGACGAGGATGGTCAACAGCAGGGGGTTGCCCGCGAGTTCGCGGATTGGTCGGGAAGCTCCGACGGCGATGGTGATGCGGTCGACCAGGCGGGCGGCCAGCTCGGCATCCGCCGGGCAGGCGATGCCGTACCAGCGGCGGGCGAAGTGGGCGATCCGCTCCGGATCGAGGTCCTGGAGCATGAAGTGGGTGAACCCGGCGCCGCCGAGGGCGCCGCGCTGGTAACCGATGACGCGCGAGGTGACAACCACGCGCGCCCGGTCGTAGCGGGCGGCGAAGGCGGCGATGCGCTCGGCGGTGGCGGCGCGCACACCCGGGTCGAAGAGTTCGTCCAGGCCGTCGAAGACGACCACGACCCGTCCCTCGGTAAGGAGTTGGCGCAGCTCGGGGCCGGGGAGGGACATTCCGGCGACGGTGTGGCGGTGGTCGAGGAAGTCCTCGAAGGTGCGCTCGCGCCACTGCCCCTCGGCGTACTGACGCAGCTCGACCACCAGTGGCACCAGGCCGCCCAGCGGGGCGCGCGGACCGTCGACGTCCTGCACCAGGGTGAGGGCCAAGTACCGGGCGAGCGTGGACTTCCCCGACCCCGGGTCGCCGAGCAGGACCACCCGTTCGCCGCGCGGCCCGGCGAGGACGGAGAGCACGTCCTCCGTCGGCCGGTTCAGGTACTCGGTGCGCAGCCGTTCGAGGGTGGACTGCCCGAGGTCGCCCGGCGGTTCCTCCGCCGTGAACTCGCCACTCGTGAGAAGTCGGTGGACCAGCTCGCGCGGCAGCTCCACCGGTGGCGGGTTCTCCCGCACCTGCGGGGTGACGAACACCTCCCGCAGCTCGACCGCCGGGTGCTCGCCCTGCTCGGAGAGCGGGGTGAGCACCTCCAGATCGAGCCGCCCGTACGTCTCCCGCACCCGCCGGGCGTACGCGGCGCGGGCGGCGGCCATGGACCCGTTGGTGACCTCGGGCTCAACGGCCTTGTTCAGGTTGACCGTTCCGGCCTGGATCACGTCACCGTTGACCGTTCCGGTGACCTCGTTGGCCACCGAAATCCCTGGATCGCCGCCCACCCCGCCTAGGCTAGCCGCTCCACGAACTTGCGCTGCCACGGCGTTTCGACGGCGTGCCGGCTGTAGTGCTCCCGCACGTACGGCACGGCCTCGGCGGCCGGGACGCCGTCCAGGACGGCGATGCAGGCGAGGGCGGTGCCCGTGCGTCCTCGCCCGCCGGCGCAGGCGAGCTCGACGCGTTCGGTGGCGGCGCGCTCCCAGGCCTCGCGGAAGGCGTCGGCGGCGTCCGCGCGGTCGGTGGGGAGACGGAAGTCGGGCCAGCGCACCCAGCGGCTCGGCCAGTCGACGTGCGGCGGGCGGCCCAACAGGTAGAGGCCGAAGTCCGGTCGGGGGCCGGGCGGCAGGGGGCGGCTGTGGCCGCGGCCGCGCAGGAGGCGGCCGGAGGGCAGGCGCAGGATGCCGGGGACGGCCGGGTCCCAGGTGGTGGGGTCGGTCACGAGGGTCTTCTTTCGGGGGGAGGGAGTTCAGGACGCCGCGTGCAGCCCGACCGGCCCGCGCGCAGTCCGGCGCGGTGGGCCAGGGCGGCGGCCTCGCCGCGCGAGGACACGTCGAGCTTGGCGAGGATGTTGGCGACGTGGAACTTCACCGTCGACTCGCTGATCCGCAGCGTCGCCGCGATGTCCCGGTTGCGGCGGCCGCGCGCCAGCTGGTCGAGGACCTCCCGTTCGCGCGGCTGGAGGCCGTCCAGCGGGTCGGTGGCGACGGCGGGTTCGGGCAGGGCCAGCGGGAGGTCGACGGTCACCGTGGTGCCCCAGCCGGGGACCGCCTCGACGCCGTGGTGTCCGCCGAGGGCGGTGATGCGGTCGGCGGTGCGGTGGACGGCGAGGGCGTCGGCGGTCAGTGCGCCGAGGCCGTCGCCGCGCACCACGGCGCGCAGCAGGCCGTCGGCCGTGAGCTGCCAGCTGACGTGCAGCCGGGTCGGCTTCTCCTGTTCCAGCATCAGCAGCACGGCCACCCGGACGGCGTCGCGGGCGGTGTGCGCGGCGTCCGCCGGGATGGAGCGGCCGGCCTCCGCCGGGGGCGCGGCGTCGAGGTGGACCCGGGTGTGGCGCAGCAGCGGGCGCAGTTCGCGCACCAGGCGGGCGAAGGCGGCGTCGGCGGGCTGTTCGCTGAGCGTGCGGTCGAGTTCGGCGCCCTGGCGCAGGTCGAGCAGGGCGGTGACGGCCAGCTCGGTGGCGGTGCGGCGGGCCGTGGCGTCGTCCAGGCCGGGCGCGCGCAGCGGAGCCAGGATCGCGGTGAGCGCGGCGCTGTGGGTGCCGGTGAACTCGGCGATGGCGCGGGCCCGGGCGTTGGCGGAGGCGCGGGAGGCGGCCGTCTGGGTGGGGGCGGCGTCGGTGGCGCGGTGGTCGGAGTGGGCGACCACCAGGTCCCACAGCTGTTGCAGGACGGCGAGTGCCCCGGGTGCGACGGGTCCGGTGCCCGCCCGGACGAGGACCAGCGCGGCGCCGCTGTCGTCGGCCGGCGTGGTGGCCACGACCACCACCGGCCGGGTCCGTCCGGCGAGTTCGGCCTCGCCCTGCCAGGGCCGGCCGGCCGAGGTGGTCGCGGCCGCGCGTTCGGCCAGCCGGGACAGGTCCCGCGTGCTCATGGCCGCGGTGAGCTCGGGCGGGCCGTAGCCGTTCGTGGGGTTGAACGTGCAGACGCCGCTGAGCTGCGCGAGCGCGGTGTGCGGGACGAGGGTGTCGAGCACCTCGGACAGGCGGGGGAGGATGTCCGGCCGGGGAGCGCGCAGCACCTCGACGGCCCGGGCCAGCGCGTCCTCGGGGCGGGCCCAGTGCCGCCGCCAGGGCTCGTCCGTGCCGGCGGTGTCCGCCGCGCCGTTCATGTCGTCCATGCGGTCCAGCCTAGTTCGGGTGCCGCCGACGCGGCCCGGCCGTTCGGACAGGTCGAACCGTCCGAAGGGCCGGGCGGGCCCGCGCCGTCCCGGGCACAGGATGGAAGTCGTCGGAAGCGACCGGCTCCACGGGCCGGCTCCACGGGCCGGCTCCACGGGCCGACTCCACGGGCCGGCTCCACAGACGACTCCGTCGGCGAACCCGTCGGCGAACCCGTCGGCGAACCCGACGGCAACGCCACCGACTGGCTCCGTCGGCGAAGCCGCCGGCAACTCCACTGAAACCTAAGGACCTTCCATGACCAAGGCGATCGCCTTCTCCGAGTTCGGCGGCGCGGACGTGCTGCGCCCGATCGACATCGAGCTGCCCGCGCCCGGGCCCGGCCAGGTGCGGGTCGCGGTCCGCG
Source organism: Kitasatospora sp. NPDC048715 (assembly GCF_043198905.1). Classification (NCBI taxonomy): domain Bacteria; kingdom Bacillati; phylum Actinomycetota; class Actinomycetes; order Kitasatosporales; family Streptomycetaceae; genus Kitasatospora; species Kitasatospora sp. NPDC048715. Next base: position 159,113 of record NZ_JBICVH010000007.1, on the reverse strand, counting down.
CCGTGGGCGTCAACCCGGTGGACCGCAGGCTGCGCACCGGCGAGCTGGCCGCGCTCTTCCCGGTCGTCTTCCCCTATGTGCCGGGTGTCGAGGTGTCCGGCGTGGTCGAGGCCGTCGGCGCCGGGGTGAGCGGCTTCGCTCCCGGCGACGAGGTGTTCGGCAGCATGATGGGCGGCGCGTACGCGGAGCACGCGCTGGTGGACGCGGCGGTGCTGGCCCACAAGCCCGCGGGGCTGGGCTGGGAGGAGGCCGCCGCGCTCCCGACGGCGGCCGAGACCTCCGAGCGGGTCCTCGACCTGCTGGGCGTGCGGTCGGGCGAGACGCTGCTGGTGCACGGCGCGGCCGGCGGGGTCGGCACCGTGCTGCTCCAGTTCGCCCGGGCGCGCGGGATCACCGTGGTCGGCACCGCCGGCGAGGCGAACCACGACCACCTGCGCGAGCTCGGCGCGATCCCGGTCGCGTACGGCGAGGGCCTGGCCGAGCGGGTGCGGGCCGCCGCGCCGGGCGGGGTGGACCGGGCGCTGGACGCGGCCGGGCGGGGCGGGGTGCTGCCGCTGTCGATCGAGCTGACGGGCAGCGCGGACCGGGTGCTGACGATCGCCGACGTCGTGGGGGCGCAGGAGCACGGCGTCCGGTTCAACGGCGGCGTCGAGGGCGTGGAGTCCCACCACCGGCGCGCGTTCGCGGCCGCGCTCGCCCTGCACGAGGCGGGCACCCTGCGGCTGCCGCTGCACCGGGTGTTCCCGCTGGCGGAGGCGGCCGAGGCGCAGCGGGTCAGCGAGGCCGGGCACCTGCGCGGGAAGATCGTGCTGACGGTCCGATAGCCGTTCACCGCCCGTCCTGTACCCGTCTGCCCGTTTTACCTCCGTTTTGCATTGGGCTCGCCATTTTCGTACGGTTTCATCCGTTCGGAGTAATTCGGCAGGCGGACGCGCCGTGAACACGGCGCTGAGCCGTCCGGCCGACATGCGGTCCCCCGAACGGTCGACCAGGGTTGGCCGGACGTGGGCGGCACCGGACCGCCTGCCCTGACGGTCAGGAGGACCAGGCGCATGGGCGGAACGGACAGGCGGGCGGTGATCGGCGAGTTCGTCGGGACCCTGCTGCTGGTGTTGCTGGCGGTGGGTGCGGCGGTGCTCGCGGGGGAGGCGATCGGTCCGGTGGGCATCGCGTTCGCCTTCGGCTTCGTGCTGCTGGCGCTCGCGTACGCGCTCGGCCCGATCTCCGGCTGCCACGTCAACCCGGCGGTGACGCTCGGTTTCCTGCTGGCGCGCCGGATCGACGGCCGCACGGCGGTGTCGTACTGGGTGGCGCAGGTGCTCGGCGGCGTCGCGGGCGCGGCGCTCGTCCTGCTGCTGGCGAAGCAGATACCGGGGCTGGAGACCCACGGCAAGCTCGGCACCAACGGCTGGGGCGACCGCTCCCAGGTGCACATCAACGCCGGCGGCGCGTTCCTGACCGAGGTCGTCCTCACCTTCCTGCTGGTCTACGTCGTCCTGGCGGTCACCCACCGGCTGGCCGCGGTTGGCTTCGACGGGCTGCCGATCGGCGTCGCGCTGGTGGTCGTCCACCTGGTCGGCATCCCGCTCACCGGCACCTCGGTCAACCCGGCGCGCAGCCTCGGCCCGGCGCTGTTCGCGGGCGGCGAGGCGCTGTCGCAGCTGTGGCTGTTCCTGCTCGCCCCGCTGGTCGGCGGCGCGCTGGCGGCGGGCGTGCACCTGCTGACCCACCCGCAGCCCAACCTCCCGGTGGCGCAGGCCCTGGCCACCGACGCGCGGGTGTAGGTCCTGGCCACCGACGTGCGGGTGTAGGTCCCGCAGTCGAGCCGGCGCGGCGGCCGGGACCGTACCGACGGTCCCGGCCGCCGCCGTTCCGGCTCTCCGCCGGCCTCGTCCTCGCGCTCCCTGCGTGTCGCTCTGGAGCTTGTTCGCGGTCCCTTCGCAGTCCCTACGTGCTCCCTTCGCGGTCCTTTCGTGCTCCCTTCGAGCCGCTTGGCGTCGTCCTGGGGCTGCTCCGGGGCCGCTCCGGGACCGCTTTTGCGCCGCCGACCGTCCGGATCCGGCGTACCGCCCGAAGAGCCCCGGCTCCCGCCCGTCGGCTGGGTAGAGTCCCGCCATGGTGACTGTGAACGCGGAGAGCCCGGCGGGCGGGCGGCTGGCCGGCCGCTCCTGTGTGGTGACGGGTGCGGCCAACGGCATCGGGAGGGCGGTCGCCGAACGCTTCGCCCGGGAGGGCGCGTCGGTGGTCGCCACCGATGTGGACGCGGCCGGGCTGGACCGGCTGGCCGAACGATTCCCCGGCGCCGTCAGCACGGTGGTCGGCGACGTGGCCCGGGACGAGGACGCCCGCCGGATGGTGGCAGCCGCCGTCGAGCGGCACGGGCGACTGGACGTCCTGGTGGCCAACGCCGGGATCATCCCCCTGATGGAGATCACCGAGGCCACCGCCGAGGACTGGGACCACGTGATGGCGGTGGACGGCCGCGGCATGTTCCTCACCTGCAAGTACGCGATCGAGGCGATGGCCGCCCAGGACCGGCCCGGCGGCTCGATCGTCTGCCTGTCCTCCATCTCCGGCGAGGCCGGTCAGCGCGGCCAGGCGGTGTACGGTCCCGCCAAGTTCGTCGCCTCCGGCCTCACCAAACACCTCGCCGTGGAATGGGCCGACCGCGGCATCCGGGTCAACGCCGTCGCCCCCGGCACCATCACCACCGCGCGCGTCGCCCGGCTGTACGACGAGCCCGGTGGCCCGGAGTACCTCGCGGCGATCGAGAAGCGGCACCCGATGGGGCGGCTGGGGGACCCGGCCGAGGTCGCGGCGGCCGTCCTCTTCCTCGCCTCCGACGACGCGTCCTTCGTCACCGGGGTCGTGCTGCCGGTGGACGGCGGGTACCTGGCGCAGTAGGGCCGCCACCGGGCGCCCGGCTCCCGGTGAGCAGCTCGACCAGGACGGACACTCCGTCCGCCCCGTGTCCGGCGCCGACCGCCGTCCGGGTGAGGGCGAGCGCCGCGTCCAGCACGGAGGTGTCCAGGCCGCGCGCCCGGGCGGTGTGCGCGACGTGCGCCAGCCCGGCCTCGGCGGAGGCGAGACTGCTGCGGTCGCCCGGATGCCTGCGCTCGTCCGCGCGCTGCGCGTAGCCGTCGATCAGCGGCGGCAGCAGGCGCGGCAGGCCCTGGGCGTACGGGGCGAGTTCGGCGCCGCCGATGCCCTCGGCTCGGGCCAGCGCCAGGGCGTGCAGGTAGCCGTGCACGGTGGTCCAGAACAGGTCGAGCAGGGCGGCGTCGAAGGCGCTCGCCCGCCCCGGGTCCGCGCCCACGTGGCGTACGGTGCCGCCCAGTGCCCGCAGTGCGGCCTCGTGGGCGGCGAAGGCCTCGGCGTCGCCGCTCAGGAGGACGGTGCCCTCCGGGCGGCCGACGGTCGGGGTGGGGGTGAGGACCGCGGTGTCCAGGAGGCGGAAGCCCCGGGCCTCGGCGTCGGCGGCGTTCGCCCGCGCGTCGTCCGGGGAGACCGAGGTGGCGTTGACGACGGTCCGGCCGCGCAGCGCCGTTCCGGCCGCCTCCAGCACGCTCCGGGCGGCCGGCTGGTCGCGGACGCAGAGCAGCGCGAGCGGGGCGTCCGCCACCGCCTCGGCGGCGCTCGCGGCCGACCGCGCGCCGAGGGCGAGCGGCTCGGCGTCCCGGCCCGGCGTGCGGTTCCACACGGTGACCGGATGTCCGGCGGCCCGCAGCGCCCCGGTGAGCGCCCGGCCCATCGGGCCCAGGCCCAGCACGGCAACGGCGGTTCGGGCAGGGGTGGTTGAGGAAGATCGTTCGTTCGGCACGGCGGCTACGCTAGAGCTTCACGCCGACGGCAGAGTCAAGGCGCAGAGGCACGGTGGAACGTCGCGGCGGACGGCGCGGACGCTCCGCCGAGGAGGTGTCCGCGATGCGGATCGGAGAACTCGCCCGGCGCGCCGGCGTCACCCCGCGCGCCCTGCGCTACTACGAGGAGCAGGGGCTGCTCGCCCCCGAGCGCCGCCCCAGCGGCTACCGCGAGTACGACGAGCGGGACGTGGACACCGTCCGGGGCATCCGCACCCTCCTCGCGGCCGGGCTCAACAGCACCGTGATCGCCGAGATCCTCCACGGCCTGCCGCTTCCCGGGCAGCGAACGCCCGGCCCGACCTGCCCCGAGTTGCTCGCCGGCCTGGCCCGGGAGCGCGCCAGGATCACCCGGCAGATGGACGAACTCGACCGGGCCCGGGGCCTGTTGGACGCCATCATGGGTGCTCGGGCGCCGGGCGAGGCGATCCGGTCCGGCCGGATCGGGGCGGCGGAGCGGACGCCGGGCGCGGATGCGGCCCCCGCGGGTGCGACCGCTGCGGGCGCTGCCGCCGTGGGCGCTGCCGCCGTGGGTGCGACCGCCGTGGATGCGACCGCCGGGGACCGTCGCCCGCGGTCGGCGGCACGGAAACTCGATGGCGCGCGCTCCCGGACCGTGCTGGAGTGAGCGGATGGATCATGACGAGGTGCTCGCCCTGTTCGACGACCGGCTCCGGCGCAACGCGCCGCCCGACCCCGGCTGCCGCGTCGAACGCGACGGTGCGGTGATCCGGCAGGTGGGCCCGGAGCACAGCTGGAACGGCGTCGTCTGGTCCGGCCTGGACGAGGCCGGCGCGGACGCGGCGATCGCCGCGCAGGTGCGCCACTTCGCCGGACTGGGCCTGGAGTTCGAGTGGAAGGCCTACTCCCACGACCGCCCCGCCGATCTCGGCGCCAGGCTGCTGGCGGCCGGCTTCACCCCGGAGCCGGACGAGGCGCTGATGCTCGCCCGGATCGCGGACCTGCCCACCGACGCGGCCCTGCCCGAGGGGGTCCGGCTGCTCCCGGTGACCGACCCGGCCGGGGTGGACCTGCTGATGGAGGCCCACGAACAGGCCTTCGGCTCCGAGCACCCGGGGCTGCGCGCGCGGTTGCTCGACCACCTGCGGCACGGCACCTCGACGGTCAGCATGGTCGTCGCGATGGCCGGCGGCCGCCCGGTCAGCGGCGCCCGGATGGAGCTGGTCCCGGACACCGGGTTCGCCGGCCTCTGGGGCGGCGGCACCGCACCGGACTGGCGCGGCCGGGGCATCTACCGGGCCCTCATCGCCCACCGGGCCCGGCTCGCGGCCGAACTCGGCTACCAGTACCTCCAGGTCGACGCGAGCGACCAGAGCCGGCCCATCCTCCAGCGCCTCGGCTTCGCCTGGGTGAGCACGACGACCCCTTACGTGCGCCAGCCGTAGGCCCGGCCGCAGGCGGCCGCGGGCGGCCGAGGGGCCGGGGCCGGAGGGGCCGGGAGTCGAGGGGGCCGGGGCCGGAGGGGCCGGGACCTGGGGAACTGGGCCGATCGGCAGGGGAGTACGGGGGTGCCGCTGCTCAGGATGTGCCGTTCGGTACATGCGGGGGAGGGCCGGCCGGGGTCATCGTTGAGGCACCACGAGCGGGGACCGTCCGGGTCCCCGGGGAGGAGCCTCGGCGTGTTCGACCTCTACCACTACCACCCGCGCGTCCTCGGCACGACGGCCGTCGTGCCCGCCGCCCTCGGCGGCTTCGCTCCCAGCCTCGGTCTCAGCCTCGGTCTCGGGCTCGGCCTCGGCCTCGGGTTCGTGCGCCGGGTTGCCCGGCGGCGATCAGGCCGGGAGCCGTGTCCGGGGCACCGCGGCCGGATCGACCGCGCCCGTGAGCGGGCCCTGCCCGAAGCAGCTGCTCCGCTGAGCCCCGGTGTCGTGCACGGCGGTCTGCACCAGGGAGTACTGGAACGGCACCCCGATCGCCGCCAGCGGCAGAAGTACGCACAGCAGGGCGTGCCCCGGGCCGATCCGGAACGTCCTGCGGCGCACGGCGGCGACGAGCTGCCAGCCGCCCCAGCACACCGAGACGACGGCCAGCCCCAACCCCGCCCAGGCGAGCGGCAGTACGGGGGCCGGGGCGCCGGGGCTGTCCTGGCAGCGGCTCACGAGCCCGTGGATGTCGCCGTCCGCGACGAGCGTCGGCACGCCGCACGCCCACCCGAGGCAGGCGAGCAGCAGCGGGCCGCCCGCCCGGAGCCACCGCGGGGAGCGCTGTTCTTCACTCATACGCCTAGTACCAGTCCGGATTCACGCGGACGAAGTGCAGCTTCTGGTGCCCGCGCTGCTCCTGGAAGCTGTCGATCCGGCCGCCCATGCTCGCGTTCTGCTGGCCGCCGCTGTGCTGGGTGTAGCGGATGTCCCCGTCCGGGGTCACCGCCGTCACCACCGCGGTGTGGTGGACGACGCCCTTCTTGTCCTGGGAGTCCTGGTCGGAGTCCTCCTCGTAGTAGACGATGTCCCCGGGCTTCACTTCGCCCGGCGGGACCTCCTGACCGCCGTGGCGCATCATGAAGTCGTGCATGTTCTGCGCCCCGGCCCAGCTCTTCGAATAGTCGAGCCGCTGGTCGAGCCAGTCGCCGCCCGCGTCGTCGCTGCGTCCCCAGGTGTCGTCCCCGCGCCAGCCCCACCACTGGTCCCACTTGGCGTGCACGCCGCCCTGGCGCAGCGCCTCGGAGGCGAAGTTGGTGCAGTTGTCGTCGAAGACGTCGATGGTGGTGTCGTTCCAGTGCTCCAGCGCCCACTGGACCGTCTTCACCCGGTCGTACTTGGCGTTGGGCCCGCCGCGCAGGCCCACCTTCACGTCGTCGGGGATGCCCGGGAGGTTGGCGAGGGTCACGGGGTCGGAGAGCATCAGCTGCTTGTGCTGGTTGTCGGTCAGCGCCTTCCACCAGTCGGCGACCAGTCGGGGGTCCTGCCCGCTGGGGATGCCCCCGGTGTACATGGACAGTTCGGTCTGCGAGGCTTCGCGCTGGAGCTGGTCCAGTGCCTTGCGCGGGTCGGTCTCGCAGGTCGCGGCGGCGAGCTTGCGCAGTTCGGCGGAGGCCAGCTTGTCGGCCTGGGCGGCCTCGCGCAGCGCCTCCTGGAGCATGGCGTCCACCTCCTGGACGGCGTTGTCGTTCGAGGCCGCCGCGCCGCCGCTGCCGTGGACGGTGGCGGTGGTCTCGTCGACGGTGAGGCCGTACTGCTGGGCCATGTCCAGGGCGGAGTTCAGGGTGAGCTTGGCCCGGGTGATGCCGGCGCTCAGCCCGTCGAGGATCATGACGACGCCGCGCATGATGTCCGCGCCGGCCTCCAGGATCTGGGCCTGCTCCTGGAGCTTGCGGCCGGCGGCCTCGCCGACCTTGTCCTTCCAGTTCTCCTTGAGCGGGTCGACACCGTTGGCATGGATGTCGTTGACGGCCTGCCACGCCTGCTTGGACAGGGAGAGCCAGGAGCCGGCGGCGGCATCGACGTCGATGCTGTTGGCGGCCTTGAGCGCCGCGATGGTCATCGTCACGGCTGCTGCCCCGGTTCCGTGCCCCCGAGGTCACCGAGTGCGGCGTCGAGCCGGCGGGCGTACTCCTGGTCGGCCTGGTCGTAGGACTGCGCCGACTCGTGCAACTGTGAGGAGTAGAGATGGAGTTGATCGACGACCGACTTCACGTGGGCCTGCCAGGCGTCGGCGCAGTCCTTCAGTGCCGGACCGGAGTCCCAGGCCGACATCGCGTCGGCGGCCGTGTGGCTGTTGTCGAGCCAGTGCCCGACGGGGCCGAAGGTCTTGGCGGCCTCCGTGAGGCCGTTCGCCGACTGTCGCAACGCATGTGTCTGGACGTGGATGTGGTTCACGGTCAGGTCCCCCTACCCGGCTATGTCGATCCCGATCGACATGGGTGCGGCCATCGTAACGACCGGTTTGGAAGGGAAAGGTCATCCGAAAGTCATGAAAAAGTAATTCAACGGGGCTGGTTGCCTTGCTTCCTGTCGGACGGTGGGCAGCCGGTCACCGGCGCGGAAACCGGGCCTCGTCCGGACCTGACGGGAAGAGACCGCCCGGGAGGACCTCCCCGGGCTCGCCGGAGAACGCCACCTCGCCCCGGTGCAGCACGTGCACCACCGCGGCCCCGGCCAGGGGGTGCGGCAGCGACTGCGCGGCGAGCACGGCCGCACGGCCGTCGGCGGCGCCGGCCAGCAGGTGGGCGTGCAGCCGCGCGGTGACGGCCGGGGCCAGGCCGCGCTCCGGCTCGTCCAGCAGGAGCAGAGCGGGCCGCGTCGCCAAGGCCCGCCCGACAGCGACGAGTTGCTGCTCGCCACCCGACAGGGCGCCGGCCCGGCGGCCCAGCAGGGCGATCAGCTCCGGGAACAGTTCCAGCACCTCGGCGCGCCCCGGCCCACCCAGGAGCAGGTTCTCGGCCACGGTCAGCGAACCGAACACCCCGCGACCGGCCGGGACCACGGCCAGGCCCCGCCGCACCCGTTGGTGCAACCGACAGCCCGCCGATGTCCCGGTCCCGCCAGAGCGCCCGCCCGCCCGACAGCGGTACCACCCCGGCCAGGGCGTGCAGCGCGCTGGTCCGCCCGGCCCCGTTGCGGCCGAGCAGGACCGTGACGGCGGCGGACGGGAAGTCCAGGTCGACACCGTGCAGCGCCTCCAGCGGGCCGTAGCGGACCCGGGCGGCACGAAGGGCGGCTTCGACGGGAATCAACCCACCCCGGAGGTCGGGCGGTTCGGCATCATGTGGCGGCTCCCCACGCCCGGGTGACCCGGGGATCGGTCAGGACGGCCGCGGCCGGTCCGGCGGCGACCACCCGGCCCTGCGCCATGGCGTAGACGGCATCGGCGAGTTCGGCGACCAGTTCGGCGTCGTGCTCGACCAGCAGCAGCGCCATGCCGCGCTCGGCGAGGCCGCGCAGGACGGACACCAGGCGGGCCGTCTGCGCGGCGTCGAGGCCCGCCGCCGGTTCGTCCAGCAGCAGCACCCGGGGCTCGCTCGCCAACGCCCGTGCCGGCTCCACCAGGCGCAACACCCCCGTGGGCTGCCCACCGGCCGGTTCGGCGGCGATCTCCTGCAAGCCGAACAACCGCAGCGCGCGGGCCGAACGCTCGGCGGCCGTCCGGGCGTCCACCCGTCGGGCGTACTGCTCGGCGCCCACCCGGACGTTGTCGGCCACCGAGAGGGTCGGAAAGACGGCGGTCTGCTGGAAGGTCCGCCCAAGCCCCAGCCGCACCCGCCGGTGCGCGGGCAGCCCGGTGACGTCCCGCCCGCCGAGCAGCACCCGCCCGCCGTCGGGCCGCACTGTCCCGGCCAGACAGTCGAACGAGGTGCTCTTCCCCGCCCCGTTGGGCCCGATCAACGCTGTGATCCGCCCCGCCCGCGCCACCAGGTCCACCCCGCCCACCGCCTCGATCCCCCGTACCGCCGCACGACGCCCCGCGCGGTGAGTCGGGCGGTGGGGGCAGGGCGCTCATGGTCGTGCCCCTGCGCTGTGGAGCGGCCTGCCGTTGTGGGGCGGGGTGGTCATGGCAGTTCCTCCGATGCGGTGATCTGCGCTGTGCGCGTGCGCGTGGGCCTGCGCCTGCGGAAGACGATGCGCCCGTGCGGCCGGCCCCTTGCCCGCGGTCGGCCCGTGCGCTGCACTTTCCGCCGCGGAGAGCAGCGGGTGAGCCGAGAGCCTCGGGACAGCCCTCGCTGCGGTGCCCATCGTTCGGTCACTCGTGGCTGTGACTCGCCGGTGACTTCGCCGGGTGGCTCTGACGGCCCTGCGGTATCGCCCGACGGGTTGGGCGCAGGGGGACCTGGTGATCACGACCGCCCGCCTCGCGCGGTGATCCTCGCTCCCCGGCCCAATCGGCCGGGCCGTACCCCGTGGGGTCGGTGGCAGCCAGGTGGGGCTGAACGGGCCCGCCGCAGCTCGTAGCCGCTGCATTGCTGTTCCGGAGTGTGCGTGCCCTGGCCCGTTGGGCAACGCCTGCCGCGGTCCGGCGGAGACAGTCGTCCCTCTCCCTCCGCGGGCCGTGCGACAACCGCTGTCCGTGGCCGAGGGGCTTGCCGGTCCTTGGCCCGGCGGCTCGGTGGTCCTCGTCGCGGCTGGGGCCGAAGGTTCCGCCGGGTCGCCCGATGGTCTGCGTGGTGGGGGAGTTGAGGATCATCGCCGTCCGTCCCGTGCGATGAGGGACCGTAGTCGGCGGCCGGTCGGGGTGAGGCGGGACGCGGGGAGAGGGGCCGTCGGGGGTGCGCGGCGGCCAGGGAGGGGGAGGGCGGCGATTCCGCCGGGGAGGCGGCCGATCGTGGCGGCGAGGACGCCGACGGCGACGGCGGAGACTCCTGCGACGGTGCCGGCGTCGAGGGGCGACGGGCTCATGGGCGGTCAGCCACTCGGCGGGGCGGACTCGCCCGGACGGGTGGGGCCCGGCCCGGCGGCGGACGGCGAGCAGAGCGGGCAGGGCGTCAGGCCCCGGGCCCGGACGGCGTTCGCGTCCACCGGTGCGGCCAGGTCCTTGCCGGTGACCAGCGGGCAGTCCGGCCGGTGGTAGCGGGTGCCCTCGGGGACGGCCAGCCACCAGGCGTCATCGGTGACATCGGCCTCGCCGGCTTCGTCGGCCTGCCCCGAACGGTCGGCCTGTCCGGAACGGTCGGCCGGGTCCGGTGGAGCGGGCCCGGCGTCCGGTTCGACCAGCAGGTCGTACAGCCGTTCCACCCGTCGGTCGGTCAGATCCGTGTGCTCCGGCGGGGACGGCGGTCGCAGTGCGATCAGGAAGGTCCCGGACACGATCAGTGCCGTGCCGGGGATGGTGGACGAGGTTAGGTAGGGGACCTGCTGCTCGACGAAGCGCTCACCGGAGGTCCCGTACCAGCCGAGCACGCACAGCACCGCGCCGACCGCGGCGAGCAGCCAGCCCGCCCACTCCCGGGCGGTCCGCAGCGGCCGAGTCCGACGGAACCCGTCCCGACGGATCTCGCCCCGGGCGGCCGCCGCGTCGGACGGGCGAACCCTCCGGGGCGTTACGGGTGATTTCTCCGTCAGATTGTGATTCGTCCATGGATCCGCCTTCATGGTGTCACTTGAGACGTTTCCAGGATCGGCCTGGAACAGCATCCGGGACACGGAGAGCGGGGCCCGGGCGGCGCAGTCGAGAGGGAAGACCACCATGCACGTGACGCGAAGCGGCACCCCCGAGGACGCCCGCCGGGCCCGGCGGGCGGCGAGCGTACTGCTCGTCCTGCTGCTCGCGGGTACGGCGGCGGCGTGCGGCAGCGACGGCAAGTCCGGCTCTGCGGCCACCTCCCCGGCGGGGACGGGTGCCACCGTCACGGCGACCGCCACCGAGTCCGCCCCTGCGACGGCCACCGCCACCGCCACCGGCACGGCCCCCGCCGACCCGGCCGCCGCGAAGGGGGAGATCACCACCAACTGGGAGAGGTTCTTCGACCCCGACACCCCGATCGCCGACAAGGCCCAGCTGCTCCAGGGCGGCGACGAACTGCTCCCGGCGCTCCAGGGCTTCGCCCAGGACCCGAGGGTCGGCCAGGTGCAGGCGAAGGTCGCCGGCGTCGCGTTCATCGACGCGAGCGACGCGACCGTCACGTACGCGCTCTCGCTGCAGGGCAACGTGGTGGAGCCGAGCGCGACCGGCCAGTCCGTCCTCGACAACGGCACCTGGAAGGTGTCCCGCTCGACCCTGTGCGGTCTGGTCACCCAGGCCGGCGGTGCCACGGCCACCCCGATCCCCGGCTGCGGCTGACCGGATGCGGCCGACTGCCCTGCCGCGCCGCCCGGCCGACGACGCGCTCCCGCGCCGGCGGCCCGGCCGTGTCCGGGCGGCGGTCCGCCCGGACCGCTCCCGCGGCGCCCTCACCGGCCGCTTCGCCGTCCTCCTGCCGCCCCTCGCCGCCCTGCTCGCCGGCTGCGGCACCGGCTCCCGGCTGCCGGCCGAGGCCTTCGCGACCCGCCAGACCCTCGCCTCCCCTGCTGCGGGAGCCACCGGTGTGACCGGAGCCACCGGTGCGGCCGGGAGCGCCAACCCCGCCTCCGACACCGGGGTCACCGCCACGGAGGTCAGGATCGGGCTGGTCACCTCGCTCACCAGCCCGGTCGGCAGCGAGGTGTTCAGCGGTCCGCGCTACGGCGCCCAGGCCTTCTTCCAGGCCTTCTTCCAGGCCCTCAACGACCGCGGCGGCCTGCACGGGCGCACCGTCCGGCTGGTGACCTGTGACGACGGCGGCAGCGGGGTCGGCAACCAGGACTGCGTGCACCGGCTGATCGACCGGGAACACGTCTTCGCCTTCGTCAGCGGCAGCGTCCTCGACTACGCGGGCGCCCCGTACGTGAGCGGCAAGGCGGCGCCGGACGTCGGCGGCCAGCCGATCGGCACGGAGTACGACCGCTGGCCGCACCTCTACGGGATCTACGGCAGCGGCGCCCCGCGCGACGGACGGCCGGTCGGCTGGAACGGCACGCTCTACCAGGGCACCGAGGTCTTCCGGTTCTTCAAGCAGCGACTGGGCGCGACCAGCGCCGCCGTGGTCGCCCACAACCAGGCCGACTCGACCCGTTACGCCGGACAGCTGAAGGCCGGGCTGGAGGCCGAGGGGTGCCGGGTGCTGCTCCGGACGGTGGACTTCGCGCTGCCGAACTTCCAGGCGGTGGCCGCGGCGGTGCACGCCGACGGCTCGCAGCTGCTGTTCGACGCGATGGACTCCCGGGGCAACGCGGCGCTGTGCCGGGCGCCGGACGAGGCCGGGGTGACGGTGGCGGCGAAGGGCACCAACGTGCAGAACAGCAGTACCCGGCGGTCCACGACTTCCGGACCGCGACGGCCCGCTACCACCCGGACCGGGCCGCCCTGCTGTCCGCCTGGGAGTTGGAGGGCTGGGCGGGCGCGCAGTGGCTGACCGACGCGCTGGACTCCTGCGGCGTCGCGCCGACGCGCTCCTGCGTCGAGGCGTTCATGAACCGCGCCGAGCCCTACGACGCGCACGGCTTGATCCTGCCCGCCTCCTTCGTCCCGCAGCCGCCTCCCACCGGGCCGACCCGGGCGTGCCTGAACGCCGCCCGTTGGCAGGACTCGGCCCAGGGCGGGCAGGGCGGCTGGGTCACCCAGGTGCCGTCGATGACCACGAACTGCTTCGACGTGCCGCAGCTGCCGTACAAGCCGTGGCGCAGGGTCCGATCGACAGCCGACAGCCGACAGCCGACGGATTTCAGCTAACAGCTTTCAGGGAACAGCTTTCAGATGACGGCTAACAGATGACAGATTTCGAAATCTGTCATCTGTTAGCCGTCATCCATTGCTTGTCGTTGCCGGTCGCCCACCCTCACGGCAGCCGCTCGACCACCACCATGGCCGCGTCGTCGTCCAGCCTGCCGCCGACGTGCGCGAGCAGATCGCGGCGCAGGCTCTGCAGCAGGGCGGTGGGGCGCTCGGAGCGCCAGGCGGTGACGCGTTCGGTGAGCGGGTAGAAACGCCGCTGGGCGTCGCGGGCCTCGATCACGCCATCGGTGTAGATGAGCAGCCGGTCGCCGGGCCGGAACGGGAAGGTCTCCGCCTCGTACCGCGCCGGCGCGAGTTCGCCGAGGCCCAGCGGCGGGGAGGGATGGTGCGCGGCGAGGGTGGTGATGCCGCCGGAGCGCAGCAGCAGTGGGGGCGGGTGGCCGCAGTCGATCAGGCGGACCGGGGAACCGTCGTCGGGGATGTCGAGCAGGACGGCGGTGATGAAGGATTCTCCGGCTTCGCCGCTCTCCTCGGGGGGCTCCTCGGGCGAGGGGAGGGGCAGGGCGGACAACGCTTGCAGGCCCTGCCGCTCGCGTCGCTCACGCCGGTCGCGGCGGTCCCGTCGGGACTGTTCGGCGAGCTGGGCGAGGTCCCAGCTGACGCTGCCGTCCAGGTAGGCCGCCAGGTCGGGCAGTTCGGCGTGCAGGTGGGCGGCGGCGCGGAAGGCGCCGAGCAGCAGGGCCGCGTCGCCGAGCGAGGACAGTCCCTTGCCGCGGACGTCGCCGACCAGCAGCCGGGTGCCGGTGGCGGTGCGGGCGGCCGCGTACAGGTCGCCGCCGACCTGCGCCTCGGCCTCGGCGGCCAGGTAGACCGAGGCCAGGTGCAGCGGTCCGATCCGTTCCGGCAGCGGGCGCAGCAGCACCCGCTGGGCGGCCTCGGACACCGAGCGCACCCGGGCCAGCTCGCGCTCGTGCCGCTCGCGCAGCACCCGCAGGCCGACGATCAGCACCGAGACGATCAGCTGCGCGCTCAGCTGGGTCTCGATGTTCGCGCTGGTCAGGCTGTCGCGGACGGCGCCGATGACGGTCAGCGCGGCGAACGCGAGCGCGGCGACCGCGGCGGTGGCCCGGGGTCCGGCGAAGGAGGCGGTGAGGGCGGGGGCGACGATCAGCAGCGGGCCGAGGTGGATGTCCGGCGGGGAGAGGATGTCGACCACGGCGATCAGCACGATCAGCGCGAGGGTCAGCGCCGTCAGCACCCGGCGGTCGGGCAGCCAGGCGCGGCGGCGGTCGGGGGGATGCGTCGCGTTCGAGCGGTGCGGCGCATCGGGACGCTGCCGGAGGGGCACTCCTCCTCTGTACACCGTGGAGGCGGAGGGGCGCACCCGGAAGGGCTCGACCGGCCCCTTCGACCGGCTCTCCGTTAGGCCCCTTCGACCGGCCCCTCCGGCCGGTGTTCCGGGTGGCTCCCCCAGGTCAGCCCTCCTGGCCGTACCGGGCCAGGTAGTCGGCGAAGCGGGCGACGTCCTCGTCGGACCAGTCGGTGAAGCGCGCGGTGAAGGAGAGCCTGCGCTGCTCGTTGGCGTCCCGCAGCAGGGTGAGGCCGGCCTCGGTGGCGCGCAGGATCTGGCCGCGCTGGTCGTCCGGATCGGTCTCGCGGGCCAGCAGGCCGAGCTTCTCCAGGGCGGTGACCTGGCGGCTGACGGTGGACTTGTCGAGCATGAAGTGCGCGGCCACGTCGGCGGCCCGGCAGCCGCCGCGCTCGGTGATCAGGTCGAGGATGCTGTACGTGACCAGGGAGAGGTCGGGGTGCAGCTGGGAGGCCTTGTGCCGGGCGCGGCGGGCGAAGGCGGTCAGCTCGCGCTGGATGGTCTCGATGGACGACTGGCGGCCGGGCACGGCGTTCCTATCTCCTCGATATTTGTTGCACTATACAACGGATTTGCCCGGGGTCGCACGCTGCTCCGGTGCTCGCCGCTCCGGCGCTCATCGCCCTGCTGCCCGTCGCCCTGCTGCCCGCCGCCCCGGCGCTCGCTGCTCCGGTGCGGCCCGCCATGCGCGGGCGGCGGTGATCCGCCTGGTCGCACTCGGGTGAGTGGCGAACAGTAGCTCAAGCACCCTCGGCGGGTCGACATCCGAGACGTTCGCCACGGCCAGTCTGCGCTGCATGGCCACGAACTGCTCGACGTCCCCGGTCAGTTCGAGCGCGTGCCGGTCCGCCCTGGCCTCGATCCGGCGGCTCACCGCGCACTGCGGCGGCCCCGACAGCGTGCCCAGCAGCGCCGCGAGCGCCGCCAGTAGCGGCAGCGCCCGGGGGTCCGCCGCGTCCGTCGCCCCGGCGGCGTCCAGCAGCGGCGGCCAGGCGGCGAGCAGGCCGAGGACGGCCACCGCGACGGCCGCGCCGACCGCGCCCAGCGCGGTGCCGACCGGCACGTCCCGGTGCTTGACGTGGCCCAGCTCGTGCGCGACCACCAGCTCCACCTCGCGCGGCTCCGCGGTGGTCAGCAGCGTGTCGTACGCGACGATCCGGCGGGTCGCCCCGAACCCGGAGACGTACGCGTTGAGCGCGGTGGTGCGACGGGAGGCGTCCGCGACCAGGACGTCCCGCACCCGGACGTCGTCCCGTTCGGCCAGCGCGAGCAGCGCGGTGCGCAGCTCCCCGGGGGGCATCGGGGAGAAGCGGTTGAACACCGGCTCGATCAGCAGCGGATGGAGGAAGGAGAGCGCGGCCGTCAGCAGCGCCGCCGCGCCCGCCGCCGGCAGCCACCAGTGCTGCGGCGACCAGGCGGTCAATGCGAACAGGCCCAGTGCGAGCGGGAGGACGAGGACGAGGGTGAGCGCGAGGCCGCGTACGGCGTCCAGCGCCCAGCCGGCCCAGCCCTGGGTCACCAGCCCGTACCGGGCCCGGACGGTCCGCGCCCCGGCGCCGAACGGCAGTTGCAGCGCCTGGCCGAGCACCACCAGGGCCGCCGCGCCGGCCAGTACCCCGGCCGTCCGGGAGCCGCCGAACCAGCCGCCGACGGCGGTCACCAGGGCGGCACCGGCCGGGGTGAGGCCGAGCAGCAGGGTCAGCGCCAGGCCCGCCAGCCGTCCGCCCAGTGCCCACGGCAGCTGGGCTCGGCGCAGCGCGCGGCCCCGGGCGCGCTCGTCGGGGGTGAAGTCCGGCGCGGGGGCTTCGCCGGGCGGGGTGCATTCGGAGGTCGCGGGCTCGGCCGTCACGGTCTCGGAGGCCATGGTCTCGGAGGCCACGGCCTCGGGGATCGCGGCCTCGGGGATCGCGGTCTCGGGGTTCGGGGGTTCGGCGGCCGGGGGTTCGGCGGCCGGGGGTTCGGCGGCCGGGGGTTCGGGGGCCGGGGTGGTGTCCATGGCGGGGTGCGGCTCTTCCGGTCGGGTCGCGGGAGGGGCGGTACGGCGGTTCGGCGATTGTCCAGCGGTGGTCCAGCGGTGATTCAGCATGGCGTACCCGACGGGGCGATGCGCATGCCGCGGCCCGGCGGTCGCCCGCGGGCGGCGGTTCACTCCTCGGTGGGCCCGGTGGCGCCGTGGACGCCGGAGCGCAGCAGTTGGTGGCCGAGGTCCACCAGGGCGCGGCCGACCGCGAACTCGTCGCCGACGGCGGGGGCCGGGGCGTCGCGCGGGTTGCGGCGGGAGCGGGCGTCACTGTGCAGCACGTCGCCGTCGGCGTTCAGCACGGCGTGCACCCGGGTGGTGTCCTCGTCCTCGACCACGTGCAGGCTGAGCTGCCAGTCCTTGGTGCGCACGGCACCGGGGGCCGATTGCTCGACGCCCTCGCCGCCGGCCGCGACCGGCGGCGGGGCGGCCACCGTCCCGTCGGCGCGGACGATCACCACGGGGCAGGCGCCGTGCACGGCGCAGCGGGTGGACACCGAGCCGAGCAGCGTCCGGGCGAAGGTGCCCCGGCCCCGGCTGCCCAGCACCAGCAGGTCGGCCCCCGCCGCCGCCTCCAGCAGCACCTCGGCGGCGTGGCCGAGCACCAGGCTCTCCCGGACCTCCACCGAGCGGTCCGGGCCGAGGATCTCGTTGATCTCGGCGCTCAGCGTGCGGCGGGCGGTCCGCTCGAAGCCGTCGTCCACCATCGGCGCGAACCACCCGTACAGCGAGGGGTACTCCCAGGCCGCCACCGCGTGCACCGCCGCGCCGGTCAGCACGGCCTGGCCGACCGCCCAGCGCAGGGCCGCCTTCGACGGCCCGGAGCCGTCGATCCCGACCACGATCCGGTGCTCCCGGGTGAGGGACGGGGGACTGCCGCCCACGGCGGAGATCTGATTGCTGCCCATCACGCCACACCTCCCGGCCTTCGGCGCGGGATTCGCTCCCTGCACACCACGCTGCGCGCCCCGCCCGCCTCCGCGCCAGGGACACGGTGGCCGGGTCGGCCGGGGCCATTGGGACGGTCGGGCCAGGGGGCGTCCGGCGACCGGCCGGCGATGCCGGGCCCCCGATGCCGGGCCCCTGATGCGCGGTCGGCGATGTCCGCCGGTCGATGTCCGACCGTCGATGCGCAGCCCGGCCCGGGGGTGTCCTTTGTGGCTGGAATGTTGCGGGCTCGGGTCCGGGTGGTGGTGATTCGGTGGCGTAGGCTGACCGCTCTTGCATCATCCTCGGGGGGATCCACTCATGCGCCGTGTCGCGGCCGCCGTCGCGCTGCTCGTCGGAATAACCGCCGTCGCCGCCTGCGGGCCGGACGACCCCGAACCGGTCCCGGCCTCCGCCGCCCCCGTCCCGCCGTCCTCGGCGCCGGACGGTTCGCCCTCCGGCACGGCCCCGGGCAAGAGCGCCCCGCCCCGGCCCGACGGCACCATCACCGTCGCCTTCGCCGGGGACGTCCACTTCGAGGGCCGCACCGAGGCCCGGCTGGCCGTCCAGCCGCCCGAGCCCGCGCTCGGCCCGATCTCCCGCACCCTCGCCGACGCCGACCTGTCCGTCCTCAACCTGGAGACCGCGATCACCGGGCGCGGCGCCCCGGAGCCGAAGACGTACACCTTCCGCACCTCGCCCAAGGCGCTGTCGGTGCTCAAGGACTCGGGCGTCGACGTCGTCTCGATGGCCAACAACCACGCCGTGGACTTCGGCGCCGACGGCCTCACCGACACCCTCGCCGCCAAGGACTCCTCGCCGATCCCGGTGGTCGGCTTCGGACGCAACGCCAAGGAGGCGTACGCCCCGTACGTCACCACCGTGCGCGGGGTGAAGGTCGCGGTGGTCGCCGCCAGCCAGGTCGAGGACCTCACCAACCAGAAGTGGCGGGCCGGCGCCAACAAGCCGGGCATCGCCTCGGCTCTGGACGTGCCGGCGCTGGTCAAGGCGGTGGAGACGGCCAAGCAGCAGGCTCCGGTGGTGCTCGTCTACCTGCACTGGGGCGACGAGGGCAAGGCCTGTCCGACCGGTCCGCAGACCACCATCGCCAAGAAGCTCGCCGGCGCGGGCGCCACGGCCGTGGTCGGCACCCACGCGCACACCATGGTCGGCTCGGGCATGCTCGGCAACACCTACATCGGCTACGGCTTCGGCAACTTCCTCTGGTACGGCACCTCCAACTACCCCAACTCCAACGAGACCGGTGTCACCACCCTCACCCTCACCGCCGACGGCAAGGTGACCGGCGAGGCCTTCATCCCGGCCACCATCGACGACAAGGGCATCCCGGAGCCGGTCAGCGGCGCCACCGCCGAGGCCGCCCTCAAGCGCCGCGACGGCCTGCGCGGCTGCACCGGCCTCTCCCCGGCCCCGGCCGGCCCCGGTGCGGCACCGACGACCCCCACATCTCCGGCCACGACCCCCACCGCTCCGGCGAAGGCCCCTTCGGGTCCCGCGAAGGCGGCCACCACCCCCGCCGCCCCGCGTTAGCCCGCGCTGGTCGGGCACGCACGAGGAACTGACGACCGAACGGCTCTCCCTGCTGCGCCCCGCGGAGGGCGACATCGACGCCGTCCTCGCCGTCCACCGGGACCCGGCCACCTGCGTCCACAACCCCTCGGACGCCCTCGCGACCCGCACCGAGGCCGAAGAGCTGTGCGGCCGCTGGAACGCGGTCCGGGAGCGCCACGGCTTCGGCTACTGGACGGTCCGCGAGCACGACTCCCCGGCCGTACTGGGCTTCTGCGGCATCAAGCCGATGACCTTGGCGGGTCTGCCGATCCTCAACCTCTTCTACCGCCTCGCTCCCGCCGCCTGGGGTCGCGGCGTGGCGACCGAGGCCGCCACCACCGTCGCCGCCTGGGCGTCCGCCCACGCCCCGGACCTCCCCCTGATCGCCCGTGTCCGCCCGGAGAACCTCGCCTCCCGGCGCGTCGCCCTGCGCGCCGGCCTGCGCCGCGCGGAACACCTCGACGGTGAGGGCTGTGACGGCTTCGACCTGATCTTCGCGAGCCGCCTGCCGTAGGGACCCGCCGGACACTGCGACCACGTCCACCAGCACCACAGGCACGACCAGCGCCACTGCCGCCGACGCCGAGGCCGAGACCGTAGGACATCGAGGCCGCAGACGCAGAGGCCGCCCGCCCCCAACCCGGGGACGGGCGGCTTTCTCGTGTTCGGGGGCGCGTTCGCGGTGGGGGAGGCCGCCGCGGTACCAGCGGGAGCGAGTTGACGTTCGCACAGGCTCTCGATGCAGGCGAACAGCTGTGTTAGGTTAGGCTTGCCTAATCTTGCTGGTCGGAGGGGATGTCCTGTGCAGCAGCAGTCCGAATTCGCCGGTGCCGTGGCGATGGTCACCGGGGCCGGGCAGGGCATCGGCGCGGCCGTGGTGCGGGCGCTGGTGGCCGAGGGAGCCGTCGTCGCGGCGGTGGACCGCAACCGCGGCGGGCTCGACGCCCTGGTGGCCGAGCTGCCGACGGTGCGTCCGTACGTGCTCGACGTGTCCGCCGCCCAGGCGGTCGACGACGCCGTGGAGTTGATCGAACGCCAACTCGGGCCGATCGGCACGCTGGTGAACGTCGCGGGAATCCTGCGCACCGCACCGGTCGTCGAAATCTCCGACGGGGACTGGGCGGACACCTTCGCGGTCAACACCACCGGCGTCTTCCACACCGGCCGTGCCGTCGGCCGTCGGATGGCGGACCGCGGGCGCGGGGCGATCGTGACCGTCGGGTCCAATGCCGCCGGGGTGCCGCGGGCCGGGATGGCCGCCTACGCGGCGTCCAAGGCGGCGGCCACCATGTTCACCCGCTGCCTGGGGCTGGAACTCGCCCGGTCCGGGGTGCGGTGCAACGTGGTGTCGCCCGGCTCGACCGACACCGAGATGCAGCGCGCGCTATGGGGCGAGGACGCCGAGGCGGCCGAACGCCGGGTGATCGAGGGCGACTTGAGCGCCTGGCGGGTCGGCATCCCGCTCGGGCGGATCGCCGCACCCGCCGACATCGCGGAGGCGGTGGTGTTCCTGGCCTCCGACCGGGCGCGGCACATCACCATGCACGACCTGTACGTCGACGGCGGCGCGACCCTGCGCGCCTGAGCGGGGCAGGGCGGTGCCGATCGGTGCCCCGCCCGTCCCTCCTCCTCGCCCGCGCTCCCGCTGCTCCCCGCCCTCCCGTTCCTCCTCGTCCCCCGTAGAACCGTCCCAGACTGGAGAGACCGCCGTGACCACGGTGCACCACGCCCCTGCCGGGCCGATACCCGCCGGGCCCGACGACCCGGCGACCGCCCTCGCCGAGGGCCCGGACCACGCCGTCATCGGCGCGGCCAGCGGACTGCTCGGCCAGTACCGGGCCGGCTCCGACGAGGCGTTCTTCGCCTCGCCGACCCGCACCCTGCTCGGCTCCGGCGTGCACGCCCGGGTGCCCCAGGACGGGCGGCCGCTGCCGGTGCGGGTCGCCGAGACGCTGGCCGAGGCGGGCCGGGGTGGGGTCGAACGGCCGCTGGTGGTCGGCGCGGTGGCGTTCGACCGGGACAGCCGGGTCGAACTCGCCGTGCCCTCCCGGGTCCGTACCGCCGGGGCGCTGCGCGACGACCCACTGATCGCGCTGCCCGCGCCGGCGGCCGAGCGGATCGACTGGCGGATCGCCCCGGTGCCCGCGCCGGAGGCGTACGGCGCCGGCGTCGCGGCGGCCGTCGAGCGCCTGCGCGGAGGGGAGTTGAGCAAGGTGGTACTGGCCCGGACGCTGGAGCTGAGCGCCGCCGAGCCGCTCGACCTGCCCGCCATCCTGCAGCGGCTGGCCCGGCGCGACCCGGGTGGCTACACCTTCGCCGTCCCGTCCGGCGGCGGCCGCACCCTGATCGGCGCCAGCCCCGAACTCCTGCTCTCCCGGCGGGGAACGGCCGTGCTGGCCAACCCGCTGGCCGGCTCGGTCCCGCGCAGCGAGGACCTCGGCGAGGACGTCAGGCGCGCCGCCGCGCTGCTCGAGTCGCCCAAGGACCTGCACGAGCACGCCGTCGTGGTGGACGCCATCCGCGAGGCGCTGGCGCCGTACTGCCGAACCCTCGAAGTTCCCGAACGGCCCACTCTGGTACGGACGGCCGCGATGTGGCACCTGGCCACCACGATCCGCGGCGAGCTGGCCGACCCCGCGGTCTCCGCCCTGGAACTGGCCTGCGCACTGCACCCCACCCCGGCGGTCTGCGGCACGCCGACCGACGTCGCACGCCGGGTGATCGGCGAGGTCGAGCCCTTCGACCGCGGCCTCTACACCGGCATGGTCGGCTGGGAGGACGCGACCGGCGACGGCGAGTGGGTGGTCACCATCCGCTGCGCCGAGGCGCAGGAACGGGCGCTGCGGGTGTACGCCGGCGCGGGCGTGGTCGAGCAGTCCCGGCCGGAGGCCGAACTCGCCGAGACCAGCGCCAAGTTCCGCACCTTCCTGGACGCCGCGGGGGTGGCCCGGTGACGCCGCTGGAGACCGCCCGGTCGGGCTTCACCCCGTACCCCGCCGAGTTCGCCGAGCGCTACCGGTACGCCGGGTACTGGCGCGGCGAGACCTTCGGGCGGATGCTGCGCGAACGCGCCGCCGCGCACGGCGAGCGCATCGCCGTCGTCGACCCGGGCGGTCACTCGGTGGCGGCCGCCGAGCGGCGCTGGACGTACGCCGAACTCGACCTCCGGGCCGACCGGATGGCCGCCGGGCTGCTCGCCCGAGGCATCCGGGCCGGGGACCGGGTGGTGGTCCAACTGCCCAACGCCGCCGAGTTCTTCGAGGTCGTCTTCGCGCTGTTCCGGATCGGCGCGCTGCCGGTCTTCGCGCTGCCCGCCCACCGGTACGCCGAGATCGGGTACTTCTGCTCCTTCACCGGGGCGGTCGCCTATGTGGTGCCGGCCGTCGAAGGCGGTCACGACTACCGCGAACTCGCCACCCGGGTAGGGGCGGAGAACCCCGCGCTTCGGCTGGTGCTGGTGGCCGGCGAGGACCCGGGCGAGCACGCCCGGCTCGCGGACGTGCCCTGCGACGGTCCCGGACCGGAGGCCTTCGGCGGGGAGCCCGGGCCCGGGGACGTCGCCTTCCTCCAGCTCTCCGGCGGCAGCACCGGCGTGCCGAAGCTGATCCCGCGCACCCACGACGACTACATCTACTCGCTGCGCGGCTCGGTCGAGCTCTGCGGGCAGGACCGGGACAGCGTGTACCTGTGCGTGCTGCCCGCCGCACACAACTTCCCGCTCAGCTCGCCGGGTTCGCTCGGGACGCTGTACGCCGGCGGCCGGGTGGTGCTCTGCCCGCAGCCCGCCCCGGAGACGGCCTTCCCGCTGATCGAGCGCGAGGGCGTGACCATCACCGGGCTGGTGCCGCCGCTCGCACTGCTCTGGCTGGACGCCGCCGAGCGCGGCGCCCGCGGGTACGAGAGCCTGGAGGTACTGCTGGTCGGCGGCGCCAAGTTCAGCGAGGAGGCCGCCCGGAGGGTGCGGCCGGTGCTGGGCTGCACGCTCCAGCAGGTGTTCGGGATGGCCGAGGGACTGGTCAACTACACCCGGCTGGACGACCCGGAGGAGCTGATCACCACCACCCAGGGCCGGCCGATCTCGCCGGACGACGAGGTCCGGGTGGTGGACGACCAGGACCGGGACCTGTCCGACGGCGCCACCGGCCACCTGCTCACCCGCGGGCCGTACACCATCCGCGGCTACTGGAACGCGCCCGAGCACAACGCCGCCTCCTTCACCGCGGACGGGTTCTACCGCACCGGGGACCTGGTCCGGCGCACCCCGACCGGCCACCTGGTGGTCGAGGGCCGGGCCAAGGACCAGATCAACCGGGGCGGCGAGAAGGTCGCCGCCGAGGAGATCGAGAACCACCTGCTCGCGCACCCCGCGGTGCACGACGCGGCGGTGGTGTCGATGCCCGACCCGTACCTGGGCGAGCGCACCTGCGCCTACGTGGTGCTGCGTGCCTCGCACCGTGAGAACCCACCCAAGAGCGTCGAGTTGAAGAGGTTCGTGCGGCAGCGCGGGCTCGCCGAGTACAAGGTGCCGGACCGGGTCGAGTTCGTCGCCGCCTTCCCGGCCACCGGGATCGGGAAGGTCAGCAAGAAGGACCTGCGCGCCGCGATCGCGGCTTCGCTGACCAGCCGCTGAGCGCCCGCGGATCGGCCGCCGACCGCCCGTTGACCCCCCACACCGCCACGTCTAGCTAAGGAACACCACCGTGGGCCTGCCCCGCATTCCCCGCTATCCCATGCCCGCCGCCGAGGAGCTGCCCGCCAACCGGGTCTCCTGGACGGTGGACCCGGCGCGCGCCGTGCTGCTGGTGCACGACCTGCAGAACCACTTCCTGGACGCCTTCGACGCCGAGGCCGCGCCGGTGCCCGAACTCCTGCACAACGTCTCGGCGTTGGCAGGTGCGGCGCGCGCCGCCGGTGTCCCCGTCGTGTACTCGGCGCAGCTCGGCGGGCAGAGCCCGGCCGAGCGCGGGCTGCAGCAGGACTTCTGGGGCCCGGGCATCCCGGACGACCCGCGGGCCACCGCGATCGCCGAGGCCGTGGCCCCGGAGCCGGTGGACACGGTGCTCACCAAGTGGAAGTACAGCGCCTTCGTGCGCACCGAGCTGGAGCAGCTGCTGCGCGAGCAGGGGCGGGACCAGCTGGTGATCACCGGCGTGTACGCGCACATCGGCGTGCAGGCCACC
Source organism: Kitasatospora sp. NPDC048715 (assembly GCF_043198905.1). Classification (NCBI taxonomy): domain Bacteria; kingdom Bacillati; phylum Actinomycetota; class Actinomycetes; order Kitasatosporales; family Streptomycetaceae; genus Kitasatospora; species Kitasatospora sp. NPDC048715. The sequence goes on along the minus strand of NZ_JBICVH010000007.1, from coordinate 134,981 downwards.
GCGTGCGACGCCTGGATGCGGGACGTGCAGGCCTTCGTGGTGGCCGACGCGGTCGCCGACTTCGGCCCGGCGGAGCACCGCGACGCGCTGGCCTGGGTGGCCGGGCGCTGCGGGACGGTCACCACGGCGACGGCCGTGCTAGGGGCGCTGGCTCCGGCCGCCCCGGGCGTTTCGGATGTCCAGGGTGTCGCGGGCGTCGCTGGTGTCACTGGTGTCGCGGTTGTTGCGGAACTCGAAGGGGTGAGCGGGAAGTGACGGGCGTGGGCTTCACGGTGGAGCGGATCCGGGCCGAGGTCGCCGATCTGCTCGGCGAGGACCCGGCGGAGATCCCGCTGGACGAGAACCTGGTCGACTGGGGGCTGGACTCCATCCGGCTGATGACCCTGGCCGGGCGCTGGCAGGAGGCGGGCGCCGAGGTGGCGTTCGTCCAGCTCGCGGAGCGGCCGGCGATCGAGGCCTGGGCCGAGCTGCTGGGCGCGGCGTGATGGTGCCGGAGGTGATGGCGCCGGACATGGCGGCGGCGGGCGTGACGGCGGCGGAGGTGACGGCGGCGGGGGTGCGCGAGGCGGTCCGCGGCGCGGCCCCGGGTGCGGTCCGCGAGGCGGTGCTGTCGGCGGCGCCCGAGCTGCCCGCACTGCCCCGCCGTACGGTGCGGTACCCGGCGACCACCGCGGTGGGTCCGGTCGAGGCGCAGGCGGCCCGGACGCCGGACGCGCCGGCGCTGGTGCTCGCGGACGGGGAGACCGTCAGCTACCGGGAGTTGAACGCCGCGGCCAACCGGCTGGCGCGCGCCCTGGCCGCTCGCGGGGCCCGCCCGGGCGCGGTGGTCGGTCTGGCGGGCCTCCGGCGTCCGGCGGAACTGCTGACGGCGCTGCTGGCGGTGGCGAAGTCGGGCGCGGCGTACCTCCCGCTGGACCCGGCGGACACGCCCGGGCGGCGGGAGCGGCTGCTGGCGGAGAACGCGCCGGTCTGCGTGCTGGGGGAGGGGGTGCCGGGGGCGTTGGCCGGGCTGGAGACGGACGGCGAGCTGCCCACCGACCCGCCCAGGGCGCTGACCCCGCACCACCTGCTCTGCGTCGGGTACGGCCCGGGCGGGCGCCCGACCGCCGTGCGGCTCACCCATGCCGAGGCGGACCGCCGGGTGCGCGAGCTCCAGGCCGAGCACCCGCTCGGGCCGGGCGACCGGGTGCTCCACCTGGGCCTGCCGCTCTGGGAGTACCTGTGGCCGCTGCGGACGGGTGCCGCCGTGGTGCTCGCCGACCCGTGGCAGGAGGGCGAGGTCGGGGAGCTGGTGCGGAAGCTGGGCGTGACGGCGGTGCGGGTGGCGCCGGGGGTGCTGCTCGGCGGGTGAGGGCGGGCGGCCGGGCGCTACGGGGTGCGGACGCGGACGGACTTCGGGTGACAACTTTCAGCGAACAGAGTTCAGATGACAGATTTCATCATCTGTTCGCTGAAAGTTGTCGGTCGCCCCCCGTCGGTCAGCGCACCCCACCCGCCGCGGCCTCGGCCGCCGGACGCGCTGCCTGGTCCACCGCCAGGTCCCCTGTCTGGTCCACCGCCAGGTCCACCGCCGTCCACGCCATCGCCACCGCGCCGTCCAGCACCGCCCGCTCCGCCTCCACGCCCAGCGCCGCCTCGGCGAAGGCCGCCTCGTGCGGGGCGCAGGCGCCGCCGGTGATGTCCAGCACCGGATGGATGGACGGCACCGCGTGCGACACGTTCCCCATGTCCGTACAGGCGAAGGGTCCGCTCTCGACCGGTTCCGGCCGGCCGAGCGCCGCCGCGTTGGCCCGCCACAGGGCCAGCAGCCGGGCGTCGGAGCGCATGTCCAGGTAGTCCGGCTCGGGTCGGGTCAGTTCCACCTCGCAGCCGGTGGCGAGCGCCCCGGCGCGGAAGCAGTCCTCGACCCGGGAGCGCAGCTCGGCGAGGTCCTCCGCCGCCGAGGCCCGGATCTCGTACTCGGCGCTCGCGCTGTCCGGGATCAGGTTCGGCGCCGTCCCGGCCGCCGTGGTGATGCCGTGCACCCGCCACTGCGGCGGGAGTTGCTGGCGCAGCAGCCCGATCGCGACCTGGGCGACGGTGAGCGCGTCGGCGGCGTTGCGCCCCCGGTGGGGGTCGAGGCTCGGGTGGGCGGCCCGCCCGGTGTAGCGGACGGACAGCGTGCCGAGCGCGAAGGAGCGGAAGTCGGCGATCTCGACGGGGCAGGGGTGGACCATCATCGCGGCGTCCACCCCGTCGAACGCCCCGGCCTCCAGCAGCAGCGCCTTGCCGGCCCCGCGCTCCTCGGCCGGAGCGCCGATCACCCGGACGGTGAGCCCGAGCCGGTCCGCGTGCGGGGCGAGCCCGAGCGCGGCGCCGATCCCGGCGGCGGCGATCAGGTTGTGCCCGCAGGCGTGGCCGAGTTCGGGCAGCGCGTCGTACTCGCAGACCAGCGCGACGGTGACCGGTCCGCTGCCGAGGCGCGCGTCGAACGCGGTGGCCAGGCCGTGGGCGGGTGCGGTGACCGAGTAGCCGTGTGCGCGCAGCAGTTCGGCGCACCAGTCGGCCGCGAGGTGCTCCTCGAAGGCGGTCTCGGGGTGGGCGTGGATGCGGCGGCTGAGTGCGAGCAGCTCGGCCCGGTGGGCGTGGACGCGGTCGCGCACGGCCTGCTTGTCCTGCTTGGCCTCGGCGGGGGGAGTGGTCGGCGGCTCGGTCAGGGGCATGGGTGGCGTCTCCGGGTTGTCAGGGGCCCGTCCGTGCGGGGCCGTTGACCAGATCATATGAAGTTAGATTAGGCTAACCTAAGTAAGGCGTTCCGGATCCCCGAGGAGCTCTCCACCCCATGCCTGCCGTCGAAACCCAGATCGCCGACAGCCAGACCGCCGACGTCCCCCTGCTCGCCGCCCAGGCCGCGATCTGGTACGCCCAGGCCCTCGACCCCGCGAGCCCGGTCTACAACACCGGCGACGCGGTCGAGATCACCGGCCCGCTCGACGAGGACCGGTTCGAACAGGCGCTGCGGCAGGCGGTGGACGAGGCCCAGGCGCTGAGCGCCGTCGTCGTCACCGGCCCGGACGGCACGCCGCGCCAGCGGCTGCGCCCCGGCCGCCGCTGGCCGCTGCACCGCCTCGACCTGCGGGCCGCCGCCGACCCGGCCGCCGAGGCCGAGGCCTGGATGCGCGCCGACCTCGCCCGCCCGGCCGACCTCGCCGAGGGCCCGCTGTTCACCCACGCGCTGATCCGCCTCGCCGAGGACCGCCGGATCTGGTACCGCCGCATCCACCACCTCGCCGTCGACGCCTACGCGTTGACCCTCCTCGGCGAGCGGATCGCCGCCCTCTACGCCGCCCGCGTCACCGGAGCCGAACCCGCCCCGAACCCCTTCGCCGGACTCGCCGAGGCCGCCGCCGAGGAGGCCGCGTACCGCGGGAGCGCGCAGTACGAGGCCGACCGCGCCCACTGGTCCGCCCGGATGGCCGGCGCCGGCACCCCGGCCGCCCTCCCGGGAAGCCCCGAACCCGCCGGCGCCGGCACCCCGGCCGCCCTCCCGGGAAGCCCCGAACCCGCCGCCGCCGACACCCCGGCCGCCCTCCCGGGAACCCCCGAACCCGCCGCCGCCGACCGGGACGCCGTGCCCGGCGAGGCGGTCCGCCTCACCGCCGACCTGCCCGCCGGCACCCGCGACCGCCTGGAGCGCGCCGCCGACGCCGTCCGCGCCACCTGGGCCGAACTGCTCCTCGCCGCCGCCGCCGGATACCTCCACCGCCTGACCGGCGCCCAGGACGTGGTCCTCGGCCTGCCGCTCGCCAACCGGCGCGGTCCGGCCGCCCTGCGCACCCCCGTGGCCGCCGCCAACGTGCTCCCGCTGCGCCTTGCCGTGCGCCCCGCCGGCAGCGCCGAGGCGCTGCTGCGCGCCGTGGTCCGCGAGCTGCGCGCCGTCCGCCGCCACCAGCGCTACCCCCTGGAGGAACTGCGCCGCGACCTCGGCCGCACCGGCGACCGCCGCGCCCTGTTCGGCCCGATGGTCAACATCAAGGCCTTCGAGAGCGACCTCGACCTGGCCGGTCTGCCCGGCACCGTCCGCAACCTCGCCGCCGGCCCGGTGGACGACCTCGCCCTGAACGTCTCGCCCGGCCCGGACGGCGCGCTGCGCCTGGTCATCGACGCCGACCCGGCCCGCTACGGGCCCGCCTCGCTCGCCGCCCACCGCGACGGCCTGCTGCGCTACCTCGACGCCCTCGCCGAGCTGCTGCTCACCGACCCGCGGACGCCGATCGCCCGGATCGACCTGCTCGACCCGGACGGCCTGCGCCGCGCCACCGAGGGCCGCACCGAGCCCCCGGCCGAGCGGACCGTGCCCGAGCTGTTCGCCGCCCGGGCCGCCCGCACCCCGGACGCCGTCGCCGTCCGCTTCGGTTCGAGCGCGCTGACCTACCGGCAGCTCGACGCCGCCGCCGACCGGCTCGCCCACCGCCTGACCGCCCTGGGCGTCCGGGCCGGGGCGCCGGTCGCGATCGCCCTGCCGCGCGGCACCGACACCCTGGTCGCGATGCTCGCCGTCCTCAAGGCGGGCGGCGCCTGCGTCTCCCTCGACCTCGCCCACCCCGCGCAGCGCCTGGCCGCCGTCCTGGCCGACGCCCGCCCGGTCTGCGCGGTCGCCACCGCCGAGGCCCTCGCCGGGCTCGACCTGCCCGCCGGCCTGCCCACCGTCCGTCCGGAAGCGGCCGACGCCGGGCCCAGCGGTGAGCCCGGGTTCGACCGCGAGCCCGTGCCTGCCCTGCCCGCCCCGCGACTCGACCAGCCCGCCTACGTCCTGCACACCTCGGGCTCCACCGGCCGCCCCAAGGGCGTGGTGGTCACCCACGCCTCGCTGGCCAACCTGCACGCCGGCCTCGGCGAGGACCACATCGCCCCCGCCGTGCGCCGCACCGGCCGGGACCGGCTGCGCGTCGCCCACAGCGCCTCCTTCGCCTTCGACGCCTCCTGGGACCCGGTGCTCTGGATGGTCCACGGCCACGAGCTCCACCTGCTGGACGACGCCACCTACCGCGACCCGGCCGCGCTCGCCGCCCACCTCGACCGGGAGCGCATCGACTACCTCGACCTCACCCCCTCCTACCTCGAAGTCCTGCTCGCCGAAGGCATCCTGGACGAGGGACGGCACCGCCCGTCCGTCCTCGTGGTCGGCGGCGAGGCCACCCCGCCCGCCCTCTGGCAGCGCCTGACCGCCGTCCCCGGCCTGCACCCGGTCGACCTCTACGGCCCGACCGAGACCACCGTCGACGCCTACGCCTGGACCCCGGGCCCGGACGGCGCCCCGCGCGGCCGGGTGGTGCGCGGCTCGCGCGCCTACGTCCTGGACGGCTCGCTGCGCCCCGCCCCCGACGGCGTCACCGGCGAGCTGTACGTGGCCGGGGCCTGCCTGGCCCGCGGCTACCTCGGCCGCCCCGACCTCACCGCCGAACGCTTCCTCGCCGACCCGTTCGGCCCGCCCGGCGGCCGGATGTACCGCACCGGCGACCTCGCCCGGCGCCGCACCGACGGAACCCTGGAGTTCCTCGGCCGGGCCGACGACCAGGTGAAGATCCGCGGCTTCCGGATCGAACCCGGCGAGATCGCCGCCGTCCTCGCCGAACTGCCCGGCGTCGCCCAGGCCGTGGTGATCGCCCGCCCCGGACCGCAGGGCAAGCGGCTGCTCGGCTACGCGGTTCCGGAGAGCGGCAGCAGGCCCGACCCGGACGGGCTGCGCGCCGCGCTCGCCGCCCGGCTGCCCGCGCACATGGTCCCGGCGGCCGTCCTGCTGCTGGACGAACTGCCGCGCACCGCCCACGACAAGCTCGACCACCGCGCCCTGCCCGAGCCGGCCGTCACCACCGAGGGCACGGCGGCGGCCACGCCCCAGGAGGAACTGGTCTGCGGCCTGTTCGCCGAGGTCCTCGGTCTGCCGCAGGCGCCCGGCCGGGACGCCTCCTTCTTCGACCTCGGCGGCCACTCGCTGCTCGCCGGCCGCCTGGCCGCCCGGCTGCGCGACACCTTCGCCGCCCCGGTCGGGTTCGCCGACGTGTTCCGGCAGTCGACCCCGGCCGGCCTCGCGGCCCTGCTCGGCGGGGCGGCCGGCCCGGCCGCGGAGCCCGAGCAGCGGCGTTCCGTCCCGGTGCCCGTGCCGCGCACCGAGCGGATGCCGCTCTCGCCCGCCCAGCGCGGCCTCTGGTTCCTGCACCGACTCGAAGGCCCCAGCCCGACCTACAACATCCCGCTGGCGCTCACCCTCACCGGCCCGCTCGACCGGCACGCCCTCACCCTCGCCCTCGGCGACCTCGTCGCCCGGCACGAAGTCCTGCGCACCGTCTACGGGGAGGAGGCGGACGGCAGCCCGTACCAGCGCATCCTGCCCGCCGCTGGCATCGAACTGCACGACGGCACCGGCGACTTGGCCGAGGCCGTCCGGTACGCCTTCGACCTGACCGCCGAACCCCCGCTGCGCGCCACACTGTTCACCGGGCCCGCCGCGGCCGGCGGATCCACCCCGCCCACCGGCGGCGAGGAGCGGCACACCCTGCTCCTGCTGCTCCACCACATCGCGGGCGACGGCGCCTCCACCACCCCGCTGCTGCGCGACCTGGCTGCCGCCTACACCGCCAGGATCGCCGGACTGGACCCCGAACTGCCGCGGCTCACCGTCCAGTACGCCGACCACGCGGCCTGGCAGCGGGAGCGGATCGGCACCACCGAGGCGCCCAGCGCGCTCGCCGTCCGGCAGGCGGAGCACTGGCGTGCCGCGCTCGCCGGACTGCCCGACCAGCTGGAGCTGCCCCTCGACCGCCCCCGCCCGGCCGTGGCGGGCCACCGGGGTGCCACCGTTCCCTTCGCGCTCGGCGCCGAGGCGCACAGCGCCCTGGCCGGGCTCGCCCGGGCCGCCGGCAGCACCGTCTTCATGGCCGTCCAGGCCGGTCTCGCCGCCCTGCTCACCCGGCACGGCGCCGGCACGGACGTCCCGGTCGGCACCCCGGTGGCCGGCCGCGAGGACGAGCGGACCGCCGCACTGGTCGGCTACTTCGTCAACTCGCTGGTGCTGCGCACCGACACGTCCGGCGACCCCACCTTCCGGGAGCTGCTCGCCCGGGTCCGCGCCACCGTGCTCGCCGCGCACGAGAACGCCGAACTGCCCTTCGACCGGCTGGTCGAGGAGCTCAACCCGGCCCGCTTGCTCGCCCGCCACCCGCTGTTCCAGGTGATGCTCGCCTGGCAGAGCCGCCCGGACGAGCGGATCGCCCTGGGCGGCGGCCTCACCGCCGACATCGCCGCGATCCCCAGCGGTACGGCCAAGTTCGACCTCACCCTCAACGCCGGCGAACTGCCAGGCGGCGGCATCGGCGGCTTCCTGGAGTACCGCACCGACCTCTTCGACGCCGCCACCGCGGCCGCGCTCACGGAGCGCCTGACCAGGCTGCTCACCGCTGCCGCGAGCGCCCCCGACACCCCGATCGGCCGGCTGCCGCTGATCGGCGAGGAGGAGCGGCGGCGCGCCCTGGTCGAGTGGAACGGCCCGTCGGTGGAGACGGCTTCGGACGCCACCCTGCCCGAACTGTTCGAGGCGGCCGCCGCCGCCAACCCGCGCGCCGTCGCGGTCGGTTACCAGGGCGAGCAGCTCGACTACACCGAACTCGGGGCCCGCGCCGACCGGCTGGCCCGGCTGCTGGCCGCCGAGGGCATCGGCCCCGGCACCATCGTCGCGCTCGCCCTGCCGCGCTCGCTCGAACTGGTCGTCGCCCTGCTGGCGGTGGCCAAGTCCGGCGCCGCGTACCTGCCGCTCGACCCCGACTACCCGGCCGAACGGCTCGCCTACATGCTGGCCGACGCCACCCCCGCCGCCCTGCTCACCGACCGGGCCACCGCGCCCCGGCTGCCCGCCCACGAGGTGCGCCAACTCCTGGTCGACGGACCGGAGTCCGAGCGCCACCCGGCCGTCCCGCTGGCCCAGCACGAGCGCACCCGCCCGCTGCGGGCCGAGGACACCGCCTACGTCATCTACACCTCCGGCTCCACCGGCCGGCCCAAGGGCGTGCCCGTCACCCACCGCAACGTGGTCCGGCTGTTCGGCGCCACCGACCACTGGTTCGGCTTCGGAGCCGAGGACGTGTGGACGCTGTTCCACTCCTACGCCTTCGACTTCTCGGTCTGGGAGCTGTGGGGCGCCCTGCTGCACGGCGGCCGGCTGGTCGTCGTCCCGCACCTGGTCAGCCGGGACCCGGCGGCCTTCCTGGAACTGCTCGCCCGCGAACGGGTCACCGTGCTCAACCAGACGCCGTCCGCCTTCTACCAGCTCAGTGCCGCCGACCGGGACCGTCCCGGCAGCGAACTCGCCCTGCGCTACGTGGTGTTCGGCGGCGAGGCGCTCGAACTCGCCCGACTGGACGACTGGTACGACCGGCACGCCGAGGACGCCCCCGTGCTGGTCAACATGTACGGCATCACCGAGACCACCGTGCACGTCTCGTACATCGCCCTCGACCGGGCGAGCGCCGCCGCCGGGAGCAGCAGCACCATCGGCGTCAACATCCCCGACCTCCGGGTCTACGTCCTCGACCAGCACCTCCAGCCCGTCCCGCCCGGCGTCACGGGTGAGATGTACGTGGCCGGGGCGGGCCTGGCCCGCGGCTACCTCGGCCGCCCCGAGCTGACCGCGACCCGCTTCGTCGCCGACCCGTACGCCGAGCTGTTCGGCGAGCGCGGCACCAGGATGTACCGCTCCGGGGACCTCGCCCGGCGCCGCGCCGACGGCGTGCTGGAGTACTTCGGCCGCGCCGACCAGCAGGTCAAGCTGCGCGGCTTCCGGATCGAACTCGGCGAGATCGAGGCCGTGCTGGCCGCGCACCCGGCCGTCGCCGACGCCGCCGTGGTGGTCCGGGAGGACGTGCCGGGGGACAAGCGGCTGGTCGGCTACGCGGTGGCCGACGGCGCCGCCCCGGACGAGCTGCGCGCCCACGCCGCCGCCGAACTGCCCGTCCACATGGTGCCCTCCGCCGTCGTCCTGCTCGACCGCCTCCCGCTGACCGCCAACGGCAAGCTCGACCGCCGCGCCCTGCCCGCCCCCGAGGCCCCCGCCGCGGGCGCCGGCCGCCCGCCGCGCACCCCGCGCGAGCAGCAGCTGTGCGAACTGTTCGCCGAGGTGCTGGGCGTGGCCTCGGTCGGCGTCGAGGACGACTTCTTCGCGCTCGGCGGGCACTCGCTGCTGGTCGTGCGCCTCGCCGGGCGGATCCGCGAGGTGCTCGGACTGGAGGTCGGCATCGGCGCCCTGTTCCAGGCGCCCACCGTGGCCGCCCTGGACGCCGCCCTCGCGGCGGGCGCACCGGACACCGACGCCCTGGACGTGCTGCTCCCGCTGCGGCCCGTCGCCCCCGGCCGGCAGCGCCCGCTGTTCGCCGTCCACCCGGCCGGCGGCCTCAGCTGGTGCTACACCGGACTGATCCGCAACCTGCCCGGCGAGGTGCCGATCTACGGCCTCCAGGCCCAGGGCGTCGGCGCCGCCACCGCTGCCGAGCCGCTGCCCGGCACCCTGGAGGAGCTGGCCGCGCACTACGCCGACCGGCTGCGCGAGGTCCAGCCCGAGGGCCCGTACCGGCTGCTCGGCTGGTCCACCGGCGGGATCATCGCGCACGCGGTGGCCGTCCGCCTCCAGGAACTCGGCCAGGACGTGGAACTGCTCGCGATCCTGGACGCCTACCCCGCCGAGGGCTTCCGCGAGCTGCCCGTCCCGGACCAGGCCGAGGCGCTGGAGGCGCTGCTCACCATGGGCGGCTTCGGGCCGGAGGACCTCGACGGACGTCCGCTCGAACTCGGCCCCGTCACCGAGCTGTTGCGCCGCGAGGGCAGCCCGCTCGCCGGGCTCGACGAGGCCACCGTGGCCGCGCTGAACGAGATCTACCTCAACACCAACCACCTGGTGCGCGGCTACGACCACCGCCGCTTCGACGGCGACGTGCTGTTCTTCCGCGCCACCGTCGACACCATCGACGACACCCTGGTGCCCGAGCTCTGGGAGCCGTACGTGTCCGGCCGGATCGCCAACACGAACGTGGCCTGCTCCCACAAGGACATGACCCTGCCCGCCCCGATCGCGCACATCGCGAGCGTGATCGCCGACCACCTCGCCGACCTCCCGAAGAAGACCGACGATGGAGAAGACCACCGATGAGTGACGCCCCCGCCAACCCCTTCGACGCCGACGGCGAGTTCCTCGCGCTCGTCAACCCCGAGGGACAGCACTCCCTGTGGCCCGCCTTCGCCGCCGTACCGGCCGGCTGGAGCATCGCCCACGGCCCCTGCGAGCGCCCGGCCGCCCTGGAGTGGATCACCGCGAACTGGACCACCCTGTGACCCCTCCCGCCACCCCCGGCGCCGAGGCCCCGGCGCGCCCCCTGCTCGCGGGGCGCGGCGCGGTGGTGGTCGTCTACACGGCCGCGATGTGCATGAACGGCCTGGACTCGACGATCGTCAACCCGGCGCTGTTCAGCATCGCCGAGGACTTCGGCCGGCCCGTCTCGGCGGCCAACGCCGTGGAGACCGCCTTCCTGGTCGGCCTCGCCCTCGGCCTGCCGGTGGCCGGCTGGCTCGGCGACCGGTACGGCGTCAAGCGGGTCTTCCTCGGCGCGCTCGCCGCCTTCACGCTCGCCTCCGCGCTCTGCGCGGCGGCACCCGGCCTGGGCGCGCTGTCGGCGGCCCGGGCCGTCCAGGGCGTGGCCGGCGGGCTGCTCACCCCGGTCGGGATGACGCTGCTGTTCCGGGCCTTCGCCCCGCACGAGCGGGCGGGCCTGGGCCGCATCCTGATCGTCCCGACCGCGCTGATGCCCGCCCTCGGGCCGCCGCTCGGCGGCCTCCTCACCGAACACCTCTCCTGGCACTGGCTGTTCCTGGTCAACGTGCCGATCGGGGTCGCCGCCGTGCTCCTCGGGCTGGTCGGCCTGCGCGACGAACAGGAGCCCCCGGCCGTCCGCTTCGACACCACCGGCTTCCTGCTCGCCACGCCCGGCCTCGGCCTGCTGACCTACGCCCTCGGCTTCGGCCCGGCGCACGGCTGGACCTCCCCGGGCGTGGCCCTCGGCGGACTGCTCGGCCTGGCCCTGCTGGGGGCGGCCGTACGGCACCAACTCCGGGCCCCCGAAGCTCTGGTGGACCTGCGGCTGCTCGCCGACCGCACCTTCGGCGCGGCGAGCTGGCTCGCCCTGCTGACCTCGGCCGGGCTGATGGGCGCGCTGTTCGTGCTGCCGCTGCTCTACCAGGCGGCGCGCGGCGCCACCGCCCTGGACGCCGGGCTGAGCGTCTTCCCGGAGGCGATCGGCCTGATGGCCGCCTCCCAGGTGGTCGACCGCCTGCTGCCCCGGCTCGGTCCGCGCCGGCTCGCCCTGCCGGGCCTGCTGCTGGCGGCGGTCGTCCTCGCCTCCCTCGGTTTCGCCGAGAACCCGTGGGCCGTACGGGTGTTGATGTTCTGCGTCGGCCTGATCCTGGGCACCGCCGTCCTCACCGTCCAGATCGCCGGCTTCGCCGACGTCCCGCCGCCCGCCATGGGCCGCGCGATGGGCCTGTTCACCATCCTGCGCACCCTCGGCGGGGCGCTGGGCATCGCGGCCACCGCCGCGCTGATCGGTGCGCTCGGCGACGGCACGGGTGTCGGGCCGTACCGCCTCGCCCTCCTACTGACAGCCGCCCTGGTCGCCGCCGGCACCCTGCTGGCCGCCCGCCTCCCCGCCGAGGCCCCGGGCCCGCCGCCGGAGGAATGACGCCGGTGCGGTTCGTGGTCCTCCGGTGCTCCGACTGCCCTACGGTGGTCGGAGCACCGGAGGAGAGCCCATGAACCCTCAGCACTACCGTCTGCTCGAAGAGGCCCGTCGTAGCCTGCCGGACGGCTACAAGGTCGAGCTGTCCGGTGACATCATCGTCATGCAGACGTCACCGTCATCGATTCACCAGCTCAACCTGGCGATCGTCCAGCGCCAGTTCGAGGCACACTGTCCTCCCGGCTACTTCCCGACGGGGAACAGCGACCTCTCCTCGCCGGAGGTCGGTTCCGTCCGCAACCCGGACCTCACCTACCTGCCCGAGGACATCATCGAGCTGGGCCGCGAGATCCCCGCCGACCTGGCGCTGATCGCGGTCGAGATCGCCTCGCCGTCCAACCCCGACAACGACTGGAGCGGGAAGGTCCGCGACTACCCGCGGATGGGCTTCCCGCTCTACCTGATCGTGGACCCCCGGCAGAAGACGGTGACCCTGTTCTCCGAACCCAACCGCGACCGCTACCACACCCGGACGGAACGGGAGTTCGGCGAGAAGCTCCGCATCCCCGCGCCCTTCGACTTCGAGCTGGACCTGACCCGGCTGGTGCCCTACCGGGACTGATCGGCCGCGGGGCCCGGGGAGTTCACTCGTTCGGCCAGAGGATCAGGTCGTCCAGCGGGTACCGGCGCGGCCGGTCGCCGAGTTCGGCGACGGCCGCCCGGATGCGGTCCAGGTGGGCGGGGGTGAGCTGGAGCGGGGGCTCGTCGGGCTGGTGGGTGGTGCGGATCGGGTAGTCGACGCCCGGGTCGCGGGTCATCTCGATGTGGCAGCCGAGCACGTGCGTCACCGGGTGGCTCCCGGCGAACGCCACCAGCCGCTCGACGGTCCGTCGGAAGGCCGGCCAGTCGTCGATGTACAGCCGCCCCGGGTAGACGGTGTCTCCGGTGAGCAGGAAGCCCGTCCAGGGGTCGTAGTACGTGACGGCCGCCTCGTGGTGCCCCGGCGTGGCCAGGCACTTCAGCACCCGCCCGCCGCCCAGGTCGACCAGGGCCACGGCCTCCTCGTCCCGGTCGAAGCCGAAGTACGGCCAGGCGGTGGGCAGATCGGCACCGACCAGGGTGGTCGCGGGCCGGTCGGCGAACTGGCCGTCGCCCGCGACGTGGTCGCCGTGCGGGTGGGTGTGCAGCACCAGCAGCCCGTAGCCGTCCCGGGGATTGCGGGCGAGCCACGCCTCCACCAGCCCGTCGACCGTCGCGCGCAGCGGGAAGTACGCGGCCTCGGCCGTCGCCCCGGTGTCGATCAGCACCGCCCGCTCCGCCCCGAAGAGCAGGAACAGGAACGGGGCCTCGTAGTTGATCGCCTTGTTCTGCCGCAGGATGACGGTGTGCTCGTCGTACTCGTGGACCTGGATGTCCGGGTCCGTGTTGTGCTTGGCGGACGGGGAACCGTGGATCCACTGCACGTCCAGCGGACGGGCGATCGGTGCACCGGCAGCGGCCATGACGCCTCCACAGTGCGTCGTCTTGGCAGGCCGGGTACGGCGCACGTCTCGTCCGGGGCCGGCGCCGCTGCACCGCCCCGGGGACGCTAGCACGGGGGCCTTGGCGGCGGCTTCAGCGGTCCAGAGGAGTGACGTCTCGGGCGAGCTGCACGAAGTCGGCCCAGGCCTCGGCGGTGAAGGTGAGCTGAGGTCCGGTCTTGTCCTTGGAGTCCCGGACGCGGACGGTGCCCGGGGCGAGGGCGATCTCGACGCAGGCGCCGCCCTCGGTGTTGCTGTGGCTGGACTTGAACCAGGCCGGTTCAGCGCTCATAGTTCCTCCGCGAGCTTGCCGATGAAGTCGGCCCAAGCCTCGGTCGTGAAGGTGAGCTGAGGTCCGGTCTTGTCCTTGGAATCGCGGACGCGGACGGTGCCCGGAGTGGAAGCGACCTCGACGCAGGCGCCACCCTCGCTCCCGCTGTGACTGGACTTGAACCAGACCAACTCGCGATTCACTGATCCTCCACCAGCTTGTTGATGAACCCGGCCGACTTCTCCGGAGTGAGAGCCTGTCGGAGGATCCTTTCATGGCGTTGGCTCAGGAGCTGTACCTTGTCGATGTCCGAGTACAGCCGCCCGCCAGCCTGGCCCTCCTCATAGGCGATTCGCTGGTGTTCGGGCAGGTCGAGGAGGATGAGCTGTCCTTCCAAGCCAGGATGGAAACCCTTCGAGGGAACGACCTGGATGACGACGTTGCGTTGCTTGCCGACCGTTACGAGGTGCCGCAGCTGCTCGGTGTGGGCTTCTTCCGTGCTGAGGCGACGGCGCAGGACGGCCTCTTCGATCACGAAGTTGAACGCCTTGGTCTGAATGTTCAGCAACCCTCGACGTTCGAGACGGGCGGCCACCCGCGCAGCGACGGTCTCGTCGTCAAGTGGGGGCCAACGACCATCGATGATGGTTCTGGCCGTCGCTTCGGTCTGAAGCAGGCCGGGAACGAGCTGGTTCTCATACCAGTTGATGACCAGCGCTTCTTCCTCGTTCCGGATGTACTCCTCTGCGAACTGCGGATACTTCTCCGGCACCAGGAACTGTGCCCCCGCCACCAGGATGCCCTTCGCGTCGCACATGTCGTCCGCCACCTGCAACAGATGTACGGACGGCTTCCGCCGCCCCGCCTCCATCGACCGCAGGCTCTCGATGCCGTACCCGGCCTCGGTGGCCAGGTCCTCGCGGCTGACACCCGCGCGTGTCCGCCACAGCTTGATCTGATTGCCGCAGTACTTCCACGACATCGGCGGCGGTGTGGCGGACGAGGGCGCGTTCACGGGATACCTCCAGGCCGATCGGTGCGAAGTTCGACGCTAGACGCCCGATGGCCTGGAGGTATGCGAATCAGCCCGAAACCATCCCCTCGGATGACCCGAGCAGGTGCGCGAGCCCGTCGGCCAGGCCCCCGCGCCAGCACGCGTAGTCGTGGCCGCCGTTGAACTCGCGGTAGGCGAGGTCGTAGCCGCGGGCCGTGAGGACGTCGCGCAGGTGGCGGTTCTGGGCGAGGAGCATCCACTCCTGGAGCCCGACCTCGATCCAGAAGCGGGCCTGCCGTCGTTCCTCGGCGGCGAGGCGCCGGGTCAGCCATTCGCTGCCCGCGTCGAACTCGGTCTCGTCGGGCCACCAGAAGGAGCCGGACTGGGAGAGCGCGTTGCCGAAGCGTTCCGGGCGGCGGTAGGCGGCGTAGGCGGCGGTGAGGCCGCCCGCGCTCTGGCCGGCGATCACGGTGGCGGCCGGGTCGCCGCTCGCGCCGAACTCCGTTGCGGCCCAGGGCAGCAGGCGGTCGGCGAGGAGGTCGATGAAGGCCGGGTTGCAGCTCAGGTCGTCCGGGCGCTCCGGCCCCATGGTGTGCACCAGCAGGGTGACGGTGGGCGGGATGGCGCGGTCGGCCGTCAGGTTGTCGAGGGTGTCGCCGACGGAGAGCACCTCGCCCCACATCTCGCCGTCCAGTAGTACCGCGACCGGGTACGGGCCGCAGTCCGCCCGGTGGCCGGCGGGGAGGTGGACGTCGACCCGCCGGCCGGCCACCGTGTGGGCGAGCGTCCGTCCGCGCGGCACGCCTTCGCGCCGCGCCACGTACGGCTGCGTGGGGGCGGCGGGCAGGCTGAGCACCGAGGCGGGGTGGCGGCCGTCGCGGGCGGGCAGCCGGGGCTCGGTGTCGTACGGGTCGGGGCGGGCCTGGTCGAGGACGCGCAGCCAGTCGGGCCGGGTGGTGCCGGGGGCCTCGCCGTGGAACGGGTACAGCTGGTACGAGGCGCGGTGGTCCTCGCGCAGCCGGTAGGTGATCGACCACCCGCCGTCGTCCCGACGCTTCATCAGATGTGGCGTCAGGTCCCCGGCGTGGCGGTCCTTGTCGGTGACGGTGTGCAGCAGCGCGAGCACGCCGTCGCAGTCGCCGTCGTGATGGGTGAAGGTGACCAGGCGGTAGGCGGGGTCGTCGGGGCAGAGGGCGACGAGCGGGGTTTCCACAGCAGTGACTCCAAAAGGCTTAGGCGGGGCTGCCCTTGCGGCCGAGCAGCACCCAGAGCAGGAAGGGACCGCCGAGGACGGTGGTGACGATGCCGACGGGGATCTCCACCCCGGCGAACAGCACTCGGCCCAGTGTGTCGGCGAGCACGACGAGCAGGGCGCCGGTGAGGGCGGAGCCGAGCACGGGCACCCGTGCGGGCCCGGCCAGCCGTCCGGCGATCACCGGCGCGGCCAGGGCCACGAAGCCGACCGGCCCGCAGACGCCGACCGCGAGCCCGGCCAGGGCGACGGCCAGCAGCAGGCAGGCGAGTCGGACCCGGCCCGGGTCGACGCCGAGTGCGGAGGCGACGCTGTCGTCGAAGCGCAGCACCGCCAGTCGCCGGGCCACCGCGAGCGCGACCGGCACCAGTGCCGCGAGTCCGATCAGGACGGGCGTGGCGACGGCGAGGTCGCGTCCGTTGAGGCTGCCGTTGGTCCAGATGTACAGCGATCCGGCCGAGTTGAGCGAGCGCCGGGCCATCGCGACCTGGATGACGGCGGAGGCGAGCGCCGACATGGCGAGCCCGACCACCAGGATCCGGTAGCCGCGCGCGCCGAGTCCGCCGGAGGCCAGGGTGACGACCAGGACGGCGACCAGTGCGCCGAGCGGTCCGGCCCACCAGGCGCCGAAGGTGCCCGCGGTGCTGGCGGAGATGAGTACGGCGGCGGTCGCGCCGTCGTTGACGCCGAGGAGTTCGGGGGTGGCCAGGCGGTTGCGGGCGAGGGTCTGGGTGAGGCAGCCGGCCAGGCCGAGGGCGGCGCCGGCGGCGAGTCCGGCGACGATCCGGCCGAGCCGGAACTTCTGCACCAGCAGGACGTCCAGCCGGTCGCCGTAGCCGAACACGGCCTGGAAGGTGCGGGCGAGGTCGAGTTCGCTCTGTCCGGCGTGCGCCGAGACCACGACGGCGGCCAGCAGGGCGGCGGCCAGGCCGAGCGAGGCCAGCAGTGCCCGGCGCGGCAGCAGCAGCGACCATGTTCCGTGCCGCAGGGTCAAGTCCGGCTTGGGCGGCGCCGGTTCGCCGCGTCGCGCGGCCGGCGTGGACTCGGCGGGGTCGGCCATGGCCAGGGCGGCGGAGTGCCGGGAGCGGACGATCGCGATCAGGGCCGGGGCGCCGATCAGCGCGACGATCACCGAGACCGGCGCCTCGAAGGGTCGGGCCACCACCCGGGCGAGCACGTCCGCGCCGGTCAGTACGGTGGCGCCGAACAGCGCGGCGAGCAGGGTGAGTCGGCCGATCCGGGGGCCGGCGACGGTGCGGGCGAGGAAGCCGGAGAGCAGCCCGAGGAAGGCGATCGGCCCGGCCAGCGCGACCGCCGAGGCGGTCAGCAGGGTGACGGCGACGGCGACGGCGGCCCGGGTGGCGCCGGGTCGGTGGCCGAGGCCGCGGGCGAGGTCGTCGCCGAGGGAGAGCGCGGTCAGCGGACGGGTGGTGAGGGCGGCGAGCAGGAACCCAGCACCGAGCACCGGGGCGAGCTGGCGCAGGGTGGTCCAGCCTTCCACCCCGGCCAGCGATCCGAGTACCCACACCCGGTACCGCTCGTACGCCTCGGGGGAGTTGACGATCAGCACGTCGGTGAGTCCGCGGAAGATCGCCGCGACGGCGGAGCCGGCGAGCACCAGCCGCATCGGCGATCCGCCGCCCCGGCTGCTGGCGACCAGCAGCACCACGGTGCTGGCGAGCACCGCGCCGCCGAAGGCGAAGGCGAGGTAGCCGAAGGAGGTCTGCACGCCGAGCACGGCGATGCCGAGCACGACGCCCAGCGAGGCGCCGGCGTTGACGCCGAGCAGGCCGGTCTCGGCCAGCGGGTTGCGGGTGACGGACTGCAGTTGTGCCCCGGCGACGCCGAGTGCGGCGCCGACGAGCAGGGCGGTGAGGGTGCGCGGCAGCCGCAGGTCGCCGACGACGAGGGCGAGTCGGCCGTCGGCGCGGGCGCCGTCGTGGTTCAGCAGGTAGTCCAGCACCCGCCCGGGGCCGACCTCGCCGGCGCCGACCGACAGCGAGAGCGCGGCGAGGGCGAGCAGGAGGACCGCCGCCGCCGTGACGGCCGGCCAGGTGGGGCGGGCACCCTCGGGCCGACGGCTCCGCCGGCCCGGTGGCGGCGAATCCGGCGCGGTGGCGGGGGGCGCCGCGCGGACGCCGGCTTGCGAGAATGTCATAAGGTAAGGCTAACCTAATGGCCGAGCTCGTCCCGTGGGGCACCCCCGTCCCGTCGAACTTCTCGGACGCCGCTCAACTTCCGTACCACCGTTGCCCGGAGGCACCCATGCCGTTCGCCCGTCGCCCGCTCAGCCCCGTCCGCCGCCGTGCGGCCCAGGCGCTGGCCGTCTCCGGGGCGGCCGCGCTCCTGCTCACCGGCTGCGGCTCCTCCGGCTCCTCCTCCTCGTCCTCGGGCTCCTCCGCGGCCGCGTCCCCGGCGGCGGACGCGGCAGGCGGCGGGAGCGGCGGCAAGCGGACCGTCAAGGACGCCACCGGCAAGGCCGTCGAGGTCCCCGCCGAGCCCAAGCGGATCGTCACCCTCACCCAGGAGGACCTGGACGCGGTGCTCGCCCTGGGCGTCAAGCCGGTCGGCATCACCAACGGCCAGGGACTGGCCGAGCCGCCCGCGTACCTCAAGGACAAGGTGCAGGGGATCCCGGTGGTCGGGAACCTGCTCCAGCCCGTGATGGACAAGGTGATCGCCGCCAAGCCCGACCTGATCCTGGCCGGCGACATGCAGGACGAGCAGGTGCTCAAGCAGCTGCGCGAGATCACCCCCGCCACGCTGGTCACCATGGCGCCCACGGACGACTGGAAGCTCGCCTTCCGCGGCATCGGCAACGCCGTCAACAAGCTCGACCAGGCCAACAAGGTGATCGGCGACTACGATGCCAAGGCCGCCAAGGCGGGCGCCGAGCTCACCAAGAACAAGGGTGCCGCCGTCTCCATCGTGCGCTGGAACCCCACCGGCCCGAGCTGGATGGAGAAGAAGCAGTTCGCCGGCGGCGTCGCCCTGGACATGGGCCTGACCCGCCCGGCCGCGCAGGACAAGGACGGCAACGCGCACAGCCCGGCGCTCAGCCTGGAGAAGCTCAACGAGATCGACGGCGACTGGCTGTTCCTGTCCACCCTGACCGACGACGGCAAGGCCGCGCTCAAGGACGTCCAGTCCAAGCCCGCCTACCAGGAGCTGGGCGCGGTGAAGAACAACCACGCCGTCACCGTGGACGGCTCGGTCTGGTCCACCCGGGGCGGCCCGCTCGCCGCCGACGTCGTCATCGGCGACTTCGCCAAGGCACTCGGCGGCAACTGAGCGCACGTCGAACCAGGGGGAGCTGCCATGGAGTTGACCATCCAAGGGCTCAGCGCCGGCTACGGGCCGGGGCGCCCGGTGCTCGGCGGCGTCGACCTCACCGTCCCGGCCGGACGGGTGGTGGCGGTGGTCGGCCCGAACGGCTGCGGGAAGTCCACCCTGCTGCGGTCCGTCGCGAGGCTGCACCGCCCGGACGGCGGGCGGGTCCTGGTCGGCGGCGAGGACGTGTGGCGGCTGCGCCCGCGCCAGGCCGCCCACCGGGTCGCGCTGCTGCCGCAGAGTCCGCAGGCCCCGGAGGCGGTGACCGTCGCCGGGCTGGTCCGCTACGGCCGCCATCCGCACCAGGGGCTGTTCCGCCAGTGGTCGGCGGAGGACGAGCGGCTGACCGCCGAGGCCCTGCGCGCCACCGGTGTGGAGGACCTCGCCGACCGTCGCCTCGACCGGCTCTCCGGCGGCCAGCGCCAGCGCTGCTGGCTCGCCATGGTGCTCGCCCAGGACACCCCGGTGGTGCTGCTCGACGAGCCGACCAGCGCGCTCGACCTCGGGCACGCGGTGGAGGTGCTGGAGCTGGTCCGCCGGGTCGCGGCGGGCGGGCGGACGGTGGTCATGGTGCTGCACGACCTCGCGGCGGCCGCCCGCTACGCGGACCTGCTGGTCGCGCTGCGGGACGGCGAGGTGGTGGCCTGCGGGCCGCCGCGCGAGGTGGTGGACGCGCCGCTGGTGCGGGCGCTGTACGACATCGACAGCCATGTGCTCGCGGCGCCGGGCGACGGTGCGCCGGTGATCGTGCCCCGGGCGCCGTCGGTCTGACGGGGTGGAGGGGCGGGCGGGGCGGAGGGACGGGCGGGGCGGCTGCTTTCGAGCAGTCGCCCCGCTTTTTTCGCCTCCTCGATCACTCGTTCGAGTGGTTTGAACTTTGCATGTCACGGCCCGAGTTCACCCCGCCCGTCGCGTTGTCAGTGGGCCTCGCTACGTTCCTCGCATCGCTGGTCAGCAGGCGATCGACATGTGTTTCCCGGTGGGAGGAGTACGGCCGTGGCATGGGTGGAGACGGACGCGGGAGGGTACCGCGTCGCGCTCGACGGGGAGGGCAGGGTGGCGTGCCGCAACGCGGCGGGGCGCGACCTCAAGTCCCTGCCGTCGAAGCTCGGTGACGACCGCGTGGTCATGCAGCTCAAGCAGCTCGCCGAGTGGCTGGCCGCGCACGAGCGCCGCTGCCTGGAGGACGTCGAGCGCTGGATGGTCCGCTCGCTGCCGGTGCCCGCCGCCGTGCTCACCGCCGTGTGGCCGGACGAGGCCTGGCAGGGCGTCCTGAAGGACCTCGTGGTCACCACCACGGACGGCTCCGTGGCCGGCTTCCTGCGCGGCGTCGACGCCGAGCGCGGCCTCGGCCTGGTCGACCTGGACGGCGACACCGTGCGCCTCACCGACGGCGAGGTGCTGATACCGCACCCCGTCCTGCTGCAGGACCTCGACGAGCTGCGCGAGTTCGCCGTCGAACTCGGCGTCTCCCAGCGTGTCCAGCAGCTCTACCGCGAGGTCTGGCACCGGCCCGCGGAGCTGCCGGCGGACAGCGAGGTCACCACCTACGCCGGCGGTCGCTACCGGGAGCTGCGCGAGCTGGTCGGGCGCTGCACCCGGCTCGGCTGCCGGGTCCGCGGCGGCTCCGCCGTCCAGCCGGTCACCGAGGGCGGGCGCACCGTCGAGGCCCGGGTCTGGGTCGGCGACTACTACGAGTACGACGCGTGCGAGACCGGCGCGCTCAGCTGGGCCGGCCCCGACGGCCGTGCCCTGCCGCTCACCGAGGTCGGACCGGTCGCCTGGTCCGAGGGCATGCGGATGGCCGCCGCCCTGTACGCCGGCCGCACGATCCAGGGGGAGGAAGCCGCATGACCGCCACCGCGCACCCGACCACCGCGCACCCGACCACCGCGACGCCCGAGGAACTGCTCGACGCCGGGGCCGTGCTCCCGCCCGGCACCCTGCCCGGGGCCGGCCGCCCCGACAGCGCCGCCGACGTCCTCACCGCCCGCGGCTACACCCACCCCGCGCTCGAAGGGCGCCGGATCGTCCGGCTCGTCCCCGGGGCGCTCGGCCCGGCCGAGGACCTCGCCCTCGACTTCCTCGGCCTGGCGCCGGAGGCCGCGCCCGCCGAGGTCGGCCAGGTCCGCCAGGAGGCGCTCGGCTTCCCCGCCTGGGCCCTGGTCCACGACCCGGCCAACGGACACCACGCGCTCGCCCTGGTCAAGGAGCTGGAGCGGCTCGCCCGCCAGGCCGCCTCCAAGCCCGGCGCCGCCAAGGACGGCTTCGACGAGCTGTCCGTCCGCCTCGGCCGGGCCGTCCCGCACTTCCTGCCCACCTTCTGCGAGGAGGTCGGCCGGATCTTCCTGCGCCACGAGAACCGGACCTACGCCGCCGCCTGGTTCGGCAAGGCCCGCGAGGCCGAGCGCACCCACGGCCTGGCGGTGGACGAGGAGCGGCTGCGCGCCGTCTTCCTGGAGTTCGCCCTGGCCGGCGCGCTCACCGTCAAGTCCCTGCGCCAGTACGTCAAGGAGCTCGCCCAGCGGCTCGACCCGCTGACCGCCTGGCAGCGCTTCCGCCAGCTGTGCACCGAGCGCTCCGCGGCGGGCATGGCCCCGTACGCCGGGGTCGCCGAGGACGCCCGCGCGCTGATCAAGGCCGCCGGGCTGGACCGCGCCGAGCACGAACGCGCGCTGCTCGCCGAGCTGCTGGACTCCCCGGCGGTCACGCGGGCGCCCGCCGCGTTCTGGAAGTCCTGGCACGGCGCGCTGGTCGAGCTCGGCCGCAGCGACGCGGCGGTCCGCACCCGCCTGCTGGAACTGCTGCCCGACCCGTCCTCCTCCGAACCGGCCGCGCACGACACCGCCTGGCTGGCGCTGCTCGCCGAGACCGGCGCCGAGGACCTGCTCACCGGCCCCCGCCCCGAGGGCGCCGAACCGGCCGCCGCCTGGCTGCAGCGCTGGTGCAACCACCACGGCCGCGGCTGGCGCAGCCGGCCCAGCTGCCCGGACACCCTCGCGCTGGCCCGCCGGATGGTCGAGCGGCTCAAGGCCGACGCCGTCCCCGTGGACCTCCACACCGGCATCCGCGCCAGCCGGACCAGGATCGACCTGCTGGACCTGCTGCTCACCGAGGGCGTGCCGGTGGCCGGTCCGCCGGACGGCCTCGGCATCGAGCTGCACGACTGGGTCTCGGAGTGCGGCCCCGACAGTCCCGCCCTCACCGCCGTCGGCGCCGACGAGCGCTACCGGCCGCTGCTGCGCCGAGCCGCCCCGGCCGCCTGGAAGACGGCCGCCGAGCGCGAGGTGCCCGCCCTGCCGCTGCTGAACGAGCTGTTCGCCGAGTGGGCCGAGGAGCGCTCCGAGGAGCTGTTCGCCGCCCGCGGCCTGGCCGCCGCCGCCGACCTGGTCCGCGCGTTCGCCCAGCACCGCACCGCCGTCCGGACGGTCGCGCCGGCCGTCGCCGACCGGGTCGCCGCCCTCGACGTCGCCGCGCTGCTCACCGACGCCCTCCGGGCCGGCATCCTGGACGAACTCGGCTGGCCCGCCCTGGAGGAGGCACTCGGCAAGATCGCCGACCCGCCCGCCGACGACGCCCCGCAGCACCCCGTCCCCAGCCTGGGCGGCGCGGGCCTGAGCGGCCTGGTCGTCGAGGACGCCTGGCCGCACCTGATCCTCGCCCGCCTCGACCGGGCCGTCGTGGTCGGCCCGGAGGGCATCGTGCTGGAGCACACCCTCCGACTGCCCGAGGAACTGCACCAGCGCAACCGGATCCGGCTGCGCCTGGTCGACGGCGAACTGCTGGTCGTCTGGTCCCACGAGGGCAAGCAGCTCGCCTACTGGTCGAGCCGCCCGGACGAGCGGTTCGAGCTGGAGGGCGAGACCATCGCCGGCTACTACTACGGCGACCGCGAACCCGAGCCGCCCTCGCTCCAGCTGCCCGGCGGTGGCCGCACCACCGGCGAGCGCCCGCTGCACGCCGGCGACACCCGGATGCCCGACGAGCACCCCGTCCTCGGCGACGGCACCGGCTACTGGACGGTGCGCCACGCCTCCGACGGCGAGGCCGTCCTGCGCGAACTCGACCCGGCCACCGGCGCCCTCGGCCGCGCCGCCGAACCGCCGGTGATCGCCGCCACCGCCCAGGCCGGCCGACTCGTCCGGAAGAGCACCTGGCTGCTGCCGCTGCAGCCCGGCCTGGAGCGGACCCCGCTCGGCACCGACGGCACCGTGCTCGGCAGCTGGGCCAGGGTCGAGCCCCACAAGGCCGTCACCACCTTCACGGCCGACGGGCAGCGCATCGTGCTGCCGCTGTCCGGACACCGGTCGGACACCGTCCCGGTCGGCCGGCTCGCCCTGCCGGGCGCGGCCGCCCCGGTGGTCAGCCACACCTCCGGCGAGCACTTCTCGCTCAACCTGCCCGACCTCACCGACCGCGCCGACCGCACCGTCGACCTGCACCCCTGCCACGCCGGTGAGCTCTCCGCCGCCGGCACCCCGCTCGTTCCGCCGTTCCCGCACTGGCACGCCCTGCGCCCGCGTGACGAGGCCGGCTCCACGGTGCTGCGCGGCGTCACCTCCGAGCAGGCAGCCCGGCTGATCGACGCCGCCTGGCCGACCGACACCGAGCCGGTCCCCGAGGACGAGCAGTGCTGGCTCACCGTCCAGGGCGTGCGCCGTCCGCTCGCCCGGCGCACCCCGCGCACCCTGCCCGTCCCGGAGGTCGGCGCGATCCTGCCCGGCATCGCGGACCAGCGGCTGCTGGCCGGCGTCGCCGGCCTCGCCCGCCTCGCCGCCGACCTGCTGGACCGGATCGCCCGGTTCGCCCCGCAGCCGGAGGCCGAGCGCCCGAGCACGAAGCAGAACACCGAGTGGCAGCCCGAGCACGGGCGCGACCACGAACTGCGCGACGCCGTGCGCGCCGTGCTGCCCGAGATCGGTGGCTTCGGCAACAACTGGGGCTCCGCCGCGCACTGGTGGGTGCTCAACAACCTGCGTGCCGTCACCGGGGTGCTGGCCGCCCCGCCCGCCGCCGACGGCGAGAGCTGGAGCACCCCCGTCACCGTCACCCTGCGCAACGGCAGTGTCAGCTACGGCTGGCTTCAACTGCTCGGCCGGGTCCACGCGCTGGCCCACGCGGTGGCCTCGCCGTTCACCGACCCGGTCCACCGCTCCTCGCTGGTCCTGCTGCTCGGCGAGCTGACCAGGGGCCCGCTGGCCGACCGCGGCGCCACCCTGCGCGAGATCGTCCTCGCCGAGCAGGTGCCGGCGGCGCCGAACGCCACCGGCACCCGGCCGGTCACGCCCCGCGAGGGCGAGGTGCTGCGGCACGGTGGCCGCACCGTCGTCATCATCGGCCACCAGCGGCAGTCCGCCGACGGCTGGGTGCACTGGCTCGCCGTCGACCACGACCCGAGCGGGGAGTTCGGGCCCGTCGCGCACTTCACCACGGTCGAGGAGCGCGACACCGGGGAACTGGTCGACGCCGCCTGGGTCGCCAAGTTCTGTCGGGTCGCCGCCCTGCGCGGCGCCGTCCCGTACGACCGGGCCGGGGCCGAGGCCTTCAGCGGGCTCACCGGCATCGGCACCGCCCGCTCCGCGCTGCTGCTCAGCCCGCCGTCCGGCCTGCTGTACTGGAACGACATCGCCGTGCCCGCCGAACTCGGGCTCAAGGCCGCCGATGTCAAGGCCGCCCGGACGTGGCTGCGCGGACACGACCACACCGGTCTCGCCGCCGTCTGGGGCGCCCTGCTGCCCGCGGACCCGAAGACCCTGTGGACCGACGGCCCCGACCTCGCCGCCGGGGCCGAGGAGTGGATCCGGCGCTTCGGACGCCTCGTCACCCTCCCCGAGGAGGCACTGGCCACCGTCCAGGGCGTGTCCATCGACACCGTCGAGGCGGTGCTCAACCCCGCCCACACCCCGTGGCTGACCGGCCGCACCGGCTTCCGGTTCATCGACGTGGGCGGAGCCGGACCGCGGCTGGCACCCGAGGACGAGTCCGCCGTCCCCGAGAGGAGCGCGCTGAGCTCCACCATCGCCGCACTGCGCTGGCTCGCCTACCACCTGCCCGCCGACAGTCCGCTGCGTCCGCTGCTGCCCACGGCCGCCGAGGCGCTGCGCGACCGCCTGGCCGACCCTGAGCTGCTGCTCGACTTCGACCTGGTGCGCACCCCCAAGGGCACCTCGCTGTCCGCCGTCCTGCGCACCCACTTCGGCCTGCCCGCCGAGGGCGGCGGCGACCGGGACGGGCTGGTCCACTGCGGACCGGCACTCGTCCTGACGCCGTACCACGAGGAGACGGAGCGGGTCTGGCTGCGTCCGGCCGCCCTCACCGGACCGGACGACCCACTGCTCGAACTGCTCGAAGGGCTCTCCAACAGCTACTGGTACCAGGCCGAGCGGCTGGCCATCGAGTCCGTGCTGCGCGGCGAGCCGGAGCGGCTGGCCGCCTCCGCCGCGGTGGCGCCGGCCCCCGGCGAGGGCCCCGCCTGGCTGCAGAACCCGCAGCTGTCCGTCCCCGAGCTGGTCGCCGAGGTGTCCCGCACCCACGACCTGGGCGAGGACGCCGCCACGCTCTACCTCCAACTGCTCGCCCTGCCCGACCCGACCGACCGCAACACCGCCCGCTGGACGGGCTGGAAGCCCGCCCGGCTGAAGAAGGCCCGCGCCGAACTCGCCGCCACCGGCCTGGTGCTGGAGGCCAAGCGGGCCCGGGCCGGCCGCAGCCTCTTCCTGCCCGGCGGCTGGCAGGAGGCCAAGGCGCCGGCACTGCCGGCCGAGACCTGGAAGGCCGCCCTGTACGAACTGCACACCCACCGGCCCGCGCTGGTCCCCCTGCCCGTCCCCGAGCTGTTCGCCCGGGCCTGGCAGCGGACCGTCGACGGCGACGCCCCCGGTTACGAAGAGCTCCGGACCAGCAAGCGCAGGAAGGCCCGCCGATGACCGCCACCGAGACCAACCCCGGCGCGACCACCACCGTCGCGACTGCCACCGTCGCCGCCGCGGACCGGCAGACCGTCCCGCCCGAGGAGAAGTACGCCGCCGAACTGGAGTTCCTGGCCGCCCACGACAGCGGCCCGCGCCCGCCCGGCTGGCGGCTGACCCCGCGCGCCGTGGTCACCTTCGTGATGGGCAGCGGCGGCGAGAAGCTCAAGACCGGGCGCAAGGGCCTGGTCATCGAGCCGAAGTTCGTCGGCGAGCGCGCCCTGGTCGAGCGCTGCGTCGTCACCCTCGCCGGGGAGCGCGGCCTGCTGCTCGTCGGCGAGCCCGGCACCGCCAAGTCCATGCTCTCCGAGCTGCTCGCCGCCGCCGTCTGCGGCACCAGCGCGCTCACCGTCCAGGGCACCGCCGGCACCACCGAGGACCAGCTCAAGTACGGCTGGAACTACGCCCTGCTGCTCGCCAAGGGGCCCAGCCGCGAGGCCCTCGTCCCCTCGCCGGTGCTCACCGCGATGACCGCCGGCGCGGTCGCCCGGGTCGAGGAGGTCACCCGCTGCCTGCCCGAGGTGCAGGACGCCCTGGTCTCGCTGCTCTCGGAACGGCGCATCGCCGTCCCCGAACTGGCCGGCACCCCGGACGGGCAGCTGCACGCCGCGGCCGGCTTCACCCTGATCGCCACCGCGAACCTGCGGGACAAGGGCGTCAGCGAGATGTCCGCGGCGCTCAAGCGGCGCTTCAACTTCGAGACGGTCGGCCCGATCGGCAGCCTCGCCGCCGAGGTCGACCTGGTCCGCCGCCAGTCCACCGCCGCCGTGGCCCGGGCCGGCGCCGCCTACGCCGTGGACGACGCCGTCCTGGAGGCCCTGGTCACCGCGTTCCGCGACCTGCGCACCGGCCGCTCCACCGAGGGCTGGGACGTCGAACGCCCGTCCACCGTGATGAGCACCGCCGAGGCGGTCTCCGTCGCCACCTCGCTCGGCGTCAGCGCCGCCTACCTGCCCGACGGCGGGGACCTGCTCGGCCGGCTGCCCGGCCAGCTCCTCGGAGTGGTCCGCAAGGACGAGCCGGCCGACGCGGCCCGGCTGCTCGGCTACTG
Source organism: Kitasatospora sp. NPDC048715 (assembly GCF_043198905.1). NCBI lineage: Bacteria > Bacillati > Actinomycetota > Actinomycetes > Kitasatosporales > Streptomycetaceae > Kitasatospora > Kitasatospora sp. NPDC048715. Next base: position 107,842 of record NZ_JBICVH010000007.1, on the reverse strand, counting down.
GGACGGCCCGGTCCGCCGCCGCGCCGAACAGGGCGCCGCCACCTGGCGCACCCTGTGGGACCTCCGCTCGGCACTGGAGGCCTGATCCGATGAGCAGCGCGGAGATCCCCCGCCCGGACGACGCGGACCGGACGGTCCGGGCCGAGGCCGACCGGCTGGCCGCCTCCGGCACCGGCCGCCCCGGGCCCCACCTGATCGGCGTGCGCCACCACGCGCCGTCCCTCAGCGCGGTCGTCCCCGCGCTGCTCGACGCCGCCCGGCCGGACGCCGTCCTGGTCGAGCTGCCCGCCGAGTTCCAGCCCTGGCTCGGCCGGCTCGCCGACGAGGCCACCCTGGCCCCGGTCGCCCTCGCGGCGGCCCCGACCGGGCCCGAGGAGGCGGCCGGGCCCGCCTTCTACCCGTTCGCCGACTTCTCCCCGGAACTCGCCGCCCTGCGCTGGGCCCGGCGCAACGGCGTGGAGGCCATCGCCTGCGACCTCCCGCTCGCCCACCGCGCCGCCGCGCGGGCCGGCGCGCGGGCCGCGGAGCGGACCGGGGAGCGGGTCGGGGAGTCGAGGCGCACCGACGGGGGCCCGGAAGCGCCCGGCGTCGCCGACGCGCTGCGCCACCGCCTCACCGGCCGGGACGCCGACGACGACCTGTGGGACCGTCTGGTCGAGACGGCCGCCCCCGGCTCCTCCCCGGAGGCCGTCCGGCGCGCCGCCCTGCTGGTCGGCTGGGCACTGCGCCGGGACGCCGAGCGCGGCCCCGGCGTCGACCCGTACGACCTGCGCCGCGAGGCCTGGATGCGGGCCCGCATCCAGGACGCCTCGGCCGGCGGGCGCCGGGTCGCCGCCGTGATCGGCGCCTTCCACGCCCCCGCCCTGCTGGACGGTCCCCTCGCCGCCGAGGAGCCGCCGCCCCCGGACGACCCCGGGCACGTCCTGTCCCTGATCCCGTACACCTACCCGCTGCTCGACGCCCGCTCCGGCTACCCGGCGGGCATCCGCGACCCGGAGTGGCAGCACACCGTCCTGGACGCCGGCGGCGACCCGGAACGCCTCGCCGAGGCGCTCACCACCACCGCCGTCCGGATCTGCGCCGCCCTGCGCAGCCAGGACCACCCCAGCGGCCCGGCCGACGCCCGCGAGATCGTCCGCCTGGCCGGCGACCTCGCCCGGCTGCGCGGCCACGCCGCCCCCGGCCGCGGCGAACTCGTCGAAGCGGTGCAGACCGTCCTCGCCCAGGGCGAACCCCTGGGCCGCGGCCGGGCCGTCGCCCGCGCCCTCGAACAGGTGCTGGTCGGTACCCGCACCGGCCGTCCCACCCCCGCCGCCCCGCGCAGCGGACTCGCCCCCGCCGTCGAGACGCTCCTCGCCGGCCTCGGCTTGCCAGGCCCCGCCGACCCCGGCCCGCGGGACCTGCGCCTCGACCCGCTGCGCAGCGACCTCGACCGCCGCCGCGAGATCCTCCTGCACCGGCTCACCGTCTGCGAGGTCCCCTACGCCGAGTCCGTCGCCACCACCGGCGCCGGCGGCACCGAAACCCTCGGCACCCGCTGGCGCCTGCACTGGACCCCCGCCAGCGCCGCCATGCTCACCGTCGCCGGCACCCGCGGCGTCACCCCCGCGCAGGCCGCCGAGGGCGCCCTGCGCGCCCGCCTCACCGACCGGCCGACCCCGCGCGAGATCATCGACGGCCTCACCGCCGCCGCCTCCTGCGCCCTCCCCGCCCTCGCCGAGACCCGCCTCGCCCAACTCACCACCGTCCTCCCCACCTCCGCCACCCTGCCCGACCTCCTCGATGCCCTGGCGCTCGTCGACCGGCTGACCGCGGGCCACTTCCCCGGCTACGCCCCGGCCGGAGGGGAGACGTCCGCCCCCGCCTCCGCCGTTCCGGCGGGTCGGCCCGGGCTCGCCGCGGCCGGGGAGGTGCTCACCACTGCCGCCGTGCGGCAGTTGGAGGGCGTGGGCGGGTCGGACGATCCGCAGGACGCGCGGGCGCTGGTCGAGCTGGTGCGGCGGGCGGACCGGCTCGGCGGAGTGCGGCTGGCGTACACGCTGGCCGAACTCGCCGAGCGGGGGAGCCCGTTGGTACGGGGCGCGGCCGGTGCGGTCCGGGTGCTGCTCGGGCAGGAGCCGGCCGAGGTGCTGGGCGGCCGGGCCGCCTCCTGGGTGGACGGTGCGACCGGCCCGAAGACGCGACAGGCGCTCGGGCGGGCGCTGGTCGGTCTGCTGACGGCGGCGGAGGGGCTGTTCGACTCCGCGCCGCAGGCACTGGAGCCGCTGCTGGAGCGGGTCGCCTCGCTGCCCGACGACGCCTTCCTGGACCGGCTGCCCGCCCTGCGCGGCGGGTTCGACACGCTCAGCCCGGCCGCCCGCGACCGGCTGCTGGCCCTGGTCGAGGAGAGCCTGGGCGCCCGGCTCGCCGCGCTGCCCGAGGAGGCTGGCCCGGCCGTGCTCGCCGGCTGGGTGCGGGCGGACCTCGCGGCACGGGCGGCCCTCGCCCGCCGCGGCCTCCTGCCCCCGGCGGCGGCCGACATCCCGGCGGTCGCGCCGCCGGCCACGGCCTCGGAGCGGCCTCCCACCCGGCTCCCCGCCGCAACCGCCGCAACCGCCGCAACCGCCACGATTTCCACGACCGCCGCGGCCGTTACGACCACAACCACCACGCCGCGCGCCCTCGCCCCCGCCGAGCGCTGGCGGCTGCTCCTCGGCCGCCCCGGCGACGGCGGCCTGACCGGTCGCGGTGCCCGACTCGCCACGGCCCTGGACGAGTTGTACGGCACCGGCCACGGCGAGGGCTCCGGCCCGGGCCTGGACAGCCGGGGCGGCAGGGGAGGCCGCGAGGCCCCGTACCCCGGCGTGCGGGAGTGGGCCGAGGAGCTGGAGTCGCTGTTCGGCCCCGGCGTGCGCGAGGAGGTGCTGGCCGCCGCTGTCGCCCAGGGCCGTACCGACGTCCTGGAGACGATCGACCCCGCCGCCGTCCGCCCCTCCGTCGAGCTGCTGCGCACCGTGCTGGACCACGCGGGCGGTCTGCCCGAGGCCCGGGTGGCCCGGCTGCGCCCGCTGGTGCGGCGGCTGGTGGACGAGCTGAACCGGGAGCTGGCCACCAGGCTGCGCCCGGCGCTGACCGGGATCGCCGTGCCGCGCCCGTCCCGCCGCCTGGGCGGCGGGCTGGACCTGGACCGGACCATCCGGGCCAACCTCGCCACCGCCCGGCCCGGGCCGGACGGCGGCACCCTGATAGTGCCCGAGCGCCCGGTCTTCCGGACCAGGGCGCGGCAGGCCAACGACTGGCGGCTGATCCTGGTCGTGGACGTCTCCGGGTCGATGGAGGCCTCCACGGTGTGGGCCGCACTGACGGCCTCGATCCTGGCCGGGGTGCCCTCGCTGAGCACCCACTTCGTGGCCTTCTCCACCGAGGTCCTGGACCTCACGGCACGGGTGGACGACCCGCTGAGCCTGCTGCTGGAGGTGAGGGTCGGCGGCGGCACCAGCATCGCGAGCGGGCTGCGCTACGCGCGGGAACTGGTGACGGTGCCGTCCCGCACGCTGATCGCGGTGGTCAGCGACTTCGAGGAGGGCGGGCCGATCGGCGGGCTGCTGGCCCAGACCCGGGCGCTGGTGGACTCCGGCGTGCACCTGCTCGGCTGCGCGGCGCTGGACGACACCGGGACGGCCCGCTACTCGAAGGCGGTCGCGGGCCAACTGGTCGCGGCCGGAATGCCCGTGGCGGCGTTGAGCCCGCTGGAACTGGCCCGCTGGGTGGGGGAGAAGGTGCGATGAGCGCGACGGCACGGACGAGCGACTGGCCGGGCGTGCGGCCCGAGGTGGTCGCCGAGGTGGTGGCCGGACTGAGCGCCCGGCTGCAGAAGCGGCTGGACGGTGCGGCGGCGAAGCTGGCGGAGCGGCCGGTGGCCCGGGAGGGCGACGAGTGGCGGGTGGAGGTGGACGAGGAGACGCTGCTGGTGCTGCACGCCCCGGGTGGGGTGGTCGTGGTGGAGGCCGGCGTCCGCTGCGGCTGCCTGCTGGCCCCGGCCTGCGTGCACCGGGCCGCCGCCGTCACCCTCTGCCCGCTCGCCGAGGCCGAGCCCGAGCCTGAGGTCGAGCCCGATCCCGAGGCCGGGCCCGCGCCCGACGGCGGCACCGGGTCGGTGGCCGCGGAAGGCCGGGAAGGAGCCCCGGAGACGCCCGGGGCGCCGCCCGGCGGGACGGCCCCCGCCCCGCTCACCACCGTCGAACTCGCCGCCGTCCGCCACCTCCACGCGGCCGCGGCCGCCGTCCTGGCTGCTGGGGTGAGCGGGGCGGGCGCCGTCTCCCAGGCCGAGCTGCTGCGCGCCGCCCACCGGGCACGCCTCGCGGGCCTGCACCGCCCGGCCTCGGCGGCGGTCACCGTCGCGACGAGGGTCCGGGCGGCGCGTTCCGGCGCGCCGGACCACCGCCTGGTGGATCTGGTGGCGGGCCAGCGCGAACTGCTCGGCCTCACCACCGCCCTGGCCGCCGGCGCCGCCCCGGTCGCCGAACTGCGCGGCACCGCGCGCCAGGCCTACCGGGAAGAGGGGGGCCTGCGGCTCTACGGCCTGTTCGCCGAGCCGGTGCTGACGGCGACGCACGCGGGCGCGGTCAGCTGGGCGGTGGATGCCAACGGGCGCCTGAGCACGATCGCCGAGGTGATGCCGCACGACGACGCGTCGGCCGCCGCCCCGCAGGCGGTCGGGGCGGGCAACCGGACGGTCCGCCTGGGTGATGCCGCGCTCAGCCACCGCGAGTTGAGCCGGGCCGGGCTGGCCGTCCAGGGCGCGACCAGGTCCACCGGCGGCCGACTGGGCGCCGGCGCCTCGGTACGGGCGGTGCGTGCGGCGGGCACGGCGTGGACGGCGGAGCCGGCCGCCCGGCTCTGGTCCGAACCGGCTCCCGCACAGGTGGCCCGGGCGCTCGCGGCGCAGGAACAGCCGTACGAGAGCCGCCCGGCCGGGAGCGACCTGCTGTTCCTGGACGTCACCCTGCTGGGTACCGCCCCCACCGGCCCGGGCGGGACGCCGCAGCTGCTGGCGCGCTGCACGGCGGGCGGCCCGGCCGAGGGGGCCGCGGACAGCCCGGCAGAGGACAATCCGGCGGAGGCCGGTCCGGGAGGCTCGGGCGGTCCGGTGATCGTCCTGCGCCCGGCGCACGAACACCCCGACCTGCCGTTCCGGGCGAACCTCGCGCTGCTCGCCACCGCGCCCGGGCTGCGGCTGCGGGTGATCGGCCGATTGGAGCGCGCGGACCGTCCGGAGCTGCGCCTGCTCGCGATCGGCACGCCCCCGGGCACGCCGGACCGACTCGCCCTGCCGGCGGCCCGGGCGGGCCGGGTCAACCTCGGCCTCGAACGCCTCCAGACCGCCGACCTCGCGGGGCCCGGCCCGGTCGGTGGGCCGGCGGACGGGCCGACGGCCCCGGCGCCGTACGGCCCGCCCGTCCACGTGCTCGGGCGCCGGGTCGAGCAGACGGTCACCACCGGCCGGCACGCCCTCGCCCCGAGCGAGGCCTCGGCGGCGGCCGACCGCGCGCTGCTGCGCGCCGCCGGGCTGGCCACGGCCGCCGAGCTCCTCGACGCTCTGCGGGCCTGCGCTGCCAACCGGCAGCGCGACGTCTTCGGCCGGATCGTCACGGACGACCACGAGGCCTTCGCCGCCGCTTGGCTGGCGGCGGCCTCCTACACCGAGGAGCTGGCCACGGCCTTGTGCGCGGCGGCCTGGTCCGGGGAGGGGTGAGGGGACTTCCACGGCAGGCCGGCAGGGGAGAGCGCCCGGGGTATGAGTCGAACTATTTGCACAGACCGGTATTCCGCGCCAACTGGCATACTTGTCGTAGGAAGACACAGGACGAGACCTCGTACGAGAGCCGGTACGAGACCTCGCACGGGGCCTCGTCCGGCACACGGCACGAGCAGCGCGACGGAAGGGTGGGCGAGCCATGGGAATCCGCGACGATGCGGCCGAGGTCCGGGCCAGCGGCTGGCGGACGCTCGCCGCGCTGCACGGGATGATCGACACCGCACTGGAGAAGGCGCTCCAGGCCGAGTTCAAGCTCTCGGTGGTCGAGTACACGGTGCTGGACGCGCTCTCCCGCCAGGACGGCTGGCACATGCGGATGCAGCAGCTGGCCCGCGCGGCGGCGCTGAGCAGCAGTGCGACGACCCGGCTGGTGAGCCGCCTGGAGGACCGGGGCCTGCTCAGCCGCTTCCTCTGCGCGGACGACCGGCGCGGCATCTACACCGAGCTGACGGCCGAGGGCCGTGACCTGCTGACGGCCGCCCGGCCGGTGCACGACGCCGCCCTGGAGGCGACGCTGGCCGAGGCCACCGAGGTCCCCGAGCTGGCCCCCCTGGTCGGGTCGCTCGCCGAGCTCCACCCGGTCCACACCAAGGCCTGAGGCGGAATCGGCCCGTTCGCTCGGGCCGGCGGGCCACCCGGGCCGGGGCCTCGCCGCCGCCCGGCGGCTTCGGGTCTCGTGCGCGGGAACGGGGTGAGCCGCCGCCCGGCGGGCCCGCTCGGCGTCCGGTGGTGATCGTGCAGGGGTCCGGTGCGCCGCGTCGTCACTGTTCGCCCCGGGGCACGTCCGACCCGGCGCCGAGGGCCCGCCGCGGCAGGACCCGGGGCGCGCTCGGTCCGCGGTCCGGGCCATCGCCCGTGTCGTCCTTCGGGCCGGTCCCCGGGTCGGTCCCCGGGCCGTCGGCGCGGCTGACGGCGGGCAGTCCGGCCGTGTGTCCCCCCGTGGGGCTGCCCGACAGGTCGTACATGCGCGGCAGTACGGGCCGGGGCACGACCACGGCGCCGGGCAGCCCGGGGATCTCGGCGCCGACCGCCAAGCCCCCGTTGGCGGGCGGCACATCGGCGCGGACGGCACCGGTGACACCGGCGACACCAGCGACCCCGGGAGCACCAGCAGCACCGGCGACATCGCCGAGCCCTGCGGCGCCCGTGCGGGGGCCGTCCGTGGCGTAGGGGACAGGGGGAGCCCCGGGGAGGCCGAAGGGCCCCGGAGCCTGCTGGACCCCGCCCAGCGGCCCGCCGAGCCCCTCTGCCGCCGCGTCCGACGGTCCTGGCCCGAGGCCGTCGGGCCCGGGCCCGGGACCTGAACCGGAGCCGGACTGGCCGTCGGAGCCGGAACCGGAACCGGAACCCGAGCCGTCCTCGGCCCCCGCCTGCCCCGCCTGCCCCGCCTGCCCCGCCTGCCCCTCGGACACCGGAGCCCGGGTGATCCGGGCCCCCGACGGCAGCCCGGGCACCGCGGCCGGGTGTCCGGCCTGCTCCAGCAGCGCCGAGGGCACCAGCACCACCGCCCGGGTGCCGCCGTACGGGGACGGCCGCAGCGAGACCCGGACCTCGTGCCGGGAGGCGAGGCGCGCGACGACGAACAGGCCGAGCCGCAGGTCGTCGCCGAGCGCGGAGACGTCCAGCTCGGGCGGGTCGGCCAGGTACGCGTTGAACCGCTGGTACTCCTGCTCGGTCATGCCGAGCCCGCGGTCCTCGACCTCGACCGCCAGGCCCTCCGCGACCTCCTGAGCCGAGACCTGCACCTGGGTGTACGGCGGGGAGAAGGTGGTGCCGTTCTCGATCAGCTCGGCGACCAGGTGGATGACGTCGGCGACGGCCTGCCCGTCGAGCGAGACGCGCGGCACGCCCTGGACGACGACCCGGGAGTAGCTCTCGGTCTCCGAGACGGCGCTGCGCAGCACGTTGACCATGGGCACGGCGTTGCGCCAGCGCCGGGCGGGCAGGGCGCCGCCGAGGATGACCAGGTTCTCGGCGTTGCGCCGCATCCGGGTGGCCAGGTGGTCGACCGCGAACAGTTCGCGCAGCAGTTCCGGGTCCTCGTGCTCGCGTTCGAGCGCGTCCAGCATGCTGATCTGCCGGTGGATCAGGATCTGGGTGCGCCGGGCGATGTTGAGGAAGACCTTCTTCGTCCCTTCGCGCCCCTGGGCCTGGTGGACGATGGCGGCGATCGCGGCCTGGCGGACGGCGGCGAGGCCCTCCGAGGTCTGCTGGACGTCGTCGCCGGCCCGCCGGGACGGTGCCCAGACGGCCGGGGCGGGCACCTGCTCCCCGGCGCGCAGCCGTCCGACCACCTCGGGGATCTCCTGCTCGGCGAGCGCGAAGGTGTCGGCCCGCAGGCCGGACAGCCGCGCGGACAGGGCCCAGGCGGTCCGGACGCCACGGACCAGGCTGATCAGCAGCACCAGGGCGACGGCCGCGCTGCCGGCCAGCAGTGCGGTGCGCTGTCCGGAGTCGCGCAGCAGGTAGGCGGCGTAGCCCCAGGCGGCGGCGAGGCCCAGGCCGGGGACCAGTACGAGGGAGAGGAGCGGGCCGCGGAGCGAGCCGGACCGGCCGGCGCGGTGGCCCGTGCGGGGGGCCGGTATGCCTGGCATCTGATTCCTTGCTGCAGGGCCGAGTCGCGGGACCGGGACGCCGGTCCGGACCGGTGGGTCCGAGCGGCGGGGTCGATCCCGTACGGCGCGGCCGGGCTTCAGGGAGTCGGGGCCGGGGGTGCCGGAGCCGGTGACGTGCTGTCACTGCTCCGGCGCGGTGCAGCACGGCCGTCGACGGCACGGAACGCTATCAGCCCCGGGCGGCGTCGACGCAATATCAACTGGCCCGGCCCGATGGGCCGATGGCGTCGGAACGGGGTTCGGGCCGGAGGGTCCGCCGGTGCATCGCCGCAGCTCGCGGCCCTCGCCCCGATGGTGCCGACGGTTCCCGGAGGGCGGGGACAGCCCCCCGGGGAATTCGCCAGGAACAGGTCAAGTGTCGTTGTGGCGGGCGGGGCCTCAGCCCGCCAGTGGCATCGGCAGCACCCGTCCGCCCCTCCCCGGCGGCTTCTCCACCGAGGCCTCCCGCTGGGCGGCGAGCTCGCTCCAGGCCCAGCTGGTCAGGTCGGACAGCTCCGCCGACCACTGCTTGCCGTACGTGCCGGAGGCGAACTGCCCGAGCCGCAGCCGCTGGACGTCCGAGGTGCCGGCCGGCGGGTAGACGTGGGTGGCGTCCCGCAGGTAGCGCTCGATGCCGAACTCGGGCTGGAGGCCGCGGGCGGCGTGGATCTCCATGGCGTTGCGCGCGGAGTCCAGTGCGTACTCGGTGTTGATGAGCTTGGCGTTCATCAGCTCGGCGTCGCAGGCGCGGCCGTGGTCGAGCAGGTGGGAGGCGTGGTAGGCGGCGAGCCTGGCGGTCATCAGCCGGGACTGCATCTCGCCCAGCTTGAGCATGATGTTCGGGAGTTGGCTGAGCGGCTGGCCGTACAGGACGCGTCCCCCGGCGAACCGGACGGTGTCCTCGACGATCGCGGTGTGGATGCCGAGCGCGACGGCGGCGAGGTTGATCCGGCCGTAGAGGGTGGAGGAGGAGTAGGCGACGTCCAGCCCCTGTCCCTCCCGGCCGAGCCGGTTGCCGGCCGGGACGCGGCAGTCCTCCAGGAGGATCTCGCCGAAGCTGAAGCCGTGCAGCCCGCTCTGCGACCCGGGGGAGCCGGTGCGGAACCCGGGCCGGTCGCTCTCGACCAGGAAGGCGGACAGGCCCCGGCTGCCCTGGCCGGTGCGCAGGACCACGCCGTGCACGTCCCCGATGTGGGAGTTGCCGACGAACCACTTGCGGCCGTTGAGCACGTACTCGTCGCCGTCGCGCACCGCCGTGCCGGTCATCCCGAGCACGTGCCCGCCGGATTCCGGTTCGGTGACGGCGATGGTCGGCAGGCACTCCCCGGAGGCGAACTTCGGCAGCCACTTGCGGCGTTGGGCCTGGGAGCCGTAGTGGAGGACCTTGGCCACGCCCAGCTGGGAGGCCTGCGCGATCGAGCCGGCGGCCCCGCTGACCCGGGCCAGCTCCTCGATGATCACGGTCTTGGCGACGTGCCCCAGGCCGAGGCCGCCGAACTCCCGCGGGATCGTCACGCCGATCCAGCCCTGGCGGGCGATCTGCCGGGCCAGCTCGAACTCGATCTTCCGCTCGGCCTCCATCCCGGCCACCCGCGGACGCACCTCCTTCTCCGCGAAGTCACGGACCTCGGCGCGAAGCTCCTCGTGACGGTCGTCGGTGAAGTAGTCCATCGCCATGCTCCGGTCCTCTCGGTGTGTGCGGTGCCGTGCCTCCGTTCGTGCCGTCGATGCCGCTCCGGCAACCCCGCGGGGGGCGGTGGGTGTGCGGGAGTTCCGGCCGGTCGCCCCGGTGCGATCGGCGCATGCGTCACCGGGCGGTGTCCCGGTGGCGGGCATCGTCCGTGTCTTCGGCAGGGCTCATTGTTGTATGGGGTGCCGGGGCAGCCCAGAGTCGATCTTGGATTGGCGCGATTCGGCCCGTCCCCGTCCGGAGGGGTTTCGCCCCGGCCCCGGCCGGGAATCGATCTTCGCTTCCGTGACGGTCCGTCGACCGGTCGTTCACGTGCAGTTTTGACGGGCCATCGGCAAGGCTGAGGAACGGTCGATCGGGACGGTCCGGCTGTTCTGATGTCTGGTTACATGTGCGCCATGACTGATGTGATGAGCACTCAAGGCCAGTTCCCGGGTGCCTCCGGCGAGTCCGCGCGAACCCGCAGGCTGCGCGGCCTCGGGCTCAACGACCCGTCCGCGGACGAGGCCTTCGACCGCTTCGCCCACCTCGCAGCCAGTATCACGCGCGCTCCCATCGCGATGGTCAACTTCATCAATGACGAACGCCAGATGTTCCGCGGGCTCTACATTCCGCCAAGTTCGACCGATGCCAGGGCCGAGGACGGATCGTCCTGGGCGGACCGCGGCATCGCGTTCGACCTCCCCACCCGCGAGATGCCGCTGAGCCACGGCTTCTGCCCGCACGTCGTCGCCCAGCGCTCCCCCCTCGCCCTCGACGACATCCTCGCCTACCCCCGGTTCGCCGGGAACCCGGTGGTGGACGAACTCGGCGTCCGCGCCTACCTCGGCGCCCCGCTCGTCGACGACACCAACACCGTCATCGGCACGGTCTGCGTCCTCGACCGGGAACCCCGGCAGTGGGGGCGCGAGCGGCTGCGCGACATCCAGCACCTCGCCGAGGCGCTGCTCTCCGAGATCCGGCTGCGCGACAGCCTGCTCGCCCAGCGCCAGGAGATGTTCGCCGCCTTCGACGGCTCGCCGTTCCCCATCATGCTCACCGAGGGCCCGGCCCAGGAGATCCGGTACGCCAACGCCCAGCACACCGACACCTTCGGCGCGCCGACGGCCTACGGGACGATCGGCGCCGCCTACCCGCAGCTCGGCGCCGCCGGCCTCGAACAGACCGTCGTGGAGGCGTACCACACCGGTCGCACCGCCGTCCTCGACGGCGTCCGGATCGATTCCGCCCGTCCCGACGCGCAACGCGGACGGCAGGTGTTCAGCTTCACCTGCACCCCGCTGCGGGCCGCGCTCACCGGACGGATCAACGGCGTCCTCACCGTCGGCATGGACATCACCGCCCAGTCCCGCACCGAGGAGGAGCTCGGCACGCTGGCCGCCCTGCTCGTCGACCGGCTCCAGCAGAGCGGCGCCTCCGTGCCCGGCCGCTCCGCCGTCGCCGGCGGGGCCGGACCCGGCCTGCCCGTCTGAACCCCGGCCGGGTGCGGACCGTCCACCACCGTGGCGGGGCGCCTCTCACCCCCGTGGAGAGGACCCCGTCACGCTGCCGTCCGGCGCCGGGAGCCCGCCGTCCGGCGCCGGGAGCCCGCCGGGCGCCCGCCGGGTGCCGTTCCCGTGCTCGTCCGTGTCCGCCCGGCACTGCCGGAGGCCCGCCGCCCGGGCCGAGCGGGTGAACCCTCCCCGCTCCGCCGCCCCGACCGGGCCCGTGCCCGGGGCACCGGATGGTAGGCATGGGCCGCATGGACTGGTTCGCCGCCCCCGACTACTGGCTGAGCCGGCTGCTCGTCCAACGCCTGCTCGCCGCCCTCTACCTGATCGGATTCCTGGCCGCCGCCGGGCAGTTCCGCGCGCTCATCGGCGCCGACGGGATGCTGCCGGTGCCCCGCTTCACCGCCCGGGTCCCGTTCCGCCGGTCGCCCGGCCTGTTCCACCTCCACTACAGCGACCGGTTCTTCGCCGCCGGCGCCTGGAGCGGCGCCGCGCTCGCCGCAGCCGTCGCGGCCGGGCTCGGTGACGCCGTCCCGCTCTGGACGTCGATCCTGCTGTGGGCGGTGCTCTGGACCCTCTACCTCTCCATCGTCAACGTCGGGCAGACCTGGTACTCCTTCGGCTGGGAGTCCCTGCTGCTCGAAGCAGGCTTCCTCGCCGCCTTCCTGGGCGACGCCGACACCGCCCCGCCCACCCTGGTGCTGTGGCTGATGCGCTGGCTGGCCTTCCGGGTCGAGTTCGGCGCCGGACTGATCAAGCTGCGCGGCGACAGCTGCTGGCGCGACCTGACCTGCCTCCAGTACCACCACGAGACCCAGCCGATGCCCGGGCCGCTCAGCTGGTTCTTCCACCACCTGCCCGCCCCGCTGCACCGGGTCGAGGCCGCCGTCAACCACTTCGTCCAACTCGTCGTACCGGTCGGCCTGCTGTTGCCGCAGCCGGTCGCGAGCGGCGCGGCCTGCGCCGTCATCGCCACCCAGCTCTGGCTGGTGGCGTCCGGCAACTTCGCCTGGCTCAACTGGCTGACCATCGCCCTCGCCCTCGCCGCCGTCGAACCGGCCCGCCTCGGCCTGCCCGTCCACGCCCGCGCCTACCCCGGCACCCCGGTCTGGTACGAGGTGCTGGTGATCGCGCTGACCGCCGCCGTCCTGGTGCTCAGCTACTGGCCGGTGCGCAACATGATCTCCCGCGGCCAGGCCATGAACCGCTCCTTCAACCGCCTGCACCTCGTCAACACCTACGGCGCCTTCGGCAGTGTCAACCGGTTCCGCCAGGAGGTGGTGGTCGAGGGCACCGACGAGACGGTGCTCACTCCGCACACCGTCTGGCGCGAGTACGGCTTCAAGGGCAAGCCCGGCGACGTGCGCCGCCGCCCGCGCCAGTTCGCGCCCTACCACCTGCGGCTCGACTGGCTGATGTGGTTCGCCGGCATCTCCTCCGCCTACGCCCGCCCCTGGTTCCTCCCCTTCGTCGCCCGCCTGCTGTCCGGCGACCGGGCCACCCTGCGCCTGCTGCGCCACAACCCCTTCCCGGACGCCCCGCCGACCCACGTCCGGGCGACCCTCTACCTCTACCGGTTCACCGATTGGCGCGAACTGCGGGAAACCGGCGCGTGGTGGCACCGCACCGCGCTCAGCGAATACCTCGCGCCGGTCGATCTGCGGGCCCTCGGCCGGGCCGGCTACCGGCCGCCGCCCGGCCGGCCGGGCCCGGTACGGGGACGTGGCGTCCGGGAGGTGCCGATGGAGCGGTTCCGCCGGGGCCACCGTCGGGCCGAGGGCCGTCGTGAGGGCCCTCCCGACAGCCGTCGCGACGGCCGCGCCAACGGCCGCACCGGCGGCCGCACCGGCCGTCGGCCGGAGCCGCCTGTCGGAGGGCCGTGCGAGGAGCCACGGTGAACAGCCGCAGTGAACAGCCGCGGTGAACAGCTGCGGTGGGTTCCGCGAGGAGGAGTCGCGAGGAGGAGCCGTGAGCAGCGGAGACACCCGTCCGGACCAACGCCCGACCACCCGGGCGGACCGCCCGAGTGGCGGCCAGGCGGGCGGTATGGCACACGACACCCGCCCGTCGGGGCGGTGGGTGCGTGCAAGCCTCGAACGGGCACCCGTATTCTGGGCGTCCACAACCGGCAGCCCGCCCGCGCGCCCCCCAGCCCCGCCTCAGGGGCGACCCCGCGCAACCGGTCCGCCGCCCCCTCGCCGCCAGCCCCGCCGTCGTCGCCCAGAACCGGACCTCACATGACAGTGCTTCACTCGCGCAACGCCGACGCAGCCGACCCGGCGGACGTCGCCGACGCCGCAGACGTCAAGGACCCCCAGGACGCCGCCGCGGAGCCCGACCTCCGCGAGGACCTCGGCCGCTACGCCGAGCTCGGGGCCTTCACGCTCACCGCCGAGACCCACGCCTGGTACGCGGCCGTCGACACCGTCGCCACCCCCGAGGACGCCCGCGCCGCCTCCACGGCCCTCGCCGAACTGCGCGGCAGCGACCTCCAGCAGACGTGGGAGGCCGTCACCGCCCTCGCCGCCGACGTCAAGCTGGACGAGCCCGACACCGTCGCCAAGACCGCGCTGCTGGTCGAGATGCTCCAGCGGGTGCACCGCACCTCCACGGCCCTCTTCCCCGCCGCGTACGACGCCGACCTCGGCGCCCTCGCCGCCGCCACCGCCGACAGCACCTGGCGCCGCGAGAACGGCGTCAAGCTCTCCTGGCTGCGCGGCCGCTCGCTGCGCAAGCAGGCCGTCGCACTCGCCACCGACCGCCGCATCCGCCGGGAGGACCTGCACGAGGCCCTCACCTCCGCCGAGATCGAGCGCCGCGCCTGGGCCGCGCTCGCCCCGGCCGGCACCCTCCCGCGAGTGCCCGGCGACGGCGCCCTGGTCGACCGCACCGCCCAGGCCTTCGAGGCGATCAACACCGGCCTGCGCGGCCTCGCCCGCCTGCTGCCCGACCACGACCTGGACGGGCTGCCCTTCGCCGAGCTGATCGACCTGGTCGAGCGGCTCGCCGCCGACGAGGGCACCCTCTACCGCCTGCCCACCATCCGCGGCCTGCGGGTCGGCCTGGAGGAGGCCGGCCTCGCCGACCTGCTCGCCGAACTCGCCGCAGCCAAGGCCGACCGCCGCGCCGCCGAGGCCGCGTACACGGCCCGCCAGGCGCTGGTCGCCGGGCAGCGGGACGGGCTCGGGGAGAAGGCCACCGCCACGGGGGACGCGGCGATCGAGGAGCAGCCCGAGGCCGAGGACGCTGCCGAGGCGACGGACGAGGTCGCTCCCGAGGCCGCTGCCGAGGTCGACGGCGAGGTCGACGGCGAGGCCGGTGCCGAGGAGGCTGTGGCCGAGAAGGCCGGGACCGAGGAGTCGGCGGACCTGGCTGACGCCGAGGCGGCTGCCCTGCAGGCGCTGGCCGGTGGGCAGCGGGACGGGCTGGGAGAGAAGGCCCCGGCTCCGGCGACCGCTCCTGCGGAGGAGGCCGACGAGGCCGCCACGGCGCCCGCGGCCGCTGAGGCAGAGGCCGAGGTCGAGACCGAGACCGCGACCGAGGTCAAGGCTGAGACCGAGGTCGAGGCCGAGATCAAGCCTGAGGTCGAGACCGACGCCGAGGTCGAGGCGGAGACGCCGTCGGACACGGGTGTCGTGGCCGAGGAGCCGGCGACGGAGCAGGCCGACGAGGAGGCCCAGGCCGCGGTGGTCACCCTCCCGGCGCCCTCCCCGGCGGCCGACGACCTGGTGGCGGCCGCGACCGCCGCCCTGGCCGAGGCCGTGGACGAGACCCCGGCGGAGACGGAACCGGAGGCCGACCCGGCCGCCGAGGTCGTTGAGGCCGTTGAGGTCGAGGAGCCCGCCGCCGAGGTCGTGGCCGAGGAGCCGGTCGTCGAGGTTGCGGCCGAGGCTGAGACCGTGGTCGAGGTCGCGCCGGTGGCCGAGACCGAGCCTGAGCCCGTCGTGACGGAGCCCGAGGTGACGGAGCCCGCCGTCGAGGAGCCGACCGCCGAGGTCATCGACGTCGTCGAGGCTGAGGCGAACGTGGTGGAGGAGCCCGCCGCCGAGACCGATGCGCCGGCGATCGAGACTGCCGAGAGTGCCGCCGAGGTCGCGGCCGAGGCTGAGGTCGAGGTCGAGCCGGTGGCTGTCGCGGTGGAGCCCACCGTCGACGAGCCGGCCGCGGAGGTGGACGAGCCTGCCGTTGAGGCCGAGGCCGAGGCCGAGGTCGAGACGGCTGAGGTCGTGGTCGCCGAGGCGGCTGCCGAGCCCGAGCCGGTCACCGAGCCCGAGCCCGCCGTTGAGGTCGCGGCCGAGCCCGAGGCTGTTGCCGTGGAGGCGGCGGAGCCGGTGGTCGAGGCCGAGGAGCCTGCCGTCGCGCCCGAGCCCGAGCCCGCCGTTGAGGTCGCGGCCGAGCCCGAGCCCGTCGCCGCTGCCGAAGCCCCCGCCGCCGAGCCGGAGGCCGACGTCCGTCCCGTGAAGCCGGACTTCACGCCCGGTCGCCCCGTGACCGCCTACTCCGCCGACGAGCTGCTCGCCGTCGTGCGGTGGGTGGACGGCGACGGCGTCGAGCGGACCGACGAGGAACTGCTGCGGGCGGCCATGAAGGAGCTGGGCTTCGCCCGCCTCGGTCCCCGGATCAAGGAGGCGCTGGGCGCCGCCGTCACCGCCGCGCGCGGCTGACGAAACAAGCCGGCAAGGCCACACGGCCACACGGCCGCAGGGCCCGGGACGCGAACACGCGTCCCGGGCCCTGTCACGTTCCGGGGCACCCGCCCTCAGTCGGCGCTTTCCCTCCCGCCCTCGCTCGACCCTCGTACCCCGGTGTCACCGGCGGCCGTCGGTGAGTGGCGGTCGTCCTACGAGGCGCCCGCTCCGCCGCCCGGACCGTACGGGTGGTCGAGGGCCTGCCGCAGCACGGCGGGGGCGGTCACCAGCGAGGGGCCGTACCAGGTCAGGTGCCGTCCGCTGACCAGCGCCGCCGGCGTGCCCGGGAACGCCTCCGGGCCGTCCTCGGCGGTGAAGCGGTACGGCTCGTCCGGCAGGACGACCAACTCGGGTCGGCAGGCGAGCAGTTCGGGCAGCGGAACGGCCGGGTAGCGCTCGGGGTGGTCGGCGTGGACGAGCCGCAGGCCCAGGCGGCGCAGCAGGTCCCCGGCGAAGGTGTCGCGGCCGAGGACCATCCACGGGCGGCGCCAGATCGGCACGACGGTCCGCGGGCCGTCGCCCAGCGCGGGAGTTCCGCCGCTCCCGACAGGGGCCCAGGCCGCCTCCGCCTCGTCCAGCCAGGGCGGCCTGGGCAGTCCGCAGGCGGTGGTCAGCAGCCGGTGCAGGGAGCTGAGGGCGTCGTCCAGGGTGCGGATGTCGGTGACCCAGACCGGGACGCCGGCCGCCCGCAGCGCGTCCAGGTCGGGGCGCCGGTTCTCCTCGTCGTTGGCGAGGACGAGGTCCGGTGCGAGCGCGAGGATGCGCGGGACGTCCGGGTTCTTGGTGCCGCCGATCCGGGTGACGGACAGGTCGGCGGGGTGGCTGCACCAGTCGGTGGCGCCGACCAGCAGTCCGGGTGCGGTGGCGGCGACCGCCTCGGTCAGCGAGGGCACCAGCGAGACCACCCGGCGGGGCGGACGCGGCCCGAGCCGGACGGGGAGGTCGAGGTCGTCGCGCGGGACGGTGGGGGCGGCCATCCGGCCAGCCTACGTCCGGCTCCGGGGCGAGGGGGCGCGCCGACGACGACCGGTCGCGAATCGCGGGGAACCCATCGGCCCGGCCGCCCGACTACCTGGTCCGGGTCCGCAGTACGGGCCTTCGGCACGACCAGCCACGACCCACCCACGACCACCCACGACCACCCACGACAAGCACCGAGCACGGTCACCAGCGCGGTCACCAGCACCGTCACCGAGCACGGTCACCGACCAGGAGAGAGTTGTCATGCGCCCTCGCGTCGCCTGCGGAATCGCAGCCGCCGTCGCCCTGTTCGCCACGGCCTGCGGAAGCGGGACCGGGGGCGGGCCGAGCGCCTCCGTCACCGTCCGGGACGACCCGGGCGGTGGCTTCCCCGTCAAGGTCGCCGACTGCGCGGGCAAGGAGACCAGCATCGCCAAGGCGCCCGCCAGGATCGTCACCAGCAACGCCGCCGGCCTGGAGCTGATGCTCCAACTCGGCGCGGGCGAACGGGTCATCGGCACCGGCTTCCCGCCCGGCAAGGGCACCCTGCCCGCCGCCGTCGCCGAGCAGGGCGCCAAGGTGCCGGTGCTCGGGGACAAGGGCATACCCAAGGAGAAGCTGCTCGGCTCCGGCGCCGACCTCTACGTGGACACCTTCGGCGCGATGCCGATGATGGGCGGTGGCGCCACCGGGCCGAGCGAGGAGGAGTACGCGGCGGCCGGCATCCAGCACGTGTACCTGCTCTCCACCGCCTGCGCCGGGACGTCGAAGGCCGCCAAGGCGCCGCGCACCGACCTCGCCGGGATCGAGGAGGACGTCCGCCGGCTGGGCGCCGTGACCGGCACCGCCGCGCGGGCGGAGGAACTGGTCGCCGGGATGGAGAAGCAGCTCGGCGAGGTCCGCACCGCGCTCGCCGCCGTGCCGGAGGGGCAGCGGCCGAGCTACTTCGTCTTCGACTTCGACGCCGGTACCAAGCAGCCGGTGGCGGTCTGCGGCCGACAGGTCGCCAACGCCGTGATCACCCAGGCCGGGGCGCGCAACGTGTTCGCCGACTGCGACGCCGACTTCAAGCCCGGATCCTGGGAGGACGTGGTCGCCAAGAACCCCGACTGGATCCAGCTGGCCGTGCGCAACCGGGGCAGCGAGGAGGCCACCCGCAAGGCCTTCGACGAGGCCGAGGCCTTCCTGAAGGGCTTCCCCGCGACCCAGGGCCTGAAGGCCGTCCAGGAGGGGCACTTCGTCCGGCTCGGCTCCGAGGTGACCACCATCGCGGGGGTGCGCAACGCCGAGGCCGTCCGGCAGATCGCCGCCACCGTCCACCCGGACCTCGTCAAGAGCCCGGACCCCGCGAAGAGCCCCGACCCCGCTAAGAGCGGGCAGTAGCCGGTGACGTCGGCCATCGCTCGCAACGAGCGCGGCGAAGCCCGCCCGGCCCGCACCCTGCGGGCCGGGCCGCTGGCCGCCGCCCTCGCCGTCGCCCTGGTGCTCGCGCTGACCGTCGCCGTCTCGCTCGGCTCGGTGGACGTCCCGCCCGGCGAGGTCTGGTCGGTGGTCGCCCGCCGGCTCACCGGCCGGGCCCCCGAACCCGGCACCCGCGACCTCATCGTCTGGCAACTGCGCGTCCCGCGCGCCCTGTTGGCGGCCGTGGTGGGCGCCGGACTCGGCCTGGTCGGCACTGCCGTGCAGGCCCTGGTCCGCAATCCGCTCGCCGACCCCTACCTGCTCGGCATCTCCTCCGGTGCCTCGCTGGGTGCGGTCGCCGCCATCGTCCTCGGCACCACCCTCGGGCTCCAGCTCTCCTTCGGCAGCGCGCTCGGCCTCACCGTCTCCCTGGCGGCGTTCGCCGGCGCGCTCGCCGCGTTCTCGCTGGTCTGGCTGATGGCCCGGCGCGGTGGCGGCTTCTCGCCGCTGCGGCTGGTCCTCGCGGGCATCGGCATCGCCCAGTTCCTCGGCGGCATCACCAGCTACCTGGTCCTGCAGACCCGCGACGAGCAGCAGACCAGGGGCGTGCTGTTCTGGCTGATGGGCAGCCTCGGCGGCGCCGTGTGGGCCCAACTCGCCGTCCCCGCCGTCGCCGTGGCGCTCGGACTGGCCCTGCTCCAGGCCCGCGCCCGGGGGCTCAACGCGATGCTGATGGGCGACGAGACGGCCGCCGGGCTCGGCGTGGACGTCACCCGGCTGCGCCGCGAGGTCTTCGTGGTCACCAGCGTGCTCACCGGGGTGCTGGTCGCCGTCTCCGGGGCGATCGGCTTCGTCGGGCTGATGGTGCCGCACGTGTGCCGGCTGCTGGTCGGCGGCGACCACCGGCGGCTGCTGCCGCTGTCCGCGCTCACCGGGGCGCTGCTGCTGGTCGTCGTCGACACGGTGGCCCGCACCGCCCTGGACGGCCAGGAACTGCCGATCGGCGTGGTCACCGCCGTCCTCGGCGCCCCCACCCTGCTCTACCTGCTGGATCGACGACTGGAGCGCAGTTGAGGATCGCCGTCGAGGACCTGAGCGTCGCCCTGGCCGGCCGGACGGTGCTGGCCGGGGCCAACCTGATCGCCGAGGAGGGGGAGATCGCCGGACTGGTCGGACCCAACGGCAGTGGCAAGTCCAGCCTGCTGCGCACCGTCTACCGGCACCTGCGGCCCAGCGCCGGCCGGGTGCTGCTGGCCGGGCGGGACCTCGCGGAGCTGCGGCCCGCGCAGTCCGCCCGGCACATCGGGGCACTGCCCCAGGAGCGCGGCGGGGACTTCGAGTTGAGCGTCCGCGAGGTGGTCGCGATGGGCCGCACCCCGTACAAGCGGGCCTTCGCGGCCGACGACGCCGAGGACCACCGGATCACCTCCGAGGCGCTGACCAGGGTCGGCATGGCCGAGGCCGTCGACCGACGGTTCGCCCAGCTCTCCGGCGGTGAACGGCAACGGGTGCTGCTGGCCCGGGCGCTCGCCCAGCAGCCGGACGTCCTGGTGCTGGACGAGCCGACCAACCATCTGGACGTCCGGCACCAGGTGGAGCTGCTCGCCCTGCTCCGGGAGCAGCGCCGCACCACCCTGGTCGCCCTGCACGACCTCAACGCCGCCGCCTCGGTCTGCGACCGGCTGCACGTCCTGCACGGCGGCGCCCTGGTGGCCTCCGGGACACCGCGCGAGGTGCTGACCGCCGAGCTGCTGGCCGAGGTCTTCGGCGTACGGGCGGCAGTGGTCGAACACCCCCTCACCGGCGATCCGTTGATCGCCTTCGACCACCGGTCCCCGGCAGCGGCGCAGGCGGCCGTGCCGGGGCGGTAGCCCGTACCGGCGCTCCTGCTAGTGGCACTCGTAGTGGCTCGGCCGACCGTCCCGCAGGACCAGCCGGCCGAGCCGCGCGGCCTCCGCGCTGCGCAGCAACTCGCGCTCGCCGCCGGCGCGGTGGAGCACAGCGGAGTGCCAGGGCGTGATCCAGGCGTCGGCCGCCGCCAGCAGCCGGATGCCGAACTTGGACGCCCCGGCCGGCTGCGGGTGGATGGAGAGCCGGACGGCGCGCGGATGGTGCTCGGCGATCAACTCGCCCCAGGCGCGGCTGCGCTGGATCACGCCGTAGGCGCGGCGGCGGCACTCCCGCTGGAGGGCGGAGCGGGTGCCGGTGAAGCCGACGGTGTCCTCGGTGAGGAAGCGGGTGATGCCCCGGTAGAGCCGCAGGGTCTCCTCCTCGGTCAGTACCTGTTCGCGCAACTCCTCGACGCTCGGCGCGTACCGGGCGTGCACCCGGGCGCGCTTCTCGTCGTACGGGAGGTCGCCGAGGACGGCCCGCAGGTCGAAGGTGTCGAGGCGGGTCAGGCCCTCGCGGGCGATCATGGCGGTCAGGGCGTCCGAGTAGGCGTCTATGTGGTCGTCCGGGACGTCGATCAGGTCGCCGAAGATGTGCCCGTCCGAGCAGATCAGGATCCGGGCGCCGGGCGCGTACAGACGGCCGATCTCGGCGCACAGCCCGTCGAGGAAGGTCAGTGACAGCCGTTCGCCCTCGTCCGGCAGGTGGCCGAGCACCTTCGCGGGGTTCGGCGACTTGCAGGGGAAGCCGGGCAGGGTCAGGACGATCGGTTCGCCGGCGGTGATGAAGTCCGCCAACTGGGCCAGCTGGAGCGGGAAGTGCTCCGGGCGGGCGTCGAGCTCCGGGTCCGCGGCCCGGCGGTGCGGCAGCAGCAGGCCGAGGACGCGGGCGGCGAGCCGCTCGGCCGCGGGGCGGTCCGAGGGGCGGTCCGAGGGGCGGTCCGCGGGGTCGGTGGCGGTGGAGACGGCGGTGACAGGGGTGATGGCGGCAGGGGCGGTGCCGACGGGCGGCATGGGGGTCCTCCACGGAAGGTGGTGCGGTGCGGCTTCGGGCGTCAGGTGTCGGGCTCCGGGCGGTCGGAGCCGGGGTGCGTGATCGGGGGTATGTGAGCGGGGGGCGTGTGATCGGGGGTGCGATGTGCCCCGGGGGGTGCGAGGCGCCCGGGGGTCAGCGGCGCTGGTCGTAGGCGACCGGCAGCCGGTTCACTCCGCGCGCCAGGACGGCGGGAACCCAGACCAGGTCCGCCAGGCCGTCGCCGGGCGCCTCGGCCGGGCGCAGGCCGGGCAGCCGGGTGAGCAGGGTGGCGAGGGCGACCTGGAGCTCGGCCCGGGCGAGTGCGGCGCCGGGGCAGTAGTGGATGCCGTGGCCGAAGGCCAGGTGGGCGTTGGGGGTGCGGTCCAGGTCGAGGCGGTCGGGATCGGGGAACTGCTCGTCGTCGCGGTTGGCGGCGCAGAGCGAGACGATCACGGAGTCGCCGGCCGGGACGACGGTGCCGAACAGGTCGCTGTCCTCGGCGAAGAACCGCCAGGTGGTGAGCTCGAACGCGGCGTCGTGGCGCAGCAGTTCCTCCACCGCCCGGGCGAGTCGGTCGGGCTCGTCGACGCCCTCGCGCAGCCGGGCGAGCTGCTCGGGGTGGCGCAGCAGGGTGACCAGCATGGTGGTGATCTGGTTGGTGACCGGCTCCTGCCCGGCGACCAGCAGCTGGAAGACCATCGAGTCGAGCTCCGCGCGGCTCAACTCGCCCGCGTCATGGGCGTGGACGAGCCGGCCCAGCAGGTCCTCCCGGGCCACCCAGCCGGGCTCCCGACAGTCGACGCGCTTGCGGGCGACGACATCGGCGATGTACGTCTGGAGGCCGCGCAGCCGTGCCTCGTACGCCGGTCGGCCGGGGTCCTGCGGGCCGACCGGCTGGACCACCTTGCCCCAGTCCCGGTCGAAGCGCTCGGCCAACTCGGGCGGCAGGCCGATGACTTCGGCGAGCACCCGGAAGGGGTAGTGGGCCGCGAAGCCCGCCACCAGGTCCGCGCCGCCGGACTGCGGCAGTTCGTCCACCAGCGCGTCGGCCAGCTCCTGGAACCGGGGGCGAAGCGACTCCACCCGGCGCGGGGCGAAGGCGTCGAGCACGAGCCGGCGCATCGAGGTGTGCTTGGGCGGGTCCTGGTGGAGCAGATGGACCTGGAGCTGCGAGTGCTGCGGCTCGGGCATGATCGACGCGAGGCGGCGCCAATTGTCGTTGCCCAGGCTGTGGTTCTTGCCAAGGCGGGGGTCGTTGAGGGCCGCGTGGGCGGCCCGGTGGCCGGTGACCAGCCAGGCGTGGATGCCGCTCGGGAACTCCACCCGGTGCACCGGCCCGGCCTCGCGCATCCGTCGGTAGAGCGGGTACGGGTCGCGCTTGTACGCCGGGCCGTACAGCGGGACGGGGGAGGGGAGCCGGTCGTACCCGTACGGGCAGCGCGGGGCTTCGTCGTCGGCGGTGGCGGCCGGGGCGGTGGCCGTGTCGGTGATCGAGTCGGTAATCGAGGCGGGGCTCGTGTCGGTCATCTGGGGGGTCCTTCGATGCGGGGCGATGCGGGCCGATGCGGTGTGTTGGGGCGTGTTGTGGATGCGGGGCGGAGCGGGGGCCGATGCGGGGCGGGCGGTGCGGGGTGCTCAGGCCTCGGGGCGGCGGTGCAGGGTGCTCAGGCCTCGGGGCGGCGGTGCGGGGCGAGCAGGGCGACGGCGGTGGCCGCGACCATGGCGGCCAGGGCGATCCCGGCGCGCGTCCCGGTGGTGTCGTGGGGCGCGGCGAGCGCGGCGGCGGTGCCGAGGGCCGGGCCGAGCGCGAAGCCGAGGCTGCGGGCGAGTTGGACGGCGGAGCCGGCGGTGGCGAGCTTCCCGGGCGGGGAGGCGGACATCACCAGGGCCTGGGTGGGGCCGCCGTTGAGGCCCATCCCGGCGCCGGCGAGGGCGAGTCGCGCGGCGATGTCGAGGGCGGACCAGCTCGGGTCCAGCGGGGCGAGCAGGGCCAGGCCGAGGGCGGTGACGGCGGCACCGGTGAGCGCGGTCGGGCGGGCGCCCCAGCGGTCGGCCAGCCGGCCGCCGACCCGGCCGGCCAGCACCATGCCGAGCGGGAACGCCAGCATGGTGAGTGCGGTGGCGGTGGCGCTCTCGCCCCGGGGTCCGCGCAGGTGCTGGGCGAGCAGGTAGTGGCAGGCCGCGAATCCGGCGGCGAGGGCCAGCACCGAGGCGTTGGCGCCGGCGGTCCCGGCGGCCCGAAGTACCTCGGCCACCGGCCGGCCGCCCGGGCGGCGAAGCCAGAGCAGCACCAGCGGTACGGCGGGCAGGGCGAGCAGCAGCCACAGCGGCGTCCGCGGGGCCAGGGTGAGCCCGAGCAGGGTGGCGGCCACGGCGGCGCCGATCAGCGCGGCGTCGCCGAGCGAGGACCGGTCGGGCGGTCGCAGCCCGCCGCGGCGCGGGGCGTGGCGCCGCACGATCAGGACGGCGGCCAGGCAGACCGGCAGCTTGACGAGGAAGATCGCCCGCCAGCCCAGGTGGTCGAGCAGCAGCCCGCCGAGCACCGGCCCGGTGACGGCGCCGAGCGGACCGAGCGTCGCGGGCACGCTCATCGCCCGGCCGCGCAGCTCGGGCCGGACGGAGGTGGCGGCGAGCACCGGCATCAGGACGAAGAGCACGGCCCCGAAGGCGCCCTGGAACAGCCGTGCCGTGATCAGCCACCCGGCCCACGGGGCGCAGGCCGCCAGCACGCTGCACAGGGCGAAGCAGCCGACGGCGAGCAGCAGGGCCGAGCGGGTGCCGACCTGGTCCAGCCATCGTCCGGCGGGCAACAGCAGGGCGACGAGCGGAAGTTGGTACCCGAGGGCGGCCCACTGGGCGACCCCGGGGGAGACGTGCAGACCGGCCGAGATGTCGGTGAGCGCGAGGTTGACCACGTTCATGTCGAGCATCGCGACGAAGGACAGCAGGCCGGCGGCCACCACCAGGCTCCAGCGGTCCACCGGCTCGTGCTGATGGTTCGTCAGATTTTGGGTGGTCGGGGGTGGTTGCACTGTCATGAAGTCCCTCCGTCTCCCGTGCTGCCGGACCGGACGCCGCCTCGGCGGCGGGGTCCGGTACAGCAGTCGGTGGCGCAGGGGCTCCGGTTCCGAACACCTGGGGGATTTCTTGCGGAGGTGCGGCGCGGGTGACAACTTTCAGCGAACAGATGACAGATTTCGAAATCTGTCATCTGTTCGCTGTCATCTGTCCGCTGTCGGTTGTTCGCCGTCGGCTGTCGATCGTTCGCCGCTCGCTCGCTCGCTCGCCCGCCCGCCGACGGCCCGTCGTCCTCCCGCCGCTCAGCAGGCGGTCGCGAGCTCCCCGGCCTCGGCGGCGCGCAGGCGGGCCACCAGTTCCTCCCGGGCGCGGGCGACTCGCGAACGGACCGTTCCGACGGGGCAGCCGGCGACCTCGGCCGCCTCGGCATAGCTCAGGCCGACCACCTGCGTCAGCACGAAGGCCTCCCGCCGCTGGGCGGGCACCCGGTCGAGCAGATCGCCGAGCGCGATGCCGTCCTCGAACCCGGCCGTCGGTGTGCCACCCTGCCGCTCCGCCGCCTCCTGCCAGTCCGGCAGTGCCGCGCAGCGCGGCCGGGCGGCGGCCATCCGGTACCGGTCGATCACCGTGCGCCGGGCGATCGACAGCAGCCAGGTCCGGGCCGAGGAGCGCCCCGCGAACGCGGGCAGGCCGCGCAGGGCGCGCAGGAACGTCTCCTGGGCGAGGTCGTCGGCGGACTGCACGTCGGTCAGGTGGGCGACGAAGCGCCAGACGTCCCGCTGGGTCGCCCGGACGAAGGCCTCGACGTCGGCCGCCCGTCCGGAGCGGGCGGTCAGTGCCAGCGCGGTGAGCTGATCGTCATCCACGGTGGCCCCCCACCCGGCCGGTCCCGGCATCACGGCCGTGCGGGACGATGGTCATATGAGATGCGTGCAGTTTCGGACAGCTTTGTCCGCCCGGCTCGACGGCGAACCGAGCGGCCTGCCGGAGGTGCGGCTGGACAAGCACGTCGCGCGCTGCCACGGCTGCCGGGAGTGGCTGGCCCGGGCCGAACAGCTGCGCGCTCGGGTTCGGGCGGGCGCTGCCGACGGGCCCTCGCCCGAGTGGTCGGCCCGGCTGCTGGCCGGCCTCGGCGAGGACCGGCCGGGAGATCGTGCTCCGAACGGTCCGCAGGCCGTCGAGCGGTAGGCGCGGCCAGGGCGCCCGGAGGGGCGGGAACGGCAGGACGGGGGCGCCGGCCGGAGCCGGTGCGCCGTCGAAGTGAGGCATGGGAAGGTCCCGAGGGGAAGGCGGGGACGGCACCGCGCAGCGCGGCACCGTCGGCGTCCGGGGGCAGCCGCGCGGCACGCCGGCCCTGAGGGGGCGCGGCGGCGGACGCGGGCCCGCGCCCTGGCGGTACGACGGCACAAGGGCTTGGCCGTACGGCAGGGCGACCTGCCCGTCGCGAGAGTCCCGACGGCCGGGAGGCGGCCGGGGTGAGAAAGGGTGCGGCGGGCGCGTCAGCAGGCGAGGGCGAACGCCGGCGGCCCACGCCGGACCACGGCATGCGTGAGCAGCACCGACCGGGGCGGCCGGGCCCGGTCGTCGACCGGGCGGGGCGGCGCCGGGGCCCGGTGGCCGAAGGGGCGCGCGAACAGTGCCAGCAGCGGGAGCAGCAGGGCCCCCGCGACCACCGCGCCGAGCGCGCCGAGCAGCTCGAAGAGCCGGACCAGTGCCGCGTCGCCGCGCCAGAGCAGGAGCGCACACGCCAGCGCGGCGAGCACGTGGGCGGCGGTCATCCCCGGCGACATGCCGTGGGACATCCCGTGCGCCATGTCGTGCGCCGGTCCCTGCGTCGAACCGCCGACCAGAACCTGCGCCGCGTCGTACGACCCGTCACCGTGGAACGTTCCGTCCGGCATCGTGTGCGGCCCTGCGGGCATGCCGGTCGTGCCTGCCATCCCGGTCGTCCTGGACAGGTCGGGGTGCACGGCCGTCGGGCCCGGCGCCCCGTGGTGCGTTCCCGCCATCGGCCGCAGGCTGCCGGTGAGCGGCGGGACGTCCGGATCGATGCCGGCCATCCGTGCCAGCTCGACCGGGGAGAGCCCGCCGGGCGCCCGGTCCGGGTTGCAGAGCAGGAGGGCGGCCCAGTCCGTGGCGGCGAGTCGGCCGAGGCCGCCGCCCCCTCGGGAAAGCGCCCCGGCCTGTTCGAACAGCTGGTGCAGCGCGGTCTGCGCCACGACCATCCAGAGGCTGATCACCCCGAGTCCGCGCCGCTTTCCGGCGAGCAGCCAGGTCAGCCCGAGGACCGCCCCGAACCCACCGGCCAGCACCCTCGGCGAGACCCCGGGCCCGGCCATGGCGACGTGCGCGGTGGCGGCCATCGCTACGCACAGCGCGGCGAAGACCACGGCGCGCAGCAGGCGGATCCGGTCGGTCATCACGATGGCACTCATCGTCGCACCCGCCCTGCCCGGCCCGTACCGCACCCTCCGGTCATGGCCGGTTCTGTGCCGTGAGACCATGCCCGGCCGCCCGCCCCGCGGCCCGCCGGACCGCCGCCCGGACCGCCGCCCAACCCGGCCCATCGGCCCGGCGCGCCGGACCGAGCCATCACTCGTACGACCATCGGGGCGGTTTGACAGCGCGCATTCCATACTCACTTAATGTGCAGCACCCAGTACGGTGCGTATCGGGACGACGTCGTTCAGAAGCAGGGAGGTCCGGCCTTGGAGACCCCGACGGATACCTCGGCGCCCATTGCCGACAGTGCCGAGTCCGCTGCCCCCACGGAGCCGACCGTCCCGCAGCAGGCGACGGCCCCGAGAGGGGCGGCGCCGACCGAGGCGGCTCCGGCCGAAGCCGAGGAACCCGCCGCGCGGGCCGAAGCCGCCGAGCCGGCCGCAACCGCCGAACCTGCCGAATCCGCCGCACCCGCCGAGACGACCGAGTCTGCCGAGCGCGTTGAGCCAGCCGAACCTGCCGAGGGCGCCGAGGCCGCCGAGCAGGACGAGGCCGCCGAACCAGCCGAAGCCGCCGAACAGCCCGAGGCCGCTGCCCCCGGCGAACCCGCCGACCCCGCCGACCCCGCCGAGCGGACCGACTCGCCGGAGGCCGCCGACTCCGCCGACGCGTCCGCCCCCGCCGACTCGGCCGAGCCCTCCACTCCGCCCGGCTCCGCGGACGCGGCCGAGGCCCCGGCCCAGCCCGAGGCTCTTGCCGCGCCCGGGTCCACAGATCTCGCCGACGCCCGCTTCTGGCAGTTGCCGGCCCCCGCCCGTGCCGCCGCCTTCGCCGAGCTGCGCAGCCGCCCCGCCCCGGTGTTCTTCGGCGACCGCGCCTCCGGCCGGGGCTTCCACGCCCTGGTCCGCCACGCCGACGTGGTCGAGGCCAGCCGCACCCCCGCCGTCTTCCTCAGCGGTCCCGGCGTGACCACCCCCGTCCCGGCGCGCTGGGTCCGGCTGCTGTTCGGAGACTCGATGGTCAACCTGGACGATCCCCGTCACGCCCAGCTGCGCCGGATCGTCTCGCGGGCGTTCACCCCGCGGCTGCTCGACCGGGTCGAGGAGGACGTCCGGCGGATCAGCACCGAGCTGGTCGACCGGATCGAGCGGGAGCGGCCGGAGGACTTCGTGACCGCGGTCGCCGCCGAGCTCCCGTTCCAGGTGATCTGCACCATGATGGGCATCCCGGAGAGGTCGCGCCGCACCATCCTCGACCTGGTCAACCGCACCTCCGAGGACATCGGGGTGGCCCGACCGCTGCGCCGCCGCCTGCGGGTGCCCGGGCGCGGGCTGCGGGCGCTCGCCCGGATGCAGGGCATCGTCGCCGGGATCGGCCGCAGGCGCCGCCGCCGGCCGGAGGAGGACCTGATCTCCGCGCTGGTCACCGCCGACGTGGACGGCCGTCGGCTCACCGGGCGCGAGCTCGGCGCCTTCTTCAGCCTGCTGCTGGTCGCCGGGGTCGAGACCACCCGCAACGCGCTGGCCCACGGCCTGCACCTGCTGACCGTCCATCCCGAGCAGCGCGCCCTGCTGCTCGCCGACCTCGACGGGCTGCTCGGCGGCGCGGTGGACGAGATGGTCCGCCACTCCACGCCGATCATCCAGTTCAACCGGACCCTCGCCGTCGACCACGAACTGGGCGGATCCGGCGGGCCGCTGCTGCGCGCGGGCGAGAAGGTCGCGCTGTTCTACGGCTCGGCCAACCGCGACGAGGAGGTCTTCCCCGACCCGGACGCCTTCGACATCACGCGCACGCCCAACCCCCACCTCGGCTTCGGCGGCGGCGGTCCGCACTACTGCCTCGGCGCGCACCTGGCCCGGCAGGAGATGACGGCGCTGTTCCGCGAGCTGTTCACCCGCCTGCCCGAGGTGCGGTCGGTCGGCGAGCCGCAGCTCGTGCCGTCCAGCTTCGACCACCGGGTCCGCTCGCTGCGCTTCACCTTCTGAGCCCCGGGCGACCCCGACCCGTCCGTCAGGTCGGCCTGGACCTCCAGGCCGACCTGGACCTTCGGCTCGACCCGAATCCTCCGATCGATCCGACCCCCTGGGGCGGCCGGCGCTCCCGCACCCGGCTAGTCGGTCGCCTCCCAGACCGCGTGGTCGTGCGCGAACAGCACGCGGTGCGGCTCGTGCTCCGCCATCCGGTCGAGCCAGGCCCGGTACCCGGGCAGCGGTGCGGCCAGGCCCTCGCGCGCCGCCCGCCGGGCGAGCACCGCCTGCCCGTACTGGGAGGCGAAGTCGTACGCCTGCCCGGCCAGCAGGACCGGGCCGCCGCCCGGGCGGTCGATCAGCAGTGACTGGTGGCCCCCGGTGTGGCCGGGTGTGGGCAGCACCCGCACGCCCGGCCAGACCTCGGCCTCGCCGCCGAGCTCGCGGTACTCGGCGCCGGGGAAGTCGACCAGCGCGTCGATGGTGTACCCGCCGCGCCGGGCGGTGGCCAGCTCCTCCGCCTGGACCAGGACGGGGGTGCCGGCGAACAGCGGGTTGCCGCCGCAGTGGTCGAAGTGCAGGTGGCAGTTGACCACCAGGTCGATGTCGCCGACGGCGACCCCGGCCGCGGCGAGCGCCTCCGGCAGCGGGCGGCGGACCGGGCGGTAGTGCGCCTCGGTCTCCGGCTCGCCGCCACCGATCCCGGTGTCGAACAGCAGCAGCCCCTCCGGACGCCGGACCAGGTACGCGAGCACCGGCTCCACGCGCGGCTCCGGGCCGCCCGCCTCGGCGGCCGGCCGGACGAAGTACCCCAGGTCGAGACGGCGGATCACGCGCAATTCAGCCCCCATGTCGCGGTGCGTCGCTCTGCCCCGTACGGACGGTCGCACGGGCCCCCGGTTCGCACCCTACCCGCCGACCGGCAGCCCCCGGTCGGCCTTCACCTGCTTCATCGTCAGGTGCGAGTTGACCTGCGCGATGCCCGGCAGGCCGGAGAGCACGTCGGTGATGAAGCGCTCGTACGCGGCGATGTCGGCCACGGCGATCCGCAGCAGGTAGTCGGGCTCGCCGAACAGCCGGTGGGCCTCCACCACCTCCGGCAGTTCGGCCACCCGGCGTTCGAACTCGGCGACCGTCACCTGGTCCTCGTGACGCATGGTGATCGTCACGAAGGGCTGGAATCCGCGCCCGACCGCCGCGCCGTCCAGCACCGCCCGGTAGCCGCGGATCACGCCGTCCTGCTCCAGTTGGCGCACTCTGCGCAGGCAGGGGGAGGGGGTGAGGTCCACCCGGGAGGCCAGCTCGGTGTTGGTCAGGCGCCCGTCCTGCTGGAGCTCGCGGAGGATTCTGCGGTCGATTCGGTCCATGGCGCAACATTCTGCCAAAACGCGGCTCCGACCAGCGGGAAGTCGCCATCGCGTGCCAGCCCCGTCCGGCTACCTTCAGTGACCGCACCGGCCGCCGGGCCTTCCCGGCCCACTTCCGGCGCACTCCGGCCGACCGCCGGGAGGCCTCCGGTCGATCGCCGGAACAACCCCGGTCGATCGCCGGGGCACCTCCCGGCCGACCCGCCGGGCCCACACCGCGACGAGCACGACAGGCCACGCCACGCCCATGGACACCCACGCCCTCCTCCTCTTCCTCGGAGTCGACCTGCTGCTGGTCTGCACCCCGGGCCCCGACTGGCTCTACATCGCCGCCCGAGGCCTCGGCCAGGGACGCCGCGCCGCGCTGATCGCGGTCGGCGGGGTCTGCGCCGGGTACGCCGTCCACACCCTGCTCTCCAGCGCCGGCCTGGCCGCCGCGCTGCGCGCCGTCCCGGCCGCCCTGCCGGTGCTGCGCCTCACCGGCGCCGCCTACCTGCTGGTGCTGGCCGTCATGATGCTGCTGGCGCTGCGCAAGGGCGGGGGCGCCGCCGCCCTGGCCGCGCCCAAGCCGCAGCCCACCGCGACGGTGCTGCGCCAGAGCATGCTGACCGCGCTGCTCAACCCCAAGGGCCTGCTGCTCTACCTCTCCCTGGTGCCGCAGTTCGTCGATCCGGGCGCCGCACTGCCGGTCGGCGGGCAGGTGCTCGCGCTCGGCTCGCTCAACGTGCTGGCCTGCGCGGTGGTGTACGGGCTGGTCGCGCACGCCAGTGGACGGCTCGGCGGCCGGTTCGGCGGCACCCCGCAGGCGGCCCGCCGGATGACCGTGGTCTCGGCGGTCCTGCTGATGTTGGTGGCGGGCGTCACGGCGACCGCCTGAAAACCGGAGCACAATGCGGGGCATGACCGATCGTCCGCTGCCAACAGGAACCACCGGACCCACTGGAACCATGGGATCCACCAGACCCACGGAACCCACAGGGCCCACGGAACCCACGGGAACCACCGGAACCCCCGGTGCCGTCGACGGTCCCACGGCCCATGCCTGGGAGGCTCTCGGCGGACCGCCCGAATTGCTGGAACGGGTGACCTTCCACGGGCCGGACGACGTCCTGCCCTCCGGTCTGCCGGTGCGCCGGCTCGCCCGTGCGACCGTGGCGGTCTGCTCGCTGGCCGCCGCCGAGCTCGCCGCCCACCGCGGCGGCGCGGCGGTCCCGGCCGTCCCCGCGGTCCGGGTCGACCAGGGCGCGGTCGCCACCGCCTTCGTCAGCGAGCGGCATCTGACGGTCGACGGCCGTACGCCCGTCACCTTCGCCCCGCATTCCGGCTTCTGGCGCACCGCCGACGGCTGGGTGCGCACCCATGCCAACTACCCGCACCACCGCACCCGGCTGCTCTCCGCGCTCGGCCTCGCCGCCGATGCCGGGCCCGAGCAGCTCGCCGAGACGCTCGGTGGACTGCCGGCC
The DNA here is from genome assembly GCF_043198905.1 of Kitasatospora sp. NPDC048715. Lineage (NCBI taxonomy): Bacteria > Bacillati > Actinomycetota > Actinomycetes > Kitasatosporales > Streptomycetaceae > Kitasatospora > Kitasatospora sp. NPDC048715. Next base: position 76,058 of record NZ_JBICVH010000007.1, on the reverse strand, counting down.
GAGCGGATCCAGGAGCGCGCGTACGAGGCGGGAGCGCTCGCGGTTGCCGTCGCGCCGGTGAGCCCGGCCGTGCACCCCCTCGTGGAGCACGGGGACATCGGTGCCGCCGCCAGGACCGCGCCGGTCCGTCCGCTCGGCGAGGCCCCCGTGGACCGGCCCGCCGCCGGGGTCCGGGTCCTCGACCTCACCCGGGTGATCGCCGGGCCGGTCGCCACCCGCACCCTCGCCCTGCTCGGTGCCGACGTCCTGCGCGTCGACTCGCCCCGCCTGCCGGAGGTCGACGACGCCCACGCCGACACCGGCTTCGGCAAGCGCTCAACCAGGCTCGACCTCGCCGTGCCGGCCGACCGTGAGGTCTTCGAGGAGCTGCTCGCCACCGCCGACGTCGTCGTCACGGCCTACCGCCCCGGCGCCCTGGACGCCCACGGCCTCGGCCCCGACGCGCTGTTCGCCCGCCGCCCGGACCTGATCCTTGTCCAGCTCTGCGCCTGGGGCTGGACCGGCCCCTGGGCCGGACGGCGCGGCTTCGACAGCCTGGTCCAGGCGGGCGTCGGCATCGCCGCCCACGAGTCCGCTTCCGCTTCCGCTTCCGCCGCCGCCTCGGACTCAGCATCCGGCTCCGGCTCGGGGCACGAGGCCACCCCCGGCGGCCGTCCCGGCGTGCTGCCCGCCCAGGCCCTCGACCACGGCACCGGCTACCTCATCGCCGCCGCCGTCCTGCGCGCCCTCACCGACCAGCGCACCCGCCGCCCCGGCGGCCGCCACCTGCGCTTCTCCCTCGCCGGCACGGCCTCCTGGCTGCTGCACGGCATCGAACCGGAAACCCCGCAGGGGGCCTCGCCCGAGCCGTACGACCCCTCCCGCTGGCTGGTCGAGACCGACTCCGCGTACGGGCGGCTGCGCCACGCCCTGCCGCCGATCGGGTACGAGGGCGCGCCCGCCGACTGGTCGCGCCCGCCGGGGCGCTGGGGGACGGACGAACCGGTCTGGCTCTGACGGCCCCGGGCGAGCGCTGTCCGAGGCGTCTGACAGCATCGCCGTCATGACCGCACACGCCACCGACTACACCTGGTTCGAGGACCGCTACCCCGACCTGGGCGAGGCCTACTGCCTCACCCAGGTCCAGGGCCTCGCGGCCGACGAGCTGCTGCGCCGCTTCGACGCGCTGCCGGCGAGCGACGCCGTCGGCCTGACGGCGGTTATGGCCCGCTGGGACGCCTACCAGGACGGAGCGGACGAGGACGACGACGAGGACGAGGACGAGGAGTACGAGGAAGGGGCCGGCGGGGACGAGGGGGACGGGGCGCTGTTCGACCCTGCCGAGGACCGGCTGCTCGTCGCGGTCACCGAACTCGACGGCTGGGCCCTCGCGATCGAGCCGAACGGCTACCTCGGCACCCTGGACACGGTGATCCCGCGGCTCGGCGAGGGCACCCGGCTGGTCTCGCACTTCCGCAACGTCAACGCCGTGGACCACTTCCACTGGTGGGAACACGGCGTCCGGCGGCTGCACTTCGAGCCGCTCTTCCCCGGCCAGCGGGACGGCTCGGACGCCGAAGCCCGCGGCATCCCCGAGTTGCTGACCGCCTGTGGTTTCGACCTGGAGACGGAGGAGTACGCGCAGCACACCGAGGCCGCGTTCGCACTCGCCGAGCGGCTGACCGACGTCCGGCTCACCCCGGAGCGACTGGACGCCGCCACCTTCCGGATCGGCTACGCCCCGCGCCCGTGACGCCTCGCGCCCGCGACACCCCGTGCCCATGACGGGCCCCGCCCGTGCCGCGCCCGTGCCGCGCCCGCGCCCCCGCCCAGCCGTGAGGCCGTGCCCCGGCGGGACACGGCCTCACGGCACCGGACGGAGGTCAGACCCCCGAGGGGATCTGCTTGGCCCGGCCGCGGACCTGGATCGCCGTCACGATCTCGACCAGGCCCAGGATCACCAGCCAGCAACCGGCCAGTACGGCCAGCGCGGTGATCGACCCGACCGGCCACACCATCAGCAGTACGCCGGCCAGGGTGTTGGCCGCGCCCGCGAAGGCCTGCCAGCCGCGGGCGGGCATCAGCGGGTCGGAGATCGCGGCGGCGAGCTGGGTGATGCCGCGGAACAGCCAGCCGATCCCGATCCAGATCGCGAGCAGCAGCAGCGACTGCGCCGCGCTGCGGAAGCAGAGCAGGCCCAGCAGGACGCAGATCGCACCGCTGATGAAGGCCAGCACCCGCAGCGCCGCGGTGGAGTGGGTGCCGAACGCGGCGATCAGCTGCACGATGCCGATCACCAGCAGGTAGAGGCCGAACAGCACGCCCACCACCAGGAGCGTCTCCTCGGGCCAGGCGAAGACCACGATCCCGAGGGCGAGCGAGGCGAGTCCGGCGACCAGCAGGACCTGCCAGGCGGCCTTGGCGAGCAGTCCGAGCGGGCCCTGGACCGGGCTGCCGTCGGGGGTGATGATCGGAGGGGCCACGGTGGCGTACTCCTCGGGCTGACGCCGGGCGACGGGTGACCGGTGACCGGTGTCCTGCCTGGTCGTGTGACGCAGGACGGGTGAGGTCGGATCGGCCGGCTGACGGGCAGGGAACGAACCCCAGCATCTCCGCGCCACGGCCGGACCGCGCGTCGGATACGGCCGTTCGGGGGATCCGCCGCGGTCGCCGGAACGTCACCCTCCGGACACTTCCCGTCGATATCATCCGGCGGTATGACTTCTGAAGGGTGGGGGACCCCTCCGGTCGAGCCGATCAGCCAGCACTACATCGTCTGCGGGGGCAATGCGCTGGCCCATCGCCTGATCCTGGAACTCGTCGAGCACTACGAGGTCCCGGTCGTCGTCCTGGTCGCCGACCGGACCCGCGACCACGCGCCGCAGATCGAGCAGCTGTCCGGCGTCGCGGCGGTCGTGGAGTACGCCGGCATCACCGAGGAGGCGCTGCGCGCGGTGTCCATCGGTACCGCGCGCGGTCTCGCCCTGGTCGAGGGGAGCGACCAGGAGAACATCCACGCCGCGCTCAGCGCCCAGAACCACAACCCGGACATCCGCATCGTGTTCCGGATGTTCAACCAACGGCTCGGCGAGAACATCGAACGGCTGCTCAAGAACGGTGCCGCGCTCTCCGGTTCCGCCACCGCCGCCCCGGCCTTCGCCTCCGCGGCGCTCGGACGGCCCAACTCGGTGGAGATCGAGGGGCGTTACCTGCACATCGCGTTCGACGACGACATCACCTCCGACCGGATCTGCGTGGTCGCCGACCAGATCGACCGGCAGGACCTCGGCAGGATCCGGCTGCTGCCCGAGCAGCAGGGCGACTCGGCCGAATTCGTCCGGCTCGCCAGCGAGTTCGGCGACGACGGGCCGATCCGACCCGGAGGCGTTCGGCGCGAACCGGCGCCCGCGGCCGACCCCGATCAGGAGGAGGAGCCGGGCGGCAGGGCGGCGCTCCAGGTGCTGCGGATCGAACCCCGGGAGCCGATCGACTGGAAGCGACGGCTGCGCTGGCGGCTGCTCGACACCATGCGCTTCTTCACCAGCGCCCGGATGCGGCTGGTGCTGCTCACCGCCCTCGCGGCGGTGCTGCTGGCCTTCGGGGTGCTCTGGTACCTCAACCGGAACTTCGGCTGGACCGTCTACATCGCGCTGCTCGACCTGGCCGGCGCGGCCCAGCCGGACCAGCTCTCCGACATCTCCTCCGGGACGGGCACCGGCGGGTTCTGGCAGCGGGTCGCACAGGTGGTGATCACCATCTGCGGGATCACCTTCGCGCCGGTGGCCACCGCGATCGCGGTGGAGGTCCTGGGCTCCGGGCGGCGCGGGCAGCCGCGCAACCCCGGGGCGGGCACCCGGGACCACGTGATCGTCGTCGGCCTCGGCAACGTCGGAACCCGCGTCGCGATCCAACTGCACGACATGGGCGTGCCGGTGGTCTGCATGGAGCGGGACCCGCAGGCCCGCGGCATCGCCGCCGTCCGGGCGCTGGGGATTCCGGTGGTGATGGGCGACGGTCCGTTCGAGCAGCAGCTGCGCCGGGCCCGGCTGAAGCACAGCCGGGCGCTGGTCGCCGTCAGCGGGGACGACGCCACCAACCTGGAGGCGGCCCTGGAGGCGCGCCACGGCAATCCCGACGTCCGGGTGGTGGTGCGGCTGTTCGAGGACGACTTCGCCAGTCACTTCTACAAGACGCTGGACAACGCGGCCTCCCGGTCGGTGTCCTACCTGGCCGCGCCCGCCTTCGCGGCGGCGCTGATGGGGCGCGAGGTGCGCGGGACGCTGTCGGTGCTCCGGCACGTGCTGCTGATCGCCGAGCTGAAGGTGGAGGACGGCAGCGGGCTGATCGGGCTGAACCGGCACGACCTGGAGGACCCGGGCGGCGTCCGGGTGATCGCCGTGCGCTTCGCCCACGGCGGGCAGCTGCTGTGGAACTTCCCGGACCGCACCCGGCAGCTCGCCCCGGGCGACGAGATCGTGGTCGCCGCCACCCGCAGTGGGCTCGCCCGGCTGAACACGGTGGCGGTGGAGGAGGACGGATGACAGTCGACGGATGACAGCCGACGGCTTTCAGTTGACAGAGTTCAGCGGACAGATTTCAGATGATGAAATCTGTCCGCTGTCTGCCGTCCGCGGCCTGTTGTCGCCTGCCGGACGTACTCCGTTGTCAGCGGTTCTGGAACTCCGGCGGGCGCTTCTCGGCGAAGGCCGCCATGCCCTCCTTCTGGTCCGCCGTGGCGAAGGCCGCGTGGAAGAGCCGGCGCTCGAAGCGCACGCCCTCGGCGAGCGTCGTCTCGAAGGCGCGGTTGACGCTCTCCTTCATCATGATCGCGGCCGGGGTGGACATCGCCGCGATCGTCTCGGCGGTGGCGAGCGCCTCGGCGAGCAGTTGGTCCGCCGGGACGATCCGGGAGACCAGTCCGGCCCGCTCGGCCTCCTCGGCGCCCATCATCCGCCCGGTCAGGCACAGCTCCATGGCCTTCGCCTTGCCGACCGCCCGGGTCAGCCGCTGCGAGCCGCCGATGCCGGGGATCACCCCGAGCTTGATCTCCGGCTGTCCGAACTTCGCGGTGTCCGCCGCCAGCAGGATGTCGCACAGCATCGCCAGCTCGCAGCCGCCGCCCAGTGCGAACCCGGCCACCGCCGCGACCACCGGCTTGCGCACGGCGCCGAGCCGGTCCCACGGGCCCAGCCAGTCGTCCAGGTAGACGTCCGGGAACCGGTTGCCCTGCATCTCCTTGATGTCGGCGCCGGCCGCGAAGGCCTTCTCCGAGCCGGTGATCACCAGACAGCCGATCTCCGGGTCCCGGTCGAAAGCGGTCGCGGCGGCGACCACCTCGTTCATGAGCCGGGTGTTCAGCGCGTTGAGCGCCTTGGGCCGGTTGAGCGTGATCAGCCCCACCCGGCCCTTGCGCTCGACCAGGATCGTCTCGTAGGTCTCGGTCTCGGTCATCGCCGTCGACTCCCATTTCCGCTGCTCGGCGCCCGTGGGCGCGCCCTGACCACCCAACGATCTACGACGCGCCCCGCCTCGCGCCAGTCTTGGTATGCGAGACGCCGGTCACCAGGCGGTGGAGCGGGCGGACACCGAGCCGTCAGAAGCGGACGCCGTAACGTTCCGCCGCCCGCCGTACGGTCTCCGCCTCGACCTCGCCCCGGCGGGCCAGTGCGGCCAGTGCCGCGACCGTCACCGACTCGGCGTCCACCCCGAAGTGTCGCCGCGCCGCCGTACGGCTGTCCGAGAGGCCGAAGCCGTCGGTGCCCAGCGAGGTCCAGTCCTGCTCCACCCAGGGGCTGATCTGGTCCGGCACCGCGCGCATCCAGTCGCTGACCGCCAGCACCGGCCCGGGTGCCCCGGCCAGCGCCCGGGTCACATAGGGGACGCGGGCCGCCCCGTCGGTGCCGGCCGCCGCCCGCGCCAGGTCGGCCGCGTCGCACTCCAGCGCCTCGCGGCGCAGTTCCGTCCAGGAGGGGGCGGACCAGACGTCGGCCGCCACGCCCCACTCCTCGCCGAGCAGCCGCTGCGCCGCCAGCGCCCAGCGCACGGCGGTGCCGGAGGCGAGCAGTTGGAGTCGCGGCGGGTCGGCGGGCAGGCCGGGGGACAGGGCAGCGGCGTCCGCAGTGCGGTAGCGGTAGAGGCCGTGCAGGATGCCGTCCGCGACCTCCTCGCCGGCCGGGAGCGCGGGCTGCCGGAGCGGCTCGTTGTAGACGGTGAGGTAGTAGAACACGTCCTCACCATGGGGGTGTTGCGCGCTGCTGCCGTACATCCGGCGCAGGCCCTCGCGGACGATCACGGCCACCTCGTAGCCGAACGCCGGGTCGTAGCAGAGCGCGGCCGGGTTGGTGGAGGCGATCAACTGGGAGTGTCCGTCGGCGTGTTGCAGTCCTTCGCCGGTCATGGTGGTGCGTCCGGCGGTGGCGCCGATCAGGAAGCCGCGGCCCAACTGGTCGGCCAGCGCCCACATCTGGTCGGCGGTGCGCTGCCAGCCGAACATCGAGTAGAAGATGTAGAACGGGACGACCGGCTCGCCGTGGGTCGCGTACGCGGTGGCGGCGGCGGTCAGTGAGGCCATCGAACCGGCCTCGGTGATGCCTTCGTTGAGGATCTGGCCGGTCGCCGACTCCTTGTAGTGGAGCAGCTGGTCGCGGTCGACCGGGTCGTAGGTCTGCCCGAGCGGGGAGTAGATCCCGGCGGTCGGGAAGAGCGACTCCATGCCGAAGGTGCGTGCCTCGTCGGGGACGATCGGTACCCACCGGTGGCCGGTCGCCTCGTCCCGCATCAGGTCCTTGACCAGACGGACGAAGGCCATGGTGGTGGCGATCTCCTGGCCGCCGGAGCCCTTGAACAGCGTTTCGAAGGGCTTCGCGGGCGGGGTGGGCAGCGGGGCGAAGCGCACCCGGCGGGCGGGCGCCGGTCCGCCCAGTGCGGCGCGGCGCTCGCGCAGGTAGCGGGCCTCCGGCGAGTCCGGTCCGGGATGGGCGTACGGGGGAAGTTCGCCGGCCAACGCGCTGTCCGGGATCGGGAGTTCGAGCAGGTCGCGCATGGCCCGGAACTCCGCGCAGGAGAGCTTCTTCATCTGGTGGTTGGCGTTGCGGGACTCGAAGCCGGGGCCGAGTGTCCAGCCCTTGACGGTCTGCACCAGCACCACCGTGGGCGCGCCCCGGTGCTCCAGTGCCGCGCGGTAGGCCGCGTACACCTTGCGCGGCTCGTGGCCGCCCCGGGAGGTGGCGACGGTCTCGATCAGCCGCCGGTCGTCCAGGGTGTCGGCGAGCAGCCGCAGTTCGGGCGAGCCGTGGAAGAGGTGCTCGCGGACGTACCCGGCGTCCGAGGCGGCATAGGTCTGGAACTGTCCGTCCGGCACCTCGCCCAGTCGGCGGACCAGCGCGCCCGTGGTGTCGCGGGCCAGCAACTCGTCCCAGGCCTCGCCCCACAGCGACTTGACCACGTTCCAGCCGGCCGCCCGGAACCGGCGCTCCAGCTCCTGCACGATCTTGCCGTTGCCGCGCACCGGCCCGTCCAGGCGCTGCAGGTTGCAGTTGACCACGAAGGTGAGGTTGTCCAGGTTCTCCCGGGCGGCCAGCGCGAGCGCGGCGGTGGACTCGGGTTCGTCCATCTCGCCGTCGCCGAGGAAGGCCCACACGTGCGAGCCGGAGGTGTCCTTGATCCCGCGTGCGCCCAAGTACCGGTTGAACCGGGCCTGGTGGATCGCCGAGAGCGGCCCGAGGCCCATCGAGACGGTCGGGAACTCCCAGAACCAGGGCAGCCTGCGCGGGTGCGGGTAGGAGGGCAGGCCGTCGCCGGTGGCCTCCTGGCGGAAGCGGTCCAGCTGGGCCTCGGAGATCCGGCCCTCCAGGAACGCGCGGGCGTAGACGCCGGGGGCGGCGTGGCCCTGGACGTACAGCTGGTCGCCGGAGCCGTCGGCCTCCTTGCCGCGGAAGAAGTGCTGGAAGCCGACCTCGTACAGCCAGGCGGCGGAGGCGTAGGTGGCCATGTGCCCGCCCAGGCCACCGCGGTGGTTGCCCCTGGTCACCATGGCGGCGGCGTTCCAGCGGTTCCAGGCGGTGATCCGGCGCTCCATCTCCTCGTCGCCGGGGAACTCCGGTTCGGCGGCGGTGGGGATGGTGTTGACGTACGGGGTGTCCAGCGGCGGAGGGACGTCGAGCCGCTGCAGTTCGGCGTGCTCGACGAGGCGGCGCAGCAGGTGGGCGGCGCGGTTCGGGCCGCCGAAGTCGCGGGCGGCGTCGAGGGACGCGCGCCACTCCGCGATCTCCTCGGGGTCTTGGTCGGGAAGCTGGTCGAGCTGGGACACGGGTGGTTCCCCTTCGTCGGTGCGCTTCAGAGGTTCATATTCCGGGATGCGGAATAGTATTCCTCTCCATGGAACTACTTGGACCGTAGAGAGCGGGAGGGTGGCGCGTCAATCGCTACTGGCGGGTAGTTTGAGCGATGATCGATCATCTTTGTGCGAACTTTATGCGAGCGCGACGAGTCGGCGCCCCGACGGGGGCGGGCTCAGTCGGAGCGCTGGCCGTCCTCGTGTCGACCATCCTCGTGTCGACCGTCCTCGGGTCGGGCGTCCTCGCGCCGGGCGTACTCCAGGACGTGCTCGGCCAGCAGCCGCCCGACCGCCGGGTCCTGCCGCCGGAAGGCCTCGATCAGCGGCCGGTGGTCGGCGGCGTTCTCGTGCAGCTCCGGCCGGACCTCGTGCAGCGACAGCACCGTCCACACCTCGATCCCGAGGCCCTCCCAGGTCCGCAGCAGCGTCCCGTTGCCCGAGGCGGCCACGATCTCGCGGTGGAAGGCCACCCCGTGCCGGGCCTGGCCGAGCGCGTCGCCCGCCGCCGCGGCCGCCGCCATCCGCTCGGCGTGCCGCTCCAGGACGGTGGTGTCCCCGGCCAGCCGGACCACCGCCGACTCGGCGGCCAGTCGCTCCAGCGCGGCCCGCACCTGGTAGACCTCGCGAAGTTCGGCCGGGCCGATCGCGCGCACCCGCACGCCCCGGTTGGGCTCGGCGTCGAGCATCCCGAGCGTCTGGAGTGCGCGCAGCGCCTCGCGGACCGGTGCCTGGCTGACGTTCAACTCGGCGGCCAGGCGCCGCTCGACGATCCGGTCCCCGGGCTGCCAGCGGCCGTTCAGCAGGCCCTCCAGCAGCAGCCCGCGCACCTGCTCGCCCAGCGGCACCCGGGACAGCGGGTCGGTGTCCCCGGCCGGTGTCGGCGGCGGGACCGGGTGGTTCATGACGGGCTCCAGACGTGCCGGCGGAGGAGGAGGTGGAGGAGGTGGAGGTGGGGCGGGGTTCAGGCCAGGCCCAGCTCGTCGCCCTCGCGCGGGGCGAAGAAGCGGGCGACGTCCGCCTCCGCCACCTCGGCGAGCGTGCCGGGCTTCCAGTGGGGGTTGCGGTCCTTGTCGACCACCTGCGCACGGATGCCCTCGACCATGTCGTGGCCCTCCAGTGCGGCGCAGGAGATCCGGTACTCCTGGTCGAGCACGGCCTCCAGCGAAGGGAGCGTGCGGGCGCGGCGCAGCGCGGCCAGGGTGGTCTTGACGGCGGTGGGGGAGTTCGCCAGGACGGCGACGGCGGCCTCCTTCGCCTCCGGGACACCGGAGTTCAGCAGCCGGTCGACGATCTCCTCGACCGTGTCGGCCGCGTAGCAGGCGTCGATCCAGGTGCGCCGGTCGGCCAGTGCGGCGGGCGGTGCGGGCTCGGTGTGCGCGGAGACGAGGGCGGCGACGAGGGCGGCGACCTCGCTGCTGCTGCTCCCGTTCGCCGCGGCGGTGCCCCGGCTCAGGGCGTCGAGCAGGTCCGGGATGCGCGCCGAGGGCACGAAGTGGTCCGCGAATCCGCAGAGCAGGGCGTCGCCCGGGCCCATCGAGGCGGCGGTGAGCCCGAGGTGGGTGCCCAACTCGCCCGGGGCGTGGGCGAGCAGCCGGCTCCCGCCGACGTCCGGGGCGATGCCGATCCGGGTCTCGGGCATCGCGACGATGGACCGCTCGGTCACGATCCGCACCGCGCCGTGGGCGGAGACGCCGACGCCGCCGCCCATGGTGATGCCGTCCATCACCGCGACGTACGGCTTCGGGTAGCGGGCGATCAGGGCGTTCAGTCGGTACTCGTCGCGGAAGAACGCCCGGGTGCCCGCTCCGCCCGCCTTGGCGTCGTCGTGCATCGCGCGGATGTCGCCGCCCGCGCACAGTCCGCGCTCGCCCGCGCCGGTCAGGACGACGGCGCGTATCCGGTCGTCCCCGGCCCAGTCGTCCAGGGCGGTGCGCAGGGCGGTGACCATGCTGTGGGTCAGCGAGTTGAGCGCCCTCGGGCGGTTCAGCACGAGCCGTCCGACACCGCCGTCCAGGAAGGCCTGGACCTCCGTCACCTCTGCGCTCATCGGGCCCGCTCCCGTCCCTCGGTGATGTCGACGCCGTTCGGTGTCCGCCGGGCCCGGTCGCGGCCCGTCGGCGCCCGCCCGTCGGCGTCCGTTGCCGTCGTCCGCCGTTCGTTCCCGCCGGAATCCTGGCGTCCACCGTACCGGGGGTCGGGAGGCGTTCCGATCACCGGGCCGGGCAGGGCAAGGGCGAACAAGGGTGGGCGGGGTGGGCGGGGAGGTTCGGGGCGCGACCGGGGCGCGCGGCCGGGGTTCAGGGCCAGGCGCGCAGGGCGAGTTCGGCGGTGCGGGCCAGGTCGGCGGCGGTGGCGCCGTCCCGGGCCTGCTGGGACATGCCCTGGATGACCGTGCCGAGGTATCCCGCCAGCGCCTTCGGATCGGCGTCGGGCGGCAGTTCGCCGTCCTGCCGGGCCTGGTGCAGCCGGGCCTCGAAGGTCCGCAGGTTCGCGTTGCGCAGCTCGCGCAGCAGCTCCTGGACGCCGGCGTCCTGCGGGGCGACGTTGGTGGCGGCGGAGATCACCAGGCAGCCGGCCGGATGGGACGGGTCGGGGTAGATGGCGGCGGCCTCGCGCAGGATGCGGGCGAAGGCGCCGTACGCGGTGGGCTCCTCGGCCAGCGCGACGGTCGCGAACGCGCCGACGGGCGAGCGGCCGTACTGGCGGACCACCTCCTCGAACAGTGAGCGTTTGTCGCCGAAGGCCGCGTACAGGCTGCCGGGGCGGATTCCCATGGCGGTGGTGAGGTCGGAGACGGAGGTGGCGTCGTAGCCGAGCTGCCAGAACAGCCGGGTGGCCGCGGCCAGGGCCTCGGCGCGGTCGAAGGCCGGTGGGCGGCCGCGCCGGGGGCGGGGTGGGGTGTCGGGTGCGGTGTCTGCGGGTGCCGCGCCTTCGGGTGCCGCCTTCGCGGGTGTCCCGGTCGTCTGCTGTGCCTCGCTCATGCCCCAAATTTTAGAGCAGTCGCTCAAGAAGTGTGTGCTAGCGTCTTTCTTGAGCGATGACTCAACAATTATCGGATGCGGCGAGAGGGGACTCGGCCATGGGTGCGGGCACGTACGGGCTTCAGGGCAAGGTGGCGCTGGTCACGGGCGGCAGCAGGGGGATCGGCCGGGCCATCGCCCGGCGGCTCGGGCGGGACGGTGCCACCGTCGCCGTCGGCTACGCCAGGGACGGGGCCGCGGCGGAGGAGGTGGTGGCGGGCATCCGGGCCGACGGCGGGCGGGCGTTCGCGCTGCGCGCCGAACTCGGCCGGCACGGCGACGCGGCCGCGCTCTGGGCGGCCTTCGACGCCGGGATCGGAGCGCACGCCCCGGACGGCGGCGTCGACATCATCGTGAACAACGCCGGGATCGGGCGCAGTTCGGACCTCGAAGCGCTGACCGAGGAGGGCTTCGACGAGGTGTTCGCGGTCAACGTCCGGGCGCCGTTCTTCGTGGTGCAGCACGGACTGAAGCGGCTGCGGGACGGCGGCCGGATCATCAACGTCTCCAGCGGGGCCGCCCGGTTGGCGATGCCCGAGATCATCGCCTACGGCGCGACCAAGGGGGCGCTGGACACCTTCACCCTCAACCTCGCCAAGCAGCTCGGCCCGCGCGGGATCACCGTGAACTCGGTCGCGCCCGGCATCGTGGACACCGACGTCAACGCCGGGTGGCTGCGGGGCAACCCGGAGGCGGAGGCGTACGCGGCCTCGGTGGCCGCGCTCGGCAGGGTCGGGCAGCCGGAGGACATCGCCGACATCGTCGCCTTCCTCGCCTCCGACGACGCTCGCTGGGTGACCGGGCGGGTCGTCGACGCCACGGGCGGCGCCGGGCTCTAGACGGAGGTGGGCGAACGGGAAACGGATAACAGCTGACAGATGATGAAATCTGTCAGCTGTTATCCGTCATCCGTGATCCGTCATCGGTGCCCTGTTGTCCGTGGTCGGGTTCGCCGCGGCCTCCCGGCCTCCCAGCCCCCGACCTCCCGGCCCCCCCGGCCTCCGGTCCGGGCCCTCAGCCCCGAACCCGCCCGGTGACCTCGCCGAACCCGACCACGGTGCCGTCCGGCCCGGGCGCGGTGGCGGTGATGGTCACCTCGTCGCCGTCCTCCAGGAACGTCCGGGTCGTCCCGTCCGGGAGCTTCAGCGGCTCCTCGCCGTTCCAGGTCAGCTCGATCAGCGCGCCCCGGGTGTCCCGCTCCGGCCCGCTGACCGTGCCGGAGGCGAACAGGTCGCCGGTGCGCAGCGAAGCGCCGTTGACGGTCATGTGGGTCAGCTGCTGCTGCGCCGTCCAGTACATGGTGGCGAACGGCGGCCGGGAGACCGGGTGCCCGTTCAGCCGGACCTCCATCGCCAGGTCCAGGCCCCACGGCTCGCCGCCCCGGTCGTCCAGGTACGCCAGCGGCTCGACGTCGCGCTCCGGCGGCGTGACCCGGGCGTGCTCCAGGGCCTCCAGCGGGACGATCCACGGCGAGATCGAGGTCGCGAAGGACTTGCCGAGGAACGGGCCGAGCGGCACGTACTCCCAGGCCTGGATGTCGCGCGCCGACCAGTCGTTGAGCAGGCAGACGCCGAACACGTGCTCGCGGAAGTCGTCCAGCACGACCGGGCGGCCCAGCTCCGACGGCGCGCCGACGACGAAGCCGACCTCGGCCTCGATGTCGAGCCGGCGCGACGGCCCGAAGGTCGGCGCGGCGTCGGCGGGCGCCTTGCGCTGCCCGAACGGCCGCACCACCGGCGTGCCGGAGACCACGACCGTGCCCGCCCGCCCGTGGTAACCGATCGGCAGGTGCTTCCAGTTGGGGGTGAGCGGCTCCGAGCCCGGGCGGAAGATCCGGCCCAGGTTGGTGGCGTGGTGCTCCGAGGCGTAGAAGTCGACGTAGTCGGCGACCTCGAACGGCAGGTGCAGCTCCACCTCGTCGGCCGGCAGCAGCGCCGGCGACAGCGCCTCGCGGAAGGACTCGTCGGTGAGCCAGGTGGTGAGGTCCGCCCGTACCCGGGTCCAGACCGGACGCCCCGCCGCCATCAGCGGGTTGAGCGAGTCCGCGTCCAGCAGCACCGACGGCGCGCCGGCCGCGCGGGCGGCCGCCCCGGCGTCCAGCACGAAGTCCCCGACGCGCACGCCGATCCGGCGCCGCCCGGGCCGGTCGGCGGCGGTGAAGACGCCGTACGGCAGGTTGTGCACGCCGAACGGCGAGTCCTGGGCGCTGGCGAGCCAGCTGCTGGGGCTGCTGGGGGTGGTGCTCAACGGTCCTCCTGGTGCAGTGGACTGGGCGACGACAGCAGGCCGAGCGCGGCCAGGTCGCCCAGGGGCTCGGCGATGCTACAGGTGCCGAACGCGGTGAACGAGTTGCGGATCACCGTGACCTGATGGTCCGTCAGTGCGTGCACCGCCTTGGCCAGCACCTCGCCGTCACGCTCCGCCAGCACCGCCGCGGCCGCCGTCCGGTCGGTCTCCTGCGCGGCCAGCAGCACGTTCAGGAAGCCGTGGTGCTCGAACCCGGTCTCCGGGTCGGTGTGCCGGACGGCGTTGTGCAGCCCGGCCGTGCACTTGTACGGCAGCCCGCGCCGCGCGCAGCCGGTGAGGAAGGAGGCCAGCTCGTCCTCGTCCGGGAACGCCTCGGCGACCAGCCCGCCGGTGCGGAACTTCGCCCGGTACGGGCTGTCCACCAGCACGTCCAGGACGGCGTCCAGTCCGTCCCCGCGCAGGAGTTCGCGCGGCAGTTCGACGGCGGCCGGGACGTCCGGTGGCAGCAGCCGGTCCAGCGCGGCCACCGCCTCGGCTGCGTCCCGGGTGGCCAGCTCGACGCCGGCCAGCTCGAACGGCGCGGCGGCGGCGAGCGCCGGGGCGAGTTCGGTGCTGCCCCCCGGCAGCACCAGCCCGACCTTGAGCGGCCGGCCGCCCGCCGCCACCGCGCCGTCCGCTCCCGCTGCGCGTCCCTGGGCCGCGGCGGTCTCCGGGGAGTTCGCGACCGCAGCGGCCAACTCGCCCAGCCGGCCCGCCCCGCAGAGGAGCGGGCCGACGGCCTCGGCGTACCAGGCCGCGCGGTGCAGCCGGTGCGCGGGCACCGCGTCGACGACCGGCAGGTTCCCCGGCGGGAACACCGCCGCGTCGTCGAACAGCCCGTGGAACAGCTCGGGGATCACGCCCCCCGGCGGCAGCGTGTTCATCGCCCGGGCCCCCGACCGGCCCAGGTCCAGGCGTAGTTCGCGTCCTCACTGGCCCGGCCGCCCTCGCCCAGCTCCAGGGGGCGGAAGGTGTCCACCATGACGGCCAGCTCGTCGAAGAACTCCGCGCCGATGCTGCGCTCGTACGCCCCGGGCTGCGGACCGTGGGTGTGCCCGCCCGGGTGCAGCGAGATCGAGCCCTGGCCGATGCCGGAGCCCTTGCGGGCCGCGTAGTCGCCGCCGCAGTAGAACATGACCTCGTCGCTGTCCACGTTGGCGTGGTAGTACGGCACCGGGATCGCCAGCGGGTGGTAGTCCACCTTGCGCGGAACGAAGTTGCAGATCACGAAGCCGTTGCCCTCGAAGACCTGGTGGGCCGGCGGCGGCTGGTGGATCCGGCCGGTGATCGGCTCGAAGTCCTTGATGTTGAAGGCGTACGGGTACAGGCAGCCGTCCCAGCCGACCACGTCGAAGGGGTGGTGCGGCACGGTGTAGCGGGTGCCCGCGACCCCGTTCGGGCCACGGTGCTTGACCAGTACGTCGACGTCCCCGGGGGCGTCGACGACCAGCGGGCCGACCGGTCCGCGGAAGTCCCGCTCGCAGTACGGCGCGTGCTCCAGCAGCTGCCCGTACTTCGACAGGTAGCGCTTGACCGGGGTGATGTGGCTGTTCGCCTCGATGCAGTACGCGCGCAGCGGCTCGTCCCCGGCCGGCACCCAGCGGTGGGTGGTGGCGCGCGGGATGATCACGTAGTCGCCCTGGCCGACCTCGATCGAGCCGAACACCGTCTCGACCGTGCCGGAGCCGGACTCCACGTACACGCACTCGTCGCCGAGCCCGTTGCGGTAGAGCTCGCTCGGGGCCCCGGCGGCGACGTACGAGATCCGCACGTCGCCGTTGCCGAGGACCAGCCGGCGGCTGCCGACGACGTCCGCGGACTTCCAGTCCTGGTCCGCGAACAGCTCGTGCAGCTTGAGGTGCCGGGGGAGGAGCGGGTGGTTGGGCACCGTGGACTGGTCCGGCAGCTCCCAGGGCACCGCGTTGACCACCGCCGAGGGGATGCCCCGGTGGTAGAGCAGCGAGGAATCCGAGGAGAACCCCTCCTCGCCCATCAACTCCTCGTAGTACAGCCCGCCTTCGGGGGTGCGGTGCTGGGTGTGCCGCTTGGGCGGGATGCTGCCCAGCTGCCGGTAGTACGCCATCTCCGTGGTCCTCCTCGACCGTCTGGCAGAGATCCGTGTTCGTCAGAGCTCGTCGGAGCCCGCCGAAGACCCGCTCGTCGGAGCCGGTCGGAAGCCGGCCCGTCGGAGGCCGGCCCGCCGGGAACCGGCTCGTCGGAGCCGTCGGACGCTCACAGGTTGCCGCGTCGGTCCTGCTCGCGCTCGATGGACTCGAAGAGCGCCTTGAAGTTGCCCTTGCCGAAGCCGAGCGAACCGTGCCGCTCGATGAACTCGTAGAAGACGGTGGGGCGGTCGCCGACCGGCTTGGTGAAGATCTGCAGCAGGTAGCCGTCCTCGTCGCGGTCGACCAGGATGCCGCGCTTCTTCAGCTCCTCGATCGGCACGCGCACCTTGCCGATCCGCTCGCGCAGCTCCGGGTCGTCGTAGTACGCGTCGGGGGTGTTGAGGAACTCCACGCCGCGCGAGCGCAGCACGTCGACGGTGGTGAGGATGTCGTTGGTGGCGAGCGCCATGTGCTGGCAGCCGGGGCCGGTGTAGAACTCCAGGTACTCGTCGATCTGGGACTTCTTCTTGGCGACGGCCGGCTCGTTGAGCGGGAACTTCACCCGGTGGTTGCCGCTGGCGACGACCTTGGACATCAGCGCGGAGTACTCGGTGGCGATGTCGTCGCCGACGAACTCGGCCATGTTCACGAAGCCCATGACGCGGTTGTAGAAGGACACCCACTCGTCCATCCGGCCGAGCTCGACGTTGCCGACGGCGTGGTCGAGGGCCTGGAAGAGGCGCTTGGGCGAGCCCTCGGGGTGGGTCACCCTGCTCGCCGCGACGACGTAGCCCGGCAGGTACGGGCCGTGGTAGCGGGAGCGGTCGATCAGGGTGTGGCGGGTCTCGCCGTAGGTGGCGATGGCCGCGCGGCGCACGGTGCCGTTCTCGTCCGAGACGTCGTTCGGCTCCTCCAGCACGGTGGCGCCGGACGCGCGGGCGTGCTCGATGCACTTGTCGACGTCCGGGACCTCCAGGGCGAGGTCGACGACGCCGTCGCCGTGGCGGCGGTGGTGGTCCAGCAGCGGGCTGCCCGGCTGGACACCGCCCTTGATCACGAAGCGGCAGGAGCCGGAGCGGAGCACGTACGCCTTGCGGTCCCGACGGCCGGTCTCCGGGCCGGAGTAGGCGACCAGCTCCATGCCGAAGACGACCTGGTAGAAGTGGGCCGTCTGGGTGGCGTTGCCGACCACGAAGACGACCGCGTCCTGGGCCGTCACGGGGAACGGGTCGGCGGCGGCGTCGTGCTCGACGAGGCCGACGAGGCGGCGCAGCTGGTCGGCGTCAAGACCGGCCTCGCGCTCCTCGGGGGTCAGCTCAAGGGCGTGGGTCTGCGGGGTCATCGCTCGTTCCTCCACTTCGGGCCTCGCCGTCGAGGCTTCCGCTGGATCGCGACCGCACCGCGTACGGGTGGGCGGTGTGGTTGCGGAGAGCTTGCTCCTGTCGGGGTGGTTGGGCAACAGGTCGGATTTTGACTGCTCAATGTGTACAAGCTGATCAGAAAATCCCGCTGTCAGCTGCGCAAAATGTGCTGCTGACCGGGGACGATGCCCGAAGTCTGCGCAATGGGACGGTCACGTACTTCCGGGGCCGACGGGGCGGGGGAGGTGGCGGAGGAACCAGTCCGAGGCCAGCTCGGCGACCCGGTCCAGCGTCCCCGGTTCCTCGAACAGGTGGCTCGCGTGCGGCACCACCGCGAGCCCGGTCTCGCAGCGCAGCCGGCTCCGGGCCCGCCGGTTGAGGTCGAGCACGGTGGGGTCCAGGGAGCCGACGACGAGCAGCGTCGGAGCGCGGACCCGGGCCAGCGTGTCGGGCGCGGCGAGGTCCGGGCGACCGCCCCGGGAGACCACGGCGCGCACCGCCGGGCCCAGCTCGGCGGCGGTGTGCAGCGCGGCCGCGGCGCCGGTGCTCGCGCCGAACAGCCCGAGCGGCAGGCCCAGGGTCTCGGGCACGGCGGCGTCCGGGCCGTTCTGCGCCGCGCCCAGCCGCCGGGCGACGGCGGTCAGCCGGCCGCCCAGCAGCGCCACGTCGAACACGTTCCGCCGGTCGGGCTCCTCGGCCTCGGTGAGCAGGTCGAACAGCAGCGTGGCCAGCCCGGTGCGGTTCAGGTACTCGGCGACGTGCCGGTTGCGCGGGCTGTGCCGGCCGCTGCCGCTGCCGTGCGCGAAGACGACGACCCCGCGCGCGCCGGCCGGGACGGTCAGCCGGCCCGCCAGGCGGACCCCGGCGACGGGCAGCAGCAGCTCGCGGTCGACCCCGGCGGAGTCCGCGGGCGGGTCGCCGCCGGCCTCGGTCAGCAGCCGCAGCACCTCCTCGTCCCCGGTCTGCGTGAAGTCGGCGTAGAACTCGCCGATCGCGTAGAACGGGGACGGCGTGTCGACGCAGACCAGCTCGTCGGCGACCTCGTCGAGCCGCTCGGCCCAGTCCGCGGGCGCGACCGGCACGGCCAGCACCACCCGGGCCGCGCCCCGCTCCCGGACGATCCGGCAGGCCGCCCGGGCGGTGGACCCGGTGGCGATGCCGTCGTCCACCACGACCACCGTGCGTCCGCGCAGATCGGCGGGCGGCCGGTCGCCCCGGTAGCGGCGGGCCCGGCGCGCCAGCTCGGCGCGCTCGCGCCGCTCCACCTCGGCCAGTTGCTCGTCGGTGACCGCGGAGAACCGGATGACCTGGTCGTTCAGCACCCGGACGCCGCCCTCGCCGATCGCCCCCATGCCGAGCTCCGGCTGGTAGGGCACGCCGAGCTTGCGGATCACGCAGATGTCCAGCGGCGCGCCGAGCACTGCGGCGACCTCGGCGGCCACCGGCACGCCGCCCCTCGGCAGCGCCACGATCACGGTGTCGGGGCCGGCCAGGTGGCCCAGGCGGGCGGCCAGCCGACGGCCCGCCTCGGTGCGGTCGGCGAAGCGGGTGAAGTGGGTTCCGGTGACGTGCATGACACGGCCTCCGGTTCCACCGTACGTCGTTCCGGTCGGTGCGGGGCGTTCGCGGGCGGGGGCGTCCGGGTGCGTGCGCAGGCCACCCCGGGGGGCGGCGCGCGGGGCGGGAACCGGTCCGGACCAGGACGGGAACAGGACGGGAACAGGACGGGAACAGGACGGAATCGCAGGTCGGGACGGTGGGCGGGGACCGCAGGCGGGCGGGCCGGGACAGTGTCGGGATCGGACCGGGATCCGGCCGGGAACCGGGGCGGGATCGGGCCGGGATCGGGCCGGGATCGGATCGGGAGCCGGACAGGACGACACCCCCGTGTGGCCGGGACAGCGGGCGGCGCACCGTGGATCGCAGAGGCGGAGCGCAGAGCCCGCCCGCGACCGGAAGGAGCCCGTCATGTCGGGCACCGTCATCACCGACCTGCGCCGCCGAGGCGCCGTCGACCCCGGCCGCCTGCTCGCCGGACCGCTGCGCGGTGTCGGCCTGCAACGACTCGACCCGGGCCACCGCACCGAGCTGGCCGCCGACGGCATCGAGCACGCGCTCTACGTCACCGCCGGCTCCGGGCTCGCCGAACTGCCCGAGGGCGCCGTGCACCCGGACCACCCGGAGCGCGCCGACGCCGGCCTGCCGCTGGTCGAGGGCACCGCGGTCGTGCTGCCGCTCGGTTCGCGGACCGTCCTGACCGCCGGGACGGCCGGGCTGGAGTACTTCCACGCCCTGCTCACCGTCCCCGCCCCCTCCGTCCACCGCTCCGAAGCCTCTCCCGAAGAAGGTGACCCCAGGTGATCGTCACCACCGACACCGGCGCGGCCATGGTCGTCATCGGCCCGAACGGCGAGCGCGTACGGATCCGCTCCCTCGCCCGGAGCCCGATGCTCGCCAGCGCCTGCGAGGCCTTCGACCACCTGCGGCTGAGCCCGGGCGCCCACCACGTCCTCCCGGGCCGGCCCGACACCGAGACCGTCCTGCACGTGCTGCGCGGCGCCGCCGTCGTCGGCCGACTGTCCGACGAGCCGGATCACTTGGCCTCCGAGGGAGACCTGCTGCTGGCCCGCCGCGGCCGCGCCCTGCACCTGGAAGCCGGGCCGCTCGGCGCGGAACTGCTCTGCCTGACGCTCGCCGTCCCCCGACACACCGCCGGCACCCGGGCCGCCCTGGCCCGGCGCCGTGCCGCCCGCCGCGACCGGCCCTGACCCGGGCTGGTCGGCGCCGACAGGCCCTGACCGGCGCCGACAGGCCTTGACCGGCGCTGACCTGCGCTGCCAATCCTGCCTGTCCTCCAGTTCCCCTCGGAGGTGACCACTCGTGATCCTCGTCCCCGCTGCCGTCCCCCGCACCGCGCCCGCGTTCCAGCGGCTGATCGACCCGGAGCAGCGGCCGGCCGTCCGCGCCGGACTCACCGTCGAGGCGCTGCCGCCGGGCGTCCGGATCGAGCAACTCCCGTACGAATCGGTCGAGTCGGTGACCGTGGTGCTCTCCGGGCGGCTGTTCGCGGCCGGCCGGATCCTCTCCCCGGGCGAGGCGCTGCACCACCGTCCCGGAACCTCCTGCCGGATCTCCGCCGTCCGCGGCGCGCCGACCACCGTGCTCACGGTCAGGCCCGTTCCGCCCCGGGCCGCCATCCCGGCCCAGCGGTCGGACTCCGCGCCCGCCGCGAGCCGGCGGCAGGTGGAGGTGGGCACCGCACGGCTCGACCCGTGCGGAACCTGCGGACCGTACACGGACCGCGCCGCCGACGCCTTCCTGGTGGTCCTCACCGGGGCCGCGGCCTTCCTCGGAGAGCTGGGTGAAGTCCTGCTGCTCTCCGGTGACTTGGTCTACGTCCGGGCGGGGGAGCGGTACGGCCTGCGGGCCGGCCGACGCGGACCGGTCACCGCCGTGCTGGGCCGCGTCGGCGCACCCGGCGCCGCTCTGGGACCGGAATGGGACGGCCGGCCCGTGCGCTCGGGGCAGACCGGTCCGCAGGGTTGAGGCCGGAGCGATCGACCGTGATCGGTCACGCGGAAGGAATGTCGACGGGCCGGCGTCCGCGAGTGCGGACGCCGGCCCGCGGCGTGTACCGGGTGAGGATCCGGTTTCGACGGCCCGGTGTCCCGGGTGGCCGGGGCCCGGTCTCGAATCCCGTCCCGACGTGAGCCGGAGCGGCCGGGCCCCGGCTCCTCCCGGCTCCTCCCGGCCCGTCCCTGCCCCGACACGCTGAGGACTTCACGAGCACGTCACGGAAAGTCACGCGATCGCCGCTGCTAGTGTCGACCGGGTGGATGAAGAACAGCCGTTGGCACCTGTGGGTCCGGGTGGCACTCCGGCCGTCCGTGTGCTGATCGTCGACGACCACCCCCTCTTCCGGGAGGGGCTCAAGGCGGCACTGGAGAGCGCCGAGGGTGTCCTCGTGGTGGCCGAGGCCGAGCGGGTCGCCGATGTCCCGGAGGCGGTCGCCCGGTACCGCCCGACCGTGGTGATCATGGACCTCTCGCTGCCCGACGGCTCCGGGCTGGAGGCCGTCCGGCAGCTCGCCACCCAGGAGGCGCCGCCGCCGGTGCTGATGCTGACCATGTCGGACGACGACGGAAACCTGCTCGCGGCCCTCCAGGCCGGCGCGCGCGGCTACCTGGTCAAGGGAGCGGGGCGGGAGGAGGTGCTGCACGCGGTGCGGACGGTCGCGGCGGGCGGCGCGGTGTTCGGCGGCGAGGTGGCGGGACGGATCACCGCCCTGCTGGCCGGGGCGAAGATGCGCGAGGCGGGACAGCTCTTCCCCGAACTCACCGCCCGCGAGGCCGAGGTGCTGGACCTGGTCGCGCGCGGGCTGGACAACCGGCGGATCGCCCGGGAGCTGGTGGTCGCGGAGAAGACCGTCCGCAACCACATCACCCACATCTTCGAGAAACTGCACGTCGCGACGCGCGCCGAGGCGGTCGCCCGGGCCCGCGACATGGGCCTCGGCGACGACCGGACCAACCCGGAGAGGTGAGCCGGGTGTCGCGAACCGGGTGTCGTGAGCGGGGAGCTGTGAACCGGGGGTGCCGGTCCGCCGACCGGCACCCCCGGAGTCCTGCCGTCCCCGCCCTACGGCTGCATCCCGCTCACGGCCGCATCTCGTACGCGCCGGAGAGCGACTCGACCTGCGTCCACACCCGCGCGTCCCGCGCCGGGTCGGCGACCGGGCGACGCACGTTCGCGAGTGCCCAGGCGGCCTGCTGCTCGGTGGCCGAGGCCTTGCCGTGCAGCTCGGTGGCGTGCGCGGAGAAGTCGCGGACCAGCGCGTCGAAGACCCGGTCCAGCACGTCGCCGCCGTGCTCGGAGGCGGCCAGGCCGGTCAGCTCGGCCTGCTCCAGCACCAGCTGGCCGTAGACGATCAGCGCGAACAGCTGGCCGATCTCAAGCAGGAAGTCCAGGTCGGCCTGCTGCTCCTTGCTCGGCGCGTTCTGGAGCAGCAACTCGCAGAAGCCGTCGGCCTGTTCGCGGAAGCGGGCGACATTGGGCAGCTCGGCGTGGCGGTCGTAAGCGGTGCGCCAGTCGTGGAAGCGGATCGCGCCGAGGCCGCGGGCCGGGCCCTGCCGGAACAGGAAGGCGTCGTCGGCGGCGTCCACGCGGCTCGGCACCGGGGCGTAGTCGGCCGGGGCGAACAGGTAGTTGCCCATGAACTTGAGGATCAGCGCCAGGTTGACGTGGACGGTGCCCTCCAGCTTCGGCAGGCCGCGGATGTCCTTCGCGGCCTTGTCGAAGTAGGTGTCCGCCTCGAAGCCCTTGGCGGCGATGACGTCCCACATCAGGTCGATGACCTTCTCGCCCTCGGTGGTGACCTTCATCTTGGTCATCGGGTTGAACAGCAGGTAGCGGCGGTCCTCGGGGGAGGCGCTGCGGAAGTAGTCCACCGCCCGGGCGCTGAACAGCTTCATCGCCACCAGGCGGACGTAGGCGTCGGTCAACTCCCGCTTGACGTGGGGGAAGTCGGTGACCCGCTTGCCGTACAGCACCCGGTTGTGGGCGTGCGTGACGGCCTCGTACATCGCGTGCTCGCAGATGCCGATCGAGGCGGTGCAGAGGTTGAACTTGCCGACGTTGACGGTGTTGAGCGCGGCGTCGAAGGCGGCCTGGCCGGTGTGCAGCACGTCCTCGGCGCGCACCGGGTAGTCCTCCAGGCGGAACTCGCTGACGTACATCTGCGCGTTCACCACGTTCTTGACCAGGTGGTACGCGTCGTGGCGGCTGTCGGCGGCGAAGAAGACGTAGCCCTCCGGGCCCTCGACGTCCGAGCGGCGGCCGAACACCGAGACCAGGCCGGCCACGTTGCCGTTGCCGATGTAGTACTTCGAGCCGGTCGCGGTGAAGCCGCCCTCGCCGTCCGGGGTGAGGATCATGTCGGTGGAGTAGATGTCGGCGCCGTGGGTGCGCTCGGAGAGGCCGAAGGCCATCACGTGGCCGTCCGCGAGGAGCTGGGCGGCGCGGGCGCGGACGGCCTCGTTCTCGCTCTGCCAGACCGGGCCGAGGCCCAGGATGGTGACCTGCCAGGTGTACCAGTAGCCGAGGCCGTAGAAGCCGAGGATCTCGTTCAGCTCGGCGATCCGCGCGGTGTCCCAGCGCTTGTCGGGGTCGGCCGCGGCGGGGGTCAGGAACTCCGCGAAGAGGCCCTCCTTCGCGGCGAAGTCCAGGAAGTCGGCGTACCAGCTGCGGTCGATGTAGGTGTCGATCAGCGCCTTCTTGCCGCGGGACTCGAACCAGTCCACCGTCGCGCGCAGCAGTCGGCGGGTCGGCTCGTCGAACTGTGCGGGGTCGTAGTTGCGCGGGTTGAAGAGCATCGAGGGGCTCCCGGGGGTCGAGGGTGTGAAGAGGGCGGGTGACAGGGTTCGGGTGACAGATTTCAAACTCTGTCAGTTGTCATCCGTCGGCCGCCGTCGGCGGAGAGGCGGCGCAGGGTGGCGAGTACGTCGTCGAGCCAGGCGAGGGTCATCCGCTCGTACTCGATGCCGCCGCGCAGCACCACGTGCTGCAGTTGCTCGTGCGCATCGAGTGCGGTGGTGTCGGGGAAGTCGCGCTGCTCGCCGTGCAGGTAGCGGGCGAGCAGGGCGGCATGGCTCTCGCGGTGCCGTTCCACCTCGGAGACCAGCGCGGCCGGGTCGTCGAAGGCGGCGGCCCGGATCTTGACCGCGAGTTCGTGCCGGACGGTCTCCGGCTCGACCGGTTCGCGCAGCCAGCCGGCCAGCGCGGCCCGTCCGGCCCCGGCAGCCGAGTAGACCTTCTTGTCCGGGCGCCCGTCCTGGGGGACCTCCTGCGCGGCCACCCAGTCGTCCGCCTCCATCCGCCGCAGCACCCGGTAGATCTGCTGGTGGGTGGCGGTCCAGAAGCGTCCGATCGAGCGGTCGAAGCGCCGGGCCAGCTCGTAGCCGGAGCCGGGCTGCTCCAGCAGCGAGACGAGGATCGCGTGCTCCAGTGCCATGGCCCGCATCCTGCTATGCAACGAGTTGCATAGGCAATGGCGGCCCGGACGGTTGAGACGCAGGTCACCGGCGTGACCGGATGGTTATCGGTCATTCCGGACTATCGGGTGCAAAACGTTGGATAAGCGCCAGAATGGGTACGGGGCAAGCGCCTTACCGGTTCCGACCACAGGAGGTGGTATCGGTGGCAACCCATATCCCGACGACGGGCATGGAGCACCATCCGGACATCGTCGAACTCCGCGAACGCTACGAGCGGGTCACCTCGACCCCCCGTGCCCAGGGCGTCGAAGCCCTGGCCGTCCTGGCCGGTCTCTTCCTGGCGGCATCGCCATGGATCGTCGGCTTCACCGCGTACAGCACCCTGACCGTGACCTGCCTGATCGTGGGTCTGGCCTACACGGCCCTGATGGCCGGCTACGGATCGGCCTACGAACGCACCCACGCCCGTGCCTGGGCGGCCGCTGCGCTCGGTGTCTGGACGATCATCTCCCCGTGGGTCGTCTCCGGGTCCGTCGCGCACGGCAAGAACATCGTGACCTGCATCATCGTGGGCGCCGTGATGTTCCTGCTCGGCCTCGCGGCGATCTCGATGGCGACCATGACGTCGAACGGGGCGTCGATGCGGCGCGGCCGGGCCGGCCGCGCGAAGGGCTGATCTTCCCCGCAGCCCGTGACCGGGGCGCGGAGGGCGCGAGTGCCCCCCGCGCCCCGGCGCGAGCCCGAGGCGCGCGCCCGAGGCGTGACCCGGGCGCGGGCCCGGTACGTTCCGGCCCGATCCCAACCCGGCTCCGGCCCGATCCCAACCCGGCTCCGACCCGATTTCGACCCGGCTCCGACCCGCTAGGGGTGGGTCATCCGCAGCACGTCCAGTGCCTCGTCCAGCTGCTCCTCGGTGAGCCTGCCCTGCTCGACGTAGCCGCGCTCCAGTACCACCTGACGGATCGTCTTGCGTTCGGCCAGCGACTGCTTGGCGACCTTCGCGGCCTCCTCGTATCCGATGTAGCGGTTCAGCGGGGTCACCACCGAGGGCGAGGACTCCGCGTACTCCCGGGCCCGGTCCACGTTGGCGGTGATGCCGTCCACCGTCCGGTCGGCCAGCAGCCGGGCACTGTTGGCGAGCAGCCGCACCGACTCCAGGACGTTGCGGGCGATCACCGGGAGCATCACGTTCAGCTCGAAGTTGCCGCTCGCGCCCGCCAGCGTGACCGTCGCGTCGTT
Organism: Kitasatospora sp. NPDC048715; assembly: GCF_043198905.1. NCBI lineage: Bacteria > Bacillati > Actinomycetota > Actinomycetes > Kitasatosporales > Streptomycetaceae > Kitasatospora > Kitasatospora sp. NPDC048715. Next base: position 50,741 of record NZ_JBICVH010000007.1, on the reverse strand, counting down.
GCCCACCACCTGGGCGGCGACCATCAGCACCACCTCGGGCAGCACCGGGTTCACCTTGCCCGGCATGATCGACGAACCGGGCTGGAGGTCCGGCAGGTTGATCTCGCCGAGCCCGGTGCGCGGACCGGAGCCCATCCACCGCAGGTCGTTCGCGATCTTCGTGAAGCCCACCGCCACCGTGCGCAGCTGACCGCTCAACTCGACCAGGGCGTCCCGCGCGCCCTGCGCCTCGAAGTGGTTCCTGGCCTCGGTCAACGGCAGGTCGGTGGCGCGGGCGACCTCCGCGATGACGGCCGCCGGGAAACCGGGCGGGGTGTTGATGCCGGTGCCCACCGCCGTCCCGCCGAGCGGGAGTTCGGCCACCCGGGGCAGGGTGGCCAGCAGCCGCTCCCGCCCGTGCCGCACCTGAGCCGCGTAGCCTCCGAACTCCTGGCCGAGCGTGACGGGCGTGGCGTCCATCAGGTGGGTGCGGCCCGATTTGACCACCCGGGCGAACTCGGCGGCCTTGCGCTCCAGCGACTCCGCGAGGTGCTCCAGCGCCGGGACCAGGTCATGGGTGACGGCGGCGGTCGCGGCGATGTGGATCGAGGACGGGAAGACGTCGTTGGACGACTGGCTGGCGTTGACGTGGTCGTTCGGATGGACCGGTCGGCCCAGCCGCTCCCCGGCCAGGGTGGCGATCACCTCGTTGGTGTTCATGTTGGACGAGGTGCCCGAGCCGGTCTGGAACACGTCCACCGGGAACTGGTCGTCCCAGCGCCCCTCCGCGACCTCCTCGGCGGCGGCCGCGATCGCCTCCGCCGTCTCCTCGTCCAGCACCCCGAGCCGGGCGTTCACCCGGGCCGCAGCGGCCTTGATCCGGGCCAGTGCGGCGATGTGCGCCCGCTCCAGCCGCTGGCCGGACACCGGGAAGTTCTCCACCGCCCGCTGCGTCTGCGCCTGCCACTTCGCGTCGGCCGGCACCCGGACCTCACCCATCGAGTCGTGCTCGATCCGGTACTCCTGCGCCTTCTCCTGCTCGCCACCCATCGCGCGCTGCACCTCCTGTACGGGCCCGACCGGCCCGGAACGGATCTTCGGTCAGCACAGCCGCGAACGAGGCCCGGGTATTTCCGGTCGGGGTGATCCGGTTCCGTTCCGCCCGTTCCGCCCGTTCCGTTTCGGTACGGGGCCGGGTGCCCGCGGCCGGTGCGGCCCGGTTCCCGGCCCCGGCTCGGCTCCTACCGGCGGGGCAGCTCGGCGCGGACCAGCTCGCCCGGGTCGGTACCGGCCTGGACGACGAGCTCGCCGCCCGGGGCCCAGACGCCGGAGCCGCCCGAGCTCTCCGGGTACTCGCCGGTCGCCCCGGCACAGGTCGCGAGCACGCACCACACCCCGTGGGCGGCGGCCCGGTCGCGGACGTGGCCGTCCCGGCGCTCCGCCTGGGCGGCGCCGGGCCCGTAGAGGGTGGAGGCGACGTAGGCGTCGATGCCGAGCGCGGCGGTCTCCTCGGCGTGCGCCGGGTCGGCGGCGTCCGCGCAGACGGCGAGGCCGAGCCGCAGGCCGTCCAGCTCCAGGACGACGGGCTTCCCGCCGGGGGCGAAGCGCTCGACCTCGGCGCCGTGCAGGCGCATCTTCCGGTAGGCGACCTCGGCGCCCTGCCCGGTGACCACCAGCGTGGCGATGGACTCGCGTCCGTCGGCCTCGGTGACGGGCGCCCCGACCAGGGCGACGGCGCCGGTCGCGGCGCAGGCGGCCACCAGCGGCGAGAGCCGGACGTCCGCCGGGTCGACGGCCGGTGCGGTCAGGTCGTAGCCGGTCAGCGACAACTCGGGGAACACCACCAGCCGGGTGCCCGCCTTCCGCACCGCCTCGGCGTGCAGGGCGACGTTCTCGGACACGGTGTCCGGACGGCCGGCGGCGGCGCAGACGGGCTGGGCGACGGCGACGGTCAGGGCTCCGCGGGCGGGCGGGTTCGCGGACGGGGCGGAGGCCGAGTCCGTAGCCGAGTCCGGCCGCGAGTCCGCGGGCGAGTCGGCGCGCGAGGACTCGGGTGAGGGCGTGGACGAGGGCATGGCGAAGCCTCCGGCGGGCGGGGTGGGGTGGGGCGATCGTGATCAACCGTGACCGTGATCAACCTATGCGCCCGTCGAGGACGTGGGCAACGGAGCCGGGACGAGGAGCGGTGCAGGTGGACGGGGCGCCCGGGGCCGATCGGGCCGATCTCACTCGAAGGAGTGAGATCCCCGGCGGGCGCTTCAAACTGCCGTGCGCCCCTTCATACGCTCCAGACCGGGCCGGGCGGACTCCGGCCGGACCCGGATCGGCGCAGCTCGGCCCGGGGGACCAGGACGAGGGGGCGGACGGACGGATGACCACAGGACACGGCCCGATGGGCGGAACGGGTGACGGAGCGGTACGGGAGGGGATGACCCCACTGAATGTCCCGGTGGAGGCCCCGACGGACGCCCCGACCGACGCTCCGGCGAAGACCTCGGCGAAGACCGCCCCCGGTGGCCTCACCCGGCGGCAGCTGCTGGGTGCGTCGGCGGCGCTCGGCGGCGCGGCCTGGCTGCTGCGCGGCACCATCGGCCCGGACAGCGCCGAGGCCGCCGCGCCGGTACCGCCCGCGCTGCCCCCCGGCACCGAGCTCTACCAGCGGGTCTTCCAGAACTGGTCCGGCGAGATCCGCACCGACCAGCTGTGGACCTGCGCGCCCCGCACCCCCGAGGAGGTCCCGGCCCTCGCCGACTGGGCGCACGCCAACGGCTGGCGGCTGCGCGCCTCCGGGTACCGGCACACCTGGGCACCGCTCACCGTCGCCGCCGGGACCCCGGAGAGCGCCAGGGTGCTGCTGGTGGACACCAGTCGGCACCTCACCGCCATCGGCGCCGACTCGCCCGACACCGTCCGGGTGCAGACCGGCGCCACCATGGAGGCCCTGCTCGCCCACCTCGCCGACCGCGGCCTCGGCCTGACCGCCTGCCCGGCCCCCGGCGAGATCACCGTAGGCGGTGTACTCGCCATCGGCGGCCACGGCACCGCCGTCCCGGCCGCAGGGGAGGTGCGACCGGAGGGGCACGGCTACGGATCGGTCAGCAACCAGGTCGTCCGGCTCACCGCCGTCGTCCTCGACCCGGCCACCGGCCGCTACACGCTGCGGACCTTCGACCGCTCCGAGGCCGACAGCGCCGCCTTCCTGGTGCACCTCGGCCGTGCCTTCCTGACCGAGGTGGTGCTGCGGGCCGGCGCCGACCGGCCGCTGCGCTGCGTCAGCCGACTCGACATCCCGGCGAGCGAGCTCTTCGCCCGCCCCGCGGCCGGAACGGGAACCGGAACAGGCGCCGGCAGCGGAACAGGCGCCGGCACCGGGGCCGGTGCGGGTACCGGCGGGGGCGGGGGTCTCGGCGGAGTGCTCGGGGGAGTGCTGGGCGGTGTCCTCGGCGGTGTCCTCGGGAGCGGAGGAGGCCCGCGCACCCTCGCCGACTTCGTGGAGCGCGACGGTCGGGTGGAGGCGATCTGGTTCGCCTACACCGAGTACCCCTGGCTCAAGACCTGGAGCGTCACCCCGAGCAAGCCGCTCGCCTCCCTGTCCGTCGACCACCCGTACAACTACCCGTTCTCGGACAGCCTTCCGGAACCGGTCGCCCGGCTCGCCGGCGAGATCGTCACCGGCGCCTGGGCCTCGGCCCCGCTGTTCGGCCAACTCCAGTACCTGGTCACGAAGGTGGGACTCACCGGTGACATCACCGAAGTCCTGCTCTCCGGCGCCCTGCTGCGCCGACTGCTCAGCGGCGAGGTGCTCACCCACCTGCTCGCGGGCGGACTGCGGTCCGACCTCTGGGGGCCCTCGCGCACCCTGCTCCAGTACGTCCGCCCGACCACCCTGCGGGTCACCGCCAACGGCTACGCGATCCTCCTCAAGCGTGCCGACCTCCAGTGGGCGGTAAGTGAATTCGCCGCTTACTACCGGGAGTTGATCGCCTCCTACCAGGCCCGGGGCGAGTTCCCGGTGAACGGCGCGGTGGAGATCCGGGTCACCGGCCTGGACGACCCGGCCTCCTCCGGCGTCCCCGGCGCCCGGCCCCCGCTGCTGTCCGCGCTGCGACCGCGCGCCGACCGCCCGGAGTGGGACACGGCCGTCTGGCTGGACGTCCTCGCCTTCCCCGGCACCCCCGGACTGGAGCGCTTCGCGCGGGAGTTGGAGCAGTGGCTGCTGCGCACCTTCGACGGCTCCCGGGCGGGCCTGCGGGTCGAGTGGTCCAAGGGCTGGGCGTACACCGACGCCGCCGCCTGGTCCGATCCGGACCTGCTCGGCCGGGTCGTTCCGGACAGTCTGCGGGCGGGCGGCGGGCCCGGCTGGGACGAGGCGGTCGCCGTCCTGGACCGCCACGACCCGCACCGGGTCTTCGGGAATCCCTTCCTGGACGGTCTGTTGAAGTAGGAGGTGCCCCCCTGTCGGAGCTGACGAGTTGTCAGATGTGCTCCATGACGATCACCGCGAGGGTGTCCGGAGCCAGGGCGCGGAACACGTGCGGAGTGTCGCCCGGGTAGCTCACGTAGTCACCCGGGCCCAGCTCCACCGGCGCCTCCGTCGGCCCGACCAGCGCCCGCCCGGCACCGATCAGCACGTGCTCGACGGTGCCGGGCATGTGCGGATCGGAGGCCCGGGCCTCACCCGGCTGCGCCTCGATCCGATAGATGTCGCGCCGGGCGTTGGGCGGGCAGGAGGAGAGTGCGGTGGCGGCGTAGTCGGCGCGCTCGGAGTGGGTCACCGGGCCCTCGCCGGCCCGGATCACCTTGACCACCGGGCGCGGCGGGTCGACGAGCCGGCTGAACGGCACGTTCAGTGCGACGCCGAGCGCCCAGAGCGTCTCCACGCTGGGGTTGCCCGCGCCGGACTCCAGCTGGGACAGCGTGGACTTGGCGATGCCCGCGCGCCGGGCCAGCTCGGCCATCGACAGCCCGCTGCGCTCGCGCTCGCGCCTGATCGAGGCGGCGATCTGGCCGATCAGCTCGCCGCCGTTGGCGCCGCTGCCGGCGCTGCCGCTGCTATCGCTGCTGCTGGAGCGGCCGAAGCCGTCGGAGTCGTCGGAGCCGCCGGAACCGTCGGAGCCGCCGGAGTCCGTGGCCGGGGTGCTCTGGTCACTCATGCTCGCCACTCACGCTTCCTCCTGGCCCCTTCCGTGGCCGCCGGTGCGGCCGATGCCGCCGTTCATGCTGCCATGGCCGGTCGCATCGGCCGCCGTTCGCCCGATCGGTCCAAGTGTTCGCCTTGACGAACGACGTCGAGTCGGTTCACTCTAATGAACATGCGTTCGCTACTTCGAACACTGGAGCGTGCCACCCTCCGGGACGTCGCCCTGGTCTGCCTGGCCGATGCCCTGGTCGGCGCGTCCTTCGGCGCGATCAGCGTCTCCGGGGGCCTGCCCCTCTGGGTGCCGATCGCCCTCTCCGTCCTGGTCTTCGCCGGCGGCTCCCAGTTCGCGGCGGTCGGCGTGGTGCTCTCCGGCGGCGGAGCCCTCGCCGCGGTCGCCACCGGACTGGTGCTCAACGCCCGACTGCTGCCCTTCGGCTTCACCGTGGCCGACGTGCCCGACGGTCCGTGGTGGCGGCGGCTGGTGGGAGCGCAACTGCTCACCGACGAGACCGCCGCCTTCGCCCTGCAGCAGAGCGATCCCCGTCGGCGCCGGGCCGTGTACTGGCTCTGCGGGGTCGCCCTGTTCGTGGTGTGGAACGTCTCGGTGCTGCTCGGCGCCCTCGCGGGCGGGCTGATCGGCGACACGGACGCGTTCGGCCTGGACGCGGCCTTCCCCGCGGTGCTGCTCGCGCTCGTCCTGCCCTCGCTCGCGGACCGCAGCACCCGTACGGCGGCGGTGGCGGGAGCGGCGGTCGCGGTCGCGGCTACCCCGTTCGTCCCCGCCGGGCTGCCGGTGCTGCTCGCCCTGGTCGGGCTGGTGTTCGCCGGTCGGCCGGCGGCGGGGGAGTCGGGTCGGAAGGCGGCGGACGGACCGAACGCCGCGGACGCGGAGAAGGAGAAGGTCCGATGATGCCGCTGTACGCCGTTCTGCTGCTCGCGGCCGGAACGTACGCCTTCCGACTGGCCGGGCCGTTGCTCGCCGGTCGGCTCGCCCTCTCGGCGCGGCTGCGGCACCTGCTGGCCGTCGCGGCGGCGGTGCTGCTGGTGGCCCTGGTCGCGACCGGCGCGCTGACCCAGGGGCACGGCTTCGCGGGGTGGGCCCGCCCGGCGGGCGTACTGGTCGCGGGAGTGCTCGCGCTGCGCCGGGCACCGTTCCCGCTGGTGGTCGTCGCGGGTGCGGCGACCACGGCGCTGCTGCGGCTCTGCGGGGCGGGGTGACAGCTGACAGAGTTTGAAATCTGTCAGCTGTTATCCGTTATCCGTTATCCGTCGGCTGTGATCCGTCGGCCGTGATCCGTGATCCGGTGCTCGTCGGCCGTCGGCCGTCGTCCGTTCGCCCTCAGCGGCCTTCCCCGGGCCCCTCGGCCAGTCGCTCCGCCTGCACCTCCGGCCGCTTGCTGTCCCACAGCAGCTCCCACACCTTGAACACGCAGTGGTAGTCGCGCATGCTCCCCTGGGCGATCAGCAGGTAGGTGTCCCCGTCGCGGAGCAGCGTCCGCCGTCGGCTGTTGAAGGGGTGCTCCGGGGTGTAGGAGGGGACGAGTCGCCTCAGCTCCTCGACGGCCTCCTCGCGGGTCCCCTCGACCTCGGCGAGCACCTTGCTCCCCCAGATCCGATCCTGGCCCATGCCCACCGTCTCCTCGACGACCAGCGCCCAACGTGCCATGTCCTGCCCCGCCCCTTCCCCTCCGGTTCGCTTCCGCTCGGCCGTACGCGCCCTCGGGCGCGCCGTCGGACGTGTCGCCATCCTCACTCGTTCACGGCCGCCCACCACCCGGCCGGGTGCGGAATACTCGCCGGTGTTCCGCCGGTGTCCCGCCGAGAGTACAAGGAGCTTCAGTGACGAAGCCGACCCGGATCGACCCGTCCGACCTGCTCGCCGTCGGCGATCTGCTCTCCGACGAGGAGCGGCTGATCCGCGACACCGTCCGCCGGTTCACCGAGGAGCGCATCCGCCCGCACATCGGCGAGTGGTTCGAGCGCGGGGTCTTCCCGGTCCGCGAACTCGCCCCCGAGCTCGGCGCCCTGGGCGTGCTCGGCATGCACCTCGACGGCTACGGCTGCGCCGGCGCCGACGCGGTGGCGTACGGGGTGGCCTGCATGGAGCTGGAGGCGGCCGACTCCGGGCTGCGCAGCTTCGTCTCCGTCCAGGGCTCGCTCGCCATGCGCTCGATCCACGCCTTCGGCTCCGAGGAGCAGAAGCAGCGCTGGCTGCCCGGCATGGCCGCCGGTGAGCTGATCGGCTGCTTCGGCCTCACCGAGCCGGACTTCGGCTCGGACCCGGCCAACATGCGCACCCGGGCGGTGCGCAAGGGCGGTGAGGGCGGCGACTGGGTGCTGTCCGGCAGCAAGATGTGGATCACCAACGGCAGCATCGCCGACGTCGCCGTGGTCTGGGCGCAGACCGAGGAGGGCGTGCGCGGCTTCCTGGTCGAGCGCGGCGCCCGCGGCCTGACCGCCACCGATGTGCACGGCAAGCTCTCGCTGCGCGCCTCCGTCACCAGCGAGTTGGCCTTCGACGACGTGGTGCTGCCCGCCGACGCCGTGCTGCCCGGGGTGGTCGGCCTGCGCGGACCGCTCTCCTCCCTCAACGAGGCCCGCTACGGGATCCTCTGGGGCACCGTCGGCGCCGCTCGCGACTGCTACACCTCCGCCCTGGACTACGCCAAGAGCCGGATCCAGTTCGACCGTCCGATCGCGGGCTTCCAGCTGACCCAGCAGAAGCTGGTCGAGATGATGCTGGAGGTCGAGAAGGCGTACCTGGTCGCCCTGCGGATCGGGCGGCTCAAGGAGCAGGGCGCCGCCCGCCCGCCGCACATCAGCTTCGGCAAGCTCAACAACGTCCGCACCGCCCTGGAGATCGCCCGCAGTGCCCGGACCGTCCTCGGGGCCAACGGCATCACCACCGAGTACCCGGTGCTGCGGCACGCCAACAACCTGGAATCGGTGCTCACCTACGAGGGCACCAGCGAGATCCACACCCTGGTGCTCGGCGAGGCCATCACCGGCGAGTCCGCCTACCGCTGACGGCCGCCCGTCCGCCCTCGCCGCATCTCGTCGCCCCTCGCGGCCCGGGAAATCCGGTGGTCGGGCCCGTCGTGGCCCGGCTACCGTCCCTGCCATGACCAGCCGTTTCGTCCCGACGCAGCCCCCGACCACCACCCTCTGGCGCCCCACCGGCCCCGAGGAGCTCGCCCTGGTCGAGGCCGCGGACCGGCGCGCCTGGCCGCCCCGCCTCCCCGAGCAGCCGATCTTCTACCCCGTCCTCAACGAGGACTACGCGATCCGGATCGCCCGGGACTGGAACGTGCCCGCCTCGGGCGTCGGCTACGTCACCCGCTTCGAGGTCGACACCGCCTTCCTCGCGCGCTACCCCGTTCAACGGGCAGGCGGCCGGACGATCCTCGAACTCTGGGTTCCCGCCGAGGAGTTGGACGAGTTCAACCGGCACATCGTCGGCCGCATCGAGGTCGTCCACGAGTTCCGCCCACAGCCGTGAGACGGCCGGCCGCCGACAAGTCGCTGCCGCCCGCGGTCTACCCGGACGGTTCCCGGCTGCCGCGCACCGGACCCTCCTGACCCGCTCCCGGACGGCAGTCCCGGACCCCCGTGCCCGCCCCCGGACGGCAGCGGCGGAACTCCGCCCGGGGCCTGGGAACGCCCGTCCGACACTTCGTGGACACCTGACGTTCGGCGGTGGGACGCCGACCGGTACGGCGGTCGGTGAACCATGGCGCGGTCGGCGGCGCCCTCGGCGGGCGCGGCCGGGTGCGCACGACCGAAAGGAACCCCCCCATGTCCGCTGCCCAGTGGCCCCGCCCCCGGGTGCTCGTCGTCGGGATCGACGGCGTCCGCCACGATTTCCTCGCACAGGTGCCGATGCCCCGCCTGCAGGAGGTCGCCGAGGCCGGGTTCCTGGTACCGGTCACCGTCGCGGACAGCACGCCCACCATGTCCGGGCCGTGCTGGGCCACCATCGTGACCGGCGTCGAGCCCGCCAAGCACGGGGTGTGGGGCAACCACCTGGGCGGCAACCGGCTCGACGTGTTCCCCGACTTCGCCACCCGCCTCGCCCGGGGCGACCGCCGCCGCACCTTCGTCGCGGCCGGCTGGGACCCGCTGATGATCAACGAGTCCGGCGGCCCGCTGTTCCGCGCCCCCGGCCGGCTCTCCTACGTGGCCCCCGCCGAGGACACCCCCGAGGCCTGGGAGGCGGTGGACGAGGAGGTCACCCGGGAGGCCGTCCACGTCCTCGGCACCGCCGACCCCGAGGCGTCCTTCGTGTACCTCGGCGCCGTCGACGAGACCGCCCACTTCCTGGGCTGCGGCGACGAGTACCGCGCGTCCATGCGCACCGCCGACGAGCGCCTCGGCCGCCTCCTCGACGCCGTCCGGGGCCGGGCGACCCACGCCGAGGAGCAGTGGACGGTCATCGTCGTCACCGACCACGGGCACGTGGACGCCGGCGGCCACGGAGGCCGTACGGCCGAGGAGCGGACGGCCTGGGTGGCCTGCGCCGGGCACGACATCCCGGCCGGCCCGCCCACCGGCGAGATCCGTCATCCGGACGTCGCCGCGCAGGTGTACGCCTCGCTGCTGCGTCCGATCGACCCGCACTGGACCCTCGACGGCCGCCCGTTCCCGGTCGCCCGTCCGGTACCGGCGGCGGTCTGAAACCGCGGCGGCCCGAAGCGGTGGTGGTCCGAAGCCGTGGTGGTCCGAAGTGGCGGCGGCGGGTGACCCGGCTGCAGCAGGCCGGGCTGCGGCGGCTCCGGGCCTGAGCGAGGCTCGATCGGGGCCCGGGCCGTTCTCGATCCGGGCGTGCCAACCTGAGCGCCGGAGCGGCACGGACCCGGCGACCGGCGGTGCCGGGGCCTGTGGCTCAGGGATCCGCAGGTCCGGGACCCGCGGGGCCGGAATTCGCAGGTCCGGAATCCGCGGGCCTCAGGGTCCCTGCCGGAGGACATACGCCTGAAGGTGGAGAAGGTACCCCGTGGGTCGGAGACAAGTTCGCGACCTGGTGGTGACGATCAGACGGGTCCGGACGGGCCACGATGGTTGCACCGGACGGCGGAGCACGCCGACCGGGTCGGTGACGCGGACCTGAGCGGCCGCCGACAGCGAAGACGAGCGGCAGCGGCACGAGCGGCAACGGCCGCATCGGTCACGACACGGAGAGGACAGTCGGGCATGAAGGGCATCGTGAGCAAGGTCGCGCTGGGAGTCGCGGGTACCGGCATGGCTGTCGCCGTGGCGGCTGTGGCAATCGGCCCGCGGGTGTCCGACTGGTACGACGAGCACCACCAGCAGCAGGGCGCGTACGAGACCGGCACCCAGGCCAAGGCGGACCGCCGTTCGATGCCGACCTGGCTGCCCGACGACGCCTCCGGGGTGAAGTACCTGATGTCCACCACGGGCGACGACCGCCTGCTGCGCGCCACCCTCCCGGAGGGCCGGCTGCCCGCCGGCTGCACCGCCGGGCTGCCGGGCAAGAGCGCGCACCCGGTGCCGCAGGCGCTCAAGGCCGGCTGGTTCCCCGAGAGCGTCGCGACCAAGGCCACCGGCACCTGCGGGCACTACAACGTGGCCCTGACCGGCAACCAGCTCTACGCCTGGCAGGACGGCGCCGCGGTGCAGGCGGCGCTGCGCGCCGAGCACGTCGCCAAGCGCTGAGTCCGGCGACCGGCCCCGGGGGGCCGCCCGCCGGCCGGGCGCCGGCCCTCCCGAGCACTGCCGAGGACTCCTCCCGGCCACCTCCGGCCCGGGGAGCGGAGCGGAACGGAACGGCCCGCCGGGCACCGGAAGGTGCGGGCGGGCCGTCGTCGTGTGCGGGCCGGGCCGGGCCGCGGGGCGACCGCCGGACGCACCCCCACGGCCGAACAGCGTCCACCCCCGCTGTCGGAACCGGCCCGGGCTGCGATAGGACGGAGCGCGAACGAACCCCGCGTCACCCGTCCGTAAGGAGAACCATGCCCGGCCCGACCGTCGGCCCCACCGACGACACGTCGACCGCTGCCGCTCCCGCACCCGCCACCACTCCCGACCCCGCGTCCCTTGCCGCCCCGGCTCCGGCCCCGGCCCCGGCCCCCGCCACCGGCCGGGCCCGGCCCGGCTGGGCCGTGATCGCCGCCCTCGGCGGGATCGCCGCGCTCGGCCCGCTCACCACCGACCTCTACCTCCCGGGCCTGCCCGCGATCGCCGACGACCTGGTCGCCCAGCCGGCCGCCGTCCAGCTCACCCTGACCTTCTCGATGCTCGGGGTCGCGGCCGGTCAGCTGCTCTTCGGGCCGCTCAGCGACCGCTACGGGCGCCGTCGGCCGCTGCTCGCGGGGCTCGTCCTCTACACCCTGGCCAGTGTGGCGTGCGTGTTCGCGCCGAACCTGACGGTGCTGATCGTCGGCCGCTTCGTCCAGGGCGCGGCCGGCTCCGCCGGGCTGGTGATCGGGCGCGCCGTCTCCCGGGACCGCTTCCAGGGCGTGGCACTGCTGCGCTTCCTCGCCTCGATCGCCCTGATATCCGGGCTGGCGCCGATCCTCGCCCCGATCATCGGTGCGCAGCTGATGCGGTTCACCTCGTGGCGCGGCACCTTCGGCGTGCTCACGGCCCTCGGACTGCTGCTCACCCTGGTCTCGTTCGGCGTGCTGCGGGAGACGCTGCCGCCGGAGACCCGGGACCGCGGCGGGGTCGGTGCGGCCCTGCGGACGATGGGGAGGCTGCTGCGCAACCTGCCGTTCCTCGGGCTGGCGCTGACCAGCTCCCTCGCCTTCGGGGCGCTCTTCGGCTACATCAGCGGATCGTCGACGGTCCTCCAGGACGTGTACCAGGTCTCGCCGCAGACCTACAGCCTGCTGTTCGGGCTGAACTCGTTCTCGATCGTGGTGATGACCCAGGTGAACGGACGGGTGCTGGCGCCGCGCTTCACCCAGCGGGCGCTGATGCTGGGCAGCCTCGCGGCGGCGGTCGCCGCCGGGGCGGCGCTGGTGCTGCTGACGACGGTGTGGGACTTCGGGCTGGCCGGGTTCTGCCCGCCGCTGTTCGTGATGATGGGCAGCCTCGGGGTACTGCTGCCGAACACCGCCGCCCAGGCGCTCGGCCTGGTCGAGCCGCAGGTGGCGGGCACGGCGTCGGCCCTGCTGGGGACGGGCAACTTCCTGTGCGGTGCGGTGGTCGCACCGCTGAGCAGCCTCGGCGGTCGGCCGTCCGCCGTGCTGCTGGCGCTGGTGGTCCTGGTCTGCGGGGTGCTGGCGACGGTGGCGTACCTGGCGCTGTGCCGGCCGGAGCGGATGCGGGCGGCGGGCGGCTGACGGGCGAACAGCGGCGAACGGACGCCGACGAACGGACGACAGGGAACAGATAACAGCGAACAGGTAACAGGGATCAGCGAACAGAAGACGGATGACAGCTGACAGAAAATGAAATCTGTCAGCTGTCATCCGTCATTCGTCACCCGAAGCGGACTCAGGCGATGGAGAAGTCGTCCCCGTACGCGTTGCCCTGGCCGTACCAGCCGTGCAGGTACACGGTGACGGTGCCGTTGGCGCCGGTGGTGAAGGGGACGGACAGCTTGGTCCAGCCGGAGGAGCTGGTCCAGGCGCTGGCGGTGGCGCCGCCGCTGACGCCGACGTAGGCGTAGTTGCCCTGCACCCAGCCGCTCAGGGTGTAGCTGGTGTTGGGCTTCAGGGTGACGGTCTGCGAGCACTCGCCGGTCTGGCCGGCGGTGGCCGCCGCCTGGAGCGCCTTGGCGCCGGAGTGGACCGGGGTGGAGACCACGGCGCCGCCGCTCTGGCAGGTCCACGGGGTCAGGCTGCCGCTCTCCAGGTCACCGTTGACCAGGCCGGTCGTCGGGCCGGCCCCGGTGATGGTCAGGGTGTAGGCCGCGGTGTGGCTGCCGGAGGGGCCGGTGGCGGTGACGCCGAGCTGGTAGGTGCCCGGAGTCGCGGCCGAGGTGGTGCTGATGTTGAGCGTCGCGCTGTTGCCGGTGGTGACGCTGCCAGGAGTGACGGTGGCGTTGATGCCGATGGTCGGGACGCTGATGACCGAGAAGTTGACGGTCTGCGCCGAGCCTGCGGTGGTCGCCGTCGTGATGGTGGCGGAGGTGGACGAACCGACCGCGACCGTACCGGAGTTCGGGTTCACGGCGACCGAGAAGTCGTTGCCGGGCTGGGTGCCGGTGACGTTCAGGGTGAAGGTGCCGGTGTGGCTGCCGGAGGCCGCCGAGCCGGTTACCGTGATCGGGTAACTCCCGGGCGTCACGCCGGAGATGGTGCTGATGTTGAGCGTGGCGCTGTTGCCGGCGGTGACGCTGCCGGGGGTGACGGTGGCGGTGACGCCGGCCGGGGCTCCGCTGACCGTGAGGTTGACGCTCTGCGCCGAGCCCGCCGTCACGGCCGTCGCGACGGTCGCCGAGGTGGACGAACCGGCGGCGACGGTGGCGGAGTTCGGGCTGACCGACACCGAGAAGTCGTTGTTCACCGTCGAGCCGCTGGTGAACGGCGCGAAGATGTGGCTGAAGTCCCAGGTGTTCTGGGTGATCCCGGAGCAGTTGTCGTTCCCGGCCGTTCCCGGGCAGCCGCCGTTGTCGCGCTGGAGCGCCCAGAAGGACAGCGTGTTGATGCCCTTGGCGACCGCCCAGTTGTACACGGTGTTGGCGTTGGCCAGGGTGAAGGTCTCGGCCGGGCCGAAGTCGTCGACACCGATCATCTCGATGATCCCGATCGAACCCCACAGCTGGGCGGGGGTCTTGGACGGGTAGAGCTTGGCGAGCTGGTTGTAGAGGCCCTGCGCGGAGGTCTGGGTGTCGGCCGCCATGTCGTGGGTGGCGTTGTCGTAGTAGTCGAAGGTCATCATGTTGACGACGTCGATCCGCGCGTTGTTGCTGACCGCGTTCCGCAGCACCGCGAGGCCGCTGTCGGCCAGTCCGGAGGGGGTGGTCGGCAGCGTGTAGGAGAACTGGATGGTCCGGCCCTTGGTGGCCGCCCAGTCCTGGACGAGCTTGATCGCCTTGTTGCGGCGGTCGATCCCGCCGCTGTTGGTGAGCGAGTTGTCCTCGATGTCGAGGTCGATCCGGCTGACGTCGTAGGTGGTGATCACGTTCTCGAAAGCGGCCGCGATCTGGTTGACGTCGGTGCAGCTGTCGGCCAGCTCGGTGCCGGTGTTGTCGGCGGTGTAGCCGCCGAAGGACGGGATCACGTCCCCGCCGTTGGCGCGGATGGTCGCGATGTCGGCGCCGAAGGTGGAGGAGGACACCGGCTTGGAGGTGTCGCCGTTCCAGTACGGCGTGCAGGAGCCCTTGGTGGCGGCCTGGAGGAACGCCATGGTCAGGTGCTTGGCGCCGGACTGGGCGGCCAGCTGGGCCGGGCTCTGGCCGGTCCAGGACTCGAAGTAGGGGGCGAAGACCCGGCTGGGGAGCGGGGTGGCGGCCTGGGCGGAGCTCGTCCCGGCGGCGACCAGGCCGGCCGAGGCGGCGAGTGTGGCGCAGGCCGTCAACACGGCCTGGACTGTTCTGCGAAGGCGCATGGATTCTCCAACAGACTTGGTGGGGCAGGACGTTGGGGAGGTGCGGTCGGTCCGGGCGGGGCGGCCGAGTGAGGTCGGCCGCGATCCCGGGACCGGGGCGGGTATCGGGAGTGCGGGCGTGCGGGCGTGCGAACGCCCACCGACTCGCGCGGACGCGGGCGGCGTGCGCATGCGTGCCGTACGGAGCGGGGGTGGAGTGGAGCATGGCAGGGCAGTGCCTCAGCCGCCGGTGGTCACACCCCCACAGTGCATCCCGGTCGGATCGACATGCTTATGTTTGGACTAGACCACTGGTCTGTCAAGAGACCTAACAGTTCGTCAGCACACGGTCCGCGTGATGAAAGGGGGTGGGAGGGGGCCGGTGCCGGTGCCGGTGCTGGGGTCGGTGCCGGTGTCGGCGAGAGGCCCCGTAACGAGAAGACCGTGGCCGCGCACCCGGAAGGGGGCGCGGCCACGGCAGCCCGGCGCTCAGGACACCGGGCGGTTCATGGTGTCGCGGATCCGTGGACCTGTCGGCCCGGATCGGTGGCTTGGACCAGGATCAGTGGCCGGAGTCAGCGGGACGGCGGGCAGAGCGTGGCGAGCAGCGCCTCGTTGATCTTCGCGGCGGTGTCCGGGCCGAAGCCCTGCGGGTGGTCGGCGGAGGTGAAGCGCTGGTTGGCCAGGTCGACCAGCTTCTGCTTGTCCTTGGGGAACTGGTACATCGACTGGCACTGGTTGCGCGCCCGGTCCACGGCCTGGTCCGGCTTGCCGCCGACGATCGCCGGGTCGATCGCGTCCAGCGCGGACACCAGCTTGGTCGCCAGGTCGGTGCCCGGCTTGGCGGGCAGCCCGGCGTCGGTGGGCGGGGCGGGCTTGGCCGGTGCGGGGGCTCCCGAGGCGCCGGCGTCGGGGGCGGGAGCGCCGGTGGCGCCGTCGGCCGTGGGGGTGGCCGAGCCGGGCGCGGGAGCCGCCGGTGTGGTGGCGGCGTCGGAGGGCGCGGGGGTCGATGCGGCGGAGGCGGTGGGGGAGCCGGCCGCGGAGGTGGCCTTGTCCGAGCCCGAGCCCGATCCGGAGCTGGAGCAGGCTGCGAGGCTCACCGCGGCGAGTGCCGTGAGGGTGGCGGCGAGGAGACGAGTGCGCATGGCGCCCAGAGTGTCATGTTCGCGGCATGGAAGGGAAGGTGTCTCCGGTGGCTCAGGAGGATCGCCGGAACGGCGGGCGGCGGCCCGGAGGAAACTCCTCCGGGCCGCCGCGTTCATGATCCGCGGGCGTCCGCGGGCGTCCGCGGGCGTCCGCAGGTATCCGCGGGCGTCTGCGGGCGTCAGCAGGTATCCACGAGCGTCCGCGGGCATGCACGGGCGTCCGGGGGCGTCCGTGCCGGACCGCCGTCAGCCGAGCCCGTTGGACTTCAGCCAATCCTTGGCGACCGCCGACGGGTCCTCCTTGTCCACCGAAACGCGCTTCATCAGAGCCACCAGCCCGGCGGTGTCGAGCTTGGCCGACACCGCGTTGAGCGCCGCCGTCGCGGTCGCGTCCACGCCCGCCTTGTAGACCAGCGGGGTGACGTTCTGCGCGCCGAAGATGTTCTTCGGATCGGCCAGCGGGACGAGCTTGTACTGAGCGATCTTCGGGTCGGTGGTGAACACGTTGCCGACCTGGATGTTGCCGTCCTTGAGCGCGTTCGCGGTGGTGTCGGCGGTGGGCTTCCACTCCTTGAAGGTCAGTCCGTAGACGTCCTTGAGCTGCTGCTCGCGACGGTTCTTGAACTCCGGCGGCCCGCCGATGGTGAACTCGCCGGCCTTGGCGGCGAGGTCGGCGATGCTCTTGAGGTTGTCCTTGTCGGCCGTCTCCTGGGTGACGCTGAGCGAGTCCTTGTCCTCGGCCGGGGACGATTCGAGGAGGCCCAGCGAGGCGGGCAGCGTCGTGGTGAGCGCCGTGTTCACGTCCTGGGTGGTGGCGGCGGTGGACTTGGGGTCCAGGTAGGCGAGCAGCGAGCCGTTGTACTCCGGCAGGACGGTCAGGTTGCCGCTCTGCAGCTGTCCGTAGAGCACCTCGCGGCTGCCGATGTTGAACTTCTCCTGGACCTTGACGCCCTTGGCCTTGAGCGCCTGCGAGTAGATCGACCCGAGCAGGACGTTCTCCGGGAAGTTGGCCGAGCCGACCACGACCGTCGACCCTGAGCCGCCTGAGCCACCCGAGCCGCCTGCCGGGGCCGAGGCGCTCGACCCCCCGCCGAGCGGGTCCCCGCCGGAGGATCCGCAGGCGGTGGCGCCGAGGGCGAGCGCGGCGAGGGTGCCGAGGACGACGGCGCGACGGCTTCGGTTGATTGTCGACATGATGACAAATGTCCTTCCGGAACGGGAGGTGAGGGGAGACGGACGTCAGTGGGGCCGCTGCTGGGCGCGCACCCCGGGCGGGAGCGCGAACCGGGCGAGCAGGGCGAAGAACAGCTGGGCGGCGACCGCGAGCAGCACCACCAGCAGCGCGCCGCCCACGGTCACGGCGTACTGGCGGGTCGCCAGCCCGTCGATGACGTAGCGGCCGAGGCCGCCCAGACCGACGTAGGCGGCCACCGTGGCGGTCGCGATCACCTGCACGGTCGCCGTGCGGAAGCCGGCCAGTAGGGTCGGCGCGGCCGAGGGCAGGCAGACCTGCCGCAGCACCTGGGGGTGGGTCAGCCCGATGCCGCGGGCGGCGTCCCGGACGTCCGGGTCGGTGCCGCGCACCCCCTCGACGGCGGCCACCAGCAACGGCGGCGCGGCGAGGGCGACCAGCGGGATCAGCACGGCGGTGTCGCCGACCCCGGCGAGCAGCACGGCCAGCGTCACCAGGCCGAGGGTGGGCAGGGCGCGGGCGGCGCCCGCGAACGCGGTCACCACGGTGACGCCGCGCCCGGTGTAGCCGATCAACAGCCCGAGCGGGACGGCGAGCAGCGTCGCGCACAGCAGGGCCTCGCCGGAGAGCAGCAGGTGCTCGGCGACCCGGTGCGCGATCGAGTCCGGCCCGCTGAGGTGGTCCGGGGCGGTGAAGAAGTCGCCCAGCCAGTTCAGCCAGTTCACGAGCCGGCTCCCTTCTCCCGGACGGCCCAGGGCGCGAGCAGCCGCCGGGCGGTGACCAGCAGCAGGTCGACGGCCAGTGCCAGGACGGCGATCAGCGCGATGCCGGCCACGATCGGGGTCGGGAAGGTGCGCTGGAAGCCGTCGACGAACAGGTAGCCGAGCCCGCCGCGGCCGACCAGCGCACCCACGCTCGCCAGCGAGATGCTGGACACCGCGGCGACCCGCAGTCCGGCGATCAGGTACGGCACGGCGGCGGGCAGCTCGACCGAGGTCAGCCGGTGCCACGGCCCGTACCCCATCGCGGTCGCGGCCTGCCGGACGGCGTCCGGGACGGCGCGCAGTCCGTCCACGGTGGTCGGCAGCAGCACGGCGAGGGCGTAGAAGGTCAGCGGGATCATCACGGTCGCCTGGGTGGCGAGGCCGGTGTACGGGATCAGCACCACGAACACGGCCAGCGAGGGCAGCGCGTAGACGATGTTGAACACGGCGGACAGCGGCTGGTACAGCCGGGGGTAGCGGGCGCAGGCCAGGCCGAGCGGGACGGCCAGCAGCAGGCCGATGAGCACGGGGACGAGGGCGATCACGGCGTGGTCGGCGAGCAGGTGGCCGAGGTAGCCGAGGTGATCGCCGATCCAGTACCAGCGGACGATCGGTTCATCGTCCACCATCGGCTCCGTCCGTGCCGTCCGTGCCGTCCGTGAGGCCGGTGCCACTCGTGCCGCCCGTGCCGCCCGTGCCGCCCGTGCCGCCCGTGTCGCTCGCGTGGCTTCCGGCGATCGGGGACTTGTCGATGCGGACGGGGGCATCGGCGGGCGGCGAGCCGGAGGCGTCGGGCCGCAGCGCGGCGAGGACGGCCTCGCGGCTCGCGGTGCCGGTGACCCGGCCGTCGGCGTCCAGCGCCACGGCGACCCCGGCGGGGGAGAGGACGGCGGCGTCCAGCGCGGTGCGCAGGGTGTCGGTGTCCGGGTGGAAGCCGGCCGTCGGCTGGAGTTCGGCGACGACGGCGTCGCGGTCGATCCAGCCGATCGGACGGCGCTCGTCGTCCAGGGCCAACTCCCAGCCCCCGTAGCGGAGTCCGTCGCCCACCGGGCGGAGCTCGACGGCCCGGGCGGAGCGCAGGCCGAGGCCGCGCAGGCCCCGGTCGCGTCCGAGGAAGGCGGCCACGCCCTCGTCGGCGGGGGTGGTGAGCAGGGTGTGCGGGTCGGCCAGCTGGGCGATCCGTCCGCGCTCGCGGAGCACCACCACCTGGTCGCCGAGCCGGACGGCCTCCTCGATGTCATGGGTGACGAACAGCACCGTCTTGTGCAGCTCGGACTGGAGCCGCAGCAACTCCTCCTGGAGCCCGG
The DNA here is from genome assembly GCF_043198905.1 of Kitasatospora sp. NPDC048715. Lineage (NCBI taxonomy): Bacteria > Bacillati > Actinomycetota > Actinomycetes > Kitasatosporales > Streptomycetaceae > Kitasatospora > Kitasatospora sp. NPDC048715. The sequence continues at coordinate 31,719 of NZ_JBICVH010000007.1, read as the reverse complement.
CCCGTACCACCGGGTCGACCGCGCTGAACGGTTCGTCCATCAGCAGCACCGGCGGGTCGGCGGCCAGCGCCCGCGCCACGCCGACCCGCTGCTGCTGGCCGCCGGACAGCTGGAACGGGTACCGCTTGGCGGTCTCCGGTGCGAGTCCGACCAGTTCGAGCAGTTCGGCGGCGCGGGCGCGGGCCTTCTTGCGGTCCCAGCCGAGCAGGTAGGGGACGGTGGCGATGTTGTCGATCACCTTGCGGTGCGGGAAGAGCCCGGCCTGCTGGATCACGTACCCGATGCCACGGCGCAGCTTGGCGGGTTCCAGCTTCGCGACGTCCGTGTCGTCCAGCAGGACCCGGCCCGAGGTGGGCTCGACCATTCGGTTGACCATGCGCAGCAGGGTGGTCTTTCCGCAGCCGGACGGGCCGACCAGGACGGTTATCCGACCGGTCGGGACCTCCAGGTCCAGGCCCTCGACCGCGACGGTGCCGTCGGGGTGGCGCTTTCCGGCGCCCTCGAATCTGATCACGTGGGAGTTTCCTCGTCAGGGCGCCCCGGGGAGGCGGCGCCTGGGTCGTTCGGTCGTTCGGTCGGGTCGTTCGGTGACGGCGGTTTCAAGCGCCCGGGCGTACTTCCGCCCGCGTGGCTGCCCAGCTTTGGACCGGCGGAAACTCTGATCAGACTATGACCTGCATCATCTCCTGTCCTTGATTTACCGCCCGGCACGCGGTGTGACCGCGACCTCAGCCGCCCTGACGGGTCGGCAGACCGGAGGCCGCCCAGCCCACGAAACCGCCGTCCAGGTCGGTCGCCCGGTGCAGCCCCAGCTCGCGCAGGGAAGCGGCGGCCAGGCTGGAGGCGTAGCCCTCGGAGCAGACCACGATCACCTCGACGTCGTAGCCCGAGGCCTCGGGGATCCGGTGACTGCCCGTCGGATCGAGCCGCCACTCCAGCACATTGCGCTCGATGATCAGCGAGCCGGGGATCTCCCCCTCGGCCGCCCGCTGCGCCGCCGGACGGATGTCCACCAGCAGCGCGCCGTCCAACTGGGCCTGGTAGGCCTCGCGGGCGCGCGGCCGGTGCACGCCCTGCCGGGCCCGCTCCACCAGGTCGTCGATCGTGGTCACCATTGTTCCGGTCCTTCCTCGGAGGTGCGGACGAGCCCGCCGGCCCGCAGGTCGTAGTGCGCCATCGAGCTCAGCGGCGGCGAGTAGGCGTGCAGGGTGACGGCAGGGCCGACGGCGGTGTTGCGCACGTCGTGCACGTACTCGGGGCCGAAGGCGCGGGCGGTGCCGGCCGGGATCCGCCGGATCAGCAGGCCCTGCTCCGGGCCGCCGAGGGACAGCTCCTCCAACTCGCCGAGGGCGACGGTGAAGGCGCCGCGCGAGCCGCCGTGGTCGTGGAAGCCGGTGGACTGGCCGGGCAGCCAACTGATCAGCCACACCTCGTGGTCCTCGTCGGCCGCCAGGCGGCGGTACCAGCGCTCCTCGGTGGAGAGGCGGACGTGGTGGATCCACTCGTCGGGCCGCTCGGCCAGCTCGCGGACGATGGTCCGCAGGGTGCTGGGGGTGAGCGGCGCGGGGGTGTCCCCGGCGGGCGGCGGCGGTGGTGGTGGCTCGGGGGCGCTCGCCGGGCTCGCGGAGCCGCCGGCGGTGGTTGTGCCGACGGTGTCGGCGGTGGTGATGCCGGCGGTGGTGATGGCAACGGCGTCGGCGTCGGTGCCGGTGCCGGTGCCGGTGCCGGTGGCGGTGCGGGTGTCGGAGCCGGTGTCGATGTCGGCTTCGGGGCCGGTGGTCGGGCGGGTGCGGCGGCTGATGCTCGGGCTCGGGCTCATGGGGCGTCCTCGGGTGCGGCGGGAACGTCGGCGGGAAGCGCCCGGCGTCCGGTGGCGTCGGACGGGCGCGGGCCGACGGAGCGGCTCGGCACGAACGGGTGCGCCGGGGCGGGGCAGGAGTCAGAACTGCGGGTGCGGGTGCGCGGCGCGGGACCTGGCGGACGTCACAGGGCGGGACCGGCGGGGGAGAGCAAGGTCAACAGGCACAGATGGAACTCGCCTGGCGTCGCAGATCGACGTGCAGGCGGCAGACCAGAGTGGCGCCGGAGTCCATGCGCCGGATCTTTCCCGAGCGAACCGGACGAAGTCAAGCCGAGCCGACGGCCCGCCGCCGTCCGTTGCCGGTGCCGGGCGGACCCGTCGGCCGCCGGTCGGACCGTCCTTCGAGCACTTCTCGACCGTCCTTCTCGACCGTCCCTCGTCCACTCCTCGGCCTCTATTCCTCGACCAGGTGGCGCGGAACCGGTGGACCCGTGGCGGGCGGCGCCGACGCGGTGTCGCCCGTCGGTTGCGCGGGCACCGACCCGCCGGCGCCCGGCGCCGGTCCGGCCAGTGCCTGTTCGACCAGGGGCGCGGCCTGCTCGCCCAGGTGGCGGCCGAGTGCCTGGTAGGCGTCGAACTGCTGGTGGTCGAACCACTGGTCGCTGGTGCGGTCGTTCGGGAAGGCCCGGTTCGCCATCGCGTAGGCGTGCAGCTCGTACGGCATGTCGGGGGTCAGCACCGCCTGGAGGAGGACCAGCCGACCGTGCCGGACTGCCCCGGGCCCCTCGTCCAGGTCCGGGTAGTGGATGTCCCCGGTGATCACGGCCCGGGCCGAGAGCCGGGCGGACAGCTGTGCCGCGAGCCCGCGCAAGGGAGGCCGGCGGCCCGCGCGGCCGTTCGTGCGGTCCTTCGCGCCGTCGTCCGCGCGATGGTCCGCGCGATGGTCCGCGCCGTCGTCCGCACCGCCGCCCCCGGCGGGTCGGTCGGTGGGCCGGTCGGCGGCGCTGCCGGGGATCAGCAGTTCGGGCTCGTGCAGGGTGATGACGACGCCCAGCTCCTCGCGGGCCAGGGTGATCGCGGCGGCCAGCTTGACGGCGTAGCCCGCGTCCCCGCTGGCGTCGATGCAGACCGCCGTGCCCACCCGGTGCCGCAGCAGCTCGACCAGCCCGAGGTTCTCGTAGTGGCCGCCGTCGGTGGTGAGCAGGAAGCGGTCGTCGGCCGGGAACCGCCCGATCAGCTCCCGCAGTTGGTACGGGAGGCGGCGGACGGCCGGCTGCGCGGGGCGGCGCCAGTCCGGTGGGCCGGACCAGTCCGGGCCGAGCACCGCCGGGTTGGGCAGCCATGTGCCGAGGCGGGCGTTGGTCACCGCGAAGAGCCGCTGGTGGACCCGGGATTCCCGTCCCATCGCGGAGGAGAAGGCGGCGCCGGACACGGCCATCGCCGACTGCACGGTGAGGTCCCGGGCGATGTGCGGACGGGTGCGCCGCTCCAGCAGGTCGGTGCGCGCGTACCCGATGTCCGGACCGCCCACGTAGTCGTACGAGAGCGAGAAGGAGACTGCCGGACGACCCGGTGGCGTACGGGAGTTGCCCGACAGGTTGGCCGCCGCCGAGAAGATCACCTGGGGGAAGTCGGGGCGCCGGGCGCCGTAGTGGCTCAGCCAGGTCTGCTCCCGGAAGAAGTGGTACGGGCGGGCCACCGACCCGCCGCTCTCGGTGGCGCGCCGGACCGCGAACGCCGAGGCCAGTCGCAACCGGTAGAACGGGTGCAGGCTCATCCAGGTCTGGTCGAGGTTCAGCCCGACCGCGCCGAGCAGCAGCGGCAGCAGCACCTGGACGGCGGTCGGCCAGGCGTACCCGGTGGCGACCGCCCAGCCGAGGGCCAGCAGCGCACCGGCCGTCAGCGCCAGGAGGGCGGACCACACCACGAGGGTCCGGGGCAGGCCGGCGGCACGACCGTCGCGGGGACGGCCCGCGCCGTGACCGGTGCCGCCGTCCGCCGTGCCCGCCGTGCCCGGTGGGGTGGCACCCCGGCCGGGCGACCGGCGGTCGCGCCAGAGTATGCCGAGCAGCAGCGCCAGGTAGCTGAGCGCCACGGTCAGGCCGAGACCCGCGCCGGTCAGCTGCGGCCCGGCCGCCAGCGCCTGCTGCAGCCGCACCGCGCCCCAGGCCAGCTCCGGCACCGCCAGCACCCCGACGGCCAGCAGGGCGGCCAGCCCGAGGAGGCCGAGGTTGGCCCGGCGCAGGGCGCGCGGCAGCAGCGTCTGCCAGCCGAGCGACGGGAAGGCCAGCAGCCAGAGCAGCCAGCACCCGGCGGCCGTGGCCAGCAGCACGCCGAGGGCGGCGAGCGCGGGCACCCGGAACTCCAACGGGCCGGGTACGGCATCGGTGTGGCGCAGCCCGGCGGCCGCCAGCTGGCTCAGGTCGGTGAGCGGCACGGCCCGGTAGCAGCGGCTGAGCCCGAGGCCGAGCGTCAGGACGGCGGCCAGCAGCAGGGTGAGCGCGGACAGGACGCCACGCAGCAGCGTCCCGAGGGCGACCAGCCACTCGCCGGCGCCGTCGGCGACGTACTTGCCGTGCCGGCGGAGGTGGTCCTCCTCGGGGGAGCCGGGTTCCATCACGGTGTCGGCCGTCAGGCCCGAGGCGGCGTGCACGGGACTGCCGGGTGCCGAGTCGCTGAGCGCGAGCTGGAGCGCGCCGACGGTGTAGCCACCGCCCGAGACGGAGACGAGGTAGCGGGCCCGTTTCAGCCAGGGCCGCAGCGACTGGAGCGCGCCGAGGGTGACGCAGGCCGAGCGGATGCCGCCGCCGGAGGCGCAGAAGCCGAGTTCGGCGGGTTCGCGGCCGGGCGGCACCCGGGCGGCGTCGCGCCAGCGGGCGTGCCGGACCGGGGTGTCCCGGGCGCCCGGCGGGCCGTGGGCGTCCGGAGACGCGGCGGCGGCCGGTGGGGCGCCGTGCCGGGTGGCGATCGGCCAGGGCGGGATCAGCGCCGGGCGCTCGGGGGAGTCGGTGCCGTGGGCCTTCGCGCTCGCCCGCGCCGGTCGGAGCCCGCGTACGGCGCGGGTGGCGGTCACCACCAGGAGTCCTGCCGCGACCGCCCCGGCGGGCAGGAGCAGCAGCCATTTGACGGTGGCGAGCGCGGTGGCGGCGGCGAAGGGGGTGTCGGAGGGGGTGCCGGAGCCGCCCGCGCCGGGGCGGAGGCCGTCGAGCCCCGCGCGCAGCAACGCGTCCTCGCCGAGGTCGCAGCAGGCCGCCAGCAGTCCGGCGCCGCCGACCGCGAGCGCCGGCAGCCGTCGGCGTGCCGGTCCGAGCAGGTACCCACCGAGCAGTGCGGTGGCGAGCAGCGTCAGCGCGTAGCCGCCGATCAGCCAGCCGTCGGCGCGCAGTGCGGCCAGGTGGTCCGCGACGCGTCCCCCGACCACCGCCTCGGCGGCCGCACGGGAACCGGCCAGTTGGAGGGCGACGTCCTGTACCTGCGGTGCCAGGTGCCGGAACAGCAGCCCGCCGAGGACGACCGGGACCAGTGCGCCGAGGGCGAGCAGCAGGCCGGCCCAGGCGGGCAGTGCGGGCGACCGAGCCGCGGGGCTTCCGCCCGCCGCCGTACCGGCCGGAACCGTGCCTCCGGCCGCGCCTCCCGCCTCGCCTCCCGCGGTGCCTGCTGCTCCCGCACTTTCCGCCGTTTCCGCCGCGGAATTCCGCACCACCGTCATCGTCACCCCCGCTCGGTCGCCTCGATCCCCCGTGACCGAGCCGTCGAACTCGTATGAAACCAGCGAGGACTGACGGTCCATCGCGATCCACAGCGAAGTTCACGCGGCTCTTACCCGGCCATCGCCATGTGCGCACCCCGGGCGTTCGGTTTCACTCGAACGAGTAAGGAGGCGACTCTCGGGGTAGATCGTCTTTTCATCGCACCCGGGACCACCCGCGTGTCCGCGCAACAAGATCTCCCCAGACGCGTTTCCGTCAACGTATTGTCAGGCCACCGAGGCCGGGCCTACCGTCTACAGATCGCTTTCTACGCACGTAGACCCTGTGGTTCCCCGAGCGGAACCGCGGGTCAGACCCGCCCCGTCAACCCTCAGACCGCGGGCCCGACCGCACGGCCGGACCGCGGAGTTGCGGAGGTACCCATGTCGCAGATCGTCCGTGCCGCGCTCGTCCAGACCCGCTGGACCGGCGACCAGGAGAGCATGATCGCGCTCCACGAGCGGTACGCCCGCGAGGCCGCCGCCCAGGGCGCGAAGATCATCGGCTTTCAGGAGGTCTTCAACTCCCCGTACTTCTGTCAGGTCCAGGAGGCCGAGCACTACCGCTGGGCCGAGGCCGTTCCCGACGGCCCGACCGTGCGTCGGATGCGGGAACTCGCCCGCGAACTCGGGCTGGTGATGGTCGTCCCGGTCTACGAGGAGGAGCAGCCCGGCGTCTACTACAACACCGCCGCCGTCATCGACGCCGACGGCAGTTACCTCGGCAAGTACCGCAAGCACCACATCCCGCAGGTCAAGGGCTTCTGGGAGAAGTACTACTTCAAGCCCGGCAACCTCGGTTGGCCCGTGTTCGACACCGCCGTCGGCAAGGTCGGCGTGTACATCTGCTACGACCGCCACTTCCCCGAGGGCTGGCGCGCCCTGGGCCTGGCCGGCGCGCAGATCGTCTACAACCCCTCGGCCACCAGCCGCGGCCTGTCCGCCTACCTCTGGCAGCTCGAACAGCCCGCCGCCGCCGTCGCCAACGAGTACTTCGTCGCCGCGATCAACCGCGTCGGCACCGAGGAGTACGGCGACAACGACTTCTACGGCACCTCCTACTTCGTGGACCCGCGCGGCCAGTTCGTCGGCGACGTCGCCTCCGACAAGGAGGAGGAACTCGTCGTCCGCGACCTCGACCTCGGCCTGATCGAGCAGGTCCGCCAGCAGTGGGCGTTCTACCGCGACCGCAGGCCCGACGCCTACGGACCGCTCGCCGAGGCGTGAGGAGCAGCGCGATGACCACCAACGACGTGCGGGCCGCCCGCGACCCGCACCAGCGCACCGTCGTCCGCGGCGGCCTCGTCATCACCGCGACCGAGGAGGTCCACGCCGACGTCCTGATCGAGGGCGAGCGCATCGCCGCCCTCGCCGCCACCGGCAGCTCCGCCGCCGGGGCCTGGACCGCCGACACCGTCATCGACGCCACCGGCCACTACGTCATCCCGGGGGGCGTCGACGCCCACACCCACATGGAACTGCCGTTCGGCGGCACCGCGGCCTCCGACACCTTCGAGACCGGCACCCGGGCCGCCGCCTGGGGCGGCACCACCACCATCGTGGACTTCGCCGTCCAGCCGGTCGGCGGCTCGCTGCGCGAGGGCCTGGACGCCTGGCACGCCAAGGCCGAGGGCAACTGCGCGATCGACTACGCCTTCCACACCATCGTCTCCGACGTCAACGACGCCGTGCTGAAGGAGATGGACGCCCTCGTGGACTCCGGCGAGTCCACCTCCTTCAAGCTCTTCATGGCCTACCCCGGCGTCTTCTACAGCGACGACGGCCGCATCCTGCGCGCCATGCAGCGCGGCGCCGCCAACGGCGGGCTGATCATGATGCACGCGGAGAACGGCATCGCCATCGACGTCCTGGTCGAGCAGGCGCTCGCCGCCGGGAGGACCGCCCCCCGCTACCACGGCGAGGTCCGCCGCGAACTGCTGGAGGCGGAGGCCACCCACCGGGCGATCAAGCTCGCCCAGGTGGCCGGCAGCCCGCTCTACGTGGTGCACGTCTCCGCCGCCGCCGCGCTCGCCGAAATCGCCCAGGCCAGGGACACCGGCCTCAACGTCTTCGGCGAGACCTGCCCGCAGTACCTCTTCCTCTCCACCGACAACCTCGCCGAGGAGGGCGCCGACGGCTTCGAGGGCGCCAAGTACGTGTGCAGCACGCCGCTCAGGCCGCGCGAACACCAGGAGGCGCTCTGGCGCGGGCTGCGCACCAACGACCTCCAGGTGGTCTCCACCGACCACTGCCCGTTCTGCTTCGTCGGCCAGAAGGAGCTGGGCCGGGGCGACTTCTCGAAGATCCCCAACGGCCTGCCCGGCGTCGAGAACCGGATGGACCTGCTCCACCAGGCCGTGGTGGACGGGCACATCAGCCGGCGCCGCTGGGTCGAGATCGCCTGCACCACCCCGGCCCGGATGTTCGGCCTGCACCCGCGCAAGGGCACGATCGCCCCGGGCGCCGACGCCGACCTGGTGGTCTACGACCCCACCGCGGTGCAGACCGTCTCCGCCGCGACCCACCACATGAACGTGGACTACTCGGCCTACGAGGGCCGCCGACTCACCGGCCGGGCAAGGACGGTGATGTCGCGCGGCACCGTCGTGCTGGACGACGGCGCCTGGCTCGGCCGGGCCGGCCACGGCGCCTTCCTGCGCCGGGACACCTGCCAGTACCTGGTCTGAGCCCTCTCCCGCTTCCCGCCCCTCCCGCCGTGCGGCGTCACCTGGCGCCGCCTGCTCGCCGTTCCGCTGCTCGCCGTTCCACCGCTCGCCGTCCGACCGCTGTCCGCCCGCCGCTCCGATCCGGTCGGTGGCCGGTCGGCGGCGGGCAGAACCCTTACCTGGAGCCCTCCATGGACATCGGCCTCGTCCTTCAGACCGACCCGCCCGCCCGGCTGCTCATCGACCGGATGATCCGCGCCGAGCAGGCCGGTTTCAGCCACGGCTGGACCTTCGACTCCTGCGTGCTGTGGCAGGAGCCCTTCGTCATCTACAGCCGGATCCTCGCCGAGACCGAGCGGATGACCGTCGGCCCGATGGTCACCAACCCCGGAACCCGCACCTGGGAGGTGACCGCCTCCACCTTCGCCACGCTCAACGACATGTACGGCAACCGGACCGTCTGCGGCATCGGCCGCGGCGACTCCGCCATGCGGGTCGCCGGACGACGCCCCGCCACCCTCGCCCGGCTCTCCGAAGCCATGCACGCCATCAAGGAGTTGGCCGAGGGGCGCACCGCCGAGGTGGACGGAACCGAGATGCACCTGCCGTGGGTTCGCTCCGGCGCGTCGCTGCCGATCTGGATGGGGGCTTACGGCCCGAAGGCGCTGAATCTGACAGGCCGTCAGGCCGACGGTTTCATCCTGCAGCTGGCCGATCCGTACCTCACCGAGTTCATGATCAAGGCGGTACGGGCCGCCGCCGTCGAGGCCGGCCGGGATCCGGACTCGGTCACCGTCTGCGTCGCCGCCCCGGCCTACGTCACCGCCGACGACTCGCCCGAGGCGCTCGCCCACGCCCGGGAGCAGTGCCGCTGGTTCGGCGGGATGGTGGGCAACCACGTGGCCGACCTGGTCAGCCACTACGGCGAGCACTCCGACCTGGTGCCGGAGGCGCTCACCGACTACATCAAGGACCGGCAGGGCTACGACTACAGCCACCACGGGCGGGTCGGGAACCCGGACACGGCCTTCGTCCCGGACGAGATCGTCGACCGCTTCTGCCTGATCGGCCCGGCGGACGCGCACCGGGCCCGGCTGGCGGAGCTCCGCTCGCTCGGCGTCGACCAGTTCGCCGTCTACGCCATGCACGACGCCATCGAGGCCACCATCGACGCGTACGGGACGGACGTCATCCCGCACCTGTGACACCGGCCCGCGCAGTTCCGTGTGAAGTCCTGCCCGTGCCGTCGATCGTGATCATCCTGTGCGCCTGTCTGTGAACCCGGCCGTGAAGCCGACCGTGTACCTGCCTGTGAACCCGGCCGTGTACCTGCCCGTGAAGCTGCCTGTGAACCCGCCCCTGACCCCAACCTGAGCCCGGCCGCTGATTCGGCCGCGGCGGACGGGAGTTGTCCGTGTCCGGAACCGAAACCAGTGGCAGCAGACAGCTGCACCACTCCGACGGCCGGGTCGAACTCGGCCCGGCCGACGGACAGTTGCCCCCCAACGGATTCACCAGCGACGACCTGCGGCCGGTCCCGGTGGCGCGGCGCACCTGGACCACGTACAACTTCCTCGCGCTCTGGGTCGGCATGGCCCACAACATCCCGTCCTGGACCCTGGCTTCGGGCCTGGTCGCGCTCGGCATGGACTGGAAGCAGGCGGTGCTGACCATCGCACTCGCCAACCTCGTCGTGCTGGTCCCGATGCTGCTCACCGGGCACGCCGGCACCAAGTACGGCATCCCGTTCCCGGTCTTCGCCCGCGCCTCGTTCGGGCTGCGCGGCGCCAACCTGCCGGCCCTGCTGCGGGCGGCGGTGGCCTGCGCCTGGTTCGGCATCCAGACCTGGATCGGCGGCGAGGGCATCTTCCTGCTGGCCGGCAAACTGCTCGGTGAATCCTGGCGCACCGCGGGTGAGTTCGGCGGACACCCGTGGACCCAGTGGCTCTCGTTCCTGCTGTTCTGGCTGATCGAGATGGCCATCATCGCGCGGGGGATGGAGGCCCTGCGGCGGTTCGAGAACTGGGCGGCGCCGTTCGTCATCGTCGGCGCGCTCGCGCTGCTGGTGTGGATCACCGTCAAGGCGGGCGGGCTCGGACCGCTGCTCGACCAGCCGTCCAGGCTGGGGTGGGGCGGCGGCTTCTGGAAGGTCTTCTTCCCGGCGCTGATGGGCATGATCGGGTTCTGGTCCACGCTCGCGCTGAACATCCCCGACTTCACCCGCTTCGGCGGCAGCCAGCGCGCCCAGATACGCGGGCAGGCGCTCGGCCTGCCGACCACGATGACGCTCTTCGCGTTCCTGTCCGTGCTGGTCACCTCTGGCTCCGAGGCGGTCTACGGGGTGCCGGTGTGGGATCCGATCCAGCTGGCCGCCAAGATGGAGAACCCGGTCGGCATCCTGTTCGCGCTGCTGACCGTGCTGGTCGCGACGCTGTCGGTGAACATCGCCGCCAACGTCGTGTCGCCCGCCTACGACCTCGCCAACCTGCTGCCCCGCCTCGTCGGCTTCCGGACCGGGGCGCTGATCACGGGGGTGGTCGGGATCGCGATCCTCCCGTGGCGGCTGATCTCCGACCCGCACGTGTACATCTTCACCTGGCTGGGCGTGGTCGGCGGCCTGCTCGGCACCGTCGGCGGAGTGCTGATCGCCGACTACTGGGTGCTGCGTCGCACCCGCCTCCGGCTCGCCGAGCTGTACCGGCCGGGCGGGGCGTACTGGTACGCGGCCGGTTGGAACTGGAGGGCCGTCACGGCGCTCCTGGTGGGTGGCGTGCTGGCGGTCGGTGGCTCGTACTCCACCCTTGACGCCGATGGGGCGAAGCAGGGTCCGTTCCCGGCGGACGGCCTGATCCCCGTCCTCAAGCCGCTCGCCGATTACGGCTGGGCCGTTGGGCTCGCGGCGGCGGCCGTGGTGTACCTGGGGCTGAGCGGGCTGTTCGGGAGGGGAGTTGCGCGGGCGGGGGAGGGCTGACGGATGACGGCGAACAGCTGACAGATTTTGAAATCTGTCAGCTGTTGGTTGTCGGCTGTTCGTCGTTCGTCGTCGCCTGTCGCCTGTCGCCTGTCGCCTGCCGCCCGTCGCCCGCTGCCGCCGGTCGCTCCTCACCCGGCCGCTGCCGCCGCCCGGTCGACGGCGGCGAGGACTTTCGCGGTGCCGTCCTCGACGGCCAGGGCCGTCGCGACGGCCCTGGCGCGGGTGCGGTAGCGGGGGTCGTCGAGGGTCAGGCGGAGGGCGGTGGCGAGGCGGGCCGGGGTCAGGGTGCGCAGCGGGACGGGACCGGGGGAGACGCCGAGCAGGGCCAGCCGGGCGGACCAGAACGGTGCGTCGAGCTGGGCGGGTACGGGGACGGTGGGTCTCCCGGAGCGGAGGGCGGCCGCCGTTGTTCCGGCGCCCGCGTGGTGGACCACGACGGCGGTGCGGGGGAAGAGCCAGTCGTGCGGGGTGTCGCCGATGGTCAGGACGGAGTCCGAGTCCTCGGCGGCCAGTTCGCTCCAGCCGGACTGGAGGAGGAGGCGCACCCGGGCGGCGCGGGCGGCGGCGAGGACGGTGGCGGTGAGCCGCTCGGGGTCGGGGACGACCAGGCTGCCGAAGCCGACGAAGACCGGCGGCGGTCCGGCGGCGAGGAAGTCGAGCAGCCGGTCCGGGGGTGTCCAGTCCGGCCGCTCGGGCGGCCACCAGTAGCCCGCCACGTCCAGCCGGGGGTGCCAGTCGGCGGGCCGGGGCACCACCAGCGGCGAGAAGCCGTGCAGGACGGGGTGGTTGCGACGGGCCCGGGCGACGCCGAGCGGCGGCAGGCCGAGCCGCTGCCGCAGCCCGCGGACGGCCGGCCCGAAGAGCTGGTCCGTCGCGGCCTGGACGGCGTGCCCCGCCAGCAGGTTGCCGGACCGGCCGAGCGACCGGGTGCCGGTGACGGCGGGCGCGAACTCCCGGGTGGGGGAGAGGGGCTGGAGGTACAGCCCGATGCTGGGGATGCCGGCCGCCTCGGCGGCGACCTGGCCGAGCGCGCTGGTGGTGCTGGTGGTCAGCAGCAGATCGGTGCCGAGCGCCGTGGCATCGGCGATGCCCTCGCCGAGTGCGGGCATGAACCTCCTGGCGAGCCGCAGGAGTTGCAGGATTCCACTCGGTCCGCTGCTGGCCCGCAGCAGGCGCCGGCCGTCGGCGGAGGCGAGTTCGGCGCGCGGGTCGACCGGTAGCGGGCGGAACTCCAGCCCGGCGGCCCGTACGGGCCCGGCGAAGGTGTCGTGGGTCGCGACGGCCACCTGATGTCCGGCCGCCCGCAGGCGGACGCCGAGCCCGGTGAAGGGGGCCACGTCGCCCCGGGAGCCGGCGGTGGCGATCAGGATGCGCATGGTCGCAGTATTTCGGCGTCGGCGGCGGGCAGGAAGGGCGCCACGCGCAGGGGTGGCCCGGCCCCGCCGACCGGTATCGAACGCCGGCCTGCAGGTGGCGGGCGCCGTGGCTGACCACGTGGCGGAACCCGTGGCTGACCCCGTCCGATCCCTGCGGCGGGCCGGGCGGCCGAACCGGGCGGCGGAACCGGGTGGCGGGCGGAGGCGTCCTTCCGGGCAGAGCGCACGGGACGGGGCCCGGGGCGCCGCGGACGGGAGGGGATGTCGGAATGAGCATCGTCGCGTGGATCGTGCTGGGCCTGCTGGCGGGTGCGCTGGCCAAGCTGCTGCTGCCGGGGAAGGACCCGGGCGGCCTGATCGTGACCACCCTGATCGGCATCGCCGGATCGTTCGTCGGCGGCTGGATCGCGTCGCACTTCCTGCACCGCTCGGTCACCGCGCACTTCTTCGACGCCGCGACCTGGATGTCGGCGATCGGCGGCGCCCTGGTGCTGCTGATCGTCTACCGGCTGCTGTTCGGCAACTCGCGCCGCTGACGGCCGGGTTCGTTCCGTCACCGGTACCCGGGAGGCCATGGGGCGGCCTGCCGAGAGGGGGTTCGCCGCCCGGAGCGGCCGCGCCCGGATGGCCGGTTCGCACCGGTCCTTCCGGGCGCTGGAACGGTGCGGGGCTCTCGTACGTCCTTCCGGTCGGACCCGGGGGCTCGACGGGGTCGTCACACCGATGACGCAAGGGGCGGCGGATGAGCTGGATGGCGTGGATCGTGCTGGGCCTGGTGTCGGGGACGCTGGCCAGGATGGCGATGTCGAGGGGTGAGCGCGGCCTGATCGGCAGCACCCTGATCGGGATCACCGGCTCCTACATCGGCACCTGGATCGTCTCGAACTGGATGCACGGGGCGGTGAAGGTGAGCTTCCTCGACATCACGACCTGGGTGTCGGCGATCGGCGGCGCGATGGTCCTGCTCCTCGCCTACAAGGTGTTCCGCTTCATCACCCGCCGCTGACCACCGGACCGCGGCCGGCGGCCCCGGACGCCTCGGTGACCCAGTCCGGGAGCGGCTCGCGGGCGGCGAGCCAGCCGGGCGGCACGTCCGCGAGTCCGGTCCGGGCGGCGACCACGCCGGCGGCGATGGCGCAGGTGGTGTCCTTGTCGCCCCAGCCCTCCAGGGTGTGCCAGACGGCCTCGGACAGCGAGTCCAGGTGCCCGGCCGCGGACCAGAGGGCGAACGGCACGGTGTCCGGGGCGGAGATCAGCGCCCCCGAGCCGAGCACGGTGGCGGCGTGCCGGACGCTGGTGTGCCCGGGCAACCGGGCGGCGATCCGCAGCCCGGAGCGGACCTCGCAGTCCGGCAGCCGTCCGGCGACCTCGGTCAGCAACTCGGCCCGGCCGGGCGGGCTTCCGCCCCGGCTCCGGACCGCCAGCGCCGCCGCGAGGGCGACCGCCACCGCGCCGGCGACCGCCTCCGGGTGGAAGTGGGTGGTGAGCGCCTGCAGTTCGGCCTGCCGGACCACCGTGTCGAGGTCGTCGGCGAACCAGGCCCCCAGCGGGGCGACCCGCATCGCGGCGCCGTTCCCGTGCGAGCCGTGACCCTCGAACTGGCCCGCGGTGATGGCGCGCCAGTCCCCGCCGGCGCCGATCCCGCGCAGGACCCGGTGCATCGACGGGCCGTACTTGCGGCCGTACTCACGGGCGTACTCGGCGGCGAACTCCCGGGCGAGCGCGTCCGGCCGGACCTCTCCCGCAGCGAGCAGGTGGCGGACCAGCACGAGTGCCATGGCGGTGTCGTCGGTCCAGTGCCAGGGCGCGCGCCGGACCAGGCGGGCGGCCAGCGCGGCGGGTGCCTCGTCCGGCGGGACCGAGAACCAGCGGTCGCCGAAGGCATCGCCGAGGGCGAGTCCCTCCAGGCTGTCCAGGACCGGGCGGGCCGCACGCATGTCATCCTCCGAGTGAGATCAACTGTGCGCGGCAGTCTGCCGGACGGGCGGGGCGCCGGCGAACGGATTTCCCGCCGCTCGCCGGCGCCCCGGGTGCTGACGTGCCGTCACTTCGCCTTCAGGCCGCCGAGGACGAGCTTCCAGACGGCCTCGAACCGGTCGTCGACCCCGGGCGTGGACCAGGTGGACGCGTAGGCCGGGTCGTGGAAGGGGCCGGTGGCGTCGAAGACGGCGCGGGCGGTGTTGCGGATGTGGGCGAGCTTGAACTCCTTGCGCTCCGTGCCGTCCGTGACGATCTGCGCGATCTGGTCGACCAGGGTGTCGACATGGGCGTTCACCAGGCCGCTGTTCTCCTCGACCAGCACCATGTAGGTGGCGAACAGCTCCGGGTCGTCCAGCGCCTTCTTCCGCTTGGCCGTGAACAGCGTCCTCAGCCAGCGGTGCAGTCGCTCGGAGGCGGGGCCGCCCTCGTTGGAGACGGTCGCCAGCTCGTGGTGCGCCTGGTCCAGCCAGCGCTGGGTGACCGCCTCGCGCAGCGCGGCCTTGCTGGGGAAGTGGCGGTAGACGCTGCTGTGGCTGACGCCGAGGATGCGGGCGACGTCCACGACGGTGGCCTTGGCCGGGCCGAACCGCCGGAGGACGTCCTCCGCCGCGATCAGGATCTGCTCGGCGGTGAGTGTGGTGTCCGTGGTCACGGGGAGGTCCGTCCTTTGGATCGTGCGGTCGGGTCGTGCGGTTGGGTCGTGCGGCGGCGCCGGTGGTGCGGTCAGTGCTCGCTGTCCAGGTGGGCCATCTGTGCGGCAGCGTACCGGTCGCCTGCGGCGGCGCCGGCGGGTACGGCGGCCTCGACGGCGGCGAGGTCGGGCCCGGTCAGCGTGACGTCGAGCGCGCCGAGGGCCTCGGTCAGACGGTCCCGGCGGCGGGCGCCGACCAGCGGGACGACGTCCTGCCCGCGCGAGGCGACCCAGGCGATGGCGACCTGGGCGACGGTCGCGCCCCGCGCGGCGGCGATCTCGCGCAGGGCCTCGACCAGCGCCAGGTTGTGGGCCAGGTTCTCGCCCTGGAAGCGCGGACTGTGGCTGCGGAAGTCGGTGCCGGCGAGGGCGCGTTCCCGGTCCCAGTGGCCGCTGAGCAGGCCGCGGGAGAGCACGCCGTACGCGGTGATGCCGATGCCGAGCTCGCGGGCGGTGGGCAGGACGGCGGCCTCGATCGAGCGGGAGAGCAGCGAGTACTCGATCTGGAGGTCGCTGATCGGGTGGACGGCGGCGGCCCGGCGCAGGGTGTCGGCGCCGACCTCGGAGAGCCCGATGTGGCGGACGTAGCCGGCCTTCACCAGGTCGGCGATGGCGCCGACGGTCTCCTCGATCGGGACGTCCGGGTCCAGACGGGCCGGGCGGTAGACGTCGATGTGGTCGGTGCGCAGGCGGCGCAGGGTGTAGGAGAGCGCGGTCTTGGTGGCGGCGGGGCTCGTGCTGTAGCCGAGCCACTGGCCGTCGGGGCCGCGCTGGGCGCCGAACTTCACGCTGATCTGCACGCTCTCGCGGTCGCGGCCGCGCAGCGCTTCGTGGATCAGCAACTCGTTGTGGCCCATGCCGTAGAAGTCGCCGGTGTCGAGGAGGGTGATTCCGGCGTCGAGGGCCGCGTGGATGGTGGCGATGCTCTCGGCCTCGTCGGCCGGGCCGTACAGGTCGGACATGCCCATGCAGCCGAGGCCGAGGGCCGAGGTGACCGGCCCGGTGGTGCCGAGGGTGCGCTGGGCGGGGCGGGTGTGCGGGGACACGGGGACTCCAAGGGGCGGGTGCGGCGCCGGGAGGCGGGGGCAGGGTGGCCCGGATCCCACTGTGGCACGACAGCGAACAGATTTCAAAATCTGTTCGCTGTCGTCTGTTATCTGAAAGTTGAACTCTGTCTGTTGTCATTTGTTCGGACGAACGCCCCTGGATCAGCCACCCCCGCCGCAGCTGCCCGGACGGTCGCGGCACGGCTGCCCGCCGGCCGTCAGCGGGCGACCCGGCTGCGGTTCTCGTACGCGAAATCGGTGAACTCGGGGTGGCGGAGCATCCACCCCTTGATGAAGGGGCAGGTCGCCAGCACGGCCAGGCCGCGGGCGCGGGCGTCGTCCAGGGCTGCGCGGGCCAGCGCACTGCCGATGCCCCGGCCCTCGAAGGCGGGCTCGACCACGGTGTGCGGATAGACCACCAGCTGGTCGCCGCGCAGGTACTCGGCGAAGCCCGTCGGCCGGTCGTCCTCCCAGGCCTCGAAGCGGTTGCGGGCTTCCACGTCACGTACCGAGAGGGCCATCGAGCCTCCTCACCGCCGGAGAGTCGCGGTCGGGCCCGGCCCCGGTCCGTCATCGGGCGACCGGGGCCGCCCCGCCCGTCGATCGCCGGTCGTCCCCGTGCCCGTCCCCGTCCCCTCCGTCTCCGCCCGCTCCGTCCACGTCTTCTTGGCGGCGGCCGTCGGCTCACCGGCCGCGCCCCCGACCGGCGCCCAGGCCTCGCGTCCGCCCGGCGCCCGCAGCAGGTAGGCGCGGGCGGGCGGCACGTTGCGCCACACCGTGCGCTCGCCCAGGCCGTACGCCGCCTCGAACCCCCGCAGCAGCCGCACCACCGCCCGGTGGCGGGCGCCCCGACGGGGGCCCGAGGTGAGGATGCGCGCCGTCGTCGTGCCGAGGTACCCGAAGTACGTCAGCTCGCCACCGGGCGCCAGCAGCCGCAGGTAGAGGTCGAGGATGTCGCGCACCCGCGCGGGCTCGAAGTTGGTGAACGGCAGCCCGGACACGATCGCGTCGTACCGCTGCGCGCAGTCCTCCGGCCGGGCCCCCTCCGGTTCCGCCGCACGGGACTCCGGAAGCTCCTCGACCCGGCAGGCCGACATCCGCAGCCCGATGCCGGGATGGCGCGCGGCCAGGACGGGGTCCTCCCGGAGCCGCTCGGCGAACCGCGGGTTGGCCTCGACGACGTGCAACCGGTCGCCGGGGCGCAGCACTCGGGCGAGCCGGCGGGTCACCACGCCCGTTCCGGCGCCGACCTCCAGCACCGAGATCGGACGGTTCGGGCGGCTGGTGACCGGTACCACCAGCGCGTTCACCAGCTCAGGGCCGCTCGGGGCCAGCGCGCCGGTGTCGTGGAAGGTGCGCAGGGCCTCGGCGAGGAACAGCAGGCGGTCCCCGCCGACGGACGAACCGTACCGGGGGGAAAGGGACTTGGGGCCGTGGTGGAGCCGTTCACTGGTCATGCCGTCGACGCTAGGCAGCACGGGGCCGCCGCGAATCGGCCGGTCAGTGGCGCCGACCCCCGACGAAAGTCGAGGGTGCGGTTACCCGGAAGACAGAGGTGTTCCACGGTCGAGCGCCCCTAGCATCGAGCCCGAGGTACCGAACACCGAACGTGCGGAAGGCTTTCGGGGCAGGGGGAGAGGAAGGGAGGAGCGTCATGCGCAGGAGTGTGCTCGGCTGGTACGGGCCGGACCACCGGGCCGGGACCGATACCTTGTTGCTGCTCGGAGTGCTCGGCCTGGGCATCGAGGAGGCGTTGGTCCAGTGGACGCACTCCGACGGTCCACTGCGCCTGCCGCGTACGGTCGTTGCCGCACTCGCCGCGCTCTCGCTCGTCTTCGCCCGCCGCTACCCGGTGGCCTCGGCCGTACTGCCGGTGCTCACCGGCGGGTCGTTCAACCGGGCCTTCCCCGGCCTGTTCAGCGTCTTCCACCTCGCCTACCTGGGCCGGACCGGCCCGGCGGTGGCGGGCGGCGCGGCCATCGTGGTGGGCAGTGCGGCGGGTGCGGATTCGCTGATCGGCTGGGCCGGCACCGCCGGGTCCCAACTCCTCGTCCAGGCCGCCGTCCTGGCGGTCGCCCTGTGGCTGCACGGCAGACGGGTGCTGATCCGCACCCTGCACGAGCAGGTCGACGCGCTGCGCCGCGAGCGCGAGCTGCGTGCCGACCAGGCCCGAGCCGCCGAACGCGCCCGGATCGCCCGGGAGATGCACGACGTGCTGGCCCACCGGCTCAGCCTCCTGGTGCTGCACGCCGGGGTGCTGCGCGACCAGGCCAGGGCCGGCACCGTCGCCGCGGACACCGACCGCCTCACCCACCGACTCGAACTGCTGCGCACCACCGCCGCCCGATCGCTCGACGATCTGCGCGACGTCCTGGGCGCGCTGCGGGCCGACCCTCCGGCCCCGCACGCCGCGGGAGACGATCCGCCCGTGCCGGCCGAGGCCGGGAGCGTCCCGGCGCCCGCCCTGCGCGACCTCACCGAACTCGTCGGCGAGGCGAACCTGGCCGGCCAACGGGTCGAACTCGCCCTCTCGGGAGACCCGGAGACCATCCCGACCACCCACCGGCTGGCCGTGCACCGACTGGTCCAGGAGGCGCTGACCAACGCCCGCAAGTACGCGCACGCCGCGCCCGTCACCGTCCGGGTCGGCTACGGGGCGCCGGCGACGACGGTCGAGGTCCGCAACGGCCCGGGCGAGGCGATGCCGGACGGGCCGGGTGCCGGCGGCGGGTACGGGCTGGTCGGGCTGGCCGAACGGGTCGAGGCCCTCGGCGGCCACCTCGACGCCGGTCCGGAGGGTGGCGGCGGCTTCCGGCTCTCCGCCCGGTTGCCCGCGCCGGACCGCCCGCCGCAGCTGGTGCCCGACCCGGCTCCCGCCCCGGGCGAGGGTTCGCCGCCGCCACCGGGGCGCGCGCCGTCGGACCCGGCGCGGGCGTCTCCGGGACCGGAGCGTTCGATGGAACCGGAGCAGGAACCGAAGCAGCAGCCGAAGGGTGCCGCATGATCCGAACAATGGTGGTCGACGACGACGCGCTGGTTCGCCTTGGCCTGGTCGACCTCCTGGCCCAGGACCCGGCACTCACCGTGGTCGCCGAGGCCGCCGACGGGCTGCAAGCCGTCGAAATCGCCGGCAGCCGGCGGATCGACGTCGCGCTGATGGACATCCGGATGCCCCGGCTCGACGGGATCGCCGCCACTCGGCGGCTGCGCGAACTCCCGGACGGCCCAAGGGTCATCGCCCTCACCACCTTCGATCTGGACGAGTACGTGTACCAGGCGCTCGCGGCCGGGGCGGACGGTTTCCTGCTCAAGGACACCCCGCCCGCGGAGATCGCCCGGGCTGTCCACGTCGTCGCGGGCGGTCAGGGGATGCTGCACCCGGCGGCCGCGCGGCGGCTGATCGACCGCTACCACCGGGTCGGGGCACCCCGGTCGGTGGCCGCCCGTCACCGGGTCGCCGGGCTCACCCCGCGGGAGACCGACGTGCTGCGCGAACTCGCCGACGGCCTCTCCAACGCCGAGATCGCGGGCGTGCTCGGAATGCGCGAGAGCACCGTCAAGGCGCATGTCAGCCGGATCCTGACCGGGCTCGGTGTCGGCAACCGGGTCCAGGCGGCGCTGCTCGCACGCGACGCCGGGCTGGTGGGCGACGGTGGCTGAGGACGAACGGCGGAGAGCGACTGCGGCCGGGACCGCGCACCGGGGTTCCGGTCGTTCGCGCACGCTCGCACACATTCGTGCACGTCCGTACCGGGCCTGCTCCCGCCGTGCAGGGGTGCCGCCCTGTCGTGTCCGGGAGGGCAACCGAGGCACGTCGAGGCTCGGAGGGGCACACCGGGGCACGGCACCGGCCGGTGTTCACGCGGGTGTTCCCCGGACGTTCCCCCGGAGTCGGGGTGGGCGGGGCAGCGGGCTTCCCTGAGCCGCCGCGTGCTCCCGGTTCGTATCGCATGCTGAGCCGCTGTCACCCATCCGGCGTGGAATTGCCGTGCCTTGGCCGTTTGCGCTGCCGAACTCGGGCGGCGGGTCCATGGTGGAGATGGGCGCGATCCGGCGACCGCGTCCGCGCGCCGATCCAGGCCCGCGCGCCGAGCGCCCGCGCCGATCGTGGACGGGCGGCCTCCGAAGCGGGGCCCGGTACCGGCACGCTGGGAGCGGGGCCACCTCGCAGGAAACCGAACGGTTCTTCTAGGCTCACATCTCGGCTTCCCTGCGGCGGTCCGGCCATTGCGCCCGCTGCCAGGAGGCCACCGTCCACGGGGGCTCCGGGCGGACCGGGGCCCCCGGATCGAGCGAGGAGGACGCACATGCCAAGCACGCCGCCCAGCCGTTCCACCGTACTTGGGCCAGACGGGCCGATCCGGTGGGCCGCCCATCACACCGGTCGACCGGTGCGGTCCGGCCGGGCCTGGTACCCGGGTGGGAGCGGTCGGCCGGTACGGCCGCTGTATACCGGCGGTGGTCGCGGAGGCGAGCGTTGAGTCCCCAGATCGTCGGGGCGCCCGCCGTGCCGGGCGCCGCCGTGGAACCCGACCCGACGCCGGTCACCGTCCCGGCCGCCACCGACGGCGAGGCCCTCGCCGCGACCACCGCGACCACCACCACTGCCGCCACCACCGTCGGTGCCACCGGCACCGCCACCGCTGCGGGCGCCACCACCGGCACCGCAACTGCCGCTGCGGCTCAGGCCACTGCGGTTCCGGCCGCCTCGGCTCAGGCCGCCGCGGTAGCGACCGGCGCGGCGAAGACCGCCGTGACCACGGCAGCCGTCGCCAAGACCGCGGCAACCAGGACCGCAGCGGCCAAGACCACGGCAGCCAAGACCGCGGTGGCCAAGTCCGCCCTCACGAAGTCGTCCCTCGCCAAGGCGGTCGTCGCGAAGAACGCGGTGGCGACGACCGCGGTGCCGAGGAACACGGCCGGAAAGCCCACGGCGGGCCCGGCCGCCACCGCCACCCCCGGGGCCTCCACCGTCATCACGGCGCTTCCCGGTGTGCCGCAGGCGCTCAGCGCCCGGGCCCGTACCCTCGCCGGAGCAGTCCGGCGGCGCTGTGCCGATCTGGCGCGGATCGAGTCCCCCAGCGGGGACGCGCCCAGACTCGACGCCCTCGCCGAGGAGTTGGCGGCCGGCTTCCGTGCCACCGGTGCCACCGCCCGGCGTGAGCCCGGACCGGCCGGGGACCACCTCGTGCTGGAGTGGGAGGGCCGGGACGAGTCCCTGCCGCACCTGCTGATCGTCGGGCACCACGACACCGTCTGGCCGGTCGGCACCCTCGCGGACTGGCCGGTGACCGAGCAGGACGGTCGGCTCACCGGCCCCGGCGTGGTCGACATGAAGGGTGGACTCGCCGTCCTGGAGAGCGCGTTGTCGCTGCTCGCGGACCTGGGCGAGCGCCCGCACCGGACCGTCCGCCTGGTCGTGGTCTCCGACGAGGAGGTGGGCAGCCCGGACGGGCGGCGCCTGGTCGAGCGCCAGTTGCGCGGCGCCGCGGCGGTCCTGGGGCTCGAACCACCGCACCCCGACGGTCGGTTGAAGACCGCGCGGCGCGGCAGCACCCGGGTGCGGCTCACCGTGACCGGCCGCGAGGCGCATGCGGGCAACGACGCCCACGACGGGGTGTCCGCGGTCGACGAGCTGGTGGACCAGCTCGTGGTGGTGCGGGACCTCGCCGGCCAGCCCGGCACCGAACTGAACGCCGGTCGGATCAGTGGTGGTTCGCGTGCCAACGTGGTCGCCGGCCGGGCCGAGGCCGAGCTGGGGCTGCGCTTCGCCACTGTCGAGGCGCAGCGCCGCACGCTCGACGACCTCGCCCGGCTCGCCCCGTTGCGTCCGGGTGCCCGGGTTCGTACGGAGGTGCTGTCCAGTCGTCCGGCCTGGCCCGAGCGGACCGGCAACCCGCTGCTGCGGCACGTGCGTTCGCTCGCCGCGGTGCTCGGTCAGCAGCTGGACGGCGGTCCGGCGGGCGGGGCGGGGGACACCAACCTGCCGGGCTCGCGCGGGCTTCCGACCCTGGACGGCTTCGGGGCGGTCGGTGCCGGGGCCCATGCCCGGCACGAATACATCCGGCTCGACCAGATCGCCCCCCGGATCGCGCTGCTGGCGGCGCTGCTCGCCGTTCCGCTGCCGCGACTGCGTGACCGCGCGGAGGGGTGAGGCGTTGCGGTGAGCCGCTGACGGTCGGCAGCTGTCAGCTGACAGCTGACAGCTAACAGCCGGAAGCAGACAGCGGACGGCCGACAGGCGCCGGCGAACAGATGACAGCCGACAGATAACAGCTGACAGATTCTGAAATCTGTCAGCTGTTATCTGTTTCGCACCTTGCCATCCCTCCGCCCCGCTGCGCAGAATGGTACCGACCGAACGGTCAGTCGGTTGGTTGATCGGGTACTCCGGCAGCCGACCGGGCAGGACGGGCAGGACACGAGAGGGGACTGTGGTGACAGCAGAGGTGGCCGAGGCGGTCCCCGCGCAGACGCCGGAGGACCGGTTCGAGGCGGTCGTCGTCGCCGAGCAGCGGATCGAGCCCAGGGACTGGATGCCCGACGCCTACCGGGCCACCCTGATCCGCCAGATCGCCCAGCACGCACACTCCGAGATCATCGGCATGCAGCCCGAGGGCAACTGGCTGACCCGGGCGCCGTCCCTGCGCCGCAAGGCCATCCTGC
Source organism: Kitasatospora sp. NPDC048715 (assembly GCF_043198905.1). Taxonomy (NCBI): domain Bacteria; kingdom Bacillati; phylum Actinomycetota; class Actinomycetes; order Kitasatosporales; family Streptomycetaceae; genus Kitasatospora; species Kitasatospora sp. NPDC048715. Next base: position 8,771 of record NZ_JBICVH010000007.1, on the reverse strand, counting down.
TCGCCAAGGCCCAGGACGAGGCCGGTCACGGCCTCTACCTCTACGCCGCCGCCGAGACCCTCGGCGTCGACCGCGCCGAGCTCACCGAGAAGCTGATCTCCGGCCGCCAGAAGTACTCCTCGATCTTCAACTACCCGACCCTCACCTTCGCCGACGTCGGGGTGATCGGCTGGCTGGTGGACGGCGCCGCGATCTGCAACCAGGTCCCGCTCTGCCGGTGCAGCTACGGCCCGTACGCCCGCGCGATGGTGCGGATCTGCAAGGAGGAGTCCTTCCACCAGCGCCAGGGCTACGAGCTCCTGATGACGCTGATGCGCGGAACCGAGGCCCAGCGCCGGATGGTCCAGGACGCGGTGGACCGCTGGTGGTGGCCGTCGCTGATGATGTTCGGCCCCTCGGACTCCGACTCGCCGAACAGCGCCCGCTCGATGGCCTGGCGGATCAAGCGGCACAGCAACGACGAGCTGCGCCGGCGGTTCGTCGACATGACCGTCCCGCAGGCCGAGCACCTGGGGGTCACGCTCCCGGACCCGGAGCTGCGCTGGAACGAGGAGCGCGGCGGCTGGGACTTCGGCGAGCCGGACTGGTCCGAGCTGACCAGGGTCATCCACGGCCAGGGCCCCTGCAACGCCCAGCGGATCGAACGTCGCCGTGCCGCCCACGAGGACGGCGCCTGGGTGCGCGAGGCCGCCGTCGCCTACGCGGCCAAGCGCGCCGCCGAGGCTGCCCGAGCCGTTGAGGCCACCGGGGCTGCCGAAACCGCCGGAGCCGTCGACGCCCCCGGAGCCGACCAAGCCCCCGGACTCACCGAAGCCACCGAACAGGAGAACGGAAAGTGACCGAGCCCCAGGTTGGCTCCCCGGCCGGGTCCAAGGCCGGCTGGCCGCTGTACGAGGTGTTCGTGCGCCCCCGGCGGGGGCTGAACCACGTCCACGTCGGTTCGCTGCACGCCGCCGACGACCGGATGGCGCTGCTCGCCGCCCGCGACCTGTACACCCGGCGCAACGAGGGCGTGAGCCTCTGGGTGGTCCGCTCGGACGCGATCACCGCCTCCACCCCGGACGAGCGCGACCCGTTCTTCGATCCCAGCGGCGACAAGGTCTACCGCCACCCGACCTTCTACGACATCCCCGAGGATGTCCCGCACATCTGACGGGGGAGCCACCGTGCACGACCACACCACCTCCACCACCGGAACCACCACCGGCGCCGGCCCGGGCGCCGGCCAGGACGACCACGTCTACCTCAGCCTCGCCGACGCCGCCCCCGGACCCGAGGGCGAGGGCCGCTGGGCGTACGGGACGGGCTTCGCCGACCCGCTGCTCGGCGTGGACACCACGCTGCCCGCCGGTCTGGACGGCGCCGACCTCGCCGCCTACTGCCAGATGCTGGGCGACGACGCCCTGGTCCTCGCGCAGCGGCTGATCGAGTGGTGCACCCGGGCGCCCGAGCTGGAGGAGGAGGTCGCGCTCGCCAACCTGGGCCTCGACCTGCTCGGCCAGGCCCGCCTGCTGCTCACCCGGGCCGGGCAGGCGGACGGCACCGGCCGCACCGAGGACGACCTGGCGTACTGGCGCGAGGAGCACGAGTTCCGCAACGTCCGCCTGGTGGAGACGTCGAACGGCGACTTCGCGTACTCGATCGCCCGGCTGTTGCTGTTCGCCACCGCGCGCGGCGCCCTGTACGAGGCGCTGAGCGCGCACCCCGATCCGGTGCTGGCCGCGGTCGCGACCCGGGGTGTCAAGGAGCTCGCCTACCACCGGGAGTACGCGACCGCCTGGACGCTTCGTCTCGGCGACGGCACGCCGTACTCGGCCGAGCGGATGCAGGCCGGGCTGGACGCGGTCTGGCCGCTGCTGGAGGAGCTGTTCACGGCGCACCCGGTGGAGCTGCGGGCGGGTGTCGACCCGGCGACCCTGCGCGAACCGGTGCTGCGCTCGCTCACCGCCGTCCTCGCCGAGGCCGGTCTGACCCTGCCGGACGCGCCGCCGCTGGCCACCGTCCTCGGCCGGGCCGGCCGGGACGGCGTGCACACCGAGGCGCTGGGCCCGCTGCTCGCCGAGCTCCAGGTGCTGGCCCGAGCCCACCCGGGGGCGACATGGTGACCAACGACATGGTGACCGACGAGGTGGCGACCCACGACGTGGCGACCGACGGCATCGTGACCGACGAGGTCGCGACGGGCATGGCGGGCACGACGGGCGCGGCGGAACCGACGACCCGCGACGTGGCCTGGGCCGTCGCCGCAGCCGTCCCGGACCCGGAGCTTCCCATGCTCACCCTGGCCGACCTGGGCGTCCTGGCCGGGGTCGAGGTGGACGGCGGCAGCGGTACCGTCACCGCCTGGCTGACCCCGACCTACTCGGGCTGCCCCGCCGTCGCCGAGATGGCCGCCGACGTGGACCGCCGGCTGCGCGCGGCCGGCTACCCGGACGTCCGGGTGCGGCTGCGGCTGGACCCGCCGTGGTCCACCGACCTGATCACCGCCGAGGGCCGCCGCAAGCTCGCCGAGGCGGGCATCGCCCCACCGCGCCCGACCGCCGCCGTCGCGGCCGCGGCCGGACCGGTGGCGCTCACGCTGGGCCCGACCCGCTCCGGAGCCCCGACCACGGCCGGGCCGGGCACCGTTCCCCCCGTGCCGTGCCCGCAGTGCGGCGGGACCGACACGGAGGAGCTGTCCCGCTTCGGTTCCACCGCCTGCAAGGCGCTCTGGCGCTGCCGGGCCTGCCGCGAGCCGTTCGAACGCGTCAAGGAGATCTGAATGCCCGCCGCTTCCGCCGCCGCCGGCTCCGCCGTTCCCGCCGCCGCTGTTCCCGCGTCCGTCGACACCGGGTCCGTCGACACCGGGTCCGTGGTCTCCGCGTCCGTCGACGCCGGGTCCGCGACCGGCATCCGCCCCGCCCGCCGTCCGACCTTCCACCGGTTGCGGATCGACCGGGTCGAGCGGCTCTGCGAGGACGCCGTCGCGGTGACCTTCGCGGTGCCGGACGGGCTGGCGGGGGAGTACGCCTTCCGCCCCGGGCAGACGCTGACCCTGCGCAAGCTGGTGGACGGCGCCGACGAGCGCCGCTCGTACTCGATCTGCGCCCCGGTCGGCGGGCCGCTGCGGATCGCCGTCCGGGAGGTGCCCGGCGGGTTGTTCTCGCGCTGGCTGGTGCGCGAGGCGAAGCCCGGCGAGGAGGTGGAGGTGCTGACGCCGTCCGGCCTGTTCACCCCCGAACTCGGGGTCCCGGCCGACCACGTGCTGCTCGCGGCGGGCTCCGGCATCACCCCGATGCTGTCGATCGCCGCCTCCGTGCTGGCCGCCGACCTCAGCTCCACCGTCACCCTGCTCTACGGCAACCGGCGCAGCGACACCGTGATGTTCGCGGACGAGCTGGCCGACCTCAAGGACCGCTACCTCGGCCGCTTCCAGCTGGTCCACGTGCTCTCCCGGGAGACCAGGGACGCCGAGCTGCTCAGCGGCCGGCTGGACCCGGAGCGGGTACGCGCGCTGCTGGCGGCGCTGGTGGACGTCGGGAGCGTCGGGCACTGGTGGCTGTGCGGCCCGTTCGGCATGGTCACCGGGGCCAAGGACCTGCTCGCGGAACTGGACGTGCCGGGCGAGCGGGTGCACCAGGAGCTGTTCCACGCCGAGGACGAGCCGCTCCCGGAGCGCGACGAGGACTGGGACCGGACGGACGCCTCGGCCGACGGCGGGTCGGGCCCGCAGAGCGAGGTGACCGTCGTGCTCGACGGCCGCGGCAGCACGCTCTGCCTCCCGCGCGACCGCTCGATCCTGGACGGCGCCCAGCGCTCCCGGCCGGACCTGCCGTTCGCCTGCAAGGGCGGAGTCTGCGGCACCTGCCGCGCCCTGGTCACCGAGGGCGAGGTGGAGATGCGCCGCAACTTCGCCCTGGAGGAGAAGGAGCTGGCCGCCGGGTACGTCCTGACCTGCCAGGCCCGCCCGCTCACCGACCGGGTGACCGTCGACTACGACCGCTGAGCGAGCTCAGACGGCGGCGGGTTCCGCGACCCGGTCCGCGAGCGCCGGGCTCCCGCCGGTCGGTGCCGCGAGCGCCGGGTCCCCGAGGAGCTTGACCAGGTCGTTGACGGCCGCGCGGCCGGCCCGGTTGGCGCCGACGGTGCTGGCGGACGGACCGTAGCCGACCAGGTGGACGCGCGGGTCTGCGGTGGCGCGGGTGCCGGTGAGGGCGATCCCGCCGCCGGGGGAGCGCAGCCCGAGCGGGGCGAGGTGCCCGACCTCGGGCCGGAATCCGGTGGCCCAGACGATCGCGTCCACCGGCAGCTCCTCGTCGCCCCAGGCGACCCCGTGCTCGGTCAGGCGGTCGAACATCGGGCGGCGGCGCAGCGCGCCCAGCTCCTGGGCGCGCCGGAGGGCGACGGACGGGCCGAGCCCGGTCACGCTGACCACGCTGCGCACCGGCAGGCCCTGCCGGACCCGCTCCTCGACCTTGGCGACCACCGCGCGCCCGTACTCCGGGGTGAACGGTCCGTCGTGGTAGAGGGGTTCGGAGCGGGTGACCCACACCGTCTCGCCGACGGCGGCAACCTCCGACAGCACCTGGACCGCCGAGGCGCCGCCACCGACCACCAGCACGCGCCGGCCCGCGAACTCCTCGGGACCGCGGTACTCGGCGTAGTGCAGCTGGCGGCCCGCGAAGTGACCGGGGTAGTGCGGGAGGAAGGGCCGGGTCCAGGTGCCGGTGGCGTTGATCAGTGCGCGGGTGGACCAGACACCGTGGTCGGTCTCGACCAGCAGCCGGGCATCCGGTCGTTCGGACTCGGCGCGTACGGCACGCACCGCGACCGGGCGTACGACCGGGAGCGCGTGCCGGGCCTCGTACGCTGCGAAGTACTCCGGCACCACCTCGCGCGCGCGGGCCCCGGGGTCCGGCGGCGGGAGTTCGGCGTCGGGGAGGTCGTGGACGCCGTGCACGGTGGCCATCCGCAAGGACGGCGAGCGGTGCGCCCAGGCGCCCCCGGGGACGGCGTTGGCGTCGAGGACGACGAAACCGCCGTCGACGCCCGCCCGGTACGGGGCGAAACCACGGCGGCCCAGGTGGTAGGCGGCGGAAAGGCCTGCCTGCCCGGCACCCACCACCAGGACGTCCACGCGTTCCGGAACGCTGTTCGTTGCACCGTAAACAGTCACGCCGCTGAAACATCGGGGGGTCGACGGCTGTTCCCGTCGTTCCGCCGGGGCTCCGTCGGCGTCCGTGGAGGAGCGAACGGTGGTCGCGAACGGGAGTGCGCGGGCGGATGCGCGAAGGCGCGAAGGCGCGGATGCGCGGACGTGGAGGAGCAGAGGCGCGGAGGAGCGTCAGGAGAGCGGGGAGATGACCGCGGCGGTGCCGTAGGCGCAGACCTCGGTGCCGACGTCGGCCGCCTCCGTGACGTCGAAGCGCATCATCAGGACGGCGTTGCCGCCGCGCGCCTTGGTCTGCTCGACCAGCCGCTGCATGGCCTCGTTGCGGCTCTCGACCAGGGTCTTCGTCAGACCGCGCAGCTCGCCGCCGATCAGCGACTTCAGACCGGCACCGATCTGGCTCCCGAGGTGGCGGCTGCGCACGGTCAGCCCGAAGACCTCGCCGATCACGTGGTCGACCCGGAAGCCGGGGATGTCGTTGGTGGTCACGACCAGGACGTCGGCGTTCGGGCCCTGCCCGCCGCCGTACTCGTTGATGTCAGCCATGGGACGCATCCTGCCAGTTCCTGCGTCCGAGTGACCGAGGCGTGGCCGGGCGGTGGCCGAGAACGCTTCCGGAAGCTGGTCCCGACCGGTGATCGGGGGGCCGAAAGGCCGTACCGTTAGCCCCATGGGCGAGCGAAGCGATCATCCACAGGGGCCGGGCGCGGCGGAGGACTCCGGCGCGCAGGAGATCGAGGCGACGGTGGTGCTGGGCCTGCGGATCACCGACTGGCCGGCCCTGCGCGCGGCCGCGATCAGGGCCGTCGAGGAACTGGACTTCGACGGCATCGACCCGGCCGGCCAGCGTCGCGAACTGCTGCGCGAGGTCGCCGAGGACGCCAACGCGGCGCTCGGCGCGCTGCTGCATCCGGACCGGCTGGTGGCCGCCATCCCCGGGGTCGAGGCGATGGGCGGGACGCTGGAGATCAGCGTCACGGAGGACTTCACACCGGACTTCGCCGACCTGTTCCCGCTGGAGGGCGACGAGGAGGACGGCGGCGCGGGCGCGGACTGGACGCTCACCCCGCGCACCGCCTGCCTGCTCCACGCCCAGCTGATAGGCCTGGCCGACGCCGCGTACGACGACTTCGACGAGCACGGGGACGAGGCGATCGTCGACGGCGAGGACGCGGACTGGACGGTGTTCACCCGGCTCCCCGAACGCACCTGGCGGATGCACCGGAGCTGGCGCCGCGCGATGGCCCGGGCCTTCGACGACCTCGCCGACGACCTCGCGCTCGGCGAGTGGCCGCTGCCACGCTGCCTGGCCGAGGACGTGGCGCTGCGGATGGCCCTGGTGGATGCCCGGACGCTGCTCGGCGCCCAGCCCGAGTCGGTCGCGGACATGATGGGCGACCTCCCGGCCGACCTGTACGACTACGACTGGGACGGCTGCCACGACGAACTGTTCGGGGTCTACGGGCCGGACGACGGCGATCCGGAACTGGGGGCGGAGCAGCGCACGGAGGTGCTGCTGGCGGCCACCCACCCGGAGGGCTGGTTCCTGATGTACGAGGACGCCGAGGAGCGGGACCCTCAGCGCGGCTACCGGCGCTGACGGGCCGCTGCGCCGTAGGGCGGGCGTCGGCGTCGGGCGCCGGGCATCGGACGCCGGGTATCGGGCACCCGGGGCGTACGAGTCGGCCCTCCAGGTGCGCGCCTTCTACCCCTCGCTGCACCTCAACCTGGCCTCGGACCACCTCGAGCTCGGCGAGCCGGACCTCGCCCGTGAGCAGCTCGAACGCGCCGTGCGCAGTCTGGACGCGCTGTCGGAGGACGCGCTGCCGGGGGACGCGTACAGCGAGAGCATCCGGACGGCGGTGGACGAGCTGCGGCAGCGGCTGCGGTGAGCGTGGAGGTGGACGCTGCGGCGGTCGGGCCGGGCCGAGTCGTCCGGAGCGGGGCTGGCATCCTGGACGGGTGACTGATCCTTCCGATGCCCCGACCCCCACTGCCCCGACCTCCACTGCTTCGACCTCCACCGCTCCGACTCCGGCCGTGGTTCCTCCGGCTCCGGTCTCCGAGCCCCCGGCCCCTGCGGCCGACCCCGGCGAGGCCCCGGAGCGAGAGGACCGCGAGGACCGCGACGAGCGGCCGCAGTACGTGCTGCCCCTGGTCGTCCGGATGGAGCGGGCCACTCCGCCGAGCCGGACGGACGCGCTGGAGACCTCGGCCCGGGCGGTGCTCACCCTGCTGTCCGACCCCCGGGTGACCGGGGCGGACGGCGAGTGGGCGGAGCGGGTCGCGGCCTGGGAGGACGCCCGGATCCGCAAGGTGGTCCGGCGGGCCCGGGGCGGGGAGTGGCGCCGGGCGGGCGAGCTGCCGGGCCTCACGGTGCACGGCCGGGAGGCCGAGGTGCGGGTGTTCCCGCCGGTCCCGCTGGACGGGTGGCCGAAGGACCTCGCCAAGCTCCAGGTGTCCGGGACGGACCTTGAGGAGACGGCCGAGGTCACGGCGCCCGAGCCGGGGCTGCCGGTGCTGTGGCTCAACCCCGAGCTGGAGATGAGCGCGGGCAAGACGATGGCGCAGACCGGGCACGCCGCCCAGCTCGGGTGGTGGCGGCTGGACGAGGCGCAGCGCAAGGAGTGGGCCGAGGCCGGTTTCGCGCTCGCGGTCCGAACGGCCTCGCCGCAGGCGTGGGAGGAACTCGTCCGCAGCGGGCTGCCGGTGGTCCAGGACGCGGGCTTCACCGAGATCGCCCCCGGGCCGACTGTTGTCCTCGAAGGAGGCACGCGCTACTGCCCCACCCCGCGCCTTCGGCGCCCGTGAACGCACCAAGCTGACCCCGAAACAGCAACGTGGCAGGTGAGGCGCGTACGTTCCCGGCAGTCGCATGTCTCCGGCGGGTCTTCTCGGAGCGGGCCGGGGATGGCGCTCCCGCCAACGGGCAGGACGGGTAGGCATCGCGAAGGCCGCGGCCTGTTCGTCGGCGAACTGTCTGGCCGTTCGATGCCGGACCCGTTCGGCGACCGCGCTCAGCACATCCACCTCCCGGGTGGTCAGGGTCACCGGAGCTGGTTGCCGCATGCGGGCAACCAGCCGCTCCGCGACCCTCGGGGTCAGGACGGTCTCGCCGCGGGAGGCGGATCGGATGGCGTCGACGAGCTGATCGCGCGTGGTGTCCTTGAGCAGGTAGCCGATCGCGCGCTCGATCTCCGCGTTGCCGAGGTCGATCGTGCGGATGCCGGCCGCGGTTGCAGTAGTGGTGGTGATCGCCGTCCTGGCCTGCACGGACCTGGCCGCCGGCCGCAGGATGTGAGCCGGCCTCGGAGCCCGAGCTCGGAGGTGGCCGGTCGGGCTGGTGCGGAAGGAAGGAAAGAATGAATTAATCCGTGCCGGCTCAGTCGTCGTTCGTAATGGCTGCGAAGGTCAGGTCCGGGGTCGGTCAGTCCTCGGGCGGGGCTGTCAGGGCGCGGGGCTCTCCGCGCCCTCGACGTCGGCGAGCAGTTTGCGCAGGAGCCCGTCCAGGGTGGCCCGTTCCTCCTCCGAGAGGGCGGAGAGCAGCGCGGTCTCGTTGGCCGCGTGGTCGGTGAAGGCGGCGTCCACGAGGGTGCGTCCGGCCGCGGTGAGGGCGATGCGG